>CAMLYF010000016.1:0-59246 GCA_946491795.1 uncultured Lachnoclostridium sp. | reverse complement strand
AAAGAGTAAAGTCTATCTCATGTCAGTGAACTAGAATTTAAAATTTCATTTCACCAGTGAAATAAGTCCGAGACTTTTCATTGTACTTGCTGACTCCTTGTGTTAAAATTTATTTGACAACTGACATACTGGAATAAAATCATCTCCGCGGCGGTCTGGTCTGCGGGATGAGCAAGTCTATGCGGAGGGGAAGACATGATAGATGACGCGATGGAGTTTGCGACGAAGGCACACGAAGGACAGTTTCGAAAGGGGACAAGGCGCCCTTATATCGTCCATCCTATCGAGGTGGCGGATATCGTGTCGACGATGACAAAGGACGAGGAGGTAATCTGTGCGGCGGTGCTGCATGATACGATCGAGGACTGCAGCGGGATTACCTGGGATGTACTGAAGCTCCGATTTGGCGGAAGGGTTGCAGATATGGTCGCGCAGGAAAGCGAGGACAAGTCATTGAGCTGGGAGGAACGAAAAGGCGCGACTATCAGGCGCCTGAAGGATGCGCCCATCGAGGTGCAGATGATCGGTCTGGCGGATAAGCTTTCCAATATGCGGGACATAGACCGGGATTATCCGGTGGTTGGAGACGCTCTCTGGAGCAGGTTCCGTATGCAGAGTAAATCTGCGCTGGCATGGTATTATAAGGGAATCCGCGACGCGCTGGAGGAAAACTTTAAAGGTGTGGAGGCGTATGAAGAGTACTGCCGCCTGATTGATAAGAATTTCGGACCGGGTCCGGCCCATACGGAATGGAGAAAGGTAAACGGATGAAATTCCCGTAATGACGGTCTGAATGAATAAACAGACAGAAAAGAGGACACTGTTTTATATAAACAGCGTCTTTTTTTGTACTTTTATTTGAATCAAAATTGTGCAAAATAAACCAAAATAAATCACGAAATATGTGAATTATTTTGATTGAAATTGACTGAATGTGAATGTATAATGGAATTACAAAAAGGAAATGGAGGGAACAAAATGATCTATACAGTTACATTTAACCCGTCACTGGATTATATCGTCTCTGTTGATGATTTTAAGCTGGGACTTACGAACCGCACAAGTTCGGAACTGCTCCTTCCGGGAGGAAAAGGAATTAATGTTTCGACGATCCTTACCAATCTCGGAATCGAGAGCACGGCCCTCGGGTTTGTCGCCGGTTTTACGGGAGATGAAATTATCCGTAAGGTGGAGGAAATCGGAGTGCGGTCGGACTTTATACGGATCGAAGACGGAATCTCGCGGATCAATGTGAAACTGAAAAGCATTGACGGCACTGAGATCAACGGGATGGGACCGGATATCAGCCCGGAAAAGACGGAGGAGCTGATGAAGAAGCTGGATGTTCTGGTTCCGGGAGACGTGCTTGTCCTTGCGGGAAGTATCCCGGTCTCGATGCCTGATGATATATACAGCCGGATACTGGAGCGGCTTGAAGGGAAGGGCGTTACATTTGTCGTGGACGCGACGGGAGAACTTCTGCTGAATGTATTAAAATATCATCCGTTTCTCATTAAGCCGAACAACCATGAACTGGGCGATATATTCGGTGTGAAATTAAAGACGAGAGAAGAGGTCGTTCCGTACGGCAGGAAACTCCAGGAAATGGGGGCGAAAAATGTACTGATTTCCATGGCGGGCGAGGGCGCGGTACTCGTGGCGGAAGACGGCAGTGTATATGAAACTCCGGCGCCGAAAGGAGTTCTCGTAAACGCAGTGGGCTCAGGGGATTCCATGGTGGCAGGATTTACTGCCGGATGGATGGAAAAAAAAGATTACAGACATGCGTTCTATATGGGGGTCGCGTCGGGAAGCGCCAGTGCGTTCTCGGAGTATCTTGCAACAAAGGATGAGATCATGGAACTGTATAAAAGGATCATATAAGGAATTAGCGAAAGGAAGGTTACAAGGATGAGAATCACAGATTTGCTTGACAGGCGGAGTATATCTCTTACGGGAACTCCGAAGACTAAGAGCGAGGCGCTTGACCAGATCATCGACCTGATGGTCAAAAGCGGCAAAATCAATGACAGAGAGGCGTACAGGGCTCAGGTATATGAGCGTGAAGAAGAAAGTACTACCGGAATCGGGGAAGGCATTGCAATTCCACACGGGAAATGCGACGCAGTGTCAAAGCCGGGACTGGCAGCCATGGTCATAAAGGACGGCGTGGAGTTTAATTCCCTGGATGGTCAGCCGGTCACGCTGATGTTCCTGATCGCGGCGCCGAATACAAAGGACAATGTACATCTGGACGTCCTTAGTAAGCTGTCGGTACTGCTGATGGATGAGAACTTTGCGGACAATCTCAGAAACGCAAATAGTGTGGATGAGTTCCTGGAGATTGTCGATCAGGCAGATGAGGAACAGAGTGATATTGATGAACGGCTTGCTGATACAAATGTGGATGCAGCGGGCGGCTTTAAGATTCTTGCCGTCACATCATGTCCCACCGGAATAGCGCATACCTATATGGCTGCGGAGGGAATCGAGAAAGCGGCCAAAGCGAAGAACTGTTTCATAAAAGTAGAGACAAGGGGATCCGGCGGCGCCAAGAATGTGCTGACAGATGAAGAAATCCGTGAGGCGGACTGTATTATCGTGGCGGCAGACGCACAGGTGCCCATGGAACGTTTTGACGGAAAGAAAGTGATCGAGTGTCAGGTTTCTGACGGAATCAGCAAGGCAGATAAACTGGTGGAACAGGCGATGTCAGGAAATGTTCCGGTCTATCACGGGACAGGAGAAGAGGCGTCATCATCTTCCGGAAGCACAAAATCAGGAGGCGTCGGTCACAAGATTTATACACAGCTTATGAACGGTGTGTCCCATATGCTTCCGTTCGTAGTAGGCGGCGGCATCCTTATTGCCATTGCATTCCTGATCGACGGACTTTCGGTTGACCTGAATGCCCTGCCCGCTGATCAGAGAGCAGATTTCGGAACGATCACACCTCTGGCAGCGCTGTTTAAAGGAATCGGAGATACGGCGTTTGGCTTCATGCTTCCTGTGCTGGCGGGATTTATCGCGATGGCGATCGGCGACCGGCCGGCTCTGGCAGTAGGTTTTGTGGGCGGTATGATCGCATCCGGCGGAAAGTCAGGATTTTTAGGCGCGCTCGTAGCCGGATTCGCGGCAGGATATATTATCCTGGGGCTGCGCAAGATCTGTGAAAAACTGCCTCAGGCAATCGAGAAGATCGCGCCGGTTCTGCTTTATCCTGTATTCGGTATTCTGATCATGGGACTTTTAATGAATTTTATTGTGGAACCGATTATGGGCGGCATCAACACCGCGTTGAATACGGGACTCTCGAACATGGGAGAGACAAGTAAAGTGCTCGTGGGCCTTATTCTTGGCGGCATGATGGCGATTGATATGGGAGGTCCGTTCAATAAAGCGGCTTATGTATTCGGTACGGCATCCATCGCGGCAGGAAACTATGACATTATGGCAGCAGTTATGATCGGCGGAATGACACCTCCGTGTGCGATCGCACTTGCGACCCTTCTTTTTAAACATAAATTTACAAAAGAACAGAGGGAGACAGGGCCTACAAACTTTATCATGGGACTGGCGTTTATCACTGAAGGAGCTATTCCGTTCGCAGCTTCCGATCCGCTTCACGTGCTTCCGGCATGTATCGCCGGGTCAGCTGTAGCGGGAGCTCTGTCAATGGTGTTTAACTGTACGCTTATGGCTCCTCACGGCGGAATCTTCGTATTCCCGGTAGTGGGGAACGCCCTCATGTATCTTGTAGCTCTGGTAGTCGGTACTGTAATATCTGCGCTGCTGCTGGGACTGCTGAAGAAGAAGGTGGATTAATACTGAAAATTGGCGTACAATAAAGGAAATACAAATATAAAGAGGTTGTTATGTTATCAGAACAGAGATATGAAAAGATACTGGCTCTTCTGGAAGAAAAGAAGAGTGTCACTGTGGCGGAGATCACAGAGCTCCTCGGTATTTCCGAATCTACCGCACGCCGTGATATTACGGCTCTTGACAGAGCCGGAAGACTGACGAAAGTATTCGGAGGAGCCGTAACAAGTGACGGCTCCTTTGTCACCCAGGAGCCTACGGTCGCCCAGAAGGTGGAAGTGCAGAAGGCAGAAAAAATACAGATTGCACGCTGCGCCGCGGCTATGATCGAAGACAGGGATTTTGTCTATCTGGATGCAGGGACGACTACCGGATATATGATCGAGTTCCTTGCCCGGACGAAAGCCGCGTTTGTGACAAATGCGGTGGCTCATGCACAGAAACTGGCCGCGCAGGGCAATCGCGTATTTCTTGTCGGGGGAGAATTAAAGAGTTCCACCGAGGCGGTGATCGGTGCCCAGGCCATGGAGACGCTGGAAAGATATCATTTTACGAAAGGATTTTTCGGGACAAACGGTATCAGCAGAAATGAGGGCTTTACCACGCCGGATGCCGGCGAAGCACAGGTGAAAAGGACTGCCATGCGCCAGTGCCGGATCAGTTATGTACTTGCAGACAGCACTAAGTTCGGAAACATCAGTGCTGTCACATTTGCATCTTTTGACGCAGGAATTATCCTTACCGAGAAGATCGTGGAAGGATATCAGGCGGGAGAAAAACTGATCCTCTGCGAATAGATAACAGATCAGTCGATCCGGTAGCATGACATTTCGTAAGGAATGAAATATCCCTGCTCGTGGCGGCATACAGGACATACCGGCGGCGCCTGATTTCCCTCGTGGATATAACCGCAGTTGGTGCACATCCATCTGGAAGGGCTCTTTGGATGATACCATGCGTCGGTTTCCAGCATTTTTGCCAGCTTTGCAAACCGCTGTTCGTGGATATGCTCGATCTGGGCAATCTGATGGAAAGCGGATGCTGCTTCGGGGAAGCCCTCTTCCCGGGCGATATTTCCGAATGCCTGATAGACATCGGCAAATTCTTCGTGTTCATTGTGCTCTGCGGCGCGCAGAAGTTCAGGCAGGGTCTCCTGCTGGTCGACAGGGTAACTTCCGTCTATATAGATCGTCTGTCCGGAGAGCTCTTTGAGCAGTTCGTAAAAGCGTTCCGCATGGGCCCGTTCCTGATCGGCGGTATAGCGGAAGATTTCAGCAATGGTGAGCATTCCGTCGTTTTCCGCGCGTTCTGCCGCAATTGTATACCGGTTGCGGGCCTGACTCTCCCCTGCGAAGGCTCTCATGAGATTTTCTTTTGTTATACTTTCAGAAAAATTAACAGCCATGATATATACTCCTTTTTATATTTTAAGGAAAGTATATGTCATGGCTGTCATTTTTATACATTTAGTTGAATCCGATCAGACGCCTTGCCACGCTGTAGGCAAGGGAAGAAACCTTTCTGCCCGGACGCCCCGGCAGGTTCATAGTCTGTCCGAGGATGCCGTAGCGGATCTTGATATAAGTCTTATAATCTTTCCGTTTCAGATAATCCCAGAGTTCCTTCTTCTTGACCAGATTTTCCTGCTTTTTAGAGCGGATGCACAGGATCGATGAGACTGTCATCATGATCGCCAGATAATTGATCATATATTTCCGGAGCTTTTTGCTCGTAATCATGCGAAGTTCGTACATTGCGATCATAGTCTTTGTGACAAAGAGCTGCTGGTCGATCCTGCTGATCATTACTTTCTCGTTGACGGACTGGTCTTCACGTCCGATGAAATACCGGTAGAAGTCTACATTCAGGTAATACAGTGTGCGTACGTGCGGCAGCGGATAATATACATAGATATTGTCTACATAGAAAGTATGCTTCGGCAATTCAAGCTGACAGAGCTTGAGCATCTCCGTGCGGTAGATAACGGAGTGCATCAGGATGTACTGATCCAGACGGAAACGTCCGATATCGTCCCAGCGGAAAATCTGGTTTTCCGGGAGCACGTTGTCATAGCGGATTACTTTTTTATGCTCCATGCCGACTTTTTCATATACATAGTTTGCGATGACCATATCGACCTCAGAGTCCGCGTCAACAAAGCCTTTGACTGCATCGAGAATCTTAAGAAGCGAATCCTCATCCACCCAGTCATCGCTGTCCACTACTTTAAAATATTTTCCTGTGGCGTGCTGCAGCCCGCAGTTGACAGCGTCGCCGTGTCCGCCGTTTTCCTTTTCGATAGCTTTTACTATCGTGGGATATTTTTCCTGATAGCGCTCGGCTATTTTCTGTGTGCCGTCTTTGGAGCCGTCGTTGACTACGAGGATCTCTACATCTTCCCCGCCGACTAGGATGGAATTGATGGCTTTTTCCATATAGGCCTCCGAATTATAGCACGGTATGGCAAATGATATATATTTCATACTTTTCCTCCCTGAAGTAAGATAATCGTTGATCAATGTATAGTTTACCGCAAATCTATTTTTTTCACAACTCTGAAAATGTGAAAGACAGATTCTTACGCAGGCGCAGATCAGGCTCTTCATGTTCCGGCGGCTGAACTGTTGCAAACTGTAATATTGTAAAATTTATTTTTTTCGGATATAGTAGAGATGTCGGCTTTGATCGGTACAAGAAGTATAAGGAGGAAACAAATGAAGAAAAACGTGATCGTAGGGCAGTCAGGAGGCCCCACTGCTGTAATAAACGCAAGTCTGTATGGTGTTGTAAGTGAGGCGCTGAACCGGAAGGATGCATGCGGGACCGTATACGGTATGATCAACGGGATAGAGGGATTTTTAAATGGTCAGTTTATGGATATGGAGCCGCTGAAGAAGTCAGGCGAACTGGAACTGATCCGCACAACTCCGGGTTCCTATCTGGGATCATGCAGATATAAGCTGCCGGAGGATCTTGACGACGCAGTATATCCGAAGCTGTTTGAGAAGTTTGACAAGTACGGGATCGGATATTTCTTCTATATAGGAGGAAATGACTCTATGGATACAGTGAGCAAGCTTTCCCGCTATGCAGAAAAAGCAGGAAGCAGTATCCGTTTTGTGGGGATTCCGAAGACGATCGACAATGATCTGGTCTGTACGGACCATACGCCGGGATTTGGAAGCGCAGCCAAATACGTGGCATCCACTGTGCGTGAGATCGCGGCGGACGCGTCTGTATACGATAATAAAAAGTCAGTCACGATTGTGGAGATCATGGGACGCCATGCCGGATGGCTGACGGCGGCAGGGGTTCTTGCACGAAAGTTCGAGGGGGATAATCCGGTACTCATATATTTGCCGGAGACTGCATTTGACATAGAGAAATTTATTTCCGATGTGAAAGGAGCCCTTGAAAAAGTCCCGAATCTGGTTGTATGTCTCTCAGAGGGAATCCATGACGGAAACGGAACCTTTATCTGTGAGCTTGCGAGTGATGTGGGCGTAGATAATTTCGGACACAAGATGCTTACCGGTTCCGGCAAATATCTGGAAAATCTGGTGAAAGAGAAAGTAGGGGTAAAGGTGAGATCCATCGAACTCAATGTATGCCAGAGATGTTCTTCCGCTATGCTTTCAGGTACGGATCAGAATGAGGCTGTCGCCTCAGGAGCATATGGCGTGAAATGTGCCATAGAGGGCATGACAGGAAAGATGATCGGATTCTCCCGCCAGCCGGGTAAAGAGTACAAGATTGATTATGTGGCAGAAGATGTGAACCTGATCTGCAATCGGGAAAAGACCGTTCCCCTTGAGTGGATCACGGGGAACGGCTCGGATATCGGACAGGAGTTTATCGATTATGCGCTGCCGTTGATTCAGGGTGAGGTAAAAGTGCCGATGAAAGACGGACTTCCGCTCTTTGCATACCGGAAATAATTGCTCCGCCGGAAGAGCGCAGACTGGTCTGAGGACTGTGCCGCAGGTCTGTGGCAGTGCCGGATCAGCACAGCTGTGTAGCGCACTTTTTCCCGGCTGCCATCTCAACTAGTCCGCGCACGCCGCAGTGTACCATGCTTTTTACAGCGCTGTCTGTATAGAAAGCCATGTGCTGGGTGTGGATAACATTTTTAAATTGTCTTAAATAAGCCATATCACGGTTGGAGAGGATATCGGTACGCAGATCTCTGTGGACGATATCCTCTTCGTATTCTATGCAGTCGAGTCCCAGCGCTCCGATCTGCTCGGATTCGATGCCGGAGATCAGCGCCTTGATGTCTGTGAGCGCACCTCTTGCACAGTTGATCAGCACGATACCTTTCTTCATTCGGGAGAGGGCCTCGGCATTGATCATATGGTATGTCTCCGGGGTGAGCGGAAGGTGCAGGGAGATTACGTCGGCTTCCCGGTAAATGGTTTCAAGAGAGACGTATTCGGCAAGACCTGATACGGCAGGATTTTTGTGCCGGTTACAGGCGAGGATGCGGCAGCCAAAACCCGACAGCTCTTTTATGACCGTGCTTCCGATCTGCCCGGTGCCTATGATTCCTACGGTGAGGTCTTTCAGTTCCCTGCCCATCAGTCCGGTGAGGGAGAAATCATTGACCTGTGTACGCCAGAGCGCCTGTTTGTAATTGCGCAGGCAGAGCAGGATCATCATAATTGTGTAATCTGCAACGCCATGTGGATCGTAACACGCATTGCACACATGCAGACCGATCCGCCGTGCGTAATCGATATCAATATGGTTGTACCCGATAGTTCTAGTGGACAGACCGATCACGCCCTGATTTTTCATCATATCAAGCTCAGGCCTGCGGTAATTATACATTCCGAGGACAGTAACTCCGCAGCCGGGTTCCAGTTCCGAAATCGAGGTTCGCGTCAGCCCTTCCGGGTGCAGTTCCAGTTCAATTTCCGGGATTTCGGACAACTCCTCAAAATATTCCCTTTCATCATCTCTTACTTCAAATGCATATATTTTCATGGGTGCCCTCCTGATCTGATTATTATTGGCTGCAGACCAGTATAAAAAACAGGGAAAAACCTGTCAATCCAACGCTTTGACGCGGGAAACCGCTGCGGTGTGAAGCGATGAATCAGGAATTGGATGTATGATAAAAACACTCGATTTTTTATAAGATCCGGTCAGGATTATGTTGATCTGCCGCCAGACTGCGTTTTAAAGAATCAATAAAAATCTCTGCGGCAGCAGTAAACACCTGATACTTTTTCCATGCCAGATACATCCATGATTCCAGTTTGGGATTCAAAGGACGGAAACATAGATTCCGCTCAACGGATAAGTCCGTCAGCCGGTCCAGAGTCAGAAGACATCCGATTCCTTCCTCGACCGCCATGGTCAGAGTATGCGCAAGGTTGCCGGTGGCTACTACTTTCAGCTCCTCGCTGCCGTAGCCCAGCCAGCCGGACAGCTTCCCTTCACGCTCCATCTGTCTGGAAACCATCAGCGGAATGTCCCGCAGATCCTCCGGACGGATGCAGTCTAAAGTTGCCAGCGGATGATCTGACCGTAACAACAGCCCCCAGACATCCGGCCGGGGCAGACGGAGATATTCATATTTCCCGATATCAATGGGTTCGATCAGGGTGCCAAAATCAATCAGTCCGCGGTCCAGACGGTCGGTCACATCATATCCGTCTCCACTTGAAAAATGGAACCGGATATCCGGATACTGCAGCTGTATCTGCCGGATGGTCTGCAAGATCAGTCTCATACTTTCTGTTTCTCCATTGCCGATATAAATATCTCCGCTGATATTTTCATCGGAGGTACTTACTTCTGCTTTTGTTTTTTCCATCAGAGATACGATCTCTTCCGCGCGTTTCCGCAGGAGCAGTCCGTCTTTTGTCAGCGTAAGTTTCCGGCTGCCCCGGACAAAAAGCTGTTTTCCTAATTCATTCTCCAGTTCTTTGAGCTGACGGGAAAGAGGCGGCTGTGTCATATGAAGCACTTCCGCTGCTCTGGATATAGATTTTTCCCGCGCAATGATCAGAAAATATTGCAATACCCGAATATCCATGATGTTCCTCCCATACAAAATTTAGGTGCGGATAAAGTCAAATTAACCTAATTAAGCATATCACAAGGAACTATACCTAACAAGTATAGGAAATGATATAAAATATATATTTGATATTTGATTTTTCCTCCTCCATAATAAAAGTCATCAGGAGGAGGATTTATGGCAGGACAGAGAGATGAAAAGTGGGAAAAGGTAAGCCGGAATCTACGCGATGCGGGATGTGAAGATCATTTCATCCGGCGCTTTATACAGCTTTTGGAAAGCGGGCATCGACGCGAAGCGCAGATCCTTTTGGAGAAACATCGCCAGATTCTGCTGGACCGATGCCATGCGGAAGAAGAAAAGATCAACTGCCTGGATTACCTGAGCTATCAGATGGAGAACAACCAGGTGTGATTGTTTTGTGACATTAGATGGAAAGGAGAAGTGTAAGATGAATATTCTCGTACTAAATGGAAGTCCACGTGCTAAGGGAAATACAAAGCAGATGACAGAGGCTTTTCGGGAGGGAGCCGAATCTGTAGGAAATACAGTTGAGGTTATCGATGTCTGCCAAAAGCAGATCAGTGGCTGCCGGGGCTGCGAATATTGCCACACAAAGGGACATGGACAGTGTATCCAGAAGGATGATATGGAGCAGGTCTATAATCTGTTGAAGCAGGCCGATATGCTTGTGCTGGCCTCTCCCATATACTATCATGGAATGTCCGGTCAGCTTAAATGTGTTATTGACCGCTTTTATGCGGTAGCTTATCCTCGGAAACCTCAGAAGCTGTCTAAAGTGGCCATGCTTTTAAGTTCCGGGGATCCGGATATGTATGCAGGGGCGCTTTTCTCTTTTCAAGGAGATTTTCTGGATTACCTGGGGCTGGAAAATATGGGAGTGTACACGGCCTATGGCAGCGAAAATGGTTCTCCGGCTAAATTGGAAGAATTGCGCGCTTTTGGCACATCGCTGAGATAATGGAACAGATCAGCCGTCTGGACACGCAGCGCTACCTGTTCGGGTGGTACTGAGATGATGACATAATACAGGAGGATTATCAATGAAAGTATTGTTATTTAACGGAAGCACCCGTAAAAACGGATGCACTTATTTAGCTCTGAGCGAGATTGCCAAAACGTTGGAAAAAGATGGCATGGAAGCGGAAATTATCCAGCTGGGAGGCACGCCTGTTCGGGACTGCATTGCCTGCAATCAATGTGCGGGCAGAGGAAAGTGCATTTTTTCAGATGATATAGTCAACGAATGGATTGAAAAGGCCAGGACCGCAGATGGTTTATTTTACTGTACGGGAGGGGATTGTTTTGGGATATGAAGAAATTGAGCGGAGGGCAAAAGAGATGGACCTGCCCGTGTACCTATACCAGCGTGTTGCTGCGCAGCGTGCGCAGAAACTCACTGCAGAACTGAATTTTACTTACCATGAACCAGAGGAGGTCGTCCGGATTTTTTCTGAACTGATCGGAAAGCCGGTGGGGGAAGGCTTCTGCCTGTTTCCTCCTTTTTATACCGATTACGGGCAGAATATCACCATTGGAAAGAATGTGTTCCTTAACACAAGCTGCCACTTTCAGGATCAGGGCGGCATTACGATTGGAGACGATACTCTGATCGGACATAATGTAGTCTTAGCTACGCTGAACCATAACGAAGATCCGGCAAGGAGAAGTGAAACCATCCCGTCACCCATTATCATTGGAAAAAATGTATGGATCGGCGCTAATGCCACTATTACACCCGGAGTAACCATCGGTGACGGGGCAATCGTAGCTGCCGGATCGGTAGTTACGAGGGATGTTCCGCCGGACACTATCGTTGGCGGCGTTCCCGCTAAAGTTTTGCGACAAGTAAAAATATCAGAAGAGGAGGACATATGATTCATAGATTTTGCACATTCCTGCTGGCAGTGGTTATGCTGACGGGGGTGACTGCCTGTGGTACAGATGGGGACAGCAGCAGTACCGGATCTGCGTCGCTTTCCGGTGACGCTGCATCCGATACGCCGGAAACAGCGGCAGAGGGCAATGCTCCGGTATTTGATTTTGAAACGCATACCGTTACTTTGAACAGCGGATATGAAATGCCGGTTATGGGACTTGGGACATACAGTCTTTCGGATGAAGAGTGCTACAATTCTGTTATGACTCTGCTGGAAGCAGGCGGACGGCTGATCGATACAGCCTACATGTATCACAATGAAGCTGCCGTAGGCAGGGCAGTCCGAGATTCGGATGTGCCAAGAGAAGAAATTTTTGTCATCACGAAGATCTATCCCACCCAGTTTGACAACCCGGAGGCAGCCATTGACGAAGCGCTGGAAAAGCTGGACATCGGTTATATTGATATGATGCTGCTGCACCATCCCGGTGCCGGAGATGTGGAAGCGTATCATGCTATGGAGCAGGCGGTAAGTGACGGGAAAATCCGATCAATCGGACTTTCCAACTGGTACGTGGAGGAACTCGAGGAGTTTTTGCCACAGGTGAATATCACCCCGGCCCTGGTACAGAATGAGATTCATCCCTATTATCAGGAAAATAATGTGATTCCCTATATCCAGAGCAAGGGAATTGTAGTACAGGGCTGGTATCCATTCGGAGGACGGGGACACACGGAAGAGCTGCTTGGAGACCCTGTTATTTCCTCCATTGCAGACGCACATGACGTTACATCTGCCCAGGTAATCCTGCGGTGGAACCTGCAGAAGGGGATAGTGGTTATCCCGGGCTCAGGCAATCCGGATCATATACGGGAAAACCTGGATCTGTTTGGTTTTGAACTGACCAGGGATGAGATGGAGCAGATCAAAGCATTGGATCGAAATGAAAAGCATGACTGGTATTAATAGAAAGGAAGTAAGCAAAATGACATTAGTAGAAAATTTAAATATGACACAGGAATGGGACAAGACATTCCCCAAAAGTGAAAAAGCAGATCACAGTAAAGTGGTTTTCCATAACCGTTACGGGATCACACTGGCGGCAGATCTGTACAAGCCGAAGAATAGTACAGGGAAACTGGCGGCGATCGCGGTATGCGGACCTTTCGGGGCAGTTAAGGAACAGGCTGCAGGACTCTATGCACAGACGATGGCGGAACGCGGATTCCTCACCATTGCATTTGATCCGTCCTTTACCGGCGAGAGCGGCGGCCAGCCCCGGTATATGGCATCTCCGGATATCAACACGGAAGACTTTCAGGCAGCGGTGGATTATCTTTCTCTGCGGGACGATGTTGATCCGGAGAAGATCGGCATAATTGGCATCTGCGGATGGGGTGGTCTGGCTCTGAATACGGCGGCTTTGGATACCCGGATCAAAGCCACAGTTGTCTCCACCATGTATGATATGTCCCGGATCAATGCCAATGGGTATTTTGATGCCGAGGACAGTGAATCTGCCCGTTATGAGAAGAAAAAAGTCCTGAACGCTCAGAGGATTGCAGACTACAAAAATGGCGAGTATGCACTGGGCGGCGGTGTGGTAGATCCGCTGCCGGAGGATGCTCCCTTCTTTGTAAAGGATTACTATGACTACTATAAGACCAAACGCGGCTATCATCCCCGTTCACTGAACTCCAACGGAGGCTGGAATGTAATCGGCTGTATGTCCTTTATGAATCAGCCGATCCTTCAGTACAGCAATGAAATCCGCAGCGCGGTACTGGTGATGCACGGGAAAAAGGCGCACTCATGTTACATGGGGCGTGATGCTTATGCCCGTATGATGAAAGGGAATCCCTGTCCGGCAAATAAGAAACTGCTGATTATCCCAGGTGCAGTACACACAGACCTGTACGATGGCGGCGGTAAGGATGCTATCCCCTTTGATAAACTGAAAAATTTCTTTACTACTTATCTGAAATAATCTATAGCGGACTAATAGTTCCCTTTTTTATACCTGAAAGCAGAAATTAAATCCGATCAGGTGCCTTGACGAGATTCTCGTACATTTTGAAGCGTATGTACAGGAGCAGATTTATTTAATTTGTCGGGAAATTTCCTGTATTTATCCATATTTTTTTTCTCCAATTTTAGTATATAATTTATATTATTTAGACTAAACTATAAAAATCAGGAGGAGTAATATGAAGGATATAATGCCGATAAAAGAACGTCTTGCGCAGAAATCTGCAATTAGTGGAAAAGCTGGAGCTGCGATCATGTCCGATATGCTGAATGACGAGAAGATCATGAATCTTGTAACAACGCACTATAACAGCATTACATGTGAAAATGAAATGAAACCTGAAATAATCCTAGGAGATAAGCCTGCGTTCAGAGTTGATTCTGAAGAAAGAATATCTATAGATAAAAATGATGATCCAGTTTTAATTCTTGATTTCAGCAGAGCGGATAAAATTATGGATTATATAAAAATTTATAATGAGAAAAATACGGATGATCCGATACGGGTAAGAGGTCATGTACTTGTATGGCATTCTCAGACTCCGGATTGGTTTTTTCGGGAGAAATATGATATCCAGGGACCATATGTGTGCAGAGATAGGATGATGAAGCGCCTTGAAAATTATATCCGGGAAGTGATCGAACATTATGACGGAGCCGGAAGTCCATACCGGGGCATTATATACGCATGGGATGTAGTAAATGAACAGATTGAGCCAGACGACTTTGATCCGGATCGGAATCCGGGTGCTGTGCGTTATACATGCAACGGAAAAAATACTGGATGGTATAATGTTTTCCAGGGAGATATCAGCTATATTACTCAGGCGTTTGTCTTTGCGAATCGCTATGCCCCGCGGGATGTCAAGCTTTTTTACAATGATTACAATGACGCAGATCCGGTAAAAAGAGATGAAATTTGTATTTTACTCAGACAGATCAGAGAGACAGAAGGTGCACGGATCGATGGAATGGGAATGCAGGCTCACTATCATATGGACTTTCCGTCTGTGGAACAGCTGGCGGAAGCTGTGCGTGCGTACTCATCCATCGTAGAGGAAATTCAGTTCACGGAATTTGATCTGCAGTCAAGCAGAGGTTACGATGGATCGGACCGGGAGTCAGAATTGAATAGAGAAGGGGAACGGTACAGAGAACTGTTTCAAACAATTTATGGTCTTGATAAAGAAGACGGGATTAATATCACAGGAGTTACATTCTGGGGAACTCATGACGGAGCTTCGTGGCTACAGGATGTTTCTTTTGTGGGCGGTGGAGCCGATGGAAGCAGACCGCAGATGCCTCTTCCGTTTGATGACGACTACAATGTCAAACCTTCTTATTGGGGGATTATTGACGCATAAAAACAAAAAGACAGACCGACTTCAGGTCCTGTCATTTATAAAGGAGCGGGGAAGAAATGCGGTCGATACTGGAAAAATTCATGAGACAGATCGATAATTTTTCAATCCGGAAAAAGATGATCTTTATATACATATTCTGTATGCTTCTGCCAATCACACTGACAGACGGGGTGATCATATATACGGTTCTGCATACAGAAGCACAGCTGCTCAGATCCGAGATGGAAGATATCGCGGATGCAGTCAGCTATCAGATTTTTTACAATGTGGACACTGTTTCAAAAGTGGCAAAAAGCATTTATACAAGCCAGTATATCAATGATTTTCTTGAGACAAAGTATGAAGATCCATTTGATTACGTTGTCCATTATCAACAGTTCTTCAAAGATACACTCTTCCAGAGTGCGGATATGACAGGCAGCTCAGTAATAACATTGTATACAGATAATGAAACAATTGTGAGTGGCGGTACAGTCAGAAGTCTGGATTTGATCAAAGGAAGTGACTGGTATCAGGATCTGAGTGAAAAAAATACGGAACAGATGCTCTATTTTGCATATGAGCCGGATATACCCGGGGCAGTTATGGATCCGGAAAGGCATGTCTATTTTCTGAGTAAGATGAACTATTATGGGGGTGGTCAATCGGAAAAGATGCTTAAGCTTGAAATGGATTATAGTACTATAAACAGAAACCTTCAAAATCTGAATTATGATATGCCTGTATATATATGCCATGAAGGGAAAATCATATTTTCAAATCGCGGCGGTGAAAACATCGGAGATCCGTTTGCGAACTTTTCATTTTCCGGCGACGTGGAATATTTGAAGATAAGTAATATTTACGACGCAGAGCTGGAGATCTGTGTATTGCGGCCGGAAACAAATCTTACAGGCAAACTGGCGGAGAGACTTCCTATACTGGTTCTTCTTTTTTTGATCAATATCCTTTTCCCACTGCTCATGGTACTCCTTTTAAACCGTTCGCTGACTGCCCGGATCAGTAAATTGAGCAGTATCTTCAGAAATACGGAGGATGAAAATCTGATTGAGATCGAAGATGTTGCTGCAAAAGACGAAATCGGTGACCTGATGAGAAACTACAATCGGATGGCTTCCCGTATCAAAACTTTGGTGAAGATTGTTTACAAAAACAAGATACATGAACAGGAGATGACAGTAGCAAGGCAGAAGGCAGAACTCCTTGCGCTGAGAAGTCAGATTAATCCTCATTTTCTGTTTAATGCACTTGAGAGTATACGGATGCACAGCGTGATAAAAAAGGAAAAAACTACTGCAGAAATGGTAGAAAAGCTTGCTGTTATGCAAAGACAATATGTGGACTGGGGTGAAGATATCATTGAGGTCGGACAGGAGATGGATATAGTCAGAAATTATATGGATCTTCAGCAGTACCGATTTGGAACAAGGCTGTCATATGAGCTGGATGTGGAAGACGAATGCCAGCATCAGAAAATTCCGAAACTGACGATTGTGACATTTGCTGAAAATGCATGTGTGCATGGAATAGAGAAAAAAACTGTACCGGGCTGGGTATTTATCCGTGTGTACAGAGAAAATGAGAAAATGTGTATTGAAGTAGAAGATACAGGGGAAGGAATGACGGAAAATGAGATTAACAGCATGCGGCAAAAGATGGAGAATGCAAGTATAGAGCTTCTGGAGAATGAAAAAGGAGTGGGAGTCATTAATGCCTGCCTGAGACTGAAAATGATGTCACATGGCAGGGTGCACTTTGAATTAAGCGGGGAAGAAGGAACCGGTGTGACAGTTCTGATACGCCTGCCGTTTATAGAAAGTTAGAAAAGGTGATAAGATGCTGAAAGTACTGTTAGTAGATGATGAACCATTTATACTTCGAGGAATGAAAGAGCTGATAGACTGGGAAGAGGAGGGCTTTAAGATCGTGGGATCAGCTTCGGACGGAGAAGAGGCACTTCACTTTCTGCAGGATCATGACGCAGATCTTGTTCTTGCAGATATCAAAATGCCGGTCATGGACGGTCTGGAACTTCTGCGCGCGTTGCGCGAGTCTGAAAAATTCAAGGATGTTTATTTCATTATTCTGAGCGGATATGCTGATTTTCAGTATGCCCAGGAGGCAATCAAGTATGCGTGTACGGATTATATACTGAAGCCGGTGGAAAAAGAAAAACTGATACAGGCTCTTCGTAAAGTTAGAGGAATGAAAGATATAGAGCTTGAGAAAGACAGAGAAACAAAAAAACTGGAAAACGCATATCTTGCCGGAAAACTGATTTCTATCATCCAGGGAAGATTTGATCCGCTGACGTTTGAGTATGTCAGACAGCATATGTATTTGTCAGAACGGGTGAGATATGTTGAAATCTTGGTCGATGGAGATGATTACGAGGACGAATGTGAAGATACTGTCAAGCGGGCAAATCAGAAACAGCTGTATAAAGCCTGTGTGGATTATCTTCAGGATGACAGCGCCCATTGTGTGATGGATGTCTCCATACAGGAAAAAGTTTATGATGTTGGCTTTGTTTTATGCGGATATATGTATGAATCTACAGATATTAAAGAATATCTGGGTGATTTTATGAAGTATCTGAGAGAAATACTAGGACTTCCGGTGATTATGCTCGTGGGAAAAGAAGTAAAAAATCTGGAGGAAATTGCAAAATCATACAGTACAACGAGAATGTTAAGATCTTTCCAGGGATTCAGGGAGAAAAAGGCAATTTATTATTATGAGGAGGAAATGCAGATTCATACAAGCGGGATTATGCTTTGTAAGAAAAGTCTTGATATTCTTTTGAATGCCATTGAACAGAACAATCATACGGAGATTATGAAAGCGGTTGACAGCTTTTATGAGGAGATGAAGCAGAGAGGGATTGCTGGCGATGTGATGCGCCTGAATATTAATTATCTCCTTTTTCAGCTCCTGCATCTGGCATCGGAACTAGATGACAGCGTAAACCAGGAAGAGATATTGAGGATGATAAGTGAAGGCACTTTTGAAAAGGGAATCCTACGGGGGAGTAAAGCACATCTGTGCAGGGTTGCATGTGAATATGGGGATTATCTGGCACAGATGCGAAAAGATTCCTCGAGGGGAATACTAGGGAAAATAGAGAAAGAAATCCGGGAGAGGTATGCGGAGAATCTGACGCTTAAAGAGCTTGGTGAGAAATATTACCTGAACGGAGCATATCTGGGACAGCTTTTCAGAAAAAAATTCGGGCAGTCATTTAAGGATTATCTGAACAATTACCGAATTGATCAGGCCTGCCAGCTTCTTCTGCGGACAGATAAGAAAATATATCAGATAGCCGAAATGGTAGGGTACCGTGATCTGGATTATTTTGTGAACCGATTTATCTCAGCAAAAGGGTGTACGCCGGCTAAATTCCGAAAACAGGCGAAGACTTAGGCTAAGAAAAAAGAATAAGGGATCTATAAGAGTGAAATTCTATAATTTATCCTGTTTTTTGGTATACTTTATCCGATTTTTTTCCGGTTGGCGTTCCGCTAAAATTAAGTTATCAAATTCAAGGAGGAAAAATATGAAAGCAAGAAGAGTAACGGGAATGCTGCTGGTATCTGCACTTGCGGTTTCACTTTTTACCGGATGCAGTGGAGGTGAAAGCAGCAAGAATGAGGACGGGGTCAAAGAATTTACAGCTTTCTATGCGGTTCCAGGGGCTGAAATCAATGACGACAATGAGATTCAGCAGATTATCGCAGAAAAAACCGGTGTAAAGGTGGACGAGACATGGCTTACCGGTCAGACAGCTTCTGAGGCGGTAGGGACGCTGATTGCCGGAGGTGAGTATCCAGATTTTATTGATGGCGGAGATGCAATGGGACAGCTCTATGAGGCAGGAGCACTTGTTCCTTTGGATGATTATCTGGATGATTATCCGAATATCAAGGCGTATTATTCGGATGAAGAGTGGAATAAGCTGAGACAGGATGATGGTCATATTTACTGGATTCAGCAGTTTCAGAATATTAAGGGAGAAGAGAAGGCTACGACGCATAATGATGAAGCCTTTTGGATTCAGACAAGAGTACTGGAGTGGGCAGGATATCCTGAAGTAAATACTTTGGAAGAATATTTTGATCTTTTGGAAAGCTATATTGAAGCCAATCCTACAATGGAAGACGGAACAGAGAATATTGCTTACACAATTCTATGTGAAGACTGGAGATATTATTGCCTGGAAAATCCACCGCAGTTTCTGGATGGTTATCCAAATGACGGATCTGTGATTGTTGATCCAGATGAACTGAAGATTATTGATTATAATACTACAGATACTGCAAAACGGTACTTTCAGAAATTGAATGAAGAATACCAGAAAGGTTATGTGGATCCTGAATCATTTACACAGACTTATGATGAATATATTGCTAAACTTTCTACAGGACGTGTGCTGGGAATGGTCGATCAGTGGTGGAACTTTGCATATAATGTAAATGATTCCTTGAAACAACAGGGACTTGATGAGAAAGGATGCAGTTATGTGCCGCTTCCGATCACTATCGATGAAGGAATTAAAAATCAGTGGCACAATTCAGGAGGAGCTCTGAATGTAGGATCAGGACTTGCAATTACAACAAGTTGCAAAGATGTGGAAGGAGCACTGCAGTTTATAGACGATTTGCTTAGTCAGGATATTCATAATCTGAGATTCTGGGGAGAAGAGGGTGTCGATTATGAAGTTGATGATGATGGATTGTTTTATCGGACAGAAGAACAGAGAATGCAGGCAGCAGATACGGCATACAAAGCATCACACCTTTGTTCATATTCTTATTTCCCATCCTATAAAGGAACGAGTGATGATGGTATCAATGCAAATTGGCCTGATGAGCAACCGGGTGAATTTTATGACAGTCTGAACTCAGCCGTACAGAAATGTTTTAAGGCATATGGCGTTGAGACATATGTGGATATGCTGGGAACGAATGAGGCTCCTGGTCCATGGTATCCGATGTATTCATTTTCCAATACGATGACTACAAGTACACCGGGTGGTGTGGCATGGACAAAAATGGGAGAGATAAAACATGAATATCTTCCGAGAGTTGTCATGGCAGGTGATTTTGAGAGTGAATGGAATACATATATGAATGCCTATGAGGGATGCAATCCACAGGATTTCCTTGATGAGATGCAGGTGGAATTGGATCGTAGAATGGAAGAAGCAGCTAAATTCGAATAGGATATAACATACAAAACGGGCAGATATGCGTCATGCTTATCTGCCTGTTTGAAAAATGAGGTGAATCTATGTCTTTAGGAATAAAGAGAAAAAAAACAGCAGTGGCTGAACCCAAAATTCATTTTAGTTGGAAGGAGGCAAAACGACAGAAATCCCTTCTAATCTGGTCTGGAATTATTGTAATTTATGGTATCATTTTCTACTATCTCCCATTGGGCGGCTGGCTGATGGCTTTTCAGAACTACAGACCGATTGACGGACTTTTTCACTCTGAGTTTGTCGGATTGCAAAAGTTTCAGCAGTTGTTTTCAGATGCGACTTTTTTACGGGTAATACGAAATACACTTGCAATGGGTGTGATCAATTTGGTGGTTACTTTCGTTGCTGCAATTGCATTTGCAGTCCTTCTCAATGAGGTACGAAATACAATTGGGAAAAAAACAGTACAGACAATATCGTACCTGCCGCATTTCCTGTCATGGATTATTGTAACCGGCATCATTCATGATGCTTTGTCAGGAACTGGCATTATTAATGAATTGCTTGTTAATTTGAATGTTATTGATCAGCCGATTAATTTTTTTGCTCATAAAGAGTATTTCTGGCCTATTGTCGCTTTTGCCAACGTATGGAAAGAAACCGGATGGAATGCAATTATATATCTGGCGGCAATAACAGCTATTGATCCGTCACTTTACGAAGCGGCATCAATTGACGGAGCAGGAAGGTGGGCGAAGATTAAACATGTAACACTTCCGGGAATAAGACCTACTATTATGATTCTGCTTCTTATGAATGTTGGAAATGTGTTGAATGCAGGGTTTGAAATTCAGTATCTGTTAGGAAACGGGCTTGTTCAGAGTGTATCCCAGACAATTGACATTTACGTGCTGAATTGGGGTATCAGTCAGGGAGATTTTTCCATTGGTACAGCAGCAGGTATATTTAAGAGTGTGGTAAGTATTGTTCTAATTGTTATTGCAAATCAGATTGCAAAACGTAATGGAGACGAAAGATTATTCTAAGGAGGGCTCAAGATGGAAACAAGAAAAAAAATAAAATCATCGCCCGCAGATAAAGTGTTTACAGTATGCAATACAATTTTTATGATTCTGTTTATTCTTATCACACTGTATCCGATTCTGAATACGCTTGCTCTTGCATTTAATGACGGAACGGATGCATTGCGAGGCGGTATATATCTGATACCGAGAAAATGGACATTGAAAAACTTTATTACTGTTTTACAGAAAGAAAATCTGATCACAGGTGCCTATATTACTGTGGCACGAACACTGATCGGAACGTTTACAGCACTTATTGCTAATGCGATACTGGCATTTATTGTAAGCAGAAAAAGATTTTTATTTAAAAAACAGCTGTCTCTTTTCTGGGTTATTACGATGTATGTAAATGGTGGTATGATTCCAACATTTTTGCTGTACAAAGGACTTGGGTTAACAAACAGTTTCTGGGTATATGTGATTCCGGGAATGATTAGTGCATTTAATATGCTTGTTATACGTACATATATGAATGGACTTCCAGACAGTCTGGAGGAGTCAGCGCAGCTTGATGGAGCAGGATACTTCACTATTTTTACGAAAATCATTTCTCCTCTGTGCAAACCTGTTTATGCGACAGTTGCTCTTTTTGTAGCAGTGGGACAGTGGAATTCATGGTTTGATGCAATGTTGTACAACAGAATGAATGCAAATTTAACAACATTGCAGTATGAGCTGATGAAATTACTGTCGTCTGTGACGAATCAAGGGGCTTCGGCAGAGGCAATGAAAAATGCAACAGGTTCGGTTACTCCTGAGACAGTTCGAGCAGCGGCGTCAATACTGACCATGCTTCCAATCATTTGTATTTACCCGTTCTTACAGCGATATTTTGTTACCGGACTTACTTTAGGTGGCGTAAAAGAATAATACATAGGCGGAGGTTAAAGGATGGACAGAAAAGAAGCCAGGAGAAAAGCACAGGAACTGGTTATGAAAATGACTATAGAGGAGAAGGCTTCTCAGCTCAGATACGATTCACCAGGTATTTCCAGGCTTGGGATTCCGGAATACAATTGGTGGAATGAAGGGTTACATGGAGTTGCGAGAGCGGGAATTGCAACAGTTTTTCCGCAGGCAATTGGAATGGCCGCCTCATTTGATGAAGATATGGTTCGAAAAATAGGAGATATTATTGCAGAAGAAGGCAGGGCAAAATATAATGCGGCTTCTAAACAAGATGACAGAGATATCTACAAAGGACTTACTTTCTGGGCTCCAAATGTAAATATCTTTCGCGACCCCCGCTGGGGCAGAGGGCACGAGACATATGGAGAGGATCCTTGCCTTACGGCTACTTTAGGCAAAGCCTATGTGGAAGGGCTTCAGGGAAATGGTGAGACGATGAAAGCGGCTGCCTGCGCGAAACATTTTGCAGTTCATTCCGGTCCAGAGGCATTACGTCATGAGTTTAATGCCGAAGTATCTCAAAAGGATATGGAAGAGACATATCTTCCAGCTTTCAAAGCTCTTGTAGAGGATGCGCATGTGGAAGCTGTTATGGGAGCCTATAATTGTGTCAATGGTGAACCCTGTTGTGGCAGTAAGACACTTATAAAAAATAAACTTCGGGGTGAGTGGAATTTTGAAGGGCATTTTGTTTCTGATTGCTGGGCAATAAGGGATTTTCATGAGAATCATATGGTTACGGGTACGCCAATGCAGTCTGCAGCAATGGCATTGAATGCAGGGTGTGATTTGAACTGTGGAAATACATATCTTCATATCCTGAATGCGTATTATCATGGCATGGTAACCGAGGAAGCCATCACTGAGGCGGCTGTACGGTTGTTTACAACCCGATTTTTACTGGGGCTTTTTGACGGAAGTGAATATGATAAAATACCATACACAAAGGTGGAATGTGAGGAACATCTCCGAATAGCACATAGAGCGGCCTTGGAGAGCATCGTCCTTCTGAAAAATGAAAACGGGATCTTGCCATTGAAAAAAGAAGAGATAAAGACAATTGGTGTGATTGGACCAAATGCGGACAGCAGGGCGGCTTTGATCGGGAATTATCACGGAACATCATCGGAATATGTGACAGTCCTGGAAGGAATCAGAAACTGTGCGGGAGATGGAATACGCATCTTTTACTCCCAGGGAAGTGACCTTTTCCGGGATAAAACAGAGGCTCTTGCCCGTGACATGGATCGCATAGCAGAGGCTGTAACCGTAGCGGAAAACAGTGACGTAGTAATCCTTTGTCTTGGCCTGGATGAGACTCTGGAAGGAGAAGAAGGGGATACAGGGAACAGCTATGCATCCGGTGACAAAGAGGATCTTCAGCTTCCACTCTGTCAGCGCAGGCTGATGGAAGCAGTGGCAAAGACAGGGAAACCAGTCGTCCTTTGTATGCTGGCCGGCAGTGATATTGATATGAGCTTTGCCAATGAACATTTTAAAGCAATCCTGCAGGTCTGGTATCCTGGCGCCCGCGGAGGAAATGCCGTGGCGGAGATTCTGTTCGGAAAAGAATCTCCTTCCGGAAAACTTCCTGTGACCTTTTATGAAACGCTGGAGGAGCTTCCTCCGTTTGAAGATTATTCTATGGAGGGACGGACTTACCGGTATATGAAAGGAAAAGCCCAGTATCCTTTCGGGTATGGACTGACTTATGGAAAAGCGGAAGTTGGTTCAGTGGCAGTGTCGGAGACAGAAACAGGAGCAGATGTATCTGTCCAGGTAAGAAATACAGGGGAAAGAGACATTTGTGAGGTGCTGCAGATTTATATCAAATGCGAAGATTCTGTGTATTCAGTTCCCAACCCGCAACTGTGTGGGTTTCAGCGAGTGTTGCTCCATCAGGGGGAATGCAGAACACTTCAGGTAAGCATCCCTGAGGAAGCGTTTACTGTTGTAGATGAGGAAGGTTATCACATTACAGGGGGAAAACACTATACGATATACACCGGCTTTTCTCAGCCTGACCTGAGAAGTGAGGAACTGACAGGTATGCGTCCTGTCCGGGTAGAATTCAGAAGAAAGTAAACGGAACTTAAGAACGGAGAAAGCTATGAAGATTAATCTTGACAGCCCTGTCATTGCTTTTTTAACTACGGTCGCTGATTTTATGATATTGAACATTCTGTTTATTATATGCTGCGCGCCGGTCATTACGATCGGCCCGGCCGTCAGTGCCCTTTACACGATTACCATGCGTGAGGCGAGACATGAAGGCGGATATATATTTAAACCCTTTTTTAGGGCATTTAAAAATAATTTCAAGCAGGCGTTTCTCTTATCCATCTTGTATTTAATAATCGGAGCAATTTTTGTTTTTGGAGTGAAGTTTTGGATAGAAAAGCCGGAATTTTCAACGGTCAATCAGGTGATTCTCGTGATTACGGGAGTATTTGCAGTTATTTTTATTTTTTCACTTTTTTATGTATTTGCTTTAATAGCCAGATTCGATAATACTATTTTTAAAACTGCGAAAAATGCAGTGATTCTGGCTGTTTTTAATCTGAGAGAGACAATTTTGCTGACTCTGATCCATGTAATTGTAATTGTGCTTATGATTTTTACAAAAGGTATTTGGATTTTTATGATGGTTGGCGGATTTTCAGTCTGTGCATATATAAATTCACTGCTTTTTATAAGAGTATTCCGGCAATATGAAAAGATAGAAGGAGGAAATCAGGATGACTAAAATGGTAATCAATCCGAACAGGAAACTGAGCAGGATTAACAGACAAATATACGGTCATTTTTCTGAACATCTAGGAAGATGTATTTATGAAGGAATTTATGTGGGGAAAAATTCACCTATTGAAAATGTGAACGGAATGAGATCCGATGTAGTCGAAGCGCTGAAACGGATACGTGTTCCTGTACTCCGGTGGCCCGGCGGATGTTTTGCGGACGAGTATCACTGGATGGATGGGATAGGTCCTGTGGATGCACGAAAAAAGATGATCAACACAAACTGGGGAGGCGTGGTGGAAGACAATAGCTTCGGAACCCACGAATATTTTGAACTCTGCCGTCAGCTTGGATGTGAAACATACATTAACGGAAACCTGGGAAGCGGAACAATCAGGGAAATGTCTGAATGGATTGAATATATGACATTTGACGGTGTATCTCCGATGTCTGAACTTAGAAAGAAAAACGGTCACAGCGATCCGTGGAAGGTTGATTTCTTTGGCATCGGAAATGAAAACTGGGGATGCGGAGGAAACATGAATCCGGATTATTACGCGAACGAGTATCGGAGATACCAGACCTTTGTGCGTGATTATAACAGTAAACAGCACATTCAGAGGATTTGCTGCGGAGCACCCCATGAGGATTATGAGTGGACGAAGGAGGTCCTTGCTACCTGCTTCCGGAGAACATCAGAAGAACAGCATGGCTTTATGGACGGCCTTTCTCTCCACTATTATGTATATCCGGAGGGTATCGAGACCAAAGGAAGCTCAACAGAGTTTGACGAAAAAATCTGGTATAAGACGCTGAACAAAGCAGTGTATATGGATGAACTTATCCGAAGACACGGCGCGATCATGGATGAGTATGATCCTGAGAAAAAAATCGGTATGATCGTGGATGAGTGGGGAACATGGTATACATGCGAGCCGGGCACAAATCCTGGATTCCTTTATCAGCAGAACACGATGCGGGATGCACTGGTAGCGGGCATCACACTGAATATTTTTAATAAACACAGTGACCGTGTGAAGATGGCAAATCTGGCTCAGATCGTCAATGTACTCCAGGCTGTGATACTCACCGAAGGGGAGAAGATGATAAAGACGCCTACCTATCATGTTTTTGACATCTATAAATATCATCAGGATGCAGAACTTGTAGAAAGCAGTATTGAGACAAAACAGATCGGAACAGAAGAAGAATGGCAGGTGCCGAATCTGACAGAGTCTGTGTCCGTGGCACCGGACGGCACGATTCATCTTACGATGACAAATCTTTCTATTGAGGAAAGCTATGATATAGAAACGACGATCGTGGACAGAAATATCACATCAGTAAAGGGTGAGATCATTACAGAAGAAATGCATGCAAAAAATACTTTTGATGATCCGGATCATGTGACGGTGAAATCTTATAATGGGGCACAGATCACAGAAAAAGGGCTCTTGTTTACCATCCCTGCGTGCAGCGTCCTGTATCTTGAGTTGAGGTAGGACGCCCATGGAAAATGAATGGTACCGGGGCTGTCGAAAATGTCTTTTAAGAGATTTATCTGAAAAAGAATATTTTCGTAATATGTACACCTACATTTCCAATATCTCAGAAGAAGATAAAGTGTCTGATCAGGAATATGAGCGCAGACTGGGAAAATGCAGGGAATGTATGCACTTGTTAAATGGTATGTGCAGGATTTGCGGATGTTTTGTTGAAATGCGGGCGGTGATAGCTGTGAGACATTGTCCTGACATTAACTCCGAATGGTAGAACAAACAGTAAAATACAAAAAGCAGGATGTGATTTTCACGAATGTGAAGTTGTCCTGCTTTTCTTTTATGTTGTCATGATTCTGATATGTGATCACACAGCATAAGATAAATCAGTTTAGATTTGTCGGGCGGATGTGTAACAGGAGGTGTTTATGAGCCAAAAAGCAGAAAATATTTTAAATCTTGCCCTTGAGGCAACCCCGGAAGAGCGGGCGCGTTCCGGAGAACTGGACGTAGGCTATGACCCGGAAGAACAGGAGTGGGAGCTGATCGTAAAGTATTCCGGGAGTCTGGAATCTGTCAGGAGAATTTCGTCATCAGTGACAGAGTTGATGAATGGTTATGCGGTGATCGTGATCAGCGAGGATCGGATTGCCGAGCTTGCCGGTTTCCCGGAGGTGGAATTTATCGAGAAGCCGAAAAGCCTTTATTTTCAGGTGGACGTGGGACGGCAGGTTTCCTGCATTGATACCGTCCGGAGAGCACCGTACAATCTGAGCGGCCGGGGCGTTCTGATAGGAATCATAGACAGCGGGATTGATTATGAGAATCCGGATTTCAGGAACGAGGACGGAACTACGAGGATCGTATCGCTGTGGGATCAGTCGGCATCAGGAAATCCTCCTGCGGGATATACTGCAGGAAGTGAGTTTACAAGGGAAGAGATCAATGCAGTGCTGGAAGAGAGTGCTTCAGACGGATTCCCGGGATTAAGTAAGGGGGCGGCGCTAAGCCGTGATACGAGCGGACACGGAACTGCCGTAGCCGGGATCGCGGCAGGGAACGGAAGAGGAAGCGAGGACCGGATATACCGGGGCACGGCACCTGAGGCGGAGTTTATTATCGTGAAGATGGGCATACCGAGGCAGGAAGGATTTCCGCGCACGACAGAACTGATGATGGGTGTGGATTATGTGATCCGAAAAGCACTTGAGCTGAGGATGCCTGTGGCTGTCAATATCAGTTTCGGTAATACATACGGCTCCCATGACGGAACCTCTCTTGTGGAGAGATTCCTGAATGATATCTCCGATACATGGAAAAATGTGATCTGCATCGGCAGCGGCAACGAAGGTACGACTGCGGGCCATGCGGCAGGCCGGACGGGGGATGAGGAAGAGGTGATTCAGGAGCTGGCTGTTCAGGAGAGGGAACCGGCATTAAATGTACAGATCTGGAAATCCTATGTGGATGAGATGGATATTTCCATAGTCAGTCCTTCCGGCGAACGTGTGGGGCCTTTGCAGGAGATACTCGGTCCGCAGCGCTTTGTGCTGGGAGATACCGAACTGCTGGTTTATTACGGGGAACCGAAGCCATACAGTGTCAGACAGGAAATATATATATCTTTTATTCCACAGCAGTCCTATGTGGACAGCGGCGTATGGCAGATTATTCTCACACCCAGACGCATTGTGGACGGCGCCTATCAGATGTGGCTCCCGGCCCAGGCTGCGCTGAATGTAGGGACGGCATTTCTGACGCCTGACAGTACGACTACTCTGACAATCCCGTCCACTGCGTCTCTGGCGGTAACTGTGGCGGCGTATGACGCAAGGACATTTTCCTATGCGGACTTTTCCGGGAGGGGGCCGGCGGCAGTCTATGAAGGAAGCAATGTGCAGAAACCTGATCTTGCTGCACCGGGCGTTCTGGTCAATGCACCCGTACCCGGCGGCGGTTACCGTGCCTTCTCCGGTACTTCATTCGCCGCGCCTTTTGTCACGGGAAGCGCGGCCCTTCTGATGGAATGGGGAATCGTGCAGGGCAATGATCCGTATCTGTACGGTGAAAAAGTGAAAGCGTACCTGAGACGCGGGGCAAGGGAACTTCCGGGATACAGCGAGTGGCCGAACTCACTGCTGGGGTTCGGGGCGTTGTGCGTCAGGGACAGCCTGCCGAACGGTTGAGCACTGCTTTTCTGAATTCCGGTATTCTTTCGGGCTTTTGCCGAGCTTTCTGCGGAAGGTCTCGGCATAGTAGCTGGCACTGCCGAAGCCGGTTGAGAGTGCGATTTCTGTAACTGTCATATCCGGATCATGCAGCAGTTCCATGCTTTTTCTCAATCGGTAATGCGTCAGATATTCATTAGGAGTACGTGAAAAATATCTGGCAAAGAGACGGCAGCATTTACTCTGCCCCACAGCGCCGGAAGCTGCGATCTCTGCAAGAGATATCTTTTTCCTGTAATTAGTCTGAATAAATCTTACCATATTTTTTATGATCAGAAGGTCCTGGCTTTTCCGGGGCTTTTTTCTGTCGCTGTCGGGAAGGTGTCTGCTGAGCTGTGCCCAGATCGCTGCAAAGGCGGACAGTACTTCAAGCGGAGCAAGGGATGATTCTCTGTTATGATATATGAGATACAGGCGGGACAGTATCTCCCGGTGCCAGCCGGTATCAGAACGAAGCTTAAGAAAAGGCAGTCTGCTGTTTCTCAGCAGCGGCTTTATAAAATCATTCTCATATGCCGGAAGAGAAGAGAGAAGCACCGGATGAAGCAGGATACAGAAAAAATCACACTCCTGCTCCTCATCAGAAAAGCCGAAATGCATCTGCCTGGCATTCACAAATATTCCATCCCCTTCTTCAAGTTCTGTGATATCCCCATTTACGTTATATTTCATCCTCCCGGACAATACACAGAGAAATTCGATGTCATCATGCCAGTGGTCAGGCGCGCGGTATTCCGGATAACCGGACAGCAGGCCTCTGCGGATATAAATCGGATAATCCGGGTTGTTATATTGTACTCTTTCTGAATAGTCATCGTTCAGTCTAATAGAAGAATTCATTATATTACCTCGCAGGATTGTTATAGAATCATGCAGGTATCTGATAGAAACCCTGCAAAATGTACAGTAAAATCATATTATGAATCAATCTTGAAGTCAAGTTCGAAAGGAGTACAGATGTTTGCCGATTATCATGTACATACAGAATTCAGTGATGATTCCACATATCCGATGGAAGATGTGATCAGGGATGCAGTCCGTATGAATGTGGAGGAAATCTGCATAACTGACCATGTGGATTATGGTGTGAAAGATGACTGGGACTCCGGTGCAGAGATCATCTACCGAAACGGAGAACCTCTTGCAAATGTGGATTATCCTGCATATATGGATAAGATCCAGTCGCTGAAGAAAAAGTATGAAGGGAAGATCAGTATAAAAACAGGAATGGAGTTTGGCGTTCAGACACATACGATCCCTCAGTTCGAGACTCTATTTAGAAGATATCCATTTGATTTTATTATCCTGTCTGTCCATCAGGTGGAAGATAAAGAGTTCTGGACACAGGAGTTCCAGAAAGGCAGAACACAGAAGGAATATAATGAACGCTATTATGAGGAGATGCTTTCACTGGTAAAGCATTACAAGAACTATTCTGTGCTTGGGCATATGGATCTGATCAAACGGTATGACCAGGAGGGAGAATATCCTTTTGAAAAAATAAAACCTGTCATAGAAGATATCCTGAAAATCGTGATCGCCGATGGCAAAGGGATTGAAATAAACACATCGGCGAAACGGTATGGACTGGAAGATACCATGCCCTCACAGGAAATACTGCGATTATACAAGGAACTGGGAGGGGAGATCATTACGATCGGCAGCGACAGTCATAAGCCGGACCAGCTGGGATACGGTATCGCTGAAGCTCAGAAACTTCTGAAAGAGATTGGATTTCAGAAAATCTGCACATTTGAAAAAATGAATCCGGTCATGCATGAATTATAAAGCAATGTCAGGAGAATAACAAACCGATGAACGATAAAAATTTTAGAAAAAAACTTCTTGCCCTTGTACTGCCGATCACATTTCAACAGCTTATGCTGGCTGTTGTCAGTGCGTCAGACGCCCTTATGGTAGGAGTGATCGGGCAGGATCTGCTCTCAGCCGTATCGCTGGCGAGTCAGGTCACATTTGTATATAATCTTTTTCTTGCTGCCCTGACGATCGGTACGAGTATGTTTGCCGCACAATACTGGGGAAAAGGGGATAAAAATGCGATCGAAAGGATACTTGGGATTGTACTGAGGACATCTATGCTGGTTTCGGCCGTATTTTTTGCCGGAACAATGTTTACACCGGAACTGCTGATGCGGATTTTTACGGAAGATCCGGTGCTGACCGTTTATGGGACTGATTACCTGCGGATTGTGAGTGTTACTTATCTGATGTGCGGCATATCACAGATTTATCTCTGTATCATGAAGAACAGCGGCCTTGCCGCAAAGAGTATGGTCATAAGTTCTACAGCGGCAGGATTAAATATCATCCTGAATGCTGTCCTGATTTATGGGCTTTTTGGGGCACCGCGCATGGAAGCGGCAGGAGCGGCCGCGGCAACGGCTCTTTCCAGAGTGGCCGAACTGGCATGGGTGCTGCTGGAATTGAGAAAAAAGGGGAGAATCAAGATCCGCCTCCGTTATATACTGCATCCGGATCAGCCGATGAGAAGAGAATTCTGGCATTATACATTCCCCGTACTGGGGAATGAACTTGTCTGGGGCGGCGGATTCACCATGTATTCTGTGATCATGGGGCACCTGGGAACAGACGCGGTAGCTGCAAATTCGATAGCAAATATTGTGAAAAACCTGATCGCGAGCCTTGCTATGGGCATCGGAAACGGAGGAGCGATCATTGTAGGAAATGAGCTGGGAGCCGGAAAACTGGAGAAAGCAAAGCTGTATGGCGGGAAGCTGTGCCGCATTGCGGTTATAAGCGGGATCTGTTCCGGCATTTTTCTTCTGGCTGTAAGTCCGGCTGTTCTGCTCGTTTCGGATCTGTCGCCTACAGCAGAAGAATATCTCAAATGGATGCTGGTCATGTGCAGCTATTATATGATCGGAAAATATGTAAACGGAACAACGATCAGCGGAATTTTCTGCGCTGGGGGCGATTCCCGGTTCGGCTTCCTGTGCGATACGATTACGCTCTGGTGTTTTACTGTTCCGGCGGGCTTTATAACCGCGTTTGTCTTAAAAATGCCCGTGCTGTTTGTATATTTCATTATTAATCTGGATGAAATTGTAAAGCTGCCGGCAGTATACCGGCGGTATAAAAAATACCGCTGGCTGAAGGATCTGACTATAAATCAAGAAGAAAAGTAAACATTATTAAGTTGGATGGAGGAGAGCAAAATGACAATGAGAGAGCGTATCAGAGAAGGAAAGTTGTTTACAGACGAATGTGAAGGGCTTCCGGAAGAACGGATGTCTGCAAAGATCAGAATGTGGAAATTCAATCATCTGATGCCGGATGAAACAGAGAAAAGAAGTGCCTGTATAAATGAAATATTCGGCAAAGAGACAGATGCATGGATCGAACCGCCGTTTTACTTCTGCTATGGAACACATATTACGGTCGGGGATGGAACTTACATAAATATGAACTGTAACTTTATAGACGACGGAATCATACAGATCGGAAAAAATGTATTATTTGGCCCGGCCGTCACGATCGCGACCGTGGGTCACCCGGTGAACCCTGAGCTGAGAGAATATATGTATGCTGATTCTGTTGTGATCGGCGACAATTGCTGGCTGGGGGCGAATGTGGTCGTATGCCCGGGAGTAACGATAGGAAGAAACAGCGTGATCGGTGCAGGAAGTGTAGTGATCCATGATATTCCGGAAAATACAGTTGCAGTCGGAAATCCATGCCGCGTGATCCGTAAAATCGGAGAAAAGGACATGAAATATTATTATAGAGACCGAATGATCGATACTGAAGACCTGAAAGAAGAAAAATTGCTGCGGAAAGGAGCTGAATAAAACTGTAGATTTTCTGGCAGTGGGGAAATCAGGTTATCAGATAAATCTCGAAAGAGAAAAAAATTGCATACGGGAAACCTATGTACGTGGTACATATGACGACACAATAAACAAAGGAAATGACTGGGAGGAAGGACAGCATTATCTGGAGCTGAGCAACAGAGAAAAGGAACTTCTGGAGTTGGTGTGCTCAAAGTTTGACAACGTTACAGTTATTGTCAATACCAATAATGCCATGGAGCTTGGATGGCTGGATGATTACGAGCAGATCGGAAGCGCGATATGGGCTCCCTGTCCGGGGCAGAGTGGTTTCAGCGCCCTTGGAAAGATTATGAGCGGTGAAGTGAACCCGTCTGGAAGAACGGTGGACACTTTCCTGAGAGATCTGACGCAGACACCGATCGTAAATAATTTCGGAGATTTTGTCTATGACAATATGGAGGAACACGCCTATGTTTCGACTGACTGGATTACACAGGAGAAAATGACTACAATCCCCACGTTTGTAAACTATGTGGAAGGAATCTATGTGGGGTACCGATATTATGAAACTGCATATGCGGAAGCACAGGCAGGGAACATGGATTTTGACTATGATGAAGCAGTGGTTTATCCGTTCGGTTACGGGCTGAGTTATACGACTTTCAGTCAGACCATGACAGAGCCGCAGGCAGACGGAGACGGGAACATCACATTTGATGTAACTGTTACGAATACAGGAGATGTAGCCGGAAAAGAAGTGGTTGAGGTTTATGTGAATCCGCCTTATACCAACGGCGGCGTGGAAAAGGCAGCGGCGAACCTGATTGAATTCGATAAGACGGATCTGCTGGAGCCGGGAGAGAGCCAGACCATTTCCTTCTCCTTTAAGGAAGAGGATATGGCGTCCTATGATTATTCCGGCGACGGGGCGTATATCCTTGAGGAAGGCAGCTACGGGATATCGATCCGCATGAACTCTCACGATGTGATCGAAGGGCACAGCTATGTGGTGGAGGATACGGTCGTCTACGATGAGACGAATCCCCGTTCCACAGATGATACTGCTGCCACAAACCAGTTTGAACAGGCTCATGGAGACAAGGTAACCTACCTTTCACGGGCAAATGGCTTCGAGACTTATGATGAGGCAACAGCAGCTCCATCGGATTACAGCTTGAGTGATGAATATAAAGCACAGTTTATCAACAATCAGAACTATGATCCGGAGGACTATAATGATCCGGATGATGAAATGCCGATAACGGGCGCAGACAACGGGATGACTCTGGCGGATCTGCGAGGAGCAGACTATGACGATCCCCGGTGGGATGATCTGCTGGATCAGCTCACGGTAGAAGATATGGATCGTATGATCGCATACGGCGGATATTCTACAACAGCTGTAGATTCTGTCGGGCTGGTAGCAACAACGGATTGTGACGGCCCCGCATCGATCAACAATAACTTTACTCAGGTAAGCTCCATCGGCTTTCCGGGCTGTACACTGATCGCAGCGACATGGAACCGTGAAATGCCCTATAATTACGGGAACAGTATCGGAAGAATGGCTGATGAGATGGATGTATCAGGCTGGTATGCTCCGGCAATGAATATCCATCGTTCGGCGTTCTCAGGTCGAAATTTTGAATATTTCTCGGAGGATCCGGTGCTGAGCGGCAAGATGGCTGCACAGGCAGTGATCGGCGCCAAAGAGCATGGGGTATACTCCTTTATCAAGCATTTTGCTTTTAATGATCAGGAAATGAACAGAAATGATATGATCTGTACCTGGTCCAACGAACAGGCTCTGAGAGAGATTTACCTGAAGCCTTTCGAAATCTGTGTAAAAGAAGGAGGCACCACTGCTGTTATGTCAACCTTCTCTTATATCGGAACCATATGGGGCGGAGCCTATTATCCACTTCAGACAACTGTTCTCCGTGATGAATGGGGATTCCGGGGAATGGTGCTGACCGACTATTACGGCGTATACGGTTACATGGACGCCGATCAGGCGATCCGGGGCGGCACGGATATCTGTCTGTCGCCGATGGACAATGAGACAAACCATCTTACGGATACCACAAGCGCAACATCGATCAAAGCGGCAAGGCAGTCCTGTAAAAATATCATGTATACGATCGTAAACAGCAGAGCTTATGATCCGGAAAATCTGGATCAGGGAATGGCGGGATGGCAGCAGATCGCTGTTGGAATCGATATTATTCTGGGCTTGGTCATAGCAGGAGTCGAGGTACTTATAATAAGAGAATACTTTAGAAGAAAGAGAGACGTAGTAATTATTACTGAAGAGGAATAACAGTCATCTGGATCATGCAGCTGTCGCGAAATAGACAGTCCTGCACAGGGGCTGATGCTATCAACCAGTTCATCAAATATGGTGGACTGGTTTTCTTTATGTGCGCATTCATTTTAATCATTTCCCTTAGTTATAATGAACACATGACGGAACCTCTCTTGTGGAGAGATTCCTGAATGATATCTCCGATACATGGAAAAATGTGATCTGCATCGGCAGCGGCAACGAGGGTACGACCGCGGGGCATACGGCGCTGTGTGTAAGGGACAGTCTGCCTGTGTAGGCCGGAAAAGATTAATTCGGGAATTAAGTGATAAATATTTGTGAGGAGTCCGTTATCATGGTATAATTATTCACGGTGAAAAAATATCCTTCAAACCAGGAAAGCAGGAGGCACAAATGAAATCACTTCTTAAATATCTTAAAGACTACAAAAAGGAATCCGTACTGGCGCCTCTTTTTAAAATGCTGGAGGCGTCTTTTGAATTGCTTGTGCCCCTCGTCATGGCTGCGGTCATTGATGTGGGGATCGCGCAGGAGGACAGGCCGTATATTGTCAAGATGTGTTTTGTACTTATTGCTCTGGGGCTGATCGGTCTTGTCTGTTCGATCACTGCCCAGTATTTTTCTGCAAAGGCGGCGTCCGGCTTCGGGACAGGTGTGCGGCACGCGCTGTTTGAACATATCCAGAAGCTTACATTTACGGAGATGGATACAATCGGAAGTTCTACTCTGATCACGAGGCTGACCAGTGATATCAACCAGACTCAGTCGGGGGTGAATCTGGTGCTGCGCCTGTTCCTGCGATCTCCGTTTATTGTGTTCGGCGCTATGATCATGGCATTTACCGTAGATGTTAAGGCAGCCATGATTTTTGTCGTGGTGATTCCGGTTCTCTCGGTGATCGTATTCGGCATCATGCTTGTGACCATGCCCCTCTACAGAAAAGTACAGTCCTATGTGGACAGGGTGCTGCTCACTACAAGGGAAAATCTGGCAGGTGTCCGTGTAATACGTGCGTTCAACAAAGAGCAGGAAGAACTTGAAAAGTTTGAACAGGAAAATCAGACGCTGACGGATGCCCAGAAGTTTGTGGGACGTATCTCGGGGCTTATGAATCCGCTGACTTATGTCGTGGTAAACGGGGGGATTATCGCTCTGATCTATGCAGGAGCGATCCGCGTCAATATCGGAGATCTGACACAGGGAGAGGTCGTAGCCCTTATCAACTATATGTCGCAGATCCTGACAGAGCTGGTAAAGCTTGCCAATCTGATCATTACAGTGACAAAGGCGGTTGCATGTGGAAACAGAATCGGAAGCGTGCTGAATATACAGCCGGATATGGAAGATGGAGACCAGATCTTACCGGCGGACAATATTTATTCCGCGGCAGAAGGAAGACAGGGGGGACAGGATGCCCCCGTCGTTGAGTTTGATCATGTCTCGCTGACTTATAAAGGAGCGGGCGGCGAATCCCTGACAGATATTTCGTTCCGGGCAATGAAAGGACAGACTATCGGAATTATCGGAGGAACAGGTTCCGGAAAATCATCGCTGGTTAATCTGATACCGAGATTTTATGATGCCACACAGGGGCAGATACGCATATTCGGGCATGATATCCGCAAAATCCGGATAGAAAGTCTCAGGGAGCATATCGGTGTTGTACCGCAGAAGGCTGTTCTGTTTAAGGGGACGATTGCGGAGAACCTGCGATGGGGAAATGAAAATGCATCGGACGCAGAACTGGAAGAAGCGCTTGCGGTTTCACAGGCAAAAGAATTTGTGGACAAGAAACCGGACAGAACGGAATTCCAGATTGAACAGGGCGGGCGTAATCTGTCCGGCGGACAGAAACAGCGCCTCACCATTGCAAGGGCTCTTGTGAGAAAACCGGAGATTCTGATTCTGGACGACAGCGCATCGGCGCTTGATTTTGCCACAGATGCGGCACTTCGCAGTGCAATCCGTTCAATGAAAGGCAGTCCGGCTGTATTTATTGTATCCCAGCGGGCATCGTCTGTGCAGTATGCAGATCAGATCATCGTACTGGACGACGGTGAAGCGGCAGGAATCGGGACGCATGAGGAACTGCTTGCATCCTGTCCTGCATATCAGGAAATCTATTATTCCCAGTTCCCGGAGGAGGCGCAGGCAAATGGCTGATAAAAAGACAGAAACTCAGATGAATGATAATAAGAAGAAACAGGGACAGGCGGCTACGCTGAAAAAAGTATTCCGGCATCTTGGAAAATACAGGATTTTTGTCGTATTTTCCATTTTGCTGGCAACAGTTTCGGTGGCGCTTACGCTGTATGTCCCGAAACTGACGGGAAATGCGGTTGATTATATTATCGGTGCCGGCAATGTGGATTTCCCGGGGGTGATCCGGATTATGATCCGGATCGGAGTATGTACGCTGATTACATCGCTGGCTCAGTGGCTGATGAATATATGCAATAACAAAATGACATATCAGGTGGTGCAGGATATCCGGAATGAGGCATTCCGCAAGATCGAGATCCTCCCGTTGAAATATATTGACGGACATCCGTACGGCGAAGTGGTCAGCCGGGTGATCGCGGATGTGGATCAGTTCGCGGACGGACTTCTGATGGGATTTACCCAGCTCTTCACCGGAATTGCCACGATCGTCGGAACATTCTGCTTCATGCTGTCGGTCAATGTAACGATCACGTTTGTAGTCGTGCTGATCACGCCGGTCTCATTCATTGTGGCGAACTTTATCGCAAAGAGAACATTTTCCATGTTCCGTCTTCAGTCTGAGATCCGCGGGGAGCAGACCGGACTGATCGATGAGATGGTCGGTAACCAGAAGGTTGTGCAGGCATTCGGACGCGGCAAAAAAGTGACAAAAGAGTTCGATGAGATCAATGAGCGGCTTGGGAAAGCCTATCTGAAAGCCACATTCTTCTCATCCATTACGAATCCATCCACGAGATTTGTAAACAGCCTTGTATATACCGGAGTGGGAATCACGGGCGCCTTTGCAGTAGTAAACGGCTCTCTTTCCGTCGGACAGCTCTCCAGTTTTTTGAGTTACGCGAACCAGTATACAAAGCCGTTTAATGAGATATCAGGCGTAGTTACCGAGTTTCAGAATGCCGTGGCATGCGCGCAGAGAATCTTTGATCTGATCGAGGAAGAACCTCAGACGCCGGAACCGGAGAACGCGGTGGAGCTGAAAGATATACAGGGAAATGTCAGGGCGGAGCATGTGGACTTCTCCTACGTGGAAGGACAGAAGCTGATCCGTGATTTTAATCTTGATGTGAAACCCGGACAGCGGATTGCCATCGTAGGTCCCACCGGATGCGGCAAGACGACGATCATCAATCTGCTTATGCGGTTCTACGATGTGAAGAATGGTTCGATCAGTGTAGAAGGTACCGATATCCGGGAAATGACGCGGAAGAGCCTGAGGGCCGGATATGGCATGGTGCTTCAGGATACATGGCTTAAGACAGGAACAATCCGGGATAATATCACTATGGGACGTCCTGACGCCACAGATGAGGAAGTCATCGCGGCGGCGAAAGCTTCCCACATCCACAGCTATATCAGACGTCTTCCTCAGGGGTATGATACATGGATTACAGAAGACGGCGGAGGGCTTTCGCAGGGACAGAAGCAGCTTTTGTGTATTGCCAGAGTTATGCTGTGCAGGCCTCCGATGCTCATACTGGATGAAGCAACGTCATCCATCGATACAAGGACAGAGCTGAAGATACAGGATGCCTTTGCGGCATTGATGAAGGGCAGGACAACATTCATTGTAGCGCACAGACTGTCCACGATCCGGGAGGCAGATGTGATCCTCGTAATGAAAGACGGACAGATCATCGAGCAGGGCAATCACGAAAGCCTGCTCGCAGAAGGCGGATTCTATAAACATTTGTATGAGAGTCAGTTTATGAAAAGTCAGGAGAGTGCATAACTATGGAACGACTGAGTACGCTGTGCTATATTGAGCAGGATGGAAAATATCTGATGCTCCACCGCACAGTGAAGAAAAATGATGTGAATAAGGACAAGTGGATCGGCGTGGGCGGACATTTTGAACACGGGGAAAGTCCTGAGGAATGTCTTTTGCGAGAGGTGAAAGAAGAGACCGGATACACACTGACCTCGTGGAAATACAGAGGTATTGTGACCTTTGTATACGGGGAAGATACACTGGAGTATATGTCCCTTTATACGGCAGATGGTTTCACGGGAAATCCGATCGAGTGTGACGAGGGTGAGCTTGAATGGGTGGATAAGAAAGATATCCCGGCGCTGGAGCTGTGGGAAGGGGATAAAATCTTTTTCCGGCTGCTGGATATGGGAAGAGAATTCTTTTCACTGAAACTTGTCTATGACAGACAGGATGTGCTTCGGTATGCCGCCCTTGACGGAGCGCCGATGGAACTGTTCGATGAGATCAGGGAGGACGGCAGCAGGACAGGCGTGGTCAAGGAGCGGGGCGTGGTGCATGAAGACGGTTCGCTTCATCCGACTGTACACACATGGATCGTCCGATCCAATGACAAAAGCGGATATGATCTGCTCCTTCAGAAACGCAGCGAGTGCAAAGATTCCAATCCCGGATGCTGGGATATCTCCTCGGCGGGACATGTGGAAGCCGGTCACGGATATCTTGAGAGCGCTATAAGAGAGCTGAAAGAAGAGCTTGGCATCGATGCGCTCCCGGAGCAGCTCAGAGAGGTTGGAACAAGGCGGTGCGGATTTGAAAGTGAGTTTTACGGACGGCCTTTTCGGGATAATGAGCTGAGTATGATTTATATATATGAGGAACCGGTGAATACGGCTGAACTTACACTGCAGGAGTCTGAGGTATCAGAGACGGCGTGGATGGACTACAAAGAGTGCCGAAGAAAAGTTGCCGGACATTTGTTTCAGAATTGTATATACGAGGACGAGCTGGATATGGTAGGGAGAGCACTGAAAATCTCTATATAAAAAGCGGAGATAAAAGTGCGGATAAGAGAAAGGAAGCAAAAAGACATGAAGTATGCAGTTATATATGAAAGCGCAACAGGGAATACAGAGATGCTGGCAAAGGAAATAAAAAGTACCCTGGGAGAAGAAAAATGCGTCTGCTTCGGTACACCGGAAGAAGAACTGCAGAGTAAGGCAGAAGACGCGGATCTGATTTTTCTCGGTTTCTGGACCGATAAAGGGGAATGCAGTGAAAAGATTGGAAAGTATATGGAGACACTGCATAACCGGAATGTATTTCTCTTTGGTACGGCAGGCTTTGGCGGATCAGAACAGTATTTTACACAGATCCTGAACCGCGTATCAGCCCATCTGCCGGAAGGAAATAAGGTGTCAGGGACGTATATGTGTCAGGGAAAGATGCCTCAGAGTGTGCGGAAACGCTATGAGGCGATGCAGGAGAAAGCTCCTCAGGACGAGAAGATCAAGATGATGATAGAAAATTTTGACAAGGCAGCATCCCATCCGGATAAAACAGATCTTGCCCGTCTGAGGGAGAAAGTAGTGTCTTTTGATGCCTGAATGAGAAGACAGGAAGATAAAGACAGCTGCGGAATATTTTTATGGTTCGGCGAATAGTCCGATGTCCGGAGGGAGAAAAGTAAACAGAAAGAAAAGTATAATGAGGAAAACAACCGTCAAATAAATAGCAGCCCTCTTTTGATATATTTTCACAGAATTTTGAAGCTTCCAGGCAGAGAAAAAAGTGACGAAGACGCAGATGAAAAATATCAAAATATCAATCCATGCGACATTACGTCCCAGGATACCTGAATAAGTGTAGAACAGGACAGGGACCGCAAAGGTGCCGAGGATTCCGCCGAAAAGAAGAGCCGGGCGGAGGGAAGAAAATTCATGTGAAAGCAGAGGGGAAATGCAGAAAGACCAGATGAGAACGGGGAAAAAGACGAGTTTCATGTGTTCCCAGGTGGATTCGTTGACAGGACTTATCAGTCCGATCAGTGGATTTTCTCCGGACCAGTCATAGAAAAAGTGGGAAAGTGTTCCGAATACTGCAGTAAAGATAAAACCTGCTATTAGCCAGACTTTGATATTTTTCAAAAAAATCACCTGCATATACTGTAATGATAGTATCAGTATATGCAGGTGTTACTGTTTATAGAGGCCCGATGTGTGAAATCTTACACGAGCTGTAAGTGTTTTCTTTCCCTGCCATATGCTATTATGAGTCCATAGTACAAGGGAGGTGCTGAAAATGAATACAGTTCTTGAAATTAACAGTTTAAAGAAATATTACGGGAAGCCGGGCAATCAGACGAAAGCTCTGAACGGGATTACATTTCAGGTGATGGAAGGAGAATTCCTCGGGATTATGGGAAGCAGCGGATCGGGAAAATCGACGCTGCTAAACTGCATTGCCACGGTGATACAGCCGAGCAGCGGCAGGATCGTGATGCGGGGAACGCAGATCCAGTCACTGAAAGGAAAAAAGCTTGCACAGTACAGAGGAAGGGAGATCGGCTATCTGTTTCAGAATTTTGAGTTGATCGATAATCTGACCGGAAGGGAAAACATTATGCTTCCAATGTCTCTTCACAATGTACCGGACAAAGAGAGCAGAGACAGACTGACGCGTCTGGCATCTTATCTGGAGATCACAGACGTGCTCGATAAGTTTCCGTCCCAGATGTCGGGAGGACAGAAGCAGCGCGTTGCAGCGGCAAGGGCATTGATCATGGATCCGGGCATTATACTTGCGGACGAACCGACGGGAGCGCTTGATTCGAAAAACGCAAAAACACTGATGAAGAAGCTTTCAGGATTAAATGAGGAGGAGAATGCGACGATCCTTATGGTAACTCATGACTCTAATGCGGCAAGTTACTGCAAAAGGATCCTGTTCATTCAGGACGGACAGATCTTTCATGAACTGAGGCGGGACACTCCGGATGAAACGCGAGCGGAATTTTATGAGAGGATATTGAAAGTTATGTCACAGATGGGAGGAGGAAGCGCTAATGTTCTTTGAGCTTATTGCACGCAACAGTAAAAGAAGCAGAAAAGAGAACGGGTTGTTTTTTACGACGCTTCTGGTCTCTGTCATAGCATTTTATATTATACTTTCTCTTTCGCGTCAGGATGTTATGCTGTTCCTTCAGAAAATGGAAAGTGATGCGGTATCCCGTCTCCTTGCGATGATCCCTGTATTTTATGTGCTGACGCTGGTCGTTCTGTTTTTCCTGATCTATTTTGCCAGCAAGTTCCAGCTTGAACGGCGCAGACATGAGTTCGGGATGTATCTGATGATGGGAATGACGCGGAACAGGCTGTTTGTGCTTCTTCTGGCGGAAGACGTGCGGAGCAGTGTTATTGCCCTGCTGATCGGACTTCCTTCAGGAGTCCTGCTGTCGGAGCTGATCAGTCTGATAACTGCCCGGCTGGTGGGGCTGGGAATTATCGGACACCGGTTCACACTGTCGCTTCATGCCATTCTGCTGACAGCAGCAGGGTTCTTTATTATTAAACTGGCGGCGTTTCTGATCCTGAGCGCGAAGATCAGCCGTCAGGAGATCGGATCGCTTCTGTCGGAAAAACCGGAGGAAACAAAGAAGCAGTATCCGGCGTGGGTTTATGGCCTGGCGCTTCTGGCAGGCCTCGTATGCCTCGGGACGGCATATTATCTGGCAATCCGGGGAGTGTCATGGAGTCAGATCCGGATGATGGGACTTACGCTGCTGCTGGGATTTGCGGGGACACTGCTGTTTTTCTACGGGCTCAGATATATATTTAACCTGATTTTAAAAGGCGGGAAGAGAGACCGGCATCTGCATATATTCAATGTGCGCCAGTTACAGGAAAATGTAGTCCGAAAGTCGGGCACCATGGCGGTCAGTTCTCTTCTGATACTCGGAGCACTCTGCTGCTTTGGCGCGGGTGTGGCCATCGCGGTCAACTATGGACAGTCAGATCCCCATGTGCTGGACTATACATTTATACCGGAATATACCGATGAACCAAATCAGGAGAAGGCTGCGGCGGATATATTTGATACGCTGCGTAAGGAAGGTCTGGACACAGAGTTTTCCAAATTGTTTGAAATGAAGATCGGTGATATCCGCACAGCAGATGATTTTGAAAATGCATATTCAATGGATATTGTGATGGATCAGATTGCCGGATTTCCTGCTTCGGATGACAGGGACATACTTTTGAATAATTTGGGCTTTGCAGACTATCCGTCTTTGATCTCCCTTTCCGGATATAATGAACTGCTCCGTACTGCAGGGCTTCCCGGGATAGAGCTGGGGGAAGATGAAGCGGCTGTATATATGGACAGCAGTTTTGTCAATGCGAGCCGCCTTGAGATTATGGATGCTGTCCTTGCAAAACATCCGGAAGTGGAGCTTGACGGGAATCCACTGCAGCTGACCGGTAAGGTACAGACGACAGCAGTTGTGACGGATTATTCGATCACTATGTCTTTTGCGCTGATCCTGCCTGATGATGCATTTCAATATTACACACAGAATCAGTACGACGTCTATGTTAACGGAGTGCTGGACAGCGGTGCCACAGAAAAGACCGGACTTATGCAGGCAATCTCCGGGATGAACGACAGATTAAATGAGACCGGACTAAATTATGAGAGCTATCTGCAGAATATGGGTCGGCAGCTGTTCTATATCGTGGCGGCAAGTTATATTACGATTTATCTGGCGATCATCTTTCTGATCGTTGCGAACACTGTGATCGGCGTCCAGTTCCTGATGAACCAGCAGCAGACAAACCGGAGATATAAGACGCTCATCAAGCTGGGAGCTGCGTATGAAATACTGTGCGGATCCGCAAAGAAACAGATCAACTGGTATTTCGGAATCCCGGTGCTTGCGGCAGCTGTAAGCAGCCTGTTCGCGGTACGGGCGCTGTTTACGGGCATACTTTCTCCCAGAACCCAGGGAACGGCCGGAGAGCTGCTGGGCATTTCCGCGGCTATGATTCTTGTGCTTTGTGTGATAGAATGCATTTATATGACGGCGGTAAAACGTTCCAGCAGCAGGTATCTGCTGACGCTTATGGCACCGGAGCGGGAAGAATAACAGATTGAACATAAAGCGGAGAATCACAGGAGGTGCAGGAAAGGATGAAACGGATCGCAGTAGTTGAGGATGAACCTCTTATGCGTGAAGAACTGTCGCTGATGCTCAGGAAAGCGGGATATGAGACGATAGAGATCAGTGAATTTAATCATGTGACAAAGCAGCTGGAAGAAATATCGCCTGATCTTGTAGTGCTGGATCTCAACCTGCCGGGTGTAAGCGGATTTCAGATCTGCCGGGAGATCAAAGGAAGAAGTCCGTTTCCGGTACTCGTGCTGACATCCCGGGACCAGATGAAAGATGAACTTCACGCCCTTGAACTCGGGGCGGACGAGTATCTGACCAAACCGTGCCGCAGGGAGAGACTTCTTGCCCGGGTCTCAAATGTCCTGAAACGCTATGAAGGACGGGCAAATCTGCTGGAGGGACCGGGATTTCTGCTGGACCGTCAGACCTATACACTGTATATCAACAACAGTTCGACTGTACTTCCGAAAAATCAGGGAAAACTGCTTGAGACATTTTTAGCCCGCGGCGACAGGACAGCTGCAAAAGATGAGCTGTGCACAGCACTGTGGGGCACGACAGAGTTTATTGATGAGAATGCGCTGCAGGTCAATCTGACAAGACTGAAAAAGACGATGGCAGGGCTTGGCATGACGCAGAAGATCATACCGGTCCGCGGTGTGGGATATCGTCTGGAAAATGGAGCCGAGTCAGAACAAGATCCCGGGGAATTTTTCGAACGGGAAAACTCTTTGGGAAATGAGGAGGATCCGTGATGAGAAACAGACTGCTTTATTTATCGAGGTATTTGCCGTGGCTTCTTCTCCTGCTTGGACTTGATGCAGTCTCGGCGCTCCTGCTTTGGCTCTCCGAAGCGGAGGACTTTGGCGTACTGGTTCCTCTGATCCTGCTGGGAACTGTCCTTTTGTTCTTTGTGACAGCATTTGTATTGATCCGCGTGGAGCAGAAGCGGGAAAATGCGTTTCATGCATTTCTGAATAATCCTGACCTTATCAATGAAGAAAATCTGATCCGGACGGTCAGCGCGTCTAAACGGGAATCTGTCCGACTGCTGGGAACTGTCCTGCGGGAAAAAGACCTCGCCTGCAGCAGAGCAAAAGCTGCGGCTGAGGATTATGAGGAATATGTGGAGGCGTGGGCGCATGAGACGAAAACCCCGCTGTCACTTCTGACAATGGTACTGGACAATCAGGGAAAAGAAATCCCCGCACCGGCTGCATTTAAGCTGGAATATGTCCGAAGCCGGCTTCAGGAGTATATCAGCCAGATCCTTTACTACGCGCGCCTAAAGAGCGGAAGAAAAGATTATCTGTTCGAGTATGTAGATCTGAATGACTGCATCGGTGAGGTGCTGGAAGATTACAGTCTGCTCCTGAAAGAGAAAAATTTCAAAATTACTGTACAGGTGCCTGAGCTTTCGGTCTATACTGACCGGAGAGGAATTGAATTCCTGCTTGGACAGATCGTGAGCAACACAGTGAAATACTGTACCGTAATGTCCGGGAACACTGCTAAAGCGGCTGATACGGAGAAGTATGATAGTGCTGACAGAGAAAAACGGCCGGAACTTAAAATTACTTTGGAGCAGTCGGAGACAGAAGATGTGCTGCGTATACAAGATAATGGGATCGGTGTGAAAGAATGTGACCTGCCCTATATCTTTGAAAAAGGATTTACGGGAGATTCGGAGAATTCAGGAAAGAAGGCAACGGGAATTGGACTCTATCTGTCAAAGAAGATGGCGGATGATCTGAAACTCGGACTGGAAGCCGCATCTGAGCGGGGCGCGGGATTTGAGATGGCAATCCGGTTCCCGCGGGTCTGAGAAAGAAATTTCGATTTTTCGGACTGAATGCCAATGGGATAAGGTCCGAAATCAGATGGAGATGAGGCAATGAAATACTTTTTAAGATAACCGGCATGTGCTTCAGGCTCCGCTCCGTAATTCGGGAAAAATTAAAGGTTCTGAAAGCTGACTAAAAGCAAAGCCTGAAAATGGGAAACTCGTCTTCGACTCAAACACCCCATTTTCAGGCTTAACGTCATCATTCAGAGCCTTAACTTTTCCATCGAATTACTTCGAAGTCGCCTTCCTCACATACCAGTCATCTCTTTAAAGTCTTTCGATGCCTCGTCTCCATCTGTTTCTGCTTTATCGGATTTGGCAGCCAGTCCGACAAATCAACAAAGCCTATATCGGATGAAATAATGGGATCATAGTCGGTGAAGTCGCTTTTTCTACCCGTTTGCATGAGAATTTTCAGACTGGGAAAGAAAGCAGCCGGGAGGCAGGTATTGCGTACGCACCGTTGGAGCAGCGTCGGCACTTAGAGCGCGTCTTTTGCGCTCTTATGTACCGTTACGCTGCGACCGAATGAAAATGTGTGCGTTAGCAATACCTGCCTCCCAGCGGATACTTTGTCAGTCCGAAAAATAGAAATTTATCCATTGTTCTCACTGTACACTTCAAATGATTTTTCCATTTTCTCCAGTATTTCTGAGTACTGGAGAAATGCGTTTTTCATCTCGATTTCATTAAACGGCTGGTTCTTATAGCAGATCCGGTGTTCCATTGCGGCCCAGAAGTCCATGGATATTGTACGAAACTGGATTTCGACCGGATAATATTCCATACCATCCATATAATAGATCGGAACACCGATGATCATATGATAGCTCCGATAGCCGTTTGGTTTTGGCGCAGATATGTAATCCTTCTCTTTAATCACAATAAGATCCGACTGTTTTCTTAAACATTCCACAAGATGTTTGATATCTTTTTCAAAAAAGCAGATCACGCGCACTCCGGCAATGTCCTGCAGAAGCGCCTTGGCGTCCTGAACACTTGTGGAAGCGTTCTTTTTCCGTAATTTATTTTCAATACTCCCTTTTTCTTTGATGCGGTTCGTGATACTGTGGATCGGCTGGAAATCTTCGCTCTCATAGGTCGTATGGTTCAGTATTTTCAATCTGGTCAGGATCAGGTTCATTGCATCCTGATACGGATGGATCAGCGTGTAATATTGTTCATCAGTCATTTTGTTATACTCCCTTCAACAATGAATAGCTTATTGCGAAAATGTGACAAAAGTGTGACGATAAAATTATGATTTGATAATAAAATATTAAAAAATAAAGGCTGTAGATTTTTATCATCAATCGGAGAATAACTTTTTATAACGGATGTAAGTTTGTTGATAACCCCATTTTCCGTGACATTTCTATTGAAAGATAAAAAATATCATGTTATGGTTTAATGCATCTGAAATGTGTTCCGTGACAGATGCATTTCAACTGTCCGTACGGTCTGAAATAATCATAATAAATTTGCAGATGTGCAATTCACCGGCGATATCGCCTAAAATTCCTGATACCCGAAAGTGGCTTTTTTCTTTTTAGAAAACGTGATAAGATGGAGGAGAAATAAATATGGGTATAAACAACGACAATTTTATAATGCTTCCCACCGTGGATTTCTGTTTTAAAGAACTGATGAAGAATCCAAAAGTACGGAAGGGATTTGTAGGGGCAATACTGGGAAAAGATCCGAAAATGCATTCATGTGAGTATACTGGATTTTGTTCATTTCCCGCAGGATCAGAGGTGTTACAGGAAGATAGTATTCTGTGATGCGGAGACAGGAGCGCAGTATACAGATCTGCTGGAACTTCACATTCTGGAACTACGGAAACTGCCTGCACAGGACCAAAATGAGGACGGCATCATCCGCTGGATGAGATTCCTCGGTGGCAAGAAGCGGGAGGAGTTTGAAGATATGGCAAAGAAAGACGAATATATTGAAGCAGCATACGATGAGCTGAAGAAATTGAGTCTGGACGAACAGAAGCGGCTGGAGTATGAACTGAGGGAGAAGGCAATCCGTGATCATAATTCTCTGATGAAGAGTGCCCAAAGGTTAGGTCAAAAGCGTGGGGAACGTCTTGCACTAAAGCGTCTTGTGGGAAAAAAGATGGAGAAGGGGATGTCTCAGGATGAGATTGCAGAACTTCTTGAACTGGAGCCGGATGTGGTAAAAGAACTGGCTGATGAATGGGTGCGTGAACAATGAATACTGATTTATTTAAAAATGCTTTCCCCTTTTGGGAAAGCCTGCCAGAAACTCAAAGAGCGGAGATTGTAAATAATACGACAAGAAATCTATGTGAGAAAAAGACGCGGCTTCATTTCGGGGGAGGCGAATGTGCAGGTGTACAGATTATCGGCTCCGGCAGGGCACGTGTATTTATCACATCACCGGGCGGCGGAGATATCACTCTGTTCCGGCTGCTGGACGGGGATGTGAGTATATTAAGCGCAGCGTGTATGCTCAACGGCATGGATATCGAGCTTGACATGGAGATGGAGAAGGACTGCGAGATCTATACGATCCCAAAGAAAGTATACCGGAAGCTGTATGATGAGAGCGGAGCAGTGAAAGACTATACGATGGAGATGATCTCGGAGAAGTTTTCGGATATCATGTGGCTGTTCAACCAGTTCGTGTTCTCCAATGTGGCATCAAGGATTGCGGGAGCGCTGTTGGAGCACAGAGCTATAGAAGGAGGAGATGAGCTGAAGATCACCCACGAGGATATTGCGAAAGACGCCGGGACTGCACGGGAAGTCGTCACAAGAATCCTGAAGCAGTTTCAGTCGGACGGACTCGTAAAGCTGACAAGAGGGAAGATTACCATTATTGACGCCAAAAAACTGGGCAAGATATAATAAATGTGATTTTGTCACTGAAAAATCACCGGATTGTGGTATACTAAGACCATGAAATGACAATAGATATAGATTTAGAGGATTTATAAGGAGGATATAAACATGGCAGTTGTAAAGTTGACAACAGAGAATTTTGATCAGGAAGTGCTTCAGGCAGGGCAGACAGTGCTCGTTGATTTCTATGCAGACTGGTGCGGACCGTGTAAGATGATGGGGCCGGTTGTAGAGGAGATCGCAAATGAAGAGACAGGTGTAAAGGTGTGCAAGATCAATATTGATGAAGAGATGGCAGTCGCACAGAAATACGGTGTTATGAGTATTCCTACATTTATCGCATTTAAGAATGGAGAGATTGCAGGAAAGCAGATCGGTGCAGTGCCGAAGAGTAAACTGCAGGATATGATCCGATAGAAAATACTGGAATCAGATAAAGAAAATAATTATTACAAAAAACTCTGTACAGATGGAAGAGACCACCTGATACAGAGTTTTTATTTGTTTAATAGGAAGCTTCGTTCTCTATTAAACAAAACGCTCCGCGGGATGCGCAGCAAGCCGAAGTCCGGGTCTGACAGGAATCCTGGCGGCTGCTTACAGTTCGATGATTTCCGTCGCGATTTTTTCACGGAATGTCCGGTCGTGTTCCACGAAGAGCATGGACGGCTGACAGGCAAGCAGCAGGTCTTCCAGCTGAATGCGGGAAAATATATCGATATAATTCAGCGGTTCATCCCACACAAAGAGATGGGCCGGTTCACAGAGTGATTTTGCAAGCAGTACTTTTTTCTTCTGCCCTTCGCTGTAAGTTTCAATTCTCTTTTCAAACTGCGGGCGCTCCAGTCCCAGTTTGTCAAGTACGGTGAGAAGAAGAGAAGCATCCACGCCGCAGTGCAGTGCGAATTCGGACAGTGTGCCATGAAGTTGCGAGGTATCCTGAGAGACATAGGAGATACGCAACCCTGACGCGGCGGATATTTCTCCGGTATGGGGAATGTTTTCTCCGAGGATCAGACGAATCAGGCTGGACTTGCCGCACCCGTTTTTCCCGGACAGGGCGATACGGCTGCCTGACCGGATCTCCATTGACAGACCGGAGAAAAGCGGTGTGTCAGAATCCGGATAGCGGACAGAGAGATCCTTAATTGTGACAAGGCTGCTGCTGTGATAATGAAGCATATTGATCTTCAGAGGCTCGGGAGATTCTATATCCTTTAAGAGTTTCTCTTTTTCCTGCACGGCGTTTTCACGCCTTCGTTCCAGCATTTTAGAGCGCTTCATCATTTTGGCAGCCTGATGACCGACGAATCCGCGGTCTCCTATGTGGTTCCCGATCTTTGAAGCCTCCGTCTTATCCGACCAGCGCGCCGCCTGACGCGCGGCGTCTTTAAGTTTGCGGATGTCCTTTTTAAGCCGGGCATTCTGCCGGATCTCGGATTCATCCCGTGAAAGTTTGTCCTCATACCATGATGAAAAGCTCCCTTTCCGCACCTCGATGGATCTTCGGTTGAGAACAAGGACATGATCTGTGCAGCAGTCAAGAAAATCCCGGTCATGGGAGACAAGAATAAATCCTTTTTTGTGTGCAAGGTAGTCTGCAATTTTATCCCGTGCAGCTGCATCCAGATGATTCGTCGGCTCATCGATCAGGAGAAAGGCGTGCTCTTTAAGAAATAGAGACGCCAGCAATACTTTTGACTGTTCCCCGAAGCTGAGTGTGCAAAACGGACGGTACAGGATTTCTGCATCCGCGTCGAGAAGATTCAGTTCGCGCAGAAGCTCCCACTGTTCCATGGCGGGGTTGACGGATTCGGCAATCTCATAAGTGAGCTGCGCTTTATTTTCCACCTGATATGGAAAATATTCAAAATCAACAGAAGAGAGGATGGTGCCGGAGTATTCATATTCTCCGGTCAGCAGCTTCAGGAAAGTAGTCTTTCCCTTGCCGTTTCTGCCAATAAATCCCAGCTTCCAGTCCGTGTCGATCTGGAAAGAGACATTTTCAAAGACAGGGTCGAAACTGTCCTCATATGTGAAACTCAGATTATGAACCTGTATCAGTGACATTGTTGATCAGCCTCCTTTATAAAATGATACATTGCAGAAAAGGACCGCGGGAAAGTAAATTCCGCGGTCCTTCTGACATACTGATCCTGTTTCTGTATGAGTCGGGATGATGAGATTACTTTCCTGCGGTCACATGACAAAACAGATAGAATAAATAGTAACGGTTCAGCCCGCACCATTAAAAAACATACTGACGTGCTGAATGCGGCTGTACAATCGCTTCTATGTTTATGTGTTCTGTCATGCAGTATAAAAATCAGCAGGATGTAATAATCATCTTTTCAACTCCAATCTTACGAAAACAAAAAGAGTTTTCTTTATTCTGCATAGAGGATAACAGAAACGAAAGGGAATGTCAATCACCGGCTTTTTATCCGGGGAAAATGACAGGAAACAGGCGGTGTGATATAATGATTGCGCAAAGCGCAATCCGAAGCGGAAGAATCGCTTCGCCCTGCAGCCTTTTCTGCGCACGCAGTATATTCACAGGTAAATGAATCCGGACGAATCCATGACATCAAAGAGAAGACTTAACAAGGAGGAGATTTATGTCATTACAATTCATATTCGGCAATTCCGGCAGCGGGAAATCCCACCGCCTGTATCAAAATATCATAGAAGAGTCTATCCGGCATCCGGAGAAGAATTATCTTGTCCTTGTGCCGGAGCAGTTTACGATGCAGACTCAGAAGGACCTGTGTCTGATGCATCCCAGAGGCGGGATCATGAATATCGATGTCCTGAGTTTCGGACGCCTTGCCTATCGGGTGTTTGAGGAGGTAGGGCAGGACGACCGGATGGTGCTTGATGATGAAGGCAAGAACCTGATTCTGAGAAAGATTGCCGGAAATTATGAAGATGAACTCACAGTGCTGAAAGGAAATCTGAAGAAACAGGGATACATCAGTGAGGTGAAGTCGGTCATATCAGAGTTTACCCAGTACGGGGTGGATTTTGAACGGCTGGATGAGTTTATGGACAGCATCAATCCGGACAGCTATCTCTATTATAAATTGAAAGATATCCGGAAAGTGTATGAAGGATTTGAAGATTACCTGAGTGAAAAATATATTACAAAAGAAGAAATGCTGGATGTGCTGAGCGACGCTGTGCCTCGCTCGAACATCTTAAAAGGCAGCGTTGTGGCAATGGACGGATTTACCGGTTTCACGCCGGTTCAGGACCGGCTGCTGGGAGAACTTCTGAAGGTGTGCGACAAGGTTATGATCACTGTGGAGATGGACGAGAGGGAAGATCCTTTTGTATACCGTCATCCGTATCAGCTTTTTGCATTGAGCAAGCAGATGGTGGCTTCTCTCGTGGAGATCGCGCGAGATACGAAGACAGAGGTGGAAGATCCGGTGTATCTGTATCAGAAACCGCCGAAACGCTTTGAACACAATGCAGAGCTGGCGTTTCTTGAGTCGGAATTGTTCCGGTATTCCGGAAAGCAGTATCGCCAGAAAGATGAGCCGGGGAAAGATGGACCGGAAGAAAAACAAAACGGCTATGCAGGGGCGGTCTCTCTTCACGAGGCGCGCAATCCCCGGGCGGAAGCGCAGTATGTGGCGGAGGGCATCCGGTATCTGGTGAGAGAGAAGGGATACCGTTACCGCGATATTGCGGTCATCACGGCAGATATGAATGTGTATGCGGATGCGTTGGAAAAGGCGTGCGGCCTGTTTGATATTCCTGTATTTATGGATCACAAGAAAAGCATTCTGCTCAACGCATTTGTGGAGTATTTAAGAAGTCTCCTTGCCATGGCGGAAGAAAATTTTACCTATGACAGTGTGTTCCGGTTTTTGCGGACCGGACTGTGCGGGTTCACGGATGAAGAGGTGGACCGGATGGAAAATTACTGCCTGGCGCTGGGCATTAAAGGATATAAGAAATGGCAGCAGGCGTGGGTGAGACAGGCTTCGGAAGCCGGTGAAGCAGAACTTCAGGAGCTGAACCATCTGAGAGTCCGCTTCGTGGAGAAAATCCAGAGCCTTATGTTTGTGATGAAGCAGAGAAAGAAGACGGTGCGTGATGTGACGCTGGCAGTCTATGAGTTTATCTCTAAGGAGAAAATGCAGGAACAGCTTGGCGAAATGGAGCGGGAATTTCAGGAAAAGGGAGAACTTGCACTGGCTAAAGAGTATGCCCAGATCTACCGGATCGTGCTGGAACTGTTCGATAAGTTTGTTGAACTTCTTGGAGATGAACAGATTTCGCTGAAAGAGTACTGCGATCTGCTGGATGCCGGTCTGGAAGAGGCTAAAGTAGGCGTGATCCCGCCCAGTCTGGATCAGGTTGTCATCGGTGACGTAGAGAGAACGAGGATCAAAAACATAAAAGCCTTGTTCTTTGTAGGCGCGAATGACACTCTGCTTCCCGGAAATGCAGGAGCGAGAGGCCTTCTTTCCGAGCGGGACAGAGAGCAGTTTTTAAGCGGGAATATTACGCTGTCTCCCGGGCCGAAGGAGGAGGCGTATATACAGAAATTTTATCTTTATATGAATCTGACGAAGCCATCGGAGTATCTGTATCTTTCATGGTCCAAGGTATCCGGGGACGGAAAAAGTCTGCGGCCGGCTTACCTTATATCGGATGTCAGAAGGCTGTTCCCCGGACTCCGGACTGTTGATGAAGAGAAACGGACAATGGAAGAGACCGAGCTCACCAGAAAGACCGGTATCCTGAAAGTGGCAGAGGGAGTCAGGGACCGCAGATCCGGCGTGGACAGCAGCTGGAAAGAGCTTTATACATGGTTTCAGCGGGATGAAAAGAGCAGAGATGCGCTGGAAGAAATTTTGGATGCGGGATTCCTGCGGCGGGAGTATCCGGAGCTTGGACTGGAACGTGCCAGACAGCTGTATCCGGATCCGGACCGCGTCAGTGTGACACGGATGGAGCAGTTCACCTCCTGTGCATACGCACATTTCCTGAGCTACGGACTGCGCCTTTCTGACCGTCAGGAGTACAGCTTTGAGGCTGTGGATCTGGGAAATATTGCTCACCAGTCGTTGGAGCGTTTTTCACGGAAAGCGGACCGGGAGAAGATGCGCTGGGAAGAAATGCCGGAGAAACTGAGGGATGAGCTGATCGATGAGAGCGTGGAGGAGAGCGTGATCGATTACGGAAATACAGTGATCTTCAGTTCCGCAAGAAATGAATACATGATCGCAAGGATCAAGCGCCTGATCCGCAGATCGGTGTGGGCTCTTACAAGACAGCTGGAAAAAGGAGACTTTGTGCCCGGGGGATATGAGCTGAAATTCGGAAGTGGAAAGATCGACCGGATCGATATCTGCGAAGACGACGAGTGTGTGTATGTAAAGGTTACGGATTATAAGACGGGGATGAAGAGTTTTGACATTACTGCTCTTTATCACGGTCTGCAGATGCAGCTCCCTGTCTATCTGAATGCGGCGCTTGATGTGGAGAAGAGAAAGTACCCAGACAAAGAGATCATTCCGGCGGGCATCTTCTATTACCGGATTCAGGATCCGGTGGTGGACAGGAAAGACAATGATGCAGATGTGGAGAAGAGTATTCTCAAAGAGCTCCGGCTGGACGGCCTTGTAAACGGGGATGAGAAAGTAATTTCCCATCTTGAGAGAGACCTGACAGGCAGTTCCCTGCTGATCCCCGTTGGGCGGAACAAGGACGGATCACTGAGCAAAAATTCCCGGGCGCTTCCGGGAGACACGTTCCGTGCGGTCCTGAAATATGCACAGGAGAAAGAAATGAAAATCCGGGATGAGATCAGTTCGGGTGAAGTGTCTGCCGCGCCTTATGAAATGGGGGGAGATACCGGGTGCGATTACTGTCCGTACCGGGATATCTGCGGCTTTGATATCCGAATCGACGGATGCGGATACCGGAGACTTGAAAAATATTCTATGGAAGAAGCTGTGGCGAAAATGATGCTGGAGACAGAACGGAATGACGGAGGTGCGGAAAGTTGAGCGTGAAATGGACAAGTGAACAGCAGAAAGTCATTGATCTGAGGAATCGGAATATCCTTGTTTCCGCAGCGGCAGGATCCGGGAAGACCGCGGTGCTTGTGGAGCGTATCATCAGACGGCTGACCGAGGATGACACGCCGACAGATGTGGACCGTCTGCTGATTGTGACATTCACGGAGGCAGCAGCCGCTGAGATGAAAGAAAGGATCGGCGCTGCCATAGAGAAAAAGCTGGAAGAACGGCCGGGAGATATAAGGCTGGAGCGGCAGGCAACTCTGATCCACAGCGCCCAGATCACTACGATCCACAGCTTTTGTCTTGCGGTCATTCGGGATCATTTTCATGTGATCGGGATCGATCCGGGATTCCGCATCGCGGAAGAAGGAGAGCTGAAGCTTTTAAAGCAGGATGTGCTGGAGGAGCTTCTGGAAGAGTGCTATGCAGAAGCCAAAGAAGAGTTCCTTGATTTTACAGAGCGGTTCGGGAGCGGAAAGAGTGATAAGAAGATCGAGGAGATTATTCTGAAAATGTATGAGTATTCCCGCAGCTATCCCCGGCCTGATCGGTGGCTGGATCAGTGTGTGAAGGCTTATGAGTCAGAGAATCTGGAAGTGCGTGCGGAAGAAAGAGTCCGTATGAGGGCGGCGGATATCGAGAGAGTGCTGGAGCGCGGGCTTAAGATCTGTGAGGAGCCGGATGGCCCATACATGTACGGCGATATGCTGGACTCCGATCTGGAAGAACTGGAGCGGCTGCAGCGGGCGGAAAACTTTGATGCAATGTACAGTGCGGCTGCCGGCTTTAAATGGAAGCGTCTCTCTTCCAAGAAAGATGATACGGTATCTCCGGACAAGAAAGAGAAGGTCAAAAAACTCCGGGAACAGGCAAAGAGTCTTTTAAAAGGGATGCAGGAAGATTATTTCTATGCTCCCCGCGAGGTATGGCAGCAGGATATGCAGGATGCCCTGCCGTCCGTCGTCACACTGACAGAGCTTGTGAAGCGGTTTGCACATATGCTGGATGAGAAGAAACGTCTCAGAAATATGATCGATTTCAATGATATGGAGCAGTTTGCCCTTGCGATCCTGACTGAAGAAAAGGACGGGGAGCTTGTGCCATCTGCCGTTGCCGGAGAATATGAGGACCGGTTCGATGAGGTGATGATCGACGAGTATCAGGACAGCAATCTTGTTCAGGAGACGATCCTTACCAGCGTGTCGAGAGTGTCCAGGGGAGAATATAACATTTTCATGGTGGGCGATGTAAAGCAGAGTATCTACAGCTTCCGCCTGTCCAGACCGGAACTCTTTATGGAGAAATACAATACTTACAGTCTGAAAGACAGCGTAACGCAGAGGATCGATCTGCATAAAAACTTCCGCAGCCGAGAGGAAGTCCTTGACAGTGTAAATGATATCTTCCGCCAGATCATGAAGAAAGAGCTGGGCGGGATTGAATATGACGACAGTGCCGCACTCTATCCGGGAGCGGAATTTCCGCCTCTCCCATCCGGAAAGGAGGATTTCTGTAAGAGTGAACTTCTCCTTCTAGATAAGGAGGATACAGGAGACGAAGATGAGCGTCAGGCGGAGGCGAGGATGATCGCGCGCCGTATCCGGGAGCTGATCCGGGACGGTGTGGTGCTGGACAAGGAGACCCGGGAATACCGCAGAGTACAGTACAGAGATATTGTGATCCTGACCCGGAGCATCCGCGGCTGGGCAGAAGTCTTTTCGTCGGTGCTGGGAGAAGAAGGAATACCGGCTTATTCCGTGAGCCGGGAGGGATATTTTGAGACTTACGAAGTGAGTGTACTGCTGGATTATCTGAAGATACTGGACAATGCCAGACAGGACCTGCCCCTTGCGGCTGTACTGACCTCGGTTTTTGGAGGGCTTGATACAAGAGAACTGGCGGAAATCAGGATCGCATATCCCAATGTGCCTTTCTACGAGGCGGCAGCAATGTGCGCCGAGAGTGACGCGGCGGAAGATGCATGTATGGAAGAACTGAGAGGGAAACTCCGGAGATTTTACGATCAGGTCCGTTATTTCAGAGAAAAGGTGCCATATACGCCGATCCATGAACTCTTAGAAGAAATCATCGACAAGACCGGGTACGGACTGTACATTGCCGCCATGCCGGGCGGCGCCCAGCGTATGGCTAATGTGGAGATGCTGACAGAGCGGGCGGCGGCATTTGAGGGAACGAGCTATAAAGGACTGTTCAACTTTGTCCGCTATATTGCCCAACTGAAAAAGTATGATGTGGATTACGGAGAGGCCGGAATCATGGATGAGCAGGCGGATACGGTGCGCATCATGAGTATCCATAAGAGCAAAGGTCTGGAATTCCCTATCGTATTTGTCGCGGGAATGGGAAAGAAATTCAATACTCAGGACACGAAAGGAAGTGTGCTCCTTCATCCTGACTGGGGCGCCGGAGTGGATCTGATTGACCTGAAAAGGAGAACAAAGACTCCGACATTTCTAAAGAAGATGATCCGTGAGGAAACTGCTCTGGAAAATCTTGCAGAGGAAATGCGTATCCTTTATGTAGCGCTGACCCGTGCAAAAGAAAAACTGATCATGACAGGAGCGGCAAAGATCACAGAAGACGGCGCTGTATCAGATATTTCCGGTGTATTTAGGGCAGAAGGGGCTAAATGTTATCTGGACTGGGTGCTGCCGTGTATCTTATCCGATGAGACGGGAAAGGTAAAGCAGGAGTCGCCTGTGGAAGTCTCGGTGTTCGGAGCAGAAGATCTTACCCCTCAGCAGGAAGAGGTTCAGGCAGAAGTCATGTCAGAGGATGTCCTACGGAATTGGGATGATTCACAGGTTTACGAGCCTGAATTGAGAGAACGTCTGGATGCGCAGATCGATTATGTGTATCCGTTTGAAGATGAAGGGAAGATGAAACTGAAATTCACAGTATCTGAGCTGAAGAAATGGGCGTCTCTTGCAGAAGAAGCCGGGGAAGAAATGTACGAGGAACCGGTTGTGGTGCCGCTTATCCCGGAGTTCCTGAAAGAAGAGGAGATTCTGACCGGAGCACCGAGGGGAAGCGCATATCATAAACTGCTGGAGCTTTTGGATTTTACGGTTGATTATGACGTGGAAAATCTGATTGCGGCAGTGCAGCAGCTGCGGCAGGAAGGCAGGCTGACAGATGAGATGGCGGAGTGCATCCGTCCGAAGGACATCCTGCGTTTTCTCGGATGCAGAAGCGGCAAAAGAATGGCAGATGCCGCCCGTAATGGAAAGTTGTATAAGGAGCAGCCTTTTGTCCTTAGTGTGGATGCGTCGGAAATCTATCCGGAAGACTGTTCCGGTGAAAAGATTCTTGTACAGGGAATCATAGACGTGTATTTCGAAGAGCCGGACGGCCTTGTGGTGCTCGATTATAAGACAGACAAGGTGAGGACTGGAAACGAGCTGAAAGAAAAATATCATGCACAGCTCGATTATTACGCACAGGCGCTTGAGCAGCTTACGGAAAAACCGGTGAAAGAGAAGATCATTTATTCATTTACACTGGGAGAGGAGATCGAAGTATGAGTATTCTTGTATGGTATCTGGCAGCGATCAATTTTACAACATGGGTCGCGTACGGACTGGATAAAGGCAGGGCAAAGTCCGGGAAATGGCGCATTCCGGAGCGGACACTTCTGTTGCTTGCTCTGGTCGGCGGATCCCTGGGCGCGCTGGCAGGCATGATCATGTTCCGGCATAAGACAAGAAAGCCGAAATTCTATATCAGCGTCCCGGTCATGTTCGTTGCGCACTGCGTCATCGTAACGATGCTGGCGTTGAAGTTAAGATAAATTTCGATTTTTCGTACCGACTCAGGAAAGGAAAATCTTTGAAAAGGGAGCAGATACGAAATGACTGTCTCACGTATCCGCAGGCAGAGAAAAGGTTGATCCCGGCTCCGGTTACAGAGAATAACGCAAACTAATAAATCAGCATATCAGCTAAAAGCAAAACGGGCACGCGAAGAACTCCTTACGTCAGACAACTTCGCGTGCCCGTTTAACGCTGCTCTCCTGATTCTAAGTTTTGCCTAATTCTCTTCCACAGTCGCCGTTATCAATCTTCCTCTGCCCACGGATTGTGCATCAGGTCAGACGTATTTATTCGCTTTTCTTGTTTTTCCAATCCTGAGCCGGAGCGATAAATACTCATACAAACTGGCAGAAACCGGTACATAATTTCCAATAGCCGCATCATATAGAGGGTAACTAAATCATTCTTTTCTTGCCGGGAACCGTTTCCGGTTATGGAGATTTCTGGTTCCGCTTGTTCGTCTTATATCTGCAGAGAACATCCCGTGTCAAGCCCTTGCCTGTAAACAGGTGCTTCGCAGGCTTGACATGGAATGTCCCTGCAGATAAATATTAATCAAGCGGACCAGAAATTAATGCGGTTCGAATTCGAACCGGAAGATCAACAAA
>CAMLYF010000015.1:0-63789 GCA_946491795.1 uncultured Lachnoclostridium sp. | reverse complement strand
ACTGATCGTCGGCTTGGTGGGCCGTTACCTCACCAACTACCTAATCAGACGCGGGCCCATCTCACACCACCGGAGTTTTTACCCCTGCACCATGCGGTGCTGTGGTCTTATGCGGTATTAGCAGTCATTTCTAACTGTTATCCCCCTGTATGAGGCAGGTTACCCACGCGTTACTCACCCGTCCGCCGCTCAGTCACAAAACTCTTCATCCGAAGAATCAAAGTAAAGTGCTTCGCTCGACTTGCATGTGTTAGGCACGCCGCCAGCGTTCATCCTGAGCCAGGATCAAACTCTCGTTAAAAATGTTTGTTCCAAGTTCAGAACTAACTACTAGCTAATTCTTCCCTTTTTACTGTGTTTGGTTCGTATGAACCGTTCTTAGAAATTTTCTCTTCAAAGAAATTTTCAAGGGTTGTTGTCTATTGTTCAGTTATCAAGGTTCCTGTCGTTCTCTCTCAAGCGACAGCTTTGATATTTTATCAAATCCGTTTTGCTTTGTCAAGAACTTTTTTATTTTTCTTTTGTTTTTTGCTGTCCCTCACGAGTCAGCTTAAACATAATACCATTTGTTTTTCTTAATGTCAACCATTTTTTACAAGTTTTTTCAACTTTTTTCTCAGTCGCCATTCAGATACTATATATGGTATCTTTACACGATATTATCCACAAACTTATCTTGAACATACAAAAACTACTGGGTTTCTCCAGTAGTTTTTACGGATAATACCGAACGGAGAAAGAGGGATTTGAACCCTCGCGCCGGTTTCCCGACCTACACCCTTAGCAGGGGCGCCTCTTCAGCCTCTTGAGTATTTCTCCTGATTCTGAATGAGACTACAGACAACGCTGCAGCAATTTATTCAGTTCTGCACTAATAGTGCGAAATTTATTATACTAAATGAACTTTCTAATGTCAACGGAAATTTTTCAAAAACCTTCATTTTTTTCATTATCTTCTTATTTACACATTCGCATCTATGACACGCTGAATTCTTTCCTGGACAACAGCGGCAATTTCTGTTGTCTTCATATCCTTATATTCTTCATAATATAAAGGTTTGAGAAAGTGCACCTGCACCGTCACCGGTCTGATTGTGTTGGTATCAAACGGCTTAAATGAATCCACCAGCGCAACCGGCACAATCGGACACTGTGCTTTAGTCGCCGATTTGAAACTTCCTCCTTTGAATGTCCCAACGTGATTCCCGTTTTTCGAACGTGTCCCTTCAGCAAAGATCAGATAGTTTCTTCCTTTTTGAACCTCTTTTGTCACATTGACAATAACCCGCATTGCCTGCCGCACATCTTCACGATCAATCATATACGCTTTCATGCATGCAAAAACCTGCTTTAAAAAGGGAATATTTGCAATTTCTTTTTTTGCCACTACTGAAAACGGCCTTGGAGACGCTTCGATAATAGCCAGTACATCGTATAACCCCTGATGATTCGGGAAAAACATAAACCCGTCTTTCTCGGGAAGGTTTTCTACACCATGGGCATCAATATAAACATTTCCGCCCCGGTTGGCCCGAAGATCGATCCATTTAAGGAACTCATACATATCTTCTTCGGTATATTTATCTACATGTGCAGCTCTATAGCACAGACGTATCCACCCAAACGGAACCATCAGAATATTTCTCAGTACCATCATTAAAATACGTTTCATAATATGACATACTCCTCATTTCTTTGGTATTTTTTTACACAGAGAAATGCTCCCATCGCAGGGAGCATGTGAATCACAGACTGAATTCGATCTTCCGATTTGTTCTATGATACTGATGATATCTCACCCCCGCGGCATCCATCATTCTTTTCGATGCCTGCACGCCAGCAGTGTCGGCATATTTATCACAGTCATAGATAACCTCCCGTATTCCCGACTGTATAATAGCCTTTGCGCATTCATTACATGGAAAAAGCGTAACATACAGTTTCGCTCCTGCAAGACTTCCTCCATTATAGTTCAATATCGCATTCAATTCACTGTGGGTCGAATACACATACTTTGTCTCCAAAGGATCCTCCCCGTCTCGCGCCCACGGAAATTCGTCATCTGAGCAGCCGATCGGGAATCCGTTATAACCCATGGATAATATTTTATTGTCCTGACTTACAATACAGCACCCCACCTGCGTGTTCGGATCTTTTGATCTCATTCCGGACAACACTGCTACTCCCATAAAGTATTCATCCCATGACAGATAATCCGTTCTCTTTCCCGACATACTCCTATCTCCTTCTGTAAATATTGCCACATATAAATATTGTAACAGTCATTCTATTTTGTACCGAATATACGGTCACCCGCATCCCCCAGTCCGGGGACAATATAGCCGTGCTCATTCAGTTTTTCATCTAATGCACCTATATAAATGTCAACATCCGGATGTTCTTCCTGCATACGCTTCAGCCCTTCCGGTGCAGCAAGTATACAGAGGAAACGGATTCGTTTCACTCCTTTTTCTTTCAGCATCCGTATAGCAGCCACACTGGAGCCGCCCGTAGCCAGCATAGGGTCAACTACAAGCACCTCTCTTTCACCGCAGTCGGCCGGAAGTTTACAATAATACTCAACCGGCTCCAACGTTTCCGGATCTCTATATAGACCGATATGTCCCACTTTCGCAGTCGGAATCAAAGACAACATTCCATCCACCATCCCCAGACCTGCGCGCAGAATCGGAACAATCGCCAGCTTCTTCCCCGCAAGGACTTTCCCCGTCATTTCTGCGACAGGTGTCTTTATCTTCACATCTTTGGTCTTAAGATCTCTTGTAGCCTCATAGCACATAAGCTGGGCAATCTCTCCGATAACTTCGCGAAACTCTTTTGTTCCCACACTTTCCTGACGGATGTAGCTGATCTTGTGAGCAATTAGCGGATGATCCATTATCACTGTTCTTCCTGCCATTTTATCTCCTCCATAAATGAATTTAATTTATCTGCAAGTTTTTTTATCAGCTTGTCCAGTACTTCCAGGCACTCTCCATATGCCGTCAGCGGTTTTCCGTATGGATCCGGAATCTCTGTGTCATCCCCAATAAACTCATTTAATGTAAATACATTGTCCGATGGGCCATATTCTGATAATATTTTCTCTTTCTGGCTTTCATCTATCGTAAGCACAAGGGTATCTTCCTGTATATCCTCTCTGCCAAACTGCAGAGAACTGTGATCCGCCAGCGTCATCTGAGCGCTTTTCATAATCGCCTCAGCTTTCTGGTTGGCCGGCTCCGGAAACAGTACTACTATCCCCCTAGAATCAATCACATATTCCTGTTTAAGGTCACAGTGTCTCAAAAGTTCTGCCGCCATAGGTCCCCGCGCCGAATCCGTACCGCTTACAAACGTAACTCTTCTGTATTTCTGAAGTTTTACAATCTCCGCAGCAGGGATCCTGAGATGACCGGCAGCTTTTTCAAGACGGTTCATAATAGCCGTTCCTATGCCCTGTACAGCAAAGGATTCACTGTAAATCTTATCCACATTTTCCTCGTCAAATTCCCGCAGGACGCCATAGAGATTACGCGCTATCGTCTTTTCATTTTCTCTTGTTCCAATATTTTTGACTATCCCATGATTATAGAACGGCAATGTCTCACTGGTGGCAATAATACCGACCGGATGCCCCTGCCTGTCAGCCTCATACGCAATCTGACGTATCGCAAAGATTTCATCCCTCAGATCGCCTTCCACTATCATAAGCTTCGCCTTAGGCGCATAATGCCTGTATTTCATTCCGGGAGCTTTAGGAGCCTGTGTACTGTTATCGCTCAAAAGAGTCTGATCAACGTCCACGGGACCTATAACTTTCTCAAACATCTCTGCCGTAATGGCGCCGGGACGCAAAATCATCGGCGGGGAAACCGTCATATCCAATATGGTGGATTCCAGACCGATGTCTACAGTCCCACCGTCAAGAATCATATCTATCTTTCCGGCAAGGTCCTCTTCTACATGCTGTGCAGTCGTCGGGCTCGGTCTTCCTGAAGTATTCGCGCTCGGCGCAGATACAAAACCGCCTGCAGACCGGATCAGCGCCTGAGCCACCGGATCCACCGGCATACGCACCGCAACAGTATCCAGACCTCCCGTCGTCCCGTAAGGTACTATATCACTCTTCTCAAAAATCATAGTCAATGGTCCCGGCCAGAAATGTGCCGCCAGCATATCCGTTTCAGGCGGAATATTTACAGCTATTTTTTTGAGATCTTCATAATCTGCAATATGCACAATAAGAGGATTGTCCGAGGGTCTCCCTTTTGCCTCATACGTTTTCCTGGCAGCCTCCTCCTGCAGTGCATCCGCCCCCAGACCATAAACCGTCTCCGTCGGAAAAGCCACCAGCTTTCCCTCTTTCAGAAGCGCTCCAGCTTCTTCAATAATCTCTTGATCTATCTGATTTTTATCTATTTTTCTGATTTTTGTCTCCATAAAATTCATTATACCATCATTCGTATTAAAAAAAAACCATCTTATTATTCTATGTTATTCTATGTATTGTTTAATTCCTTCAGTAACAGCAGCAGCCATTGCATCCTGATATTCGTCGCTTACCAGTTCTGCTGCCTCATCCGCATTGCTCAGGAATCCGCACTCCACAATAACAACAGGTACCTCTGTATTTTTTAATATATAGTAGGAATTATTTCCCTTTTCATCTCTCGAATATGCCGGGTTGATCTGATTCAGCTTCTCCTGCAATATGCCCGCAGCTGTCTTACCTTCTTTTGAGTCTGCATAATAAAAAACCTGAGGTCCTCTCACCCCCTCCCCTTGATAACTGTTTTGATGAATACTCACCGCAAGCGCCGGCTGTTCCTCATTCATAATCCTGACTCGTTCTTTCAGGTCTTCCTTCTGCGTATCTGCAAGTCTGTTGTCATCAGTTCTTGTCATAACCACAGTTATGCCGTTTCCTTCAAGCAACTTTTTTATTTTTAATGATATTTTTAAATTTATCTCTTTCTCTTCTGCATTATTAATGCCGATCTTCCCGGCGTCTACGCCTCCATGTCCGGGATCCAATACGATCACACTTCCCGTTTCCGAGACAGAAGCAGATGTTTCCCGCTCATCCAATATAAGGTGTTTCAGCCTCTCCCCTGCCCTGTGGCAGATAATAATCACGGCAATCATACCTGTTATCAGAACAATCCACTTCACTCTCCCGCGCATAAAATCATCCCCTTTCCCACATATATTAAAATATATGCAGAAAGGGGATGTCTCTTTCTGAGGCGCCTGATTAATTTACATACTGAAGAATCAGATCCCACACACCAGAGTCTTCCATACCAAGACTCCATTCTGCTACTCCTGCAAGATTATTCGATTTTATGACTTTCAGCTTCTCTTCCAGGGACTGTTCATCTTCCAGCCAGATTTTGTAAGTGCCTCCGTCGGCATCCCACTCCGCGTAATTCTGCATGGTTTCTTTGTCCCATTGAGCCTCCGCTCCTGCATTCTTCACAACCTGCGCCGCTTCGTCCATACTATAAGCTGTGCTGGTCACTTTATCGGGATAAGATGCCGCTTCTGTTCCCGCTTCATCCGCAAGTTCTTCTTCCGTCTTCGGGGTCTCAAACCACAGTCTCGTAAAAAACGGCACTCCGGCGATCAGCTTCTCAGCCGGCACAGATTCAAGGGCATCTGTAATACCGTTCTTGAGATAGCCTATAGATGCCACTGATCCGGCTTCATAGGATCCTTCCGTATGTTCATCGTATCCCATGATTACTACATAGTCAGCTACCGCTCCCTGCTCTTCAATATCATAATGTTCATTATAAGGCTGCGGCACATAGTTATCCACTGAGAGCACAAGGCCATTCTGCCTGCACTTGACAGACAATTCGCGCACGAACTGGATATAGTGTTGTCCACATTCCGTGGATATCAGTTCGAAATCAAGATTGATTCCGTCTATCCCGGTCTCAATCGCCTCCGCAATGACCTGATTGATAACCTTAGTACGTTTCGACGTATAACTGAGAACTTCGTACGTCTCGTCGTAAGAATTAATTCCTCCGTGGAAATCCCGAAGCACAGCCCAGACTTCCAGATTGGACTGATGCGCGTAATTCACGTAGTCCGAATCGGCAAGAGAAGATACATTCCCCTCCGTATCTGAAAGGCTGAACCATGTCGGGGCAATCGTTGTCAATCCTTTTGTTCCCGCGATTGTTTCAAGTATATAGCTGTTTGCATCCGAATTGGACACATTGTGCCACGCCATATTAATCGTATAATCTTTGGAAATATTGGTATATACCGGTTCTTCAAATTCGCGTGATGTGGTCTCTGTCGCAGCATCTCTCAGAGCATTCGTCTTTACATAACCGACAAATCCGTCCTCTGTTCCGACTTTCATCCAGTCATTTTCATCATCCAGCACGACAACTTTGCTGCCTTTTGATATCTCTGTAAGGATCGGGCTCTTTACACCGCCCTGATAGCGAACCTGCGTATCACGTTTAATCTCGGCAGTCTGTATTTTTCCCCACTCCGAAGTGATCACAGCTCTGTCGGGATTGTCATACACCTCATACTCCATATTGGTATACTCCTGGATGAACGGGAGTGCGATATATGCAGTTCTGCCCTCTGTTCTGAGTATGGTATAATCCGTGTTCTTCTTTTCTGTTATCTCTGTATATTCGCTGCTTCCGACTTCCACCGAAACATTGCCGTCAGGTAATGTATACAACAGAACGCTCTCATTGGGATCCCAGTAAAAACGCTTATTGATCCGTTCTCTCACGACAGAATATTCAACATAATACTGTCCGTCGTAAACTTTTCCCGGAACTGGCGCAGATCCCGTATCCGCTTCTGTTGTATCCGCATCTTCTCTGACAACCTCGTTATTGATCACAAGCGCGATCTCGTCTTCCTGATCCAATCCATAATATTGTTCAAGATCGGCCTTCTCATCTGATGCACCGTATCTCTGCCAGATCAAGAATCCTCCGGCCGCCGCAAGGATCAATATTATAAATATAAGCCATCGTATTACCGCATTGCGCCGTCTTCTTCTGGCTCTGCTGCTTCTTTTTCTCTGTCCCGGTCTTCCCGGCTTTCTCCGGCCGGGACCACTGTCTGACGGTCCGTGGGCGTATCTGTCAGGGCGCTGTCTTCGCGGGGTATCTGCTCCGGTCCGCCTTCTCTTAGCGTCCCTTCTTTCTCTTTCGTCCATGCCGCACCTCCTACCAGCAATTATGCCTGCGCACTCATTATACCATATTTTCTCTTCGCGTCATTAATAATTTACCTGTTTCGCAAGATTTTAAACAGTTTTAAGAAAATAATCAGCTTTTATCTGTCCGGCGGTTCAAGGGGTATTCTCCGCCTGATGAGACTCATTAATATCAGTAAACGCCAAAGCCTCTATATTTCCTTCGCGGCTCAGGACATAATCCCGCATATATGTGCCCTCTTCTTTTGTCATATAAGCTGTTACAATCTGGAGCGGACTTGCACGATATCCGTCAATCGAAATATCAATCCCTTTCCGTTCGTATTTTTCCAGCTCTGCAAACAAATCTCTGTAAATTGTTTCATCCATTTTCATCTGTTGTATACTCCTTTTTCCGCACGGACCGCGATAAATATAGAAAATCCCCAGATTGCCATAAGGAAGCATTTGTGACATACTGCCAGCATCCTGAAAATGCAAAAGACAGCAGAATCCGCAGCGGAGCTTATCATCGTCTTTAAATCGTCTTTCCTGCCTAGTGAGATAATTGCCGGGATACCCGGCTTTCGATTCAGAAATAACAGAAAATAACAGAAATGTATTATTATTCCTCCTTTCCAATATATTTATTTATCGGTGATGCCGCCTTTTGTAAGTGCAATTATATGAGCGAACCGCATCTTTTTCAATGTGTTTATTGTTCATAACCAGTGTAGATTTGTTGATAAGTATACGGGGGAATATTTTTTCTTTACATCAAGATATTTTTTGTATATACTAATCGTGAGAATATGTATCTAAATCTATTTGATGTGCATATTATCTTATATAGTATAAGGATGTGATTATATGAAGATTGAGAAACTCAATGAAAATCAGATTCGTTGTACGTTGACACATGCTGATCTGGCAGCGCGCCATCTGAAACTGAGCGAGCTCGCCTATGGCACTGAGAAAGCAAAATCTTTATTTCGTGATATGATGCAGCAGGCTTCTTTCGACTTTGGATTTGAAGCAGAAAATATTCCGCTGATGATAGAGGCAATCCCGTCCTCATCGGATTCGATTGTTCTAATCATAACAAAGGTGGAAGATCCGGAAGAGCTGGATACACGTTTTTCCAGATTCACGCCTTCAGGGGAAAGCGATCCTTTAAATGTAGAAGCGCTGGAAAAACTGGACGGAGCCGATGAATTCTTTAATCTTTTGAATAAAGTAAAAGAAGCGGCCGCCGGAACAAAAAGCAGCGGAAAAGAAAGCAAAGAAGAGCCGACAGCTCCCTCATTTTCCGTACGCCTTTTTTCCTTCGACTCACTGGACGGCGTAATCCGGGCTTCCCGGCTTATTGCACCGGCATACAAGGGCGCGAATACGCTGTATAAAGACGGAACAGAAAATGTTTTCCTTCTGGCGCTTGCACCGTCAGAGCATTCAACAAACGAATTCAACAAGATTTGCAATATGCTTTCAGAATATGGCACACCTGAAAAAGCCGATTCTACTGTGCTTGCATTTCTTGAAGAACACTGTGATATCCTCATATCAGCAGACGCCGTACAGAAATTATCCACATTATAAGGATAAGAAAACCCCCGGAGCGCGATATCTGTCAGACAGATACCGCAGGCTCCGGGGGGTTTTTTCGTTTCTTTATTTCTGAGCTGCTGCCATAGCTGCATTGATCTTCTCTACAAGAAGAGCGCTGTCGATGCCATGTACCATAGCTGCTTCCTCGAGTGTCTCCATCTGTGATGCCGGGCATCCGAGGCAGTGCATTCCAATCTCCATCAGGATTGGTGCTGATTCCGGAAAAATGTTAAGAAGTTCTCCGATTTTTGTATCTTTAGAAATCTGTGCCATTTCTATTTCCTCCTTAAATTAATTGAATTTCTTCAGTGGTTCTTATTATAATCCCTGCCAATTAAATTATCAACTGTATTTTCTATTTTATACAGACCGTGTTTACAAGTTTATTCTGAATTTTCTGACATGTTTCTTCTACATTTTTCGTTTTTTTGAATACTTAAAAGTCAAGAATGAAACCGATTTTTTTCGACAATTTTACATTTTCATAACAACTCACCAAAACGTTCGTTCTTTTTTCGCTCCTGAGTAATTCACCAAAAACATATGTTTTTGTGTGGATAATGTGGATAACTTCGTGAAAAACCTCACTTTTTCCACGTTTTTCATTGTTTGGAGTGTGGATAAGTTGAAAACTTTTTAAATTTCAATTTCGACGCTTTTTTACAAATAAAAACATTTTTGTGCATTTTGCTCATTTTGCAGAATAAAATGTCGAAAACGGGAAAACTGCATTTTTACCAAAATACAATCTTCCCGTTCTTACAATAACAAATCCTCGTTTTGTATCAAATCACGCCTCAGAGCACTCGTCTGACCGCGTAAATGTTTGTATATGTCGCGCTGCAGATACAGATTCCTCTATCTGAATTCAAAGCATTAACTATATTGCCGTCACCCATATAAAGTCCTACATGACTGCAGTCTCCATAAAGAATCAGATCTCCCGGCTGTGCCTCCTCATAACTTACAGCATAACCCGAATTTACCATATCATATGTCGTTCTCGGAAGGCTGACTCCGAAATGTGCGTATACCGACTGAACAAAACCGGAACAGTCCGCACCATTTGTGAGGCTTGTCCCGCCCCACACATAAGGATTCCCCACAAACTGACAGGCATAATCTATCACAGCCTGTCCCGACACATCTGTCCCGGTAACCGAAGAAGCTGCTGCTTCAGCTGCCTGCTGCTCTTCAGCTTCCTGTTCTTTTCGTTCTTCTTCTGCGATTCGTTTCTCTTCTTCCTCTTTTGTCTCCCCATAAGAATAAGAAGTTTCTTCCGTCACATATTCTCCCGATACCCAGCCGTCTACGTCTCCTACTTCTACAGGATACCAGCCATTTACCGGATCGCCGGTCATCTGATATTGCTCATCTTCCGCTATCTGTGTCAGGATCTCCGCATCTGTTCCCTGACCGGCTCTTACATTAAGAACTCTGGCGGTTACTGTAACCGTATTGTTTTCGTATTCTTCTGCGCATTGCTCTGCTTCACTGCCCGTAATAAGCGTATCGGAAGGTACATATCCTTCGGCCGAGCCGGAACGTATCTTTGTCCAGCCGTCCAGATATTCCAGCACCTGAGCCGCCGAATTTTTATAAAGTTTCCCGACCCAGTCGCTGTTCTCATCCGGGGCACTTCTGATATAAGTATAATCTCCTGTATCAGAAAATGCCATATTCAAATACTCTCCCTCTTCTGTTGGCACCAGATAGAGATTAATATTGTCTTTTACATCTGTCTCATAACATTCTTCCAGTACCGATTCAATCCCTGACGCCTGTATAAACGGCTGCTCCTCTGTCTCTTCTGCTGCCGTCACACTAAGCACACTCCCCGGGATCATGATCGCTCCTGCCATAGCAGAAAGGACCACTTTTTGCCTGATGTGTGTTTTACGCATATAAAACCTCCTTGATATCTGTGTCTTTATCTTTTGTAGGAAGTTCTAAATGTTACACATTTGTTAATTTTGTTACAGTGATATTATACCAACCTAAAATGCTGATGTCAACCGAATTTACAGTGTTTTCTTTTACACTTCTCGACATGTTTCAATTTATTCTCGCAACACAATATCAGTTTTTTATATCTTTCTTAATTATTTTGTAATATTTTAGCGCAGATATTCTTACCTATATAATTTATAAAACTATTATATTGTCATTTTCACTTTTTTTATAATAACTGTTGACAAACTTAAAAATATATATTATATTCTAATTACAGTAATCGTTATCATTATTATCTTAATAACGGTTCTCATTTAGCAATGAAAGGGGGATTCCCATTGGCAGCTTTAAAATATAGTAGACAACGAGAATCCATCAAGCATTTCCTGATGACAACCAAAGATCATCCTACGGCCGATGAGGTTTATATGCACGTAAAAAAAGATTTCCCGAATATCAGTCTGGGTACCGTGTATAGAAACTTGAACCTTCTGACCGATATCGGTGAAGCGATAAAAATCTCCACCCCTGACGGAGGTGACCGGTTTGACGGAAGAACCGAACCGCACAATCATTTTCTTTGCACCAGGTGCGGACGATTACTGGACCTGGAACTGGATATGAAAAGCATTGAGGAAGTCAACCGTCTGGCGGCGGAAAATTTTGACGGACTGATCGAGTCAAGTTCTACATTATTTTATGGTGAATGCAGTGACTGCATTAAAAAGTCTTAATTATATCATTAAAAGAAAAGGAGACATGAATTATGAAAAAATGGGTTTGTACAGTATGTGGTTATGTTTATGAAGGAGAGGCTGCACCGGCTGAATGTCCGGTATGTCATGCACCGGCTGATAAATTCCAGGAGCAGACAGGAGAGATGACATGGGCTGCTGAGCATGTTGTAGGTGTTGCACAGGGCGTAAGCGAGGACATCCTTGCTGATCTGAGAGCTAACTTCGAAGGAGAGTGCTCTGAGGTTGGTATGTACCTGGCAATGGCAAGAGTTGCTCACAGAGAAGGATATCCGGAAATCGGACTCTACTATGAAAAAGCTGCTTATGAAGAGGCTGAGCACGCTGCTAAATTCGCTGAGCTGCTCGGTGAGGTTGTTACAGACAGCACAAAGAAGAACCTCGAGATGCGTGTAGAGGCTGAAAACGGCGCAACAGCTGGAAAGACTGATCTTGCAAAACGTGCAAAAGCTGCTAACCTTGACGCAATCCATGATACAGTTCATGAGATGGCCAGAGACGAAGCTCGTCACGGAAAAGCATTTGCAGGACTTCTGAAGAGATACTTCGGCTAATCCGGAACTATAATTACAACTGTAGAATAAGTAATATATTTGAGACTGTCTTTGAGAATTGCATACTCTTTCCCGAAGACAGTCTCTTTTCATAATTCAGAAAAGGAGACACATTATGTCAAAATATGCAGGAACGAAAACAGAACAGAATCTGATGGAAGCTTTTTCCGGTGAATCACAGGCGCGCAACAAATATACTTACTATGCATCCGCCGCGAGAAAAGCAGGATTTGTACAGATGGCTAATATCTTTGAGGAGACCGCAAATCAGGAGAAAGAACATGCAAAGATGTGGTTCAAAGAATTCCACGGAATCGGAAATGTTGAAGAAAACCTTGCGGACGCTGCTGCGGGAGAGAACTACGAATGGACAGATATGTATAAACGTATGGCCGAGGAAGCCGAAGCTGAAGGATTTGCCGAACTGGCTGCAAAGTTCCGCGGCGTAGCTAAAGTAGAAGCAGCTCACGAAAAACGTTATCAGAAACTTCTCGATCATTACCGTGAGGGAAAAACTTTCAAGGATGAGGCTCCTCTCGGATGGAAATGCAATAACTGCGGATATATCTACGAAGGTGACGAAGCACCGGAAGTATGCCCGGTATGCGCACATCCGAAGGCTTACTTTGAGAGAAAGGCTGAGAATTACTAAAATTTCGATTTTTCGGCCTGAATGCCAATAGGATAAAGTCCGAAAACAGACGGAGATGAGGCAATGAAATACTTTTAAGATAACCGCCATGTGCTTCAGGCTCCGCTACATAATCTGAGAAAAATTAAAGGGACTGGAATCTGATTAGATGCAAAGCCGCAAAATGGATAACTCACCTTTGGCTCGAACAATCCATTTTGCGGCTTAACATCAGATTCCAGTCCCTTAACTTTTTCTGACAGATTATTTCGAAGTCGCCTTCCTCACATACCAGTCATCTCTTTAAAGTCTTTCGATGCCTCGTCTCCATCTGTTTTCTGTTTTATCGGATTCGGCATCCAGTCCGACAAATATGAAAGCTAAAGAAACCGGTTAAAGGGGTAAATAATGAGGTAAATAATAGAGAAGAAGTTATTTATTGGTCTGGCGGAGAACCGTTTCCGGTTATGGAGATTTCTGGTTCCGCTTGTTCGTCTTATATCTGCAGAGAACATCCCGTGTCAAGCCCTTGCCTGTAAACAGGTGCTTCGCAGGCTTGACATGGGATGTTCCTGCAGATGAATATTATTCAAGCGGACCAGAAATTAATGCGGTTCGAATTCGAACCGGAAGATCAACAAATCCTATATCGGCTGAAATAATGAGATCATAGTCGGGGAAGTCGCTTCTTCTACCCGTTTGCATGAGAATTTTCGGACTGGGAAAGAAAGCAGCCGGGGGCAGGTATTGCGTACGCACCGTTGGAGCAGCGTCGGCACTTAGAGCGCGTCTTTTGCGCTCTTATGTACCGTTACGCTGCGACCGAATGAAAATGTGTGCGTTAGCAATACCTGCCTCCCGGCGGATACTTTATCAGACTGAAAAATCGAAATTTTACTTTAGAACGGCCCATACCCGATTCCATAGGCGATCATGACAAGTACGAACGCGCTGACGATAAATCCAAGGTATATCTTCCAGCAGAATTTGATCCATGAGCCGTAGTCCACGCCGCACATGGACAGCTGGACAAGGGAGCTTCCCGGCCAGAAACTGTTTGTAATGCCGTCTCCATACTGATAAGTGAGCACGAGCACCTGCTGGTTGATGTTCAGTATCTTTCCAAGAGGCTGCAGGATCGGCATAACGATGACGGCCTTTCCGCTTCCGGATACGACAAGGAAGTTGAACAGTGTCACAAAGATGAAGATGATGAGAAGCGCGAGGATGGCACTTCTGTTCTCCAGCAGCTGTGACATGCCGTGCACGATTGTATCCATGATGCACGCCTGATTCATAAGCACTACGACTGACTGGGCAAGTCCTACCGCAAAAGCCGCGGCGAATACACGGACAGCACCTTTACAGAAGAGCTGGCATGCTTCGCTCGGTCCGATCCGAAAGATAATGGAGAGCAGGATTCCCATGATCACGTAGATTGCCGCGATCTGAGGGAAGGACCAACCAAGTCTGATACAGCCGAAGCCCTGTATGATAATGATTCCGAGGAATACAAGAAGCCCGAGGGCTCTTCTGATATTCATCTCTTCCATTCCCTCTGTATGATTTTCCTGCTTCTGGCTCATATATTCTTCGCTCATCAGACTGAGCGCAGGATTCTTCTTGATCTTACGGCAGTATGTATACAATCCGATCAGACCGATGATATAGAACACGACCAGTCCGACCGCCCGGAATCCGATACCGGAAAACAGCGGAAGTCCCACGATCTGCTGTGCAACTCCGGTCGTAAATGTATTCATCAGACCGGATGTAAACCCGACAGTGCTTCCTACAATAGCAAGAGCTGTACCCACCATACGGTCGTATCCCAGAGCAAAACCGATGGTCACTGCAAGAGGATAGAACGGATAAGCAGCCTCTCCATATCCGAGCACTCCGAATACGACAAAGATCGTATAGAAAATGCACACAACGGAAAATTCTTTTCCTTTTGTCTTTTTCAGAATCATATTGATCCCGGCCCCAAATGCTCCGCTGACTTCAAGCAGATAGATAACGCCGGAACTGATAAAGAGCGTTCCCATGATCGTCGCGCCGTTTACGAAGCCGGTATAGACAGCCTCAAAATAATCCATAAATGTAATAGGCGTCTCATTTTCCACATACTGGAATGTATCCGGATCGATCACGGTGATCCCTGAGGCGTCCTCAATCCGCTCATATAATCCGCTCGGGATCAAATAAGAGAGAATGACGACAAACAGCATGATAACAAGTAATATAATGAAGACATGAGGCATATGGAAGCCTTTCTTCTGTGTTTTTCCGTTCATTTTTAATGGTTCTCCTTTCCGTGTTCCTCAAGCCACGTAACAGCCACATTTGCATGGACTGCTGCTCCGAGAGGCAGCACTTCTTCGTCCAGCATCATCTTCGGACTGTGAAGCGGTGCATTGCCCGGCTTTCCTGCTCCGATAAATACGAACATTCCGGGAACTTCGGTTGTCACATATCCGAAATCCTCTGTCCCTGTCATTGGCGGAATCTGATGTACTTTCTCTACTCCGACGATCTCCCCGATATGCGGGACGACATCTCTGCACAGTTCTTCATTTGAATATGTACAGGGTGTGTGGAATATAGTCAGGTCATACTCACCGTTCCACGCTTTCACATAGTGATCGATCACTTCGGGAATACGCTGTTTCAAATGCTCGGCTGCCTCTACATCCAGCGTGCGCAGTCCGATGTGGAGTTCCGCCTCGTCCGGGATAATATTAACTGCCGTGCCGCCCTTTGCCACACCGCATGTCAGAGCCACCATTGCCGCAGGATCTGCTTCCCGTGTTGCCAGCAGATTAACCGCCTGATACACCTGATTCATGATCATCAGCGGATCCGTACAAAGCTGGGGCTGGGAACTGTGTCCTCCTCTTCCGTGGATCTTCAGTATAAAGGAATCAAGAGAAGCAGAATTTACTCCTACCGCATAGCCGACTTTCCCAGTCTCATCTGTAGACTGGACGTGCAGTCCGAACGCCGCATCCACCGGCGGATCCTGAAGCGCGCCGTTTTCCACCATGACCCGCGCGCCTGCTCCGGTTTCTTCTCCCGGCTGGAACATAAGTTTTACGGAACCCTTAAGCTCACTTTCCATATCCTTTAAAATCTGCGCCGCTCCGAGCAGCATAGCTGCATGACTGTCATGCCCGCACATATGACCGGCTCCATTGCATGATTTATAATCCAGATCATTGTCCTCTCTGATCGGCAGCGCATCCATGTCTGCCCTTAGAAGAATACACGGGCTTCCGTGTCCGATCACCGCGGTAACACCGGTCTCCTTCTCCATTCTGGGAAATCCCGCTTCTACAAAATCGTCCGTCATTTTTTCCGGGAGCGGTCCCCCGCAGTCTTTCCATGGAATTCCCATCTCATCCAGGCGCTTTTTAATGTATGCGCTTGTCTCTGGCAGATCTGTTCCGATCTCCGGCATCTGATGCAGAATTCTTCTGTCCTGTATAATCTGATCCTTTAGCGCATATGCTCTCTTCTTTATCTCTTCCGCCGATATTTCCATATCTTATGCCCCTTTCCGACTTCTTCACATATTCCCTTATAAAATGAAAAAACTCCGGACATCTTCTTGTTCCAGCCTCGGAGTCTTTTTTTTCATATTTATAAAGCCTGTCTGCATAAATATTCTTTATGCTAACATTTTTTGCCTCATTTTACAAGGTTTTTCGGAATTTTTCCTGACAAAAACCTGTCATTCTGCTATCATAGACTCTAAAGGAGTGTAAAACAGCATGAAAAAATCTGAAAAACATATCTTTATTAACGGAAAAATATTTACATCAGATGACAGCTGTCCTTACGCGGACACTATGGTTGTCGAAGGAGAACGCATCATCTGGATCGGAACAGAATCCGATATGCCAAAAGAATATGCAGAAATAATTTCAGGCCGGCCGTACGCACAGGATGGAGTTTCTTCAGTGACTGACCTGAAGGGCAGACGCGTGATCCCCGGATTTGTGGACGCCCATATGCATCCGGTCATGCTTGCGGATTTCCGTAAGAAGATTACGGCGATGCCGCCGGAGATCAATTCTATAGAAGATCTTGTCGAGGCAGTCAGAGAACGCCGCGGACAACAGGCAGCCGGAGAGTGGATCGAAGGATGGGGCTATGACGAACAGGGATTTCTTGAAAAACGCTCACCCACACGCTATGATCTGGACCGGGGATGCAGTGATTCCCCTGTATCCATTATGCGTACATGCGCACATATCCGCTGCGTCAACAGCATGGCACTCAGACTGGCAGGCATTGACAGAAATACACCGGATCCGCCGGGCGGAGAGATCGAGAGAGACGAAAACGGCGAACCTACCGGAGTACTGAAAGAAAACGCCCGCAATCTGATCGCACCGCTGCTGCCTCAGGAATCCGTAGAACAGCACGTGGACAACCTTCTGGAACTGGGCGGGGTGCTCACCTCCCAGGGTATTACTACAATCTGCGATATGGGTAATCTCGATGAAAGCGACAATATTCCGGTCTATGAGGCTGCCGCGAAACGGGGCTTCCACCAGAGAGTAGGCGTTTATTATATGTGGGATTTCTTCGCAGATAATAAAGATTTCCGGATTCCGCCGGAGAGATTTGACCGGAACCGGCAGATTTTTGCCGCAGGCCTGAAACTTATCGGCGACGGCAGCATTTCCGGAAGGACAGCATGGATGAACCGCCCTTATTATGGCTCTGAAGATGAGTATGGCATATCCGTGTGCAGCGATCACCTTGTTGAGACCGCTGTCGCTTTCTGTAAGGAAAACCACTGCCAGTTATCCATGCATGCCATGGGCACAAGAGCTATTTCAAGAATGATAGACCGGGCATGTCTGGAAGATCCGTGGACATCCCCGGACATTCCGTATGTGAGGGTAGAACACGTTACCGATCCCTCAGAGGAAAGCATCAGGAAAGCGGCGGAACAAGGGATCTCCTTTGTCTCCCAGCCGATCTTCCCCTACGCCGAGAGCAAGAGTTATCTCACCAATCTGGGAGCAGAATGGATGAAGCAGTGCTATCCGTATAAGAAAATGCTGGATGCGGGTGTAACTCTGGGATTCTCCACAGACGCCCCGGCCACATTCTGGTCGGATCCGTCCGATCCTTTCCCGGGGCTTAAACTTGCCGTCACCCGTACCGCTGCAGACGGAACAGACTGCGGCAAGGATCAGGCAGTCGACATTGCCACCGCAGTAAAATTATATACAAAGGGAGCCGCGCTTGCAGCCGGTTTTCCTGATACAGGAATACTGAAGTCCGGGTATCATGCAGATTTTGCCGTGCTGAGCGACGATATACTGAATATTCCTGCCGAAGATATTGATAAAGTCAAAGTAGTACAGACTTATATCGGCGGCAGATGTGTCTATGAGCGGTAGGCAGCCCACCGCTTTATAAATCACAGCAGCCTGTAATTCTGATAAAAAGTATCATCAGACAAGGCATATAGCTAGATAAAACAGAAGAGAGGAATGATATCATATGTTTCATTTACCAGAATACCGGGAACCGGATTTTACCAAAGAAAAATTTGTAAACGCGCCGGATGCGAAATGGGAGGGAGTGACAGTCAAAGGCGTCGCGCCGGAAAACTATCACAGTACCTCCATGTATCCGGAATATTTTAAGATAGACGGCAAATGGATTCTCGCAAAAGAAAGCCGTATGGACTCCAGCGTTGTGATCGGAAACGACGGAGAATTAAAGGTGGTGGAGAACCGCAATCTGGAGATTGGGGACAAGGTCATTCTCGGCCGCTCGGAAAATGCGGAAGAGGGGATTTATCTGCATTCCACCGGATTTGAGGATCCTGCCGAAGCAAACGACGATCAGTTTGTCTTCCGTCAGGGAAGAAGCCGCGAAACTTCTTTTGCCAGAGATTATGACCGTCTGTTCGAGCTTTTAAAATATGAAAAAGAACACGGAAACATCCTGTGGGTCATGGGACCGGCATTTTCCTTTGATGCGGATGCCCGCCGCGCGATGCAGGTTATGGTGGAAAACGGCTATGTAGACGGACTGATGGCCGGAAACGCGCTGGCCACTCACGATCTTGAAGGCTCCATGTTCCACACTGCACTCGGACAGGATATCTACACACAGAAATCCCAGCCGAACGGTCACTACAACCATCTGGATGTCATCAACCGGGTAAGAAAAAGCGGTTCTATCGCACAGTTTATCGATGACTACAAAATCGACAACGGAATTATGTACAGCTGTGTGAAGCACAATGTTCCGTTTGTCCTCACAGGATCGATCCGTGACGACGGTCCTCTTCCGGAAGTGATCGGAAATGCATACGAAGGCCAGACGGCAATGAGAAATATGGTTAAGAAATCAACAACCGTAATCTGCCTCGCAACCATGCTGCACACCATTGCTACCGGAAATATGACTCCGTCCTACCGCGTGCTTGAAGACGGTACGGTACGGCCGGTTTTCCTGTATACAGTGGACGCCGATGAATTCGTAGTAAACAAGCTTCTGGACCGCGGAAGTCTTGCCGCGACAACAATTGTCACAAATGTACAGGACTTTATTATGATCGTTGCCAAGGGGCTTGGACTTTTATAATCTTTGATCAAAGTTTTCTTTCAAACAAAAAACGGATGACCGGATCTGTACCGCCTACTGCGGATCAGATCCGATCATCCGTTTTTTCTGTTCCCGTGTCATCTGCTTGATGGCCCACTCCCGGCTCATTGCCTCTTCCTTTGTCTGAAATTGCTCATAATAGACAAGCACCACCGGCCTCCGGTATTTTGTATACTTTGCTCCCTTCCCGTCATTGTGCGCTTTGATACGCTTCTCCAGATCATTCGTCCATCCGGTATAAAGGGAACCGTCACTGCATTCAACAATATATGTATAATTCATAAACAACACCCAAATTATTCTATTCCATTTCACATGGTTTGGCAATGGAAACTGCGATTTTCCGGACTGATAAAGTATCCGCCGGGAGGCAGGTGCTGCTAACGCACACAATACCTGCCTCCCGGCTGCTTTTCAGATGATTTTCTGCTTCTGAACCGGTACAAAAAATTGAATTTTCTACTCCATAAAGTTCATCGGATCCACCGGCTCGCCGTCTTTGAGTACTTCAAAGTAAAGATTCGGCCCTTCTACGCTGTAGTATTTTGTAGGTTCGCTTAATGTGCCAAGAGATTCTCCGGCACCCACATAATCTCCGACAGCGACCGGTACGTCGCTGAGCTGTCCGTATACCGCACTGTATCCGTTTCCCATATCAAGCGTGACAGTGGTGCCTGTCTGTGCTGTCTCTTCGATGTTGGTCACGATTCCGGCAGCTGAGGCGCCGATTGTCTCTCCCACTTCTCCGCTCACGATCATAGCAGGATTATACTTATACTGTTCCAGAGTCTGGAAAAATACAGTCTGATCCATACTGTAATTCATGATCACCGCACCGCTGGCAGGCCATGCAAGTGTACTGTCTTCGCTGAACCATACACCTGATGTATCTCCGGCTGACGCGGCAGCCCCATTGTCGGTTCCGGCAGCTCCGTCTGATGTATCGCTCTGCAAATCTGAGCCGTTTCCATTCTCTTCCCCGGACTGGCCCTGCTGCCCGCTCTCATTATCTTCTGTCAGTCCGTTCTCTGATTCCGGCAGCACGATATCATCTGTTGCAGTCTCCTCCGCAGTATCTTCCGCGTCCATATCTTCTGTAAGTTTTTCTGCCTGTTCCTCCGCCTTTGCCATCTGCTCGTCAATGTCCCTCTGATAGTTCCTGAACGTATAGGCTCCGACCAGTGCTATAACAGCTACAAAGCAGATCACAATGCCGACGGCAGCGCCTTTTCCTTTCAGGAAAGACGGTCTTTCATTCTTATTCATTGTCATCACCTCTGGCTATATTTTTGCCAGTAAGTGAATGTATTATACCGGGTATTTCAAAAGATTATGATGAAAATTATCTGCCTGTGACTCAAAATAAACCTGTCTCCTGGATATCGTCTCTTAACTCGGTTCCTTCAAAAAAGAAAGCAAGGATTTCTTCATATGTTTTTCCCTCTTTTGCCATCTGATCAGCTGTCCAGATACTCATCCCCATTCCGTGGCCCTTTCCGGTTGTAGTGATCTTTACTCTGTCATCTCCGTCTTCACTAAATGAAAATGCGCTTGACGGAAGGGAGAGAGCATCCCTGAACTGATCACCGGTACATACAGTATTTCCTATCCTCAGCTCACTTACATATCCTGCCGAATCATATGCTTTAATCTCAAAATCTTCAAATGCATATCCCTGAGCAGCTTTCTCCCCATCCTGTTCTGCCACCAGGAAGTCACGACACAGTTTCTGAATATCCACATAGGAAAATGTAAAGGTCTGGATTTCCTCATCAGCCTCTTTGTCCAGCGGGCATTCCCTGACCGCAATATAGGGATAGTCATTGCTGCCCAGTACCTCGGCGGCGCTTCGCGTCATTCCGTTGCTGGACTGATGAAAAGGCGTCCATGCATATGTATCATTGTACATGACTACTGTATCATCCGTCTCCTCTACTGCCCGGATATACTTTTCATAGTATTTTCCGTAATTCTCCGCTCCCCATTTATCTTCCATTTCTTCACGTGACAGATAACTATCCGCCAGGATCTTGTCCTCTGAGTTTTCAAGAGTCCTGTAAATCTGAGTGCGGATCACCACTGCCTGAGCTTTCATTGTCTCTGTCTGACAGTCCTCTGATACTTCCGCCGCCAATATGCCTGCAAGATAATCCGTCCATTTCATCTCTGTCACACCGTCCGCTTCCTCTGTATCAGGTATCCTGACCTTTACATAAAAATCTCCGCCGTCTGACTCCTTCACATCTGCCCCGTTTACAAATACAGTAACGATATAGGGCAGAAGGATCAGTATCACAAGAAATGCGGCAATCGATTTAAATTTCTGCTCTATGTCATATCGATTCATAAAAAACAGCCCTCCATATATATCAGTATATGAAGAGCTGCTCTTACTTTATTCAGTTTTGTTTTCCGGATGTTCCGGGGCGTTATCCGGTGCCGGGTTTTCATGAACCGGTCCTCCCGGAAGAGGAGCATCTGCTCCTGAATTTTCCTGTGCCGGCCCGCCCGGTAACGGGCCTCCTGCTGCCGGGCCTCCCGGATATACCGGCGGAACCGGCGGCGGTGTGATCCGCGGCTCCATGCCCGGATTGAATGGTTTATTCCTCATTACAAAAAAGCAGATTGCTTCATAGAGGGGAATAAGCCCCGAAAGCACGGAATGTACCACCGCCATATTCCGGGTGGTGAATTTCTCATATATCTGGATATCGATCAATATCCGCAGAACAGAATATACTGCCGAATATGCTACAACCAGAACAAGGATTAGGATGTAGAGTACGATCAGTGTCGTCGAAAACGCCATGACACCCCCCATCTGGCTGCCGTTCAATGTTGATACCGCTCCTGCTCCCAGCGCCGCCACGAAAAGAAATACCATGAGTACTCCTGCAACAGCACCGTAGATAATAGGGAGGACCAGTTTCCATATTCCCGGGTTTCTGATACTTTTGTTCTTCAGATGAATCTCCCCGGCAAGTTCGCCGTGAAAATAATCTCTCGCAAACGGAACAAAGGCAAGCCATGCATGCTCTCTTCCCATACGTTTTCCGATAGTGTACAGGCCGATCGAATGAAAAATATAACTTGCCAGCGCAACAGCAATGATCAATGCCAGAGCGATCAGATATATCGTCAGAATCAGTGTCACTGCCGCATTCCCGCCATTTCCGTGATTAACCGGATAATCATATTCGAAATTATATGAGTAATCCATAAAAAGCCTCCTACTCGTCCTCTCCGGACGGAACCTCTACTTTTTCAAGATGCCATATGTCTCTTACATATTCCTCGATGGTACGGTCGGATGAGAATTTGCCGCTGCATGCAGTCTGCATCATAGCCATCCTTGACCATCTCTGCTGGTCTCTGTAAGCCTCTTCTACTCTCTTCTGCGCTTCTGCGTAAGAGCGGAAATCTTTAAGGATAAAGTACATATCCGCTCTGTCTGTGCACTGTGTATTGAGCAGTGAGTTGTACAGGTTAATATACATATTATGGTCGCCGTGAGAATATGTGCCGTCCATCAGCTGGTCTACCACACGTTTCAGCTCCCAGTCATTGAAATAGATATCCTGAGGATTGTAGCCGCCGTTTTTCTCGTAGTTGATAACTTCTTCCGAGCTCAGTCCGAAGATGAATGCATTCTCTTCGCCGACTTCCTGTACGATCTCTACATTTGCTCCATCCATTGTTCCCAGTGTCGGCGCACCGTTCAGCATGAACTTCATGTTGCCTGTACCTGACGCCTCCTTGGAAGCTGTTGAGATCTGCTCGCTGACATCTGCCGCCGCAAAGATGATCTCTCCGTTGGATACACGGTAGTCTTCGATAAATACGACTTTCAGTTTGCCGTTGATACTGCGGTCATTGTTAACAACCTCTGCCACAGAGTTGATCAGCTTGATCGTCTCTTTTGCTCTTAAGTATCCTGCCGCCGCTTTGGCTCCGAAGATAAATGTTCTCGGATAGAAGCTCTGTTCCGGATGCTCTTTGATCTGATTGTACAGATACATAATATGCAGGATATTAAGAAGCTGACGCTTATACTCATGGAGACGTTTTACCTGTACGTCAAAGATAGAACGCGGATCTACATCGATTCCGTTGTGCTCTTTGATATATTTTGCAAGACGTACTTTGTTCTTATACTTGATCTCCATAAACTCGCGTCTTGCAGTTTCGTCATCCACATACGGTTTCAGTTTCGCGATCTGTGAAAGGTCTGTAATCCAGCCGTCTCCGATCTTATCTGTGATCCAGTCTGCAAGCAGCGGATTGCCGTGAGCGAGGAATCTTCTCTGTGTAATACCGTTTGTCTTATTATTGAACTTCTCCGGCATCATCTCATAGAAATCTTTCAGTTCCTGATGCTTCAGTATCTCTGTGTGGAGTTTTGCAACACCGTTTACAGAAAAGCCTGCGATGATCGCCATATTTGCCATGCGCACCTGTCCGTCCATGAGGATTGCCATTTTCTTAACCTTCTCCTCGTTGCCCGGATACATCTCGCGGACTTTGATGAGGAAGCGTCGGTCAATCTCCTGTACGATCTGGTAGATACGCGGAAGCAGTTTGGAGAACAGGTCGATCGGCCATTTCTCAAGAGCCTCTGCCATGATCGTATGGTTCGTATATGCACAGGTCTTTGTCGTTACATCCCATGCCTCATCCCAGTTCAGTCCTTCCTGGTCGATCAGAAGACGCATCAGCTCCGGAACCGCAACTGTCGGATGTGTATCGTTCATCTGGATCACGACTTTCTCATAAAGCTTGCGGACATCGCTGTGTTTCTTCTTGTATTTTGCGATCAGCGCCTGAAGGCTTGCAGAGATGAAGAAATACTGCTGTTTCAGACGGAGCTCTTTTCCTGAATAGTGGTTATCGTTCGGGTAGAGGACGTCAACGATCAGTTTTGCAAGGTTCTCCTGCTCTACTGCCTTATGGTAATTTCCTCTGTCGAACTCATCCAGCTTAAAGTCCGTGATCGCCTTGGCGTCCCACACACGCAGTGTATTTACTACATGGTTGCCATATCCGACGATCGGCATATCATACGGGATTGCAAGTACAGACTCGTAGTTCTCCTGAATAAAGATATCCTTTCCTGTTTCAGGATCTTTTTCAAATCGAATATTTCCGCCGAAACGTACTTCTTTTGCATACTCTTCTCTTCGCAACTCAAACGGATTGCCCTCTCTTAACCAGTCATCCGGTACTTCTTTCTGGTATCCGTTCTCGATCTTCTGCTTGAACATACCGTAGCGGTAACGGATACCGCATCCGTATGCCGGATAGTTCAGAGTAGCCAGTGAGTCGAGGAAGCAGGCTGCAAGTCTTCCCAGACCGCCGTTTCCAAGTGCCGCATCCGGCTCCTGATCCTCGATGACATTCAGGTCAATGCCCATCTCATCCAGCGCTTCCTGAACTTCTTTGTAAGCTCTCATGTTGATCAGGTTGTTTCCCAGCGCACGGCCCATCAGGAATTCCATTGACATATAGTAAACTGTCTTGGCATCTGCTTCGTCATACGCTTTCTGTGTTGCGAACCAGTCGTCAAAGATCACGTCCTTTACCGCGTAGGATACAGCCTGAAAAAGCTGCTGCGGCGTCGCTTCCTCGATTGTTTTTCTGTAAAGGGTTCTGATGTTATCCTTTACCGTCTGCTTAAATGTTTCTTTCTCAAATCCTTTGTTGAACATTGTCTTATTTTCCTTCCTTTTCCACACCCATTGTAACTGTTTCACCGTTGATCTTCCACTCCTTTACATAGCCTGCCGGCTCTGCCTTCGCCACTTCATTGGCGAGCACTTCCCCGGCGATCTCATCGGCATATTTTGCGAAGATCGTCTCTGCCTTGTCACTGCCGTCATAAGTTACGCGGATACGGTCCATCACTTCAAAGTCTGCCTCTTTTCTCATGGTCTGTACCTTGCTGATGATCTCACGGACGAATCCTTCCTCCAAGAGCTCCGGCGTCAGATTTGTATCGAGGACTACGGTAATTCCGTTGTCATTTTCTGATACATACCCTTCGATCTGTGCGGTCTCGATCAGCAGATCCTCGCGGAACAGTGTGATCTCCTGACCATTCACATCGAGCTTAAGAGCTCCTGTCTCATTGACCTCATCCATTGCAGCGTTACCGTCCACAGAATCAAGGGCAGCCTTAATGCCACCTAACATTTTACCATATTTCGGGCCCACTGTCTTTAACTGAGGTTTAAAATTGTATGAAGTAAAGTCTCTTACATCTTCCGTAAATTTAACATTCTTCACATTCAGCTCGTCTGCCACGATCTCCTGATAGAACTCAGGCAGGGTAAACGCGGCTTTCACGAACATCTGACCGATCGGCTGACGGTTCTTGATATTGGATGTGTTTCTGCAGGCACGTCCCATAACGACAAGCTTCAGGACATTGTCCATGTTCTGCTCCAGCTCCGGATCGATCTGATCCTCATTCACCTCCGGGAACAGGCACAGGTGGATACTTTCCGGTGCATCCTTGTCAATGCTGCGGACAAGGTTCTGATAGATTTCCTCTGTCATGAACGGAATCATGGGGGCAGCCGCCTTGGATACGGTCACAAGCGCTGTATACAGTGTCATGTATGCATTGATCTTATCCTGCTCCATGCCCTTTGCCCAGAAACGCTCACGGCTTCTTCTTACGTACCAGTTGCTCATGTCGTCCACAAACTCCTGAAGGGCACGTGCCGCCTCCGGAATACGGTAGTTCGCCAGATTGTTATCTACATCTTTCACCATGGTGTTCATTTTGGACAGAAGCCATTTATCCATTACAGTAAGTTTATCGTATTCCAGTGTATATTTTGTCGCGTCAAAATTATCAATATTCGCATAGAGAACAAAGAATGCATAGGTATTCCACAGAGTTCCCATGAATTTTCTCTGTCCTTCTGTCACGGCTTTACCGTGGAAACGGTTCGGCAGCCACGGTGCGCTGTTGATGTAGAAGTACCAGCGGATCGCGTCAGCGCCGTATTTCTCAAGAGCGTCGAACGGATCCACCGCATTGCCCTTGGACTTGCTCATCTTCTGTCCGTTCTCATCCTGAACGTGTCCGAGGACAATAACGTTCTTGTAAGGAGCCTTGTTGAAGATCAGCGTGGAGATCGCAAGCAGGGAGTAGAACCATCCTCTTGTCTGGTCCACTGCCTCGGAAATAAAGTCTGCCGGGAACTGCTGCTCGAACAGCTCCTGATTCTCAAACGGATAATGGTGCTGTGCAAACGGCATGGAACCGCTGTCAAACCAGCAGTCAATCACTTCCGGCACACGGTGCATCTCTTTGCCGCACTTCGGACACTTGATGGTCACTGCGTCGATATACGGACGGTGCAGCTCAATATCGTCCGGACAGTTGTCGGACATTTCCTTCAGCTCTGCAATACTTCCGATGGAGTGCATATGTCCGCACTCACACTCCCAGATATTGAGCGGAGTACCCCAGTAACGGTTACGGCTGATGCCCCAGTCCTGAACATTCTCGATCCAGTCGCCGAAACGTCCTTTTCCGATGCTTTCCGGAATCCAGTTGATCGTGTTATTGTTTGCGATCAGGTCATCGCGTACCGCTGTCATCTTGATGAACCATGACTCGCGCGCGTAGTAGATCAGCGGTGTGTCACATCTCCAGCAGTGAGGATAGCTGTGCTCGAACTTCGGTGCGTCGAAGAGAAGTCCTCTGCCATCCAGATTCTTTAATACTTCCGGATCTGCTTTCTTTACAAACAGCCCTGCGAACGGAGTGGACTCCGCCATGTTTCCTTTTTCATCTACAAGCTGTACGAACGGAAGATCATATTTTCTTCCCACATTCGCATCATCTTCACCGAATGCCGGCGCGATGTGTACGACTCCGGTACCATCCGTCAAGGTAACATATGTGTCACATGTCACATAGAATGCTTTCTTGTTCTGTTTTGCAGCAGCGTCTGCGGCACACTGGTAGAGCGGCTCGTACTCTTTGCCCTCGAGATCTGTACCTTTGTATGTCTCAAGGATCTCATATGCCGGCTTTCCTTCCTCTGCCAGCCTTCCAAGAACTGTATCAAGAAGAGCGCACGCCATATAATAGGTGTATCCGTCTGCTGCCTTTACTTTCGCGTAATCCTCGTTCGGGTTTACACAGAGTGCGAGGTTGGACGGCAGTGTCCACGGGGTGGTCGTCCATGCAAGGATGTATGCATCCTCGTCCTTTACTTTAAATCTTACAACTGCGGAGCGCTCTTTCACATCCTTGTAGCCCTGAGCTACTTCCTGTGCGGACAGCGGCGTACCGCAGCGCGGGCAGTAGGGAACGATCTTAAAGCCCTTGTAGAGCAGGCCTTTGTCCCAGATCTGTTTCAGCGCCCACCACTCAGACTCGATAAATGTATTGTGGTATGTTACATAAGGATGCTCCATATCAGCCCAGAAACCGACGGTAGCGGAGAAATCCTCCCACATCCCTTTGTATTTCCAGACGCTTTCTTTACATTTTTTGATAAACGGCTCCAGACCGTATTCCTCGATCTGATCCTTGCCGTCGAGGCCGAGGGATTTCTCCACTTCCAGCTCTACCGGAAGACCGTGGGTATCCCAGCCGGCTTTTCTCGGAACCATATAGCCCTTCATCGTGCGGTATCTCGGGATCATATCCTTGATGACACGGGTGAGCACATGTCCGATGTGCGGTTTTCCATTTGCGGTCGGCGGTCCGTCGTAGAAGATATATTCCGGACATCCCTCACGTTCTTCGATACTCTTCTCGAAGATGTGGTTCTCGTCCCAGAATTTCTCGACTTCCTTCTCACGGCCGACAAAATTCATATCTGTGGGAACTTTCTTATACATGCTGATTTTCCTTTCTGTTTCTGGTCCGCCGCAGCTATGTGTCGATTGCGGACGCGCTCTCGCTCGGGACGGAACGCAGCGGCACATAAGGCTGCAAAAAACGCAGCCTAAGTGCCGGCGTTCCTTTACGGTCCTTAATCGACACATAGCTGCGTCAGACCTGTCCAGAACGGGGCTTTGAATCAAAACCGGGAGAAAAAAAGGCTCCCGTCCTGCAAAAGGACGAAAGCCATCTCTCTCGTTTTAACCACCTGTTACAACATACTTGAACTTCCTTCTCCCGTATACACACTGTCTGATTCTGTGGTAAAAGCAATTCAGTTCGCATATGGTATCCTCTAACGCGGGATCCGCGTCAGCCCTTACTCTCTCATTCTGTCTGTATCTTCCGTAGGCTTTGGGGGCTGCGGTTCGGGAGTGATCTTCGGAACTATTCTACTGATACCGGGCTCGCACCGTTCCCGGCTCGCTGGGATGTTCGGATAAAACCTACTGTCTCCGTCATAACCTTTGCTGTTGAAATTCATTCAAAGGTAATTATAAGAAGAATCTCCCGGTTCGTCAAGCCCTTTGCAATTTATGTTATTGTTATCGCCAAAAGTTAATGGTACACTATTGATGTTGTCATACCCAATCCGGCAACGGAAAGGGGGTGTACATATGCCAGACGCTGTAATATCACTACTGGTTGCCGTCATGGGTGGTATAATTTGCCATTATATCATCAAATGGTTAGACGGTAATGACAATGACAACTAGCCAAAAGAAAACCCCGGAGTTGCCGCTCCGGGGTTTTCGAATTGTGTACATATGACACCGCAATATCACTTGCCTAATGCCAATATAGCATATGCATCTGGTGAAGTCAAGTTTCCATTAATCTAATATAAATCTTTGAAATTGTGCAGAAAAATGTTATATTACGCAGTAGGCATATCTATCGCACCAATAGTGACAGAACAACGGGAAAGAGAGGTGAATTTCAGTGGACCGGCAAAAGACAAAAGTATCCCGCCCTGTTCCGGGACTGAGCAGGGAAGCCGAGGAGGCGCAGCTTTCCAGAATTATCGGGATTGCGCAGGCCAATCTTGAGAAGACGGAAAAAAGCGGCGCACAGTTATCCGATGAGCTGCATGAACTGATGGAAACTTACGGGACAAAGGACAAGGAAGCCCTCTCGCTCTTCCACAACACACAGTCCCAGTTAAGGGAGAATCAAAGAGATCTCATCCGGTGCAGAAAAGCGAGGAAAAAACCGTATTTCGGAAGGATTGATTTCCGGGATCCGAAGCTTACCTGCGCGGAATCCTATTATATAGGGCGTGTTGGGATTTCTGAAAACAGTTCCGAACCTGCTGTCATAGACTGGCGCGCTCCTGTTGCTTCTGTCTATTATGAAAACACGGCAGGACATTGCAGTTACACTGTAAAGAACGAGGGCAGCTGTGAGATCGACCTGAAGCGCAAGCGGACCTATGAAATTGCAGACGACCGGCTTCTTGACTTCTATGATTCAGATGTAGTTGCAAATGATGAACTCCTGACCAAATATCTTGCCAGAAACAAAAGTACCGTTCTGGGTGAGATCATTGCCACGATCCAGAAAGAACAGAACGCGGTAATCAGACGTTCCCCGAAAATGAACCTGATCGTACAGGGAGTTGCCGGTTCGGGGAAGACAACTGTGGCAATGCACCGCATTTCTTATATTTTATATAACTATGAAGAAGATTTCCGTCCTGAGGACTTCTATATTATCGGAAGCAACCGGATTCTTCTGAATTATATTACCAGTGTGCTCCCGGATCTGGATGTGTACGGGGTATCCCAGATGACAATGGAGCAGCTCTTCGTGCGCCTGCTCTACGAGGACTGGGATCCACAGGCTTACAGCATCCGCCGTATCGGAAAAGAGGAAGATGCCGTCCGGATCAAAGGCAGCTATGACTGGTTCCACGACCTTGAAAAATATTGTGAAAAGATGGAAATGGAGACTATTCCCGCAGAAGATATTATTCTTGAAAACGGCGTCCTGCTCATGAAAAAAAGAACTGTTACAAACTGCCTGAACAACAATCCCCTCCTATCTATGCAAGGTAAGATCAATCTGCTCAACTCGATCCTTATATCAAAACTGGAAAATGAGATTACCGGCAAAGATATCGCATATCCGCCGGACGTGCGGAAAGAACTGTTCCGGAAATACAGACGGCATTTCGGAGGAAATGTGTGGAAAGGATCCATTTTCGAGGTATACAAAGATTTTCTCAAGGTTCAAGCCGCAAATGGAAAGACAGTTCCCGATCCCGGAGAGTCATTTGACCTGTATGACCTTGCCGCGCTGGCGTATCTGTATAAGCGGATCAAGGAAATAGACGGCATCCGCGAGGCGAGCCATGTGATCATCGATGAGGCGCAGGATTTCGGCATGACGGCGTATGCCTCCCTGTACTACTGTCTTCGCGGCTGTACCTACACGATCATGGGCGATGTGTCACAGAACATTCATTACGGCTATGGTCTGAATGACTGGGAGGATCTAAAAGCACTGATGCTGAAAGGAATTCCGGACGGATTCGGAGTTCTGAAAAAAAGCTACCGCAACACTGTTGAAATCTCGAATTTTGCTGCCGAAATATTAAAGCACGGCAGCTTTCCCGTCTACCCGGCAGATCCGATCCGGCGCCATGGTAATCCGGTAACCATAACAGAGTGCAAAGACAAAGACTCCATGACTGCCGAAGCCATAAAGACAATCAGCCGGTGGGAGACAGAAGGCCGTGAAACGATTGCTGTCATCTGTCGGGATAATGCGGAAGCGGAATATGTTAAAAAGTTGCTCGGTGCAGAATTGACACTTGCCGATACAGATCCTGAGACGGCCGAATTTACGGCAGGAATTATGGTGCTCCCTGTAGAATACACGAAAGGACTTGAGTTTGACGCAGTGCTCCTCTATAATCCGACTTCTGAAAACTATCCCGCAGAAGATGCATATGTCAAGCTTCTGTATGTGGCAGCCACACGTGCCCTACATGAACTGACTGTACTGCATACGGGAGATCTGACCGATCTCATCGCGAAGCCGGCTCCGGAGAGAGAACAGCTGCAGCTGCAAGGCTCTGAGAATATAGGGACTGTAACGGCAGATCACAGCGTGGAAAAACGGGACCTCACAAAGACTGAACAAAAATCAGGTTCTATATTAAAAACCGCACAGGCCGCTGACCTTCCCGTCAATCCCTCTCCGTTCCGGTTCGGTTCCATTCCGGACGCAGATCTGTTGAAACTCGGAAAAGAAACTGCCGGGCATGCTTGTGACTTATCGATCCGGAATATCAGACGCACCCGCCGATTTCTAGACCTGATCAGCGCTGACGGAACCTTACGTCTGACACCTGTGCATGACTCCGTTATCCGGGTACAGTTTTGGGGCAGAAATTCAAGCGCGCCTGCTGCCGGTTACTGGAACTATATCCCGGAAGAAGCGCCTGCATGGACAGCCCGGGCAGGGAAATCTCTTGCAGAGCTTACCACAGCAGAACTTAAAGTACAGATTGATAAAAGAAGCGGCGCCATCCGTTTCCTCGACAAAAACGGGCGGAAACTCCTGACCGAATCCCGTCTGCTGCCAAGACTGATCGAGCCGGGGGATCCCGTAAGAACATGGAATTATTTTGACTGGCTCCGGGAAGAAAAACTCTATGTCAAAGGAATCCTTGCAGAGGACCGCGAACTCATCAAAAGCAAGGCACGGTACATCAGCTTCGGCGGAAAAATTATGCGGATGCCTCTCATTGCCTCCGGGTACGGATACGGACTGGGAATCGCAGCGGACGAGACAGTCATGTGCTGCAATGTGCCTGTGTACGGGACATATCTGTATACCGAGGGGACAGGGCAGATTGATTATTACTTTATATATGGGGGAAATTATGAGGGGATACTCAGATTATATAAAGAATTGCAGTAAAGATGTTAATTAGGGACAGGGTGAATCTTGATTGGGGACGTAGTAAAACCGGGTTTTACTACGTCCCCAATCAAGATTCACCCTGTCCCTTTTATAACTTTTTCACAAACAGTGCACGTATCGCATTAAGCACTGCGATGATCATAACGCCCACATCTGCAAATATGGCGAGCCACATATTGGCAATACCGACTGCTCCGAGTATGAGGCAGATCAGCTTGATGCCGATGGCGAACCAGATGTTTTCATACACGATGCGCAGGCATTTTCTCGAGATCCGGATGGCCTTGGATATTTTCAGCGGATCGTCGTCCATCAGCACGATATCCGCCGCCTCGATGGCCGCGTCTGATCCCATGGCTCCCATGGCGATACCGATATCCGCGCGGGAGAGCACCGGCGCGTCATTGATCCCGTCTCCAACGAATGCCAGCTTGCCCTTGCCGGTATTCTTTTTCAGAAGTTCTTCCACTTCGGATACCTTGTCAGCCGGAAGAAGCTCTGCGTGCACTTCGTCAATACCAAGATCTGCCGCCACATGTTCGGCTACTTTTCTGGAATCACCGGTAAGCATGACCGTTTTCTCCACTCCTGCCTTCTTCAGCGCCTGTATTGCCTCTTTTGCATGCGGCTTCTCGATATCGGAGATCACGATATGTCCGGCATACCGCCCGTCAACCGCCATATGGATGATCGTTCCTGCCTCATGGCAGTCTATCCATTTGACTCCCAGCCTGTCCATGAGCTTTGAATTTCCCGCCGCTACATTGACGCCGTCCACTTTGGCCGTCACACCGTTTCCGCTGATTTCCTGAATATCCGTCACCCGGCTTCGGTCAATTTCTTTTCCATAGGCTCTCTGCAGACTCTTGCTGATTGGATGGGAGGATGCGCTTTCAGCCAGTGCGGCATATTCCAGAAGCTGCGCTCTGTCCATCTCGTTGTGGTGTACTTCATTTACTTCAAACACTCCCTGTGTCAGCGTGCCTGTCTTGTCAAATACGACACATTTGGTCTTGGATAATGTCTCCATATAATTGGATCCTTTTACAAGTACGCCTGCATTGCTGGCTCCTCCGATACCGGCGAAGAAGCTTAGAGGTATACTGATCACCAGCGCGCACGGACAGCTGATGACGAGGAAGGTAAGAGCGCGGTAGATCCATGTGCCCCACTCTGCCGGGATTCCCATGCCGAACATCCGCACAAGCGGCGGAAGGATTGCGAGCGCGATTGCCGAGTACACCACCGCAGGTGTGTACACTCTCGCAAATTTCGTTATAAATGCTTCAGATCTGGACTTTCTGGAACTTGCGTTCTCAACCAGATCCAGAATCTTTGACACCGTAGAGTCACCAAATTCTTTTGTCGTCTTTATCTTCAGCACACCTGTCATATTGATGCATCCGCTGATGATCTCGTCGCCCTCCTGCGCATCTCTCGGCAGGCTCTCTCCTGTCAGAGCGCTTGTGTTAAGAGTGGAAGTTCCCTCCATCACCACTCCGTCGATAGGAACTTTCTCCCCCGGCTGTACCACGATCACGGAACCGATCTCCACTTCACCCGGATCGATCTGCTCAAGTTTTCCGTCTGTTTCAATATTTGCGTAATCCGGACGGATGTCCATCAGATCACTGATATTTCTGCGGCTTTTTCCTACCGCGTAGCTCTGGAACCACTCTCCGACCTGATAGAACAGCATAACCGCTATCGCCTCTACATAATCTCCCGCTTCGTGATCGACCACTTCACTGTATATCGCAATTGCGATGGCACCAATCGTGGCGATCGCCATCAGCAGACTCTCGTCAAAGGGCTGGCGGTTCTTGATTCCTTTAAACGCCTTGATCAGGATATCATAGCCGATCACCAGATAAGGGATCATATAGAGAACGAATCTTGGCAGACCGCCAAAAGGCAGAAAGTTAAATCCGATCAGCAGTACCGCCGATACCACAATTCTGATCAGCATTTTTTTCTGTTTTTTATTCATAAATATTCCTTCCTTTTTCTTCTTTTATAACGAAATAATTTATCTGCCATATAATTAAACATATGATTAATTGTTTATCTGATCAGACTTTTTTACCCCGGAATCATCCAGATTCCCGGGGAAGTCCTTATATGTTTTTAATCATATGTAAAATGTCGGCGTCTATTACAGAAATATCTCGCAGTCGTCTTCCACTCTTTTGCAGTTTTTGAGCACTTCCTGCATAACTTCCTTTGCATTGTGACCTTCTTCAAACTCCACGCTCATCTTCAGAGTCATAAAATTTACGACCGCATCCTTTACTCCCGCTGTATTTTTCGCAGCCTGTTCCATCTTATTTGCACAGTTCGCACAATCAACATCAATCTTATAACTTTTTTTCATTATGTTATCTCCTTCATTATACATTCTGTTTTAATCCGTTTCCGCGGATATCAAGCCGGACACAGCTTCCTTCAGCGGTTTTGATTAAACAATTATTTAATTGTTGACTATAATGTACTTCAGATTATATAATTAGTCAAGAACAAAAGGAGCATTATTTCCATTTGGGCGAAAATTATTTCTGATTGGAGCAATACGATATGAATGAGAAAAAACTTCCACACGACCATGGACATAATAATGAAGAAAAAATACGTAAGCATCTGCCCGGCGAAGCTGAAATTGCGGGCGTTTCAGAAGCAATGAAACAGCTCGGAGACCCGAGCCGCCTGCGGATCTTCTGGCTGCTGTGCCACTGTGAAGAATGCGTGCTCAATATCGCCGCTATCGTCAACATGAGCAGTCCGGCCGTATCCCATCATCTGAGATTATTAAAGAGCAGCGGCCTGATCGTAAGCCGCCGCGACGGTAAAGAAATGTATTACCGGACGGCAGATACGGAGCTGGCGCAGATGCTCCATCATATGATTGAAAAACTCGGCAGGATTACCTGCCCGGAAGAAGATGAAAAGCAGTAAAAATATAAGGAGGCTCTTCCATGGACAAATCCCTGTGCAGAATCATAGAAAAGCTGTCTGACGTTCCTGACGGCCGCTGTCTTGACATTCGTCATTCCCTGAACATTTGCGAAAAAAACAGCACCGCGGATAAGCAGACTGCAGACGGGCAGAAGGCTGCAATATATATGATAGACGATACGGCTGTACCGAAGAATGCCAGACTCCGGACCGAAACTTATGAGCTCTATCCCGGAATCGAACTGTCTTTTCACTGCTATCTTGCCAGCAAATTTCATATCCGCCACAGTCACAGCGCCTCCGTCCTGTCCGTAGATCACTGTCGTGCCGGTCGGATCGGCTGGGAAATGAAAGACGGACTGAGCCTTTATTTCGGCAGCGGTGACTTGTCTTTCCATTTTACCGACAAGTGTGCGGATTCGGAAATAACACTTCCTCTCGGCTATTATGAGGGGCTGACAGTATCCATGGATCTGTCAATACTTAACAAAAAAATGCCCGAACTCTTAGAAGATGCAGACATAGATATGAAAGAACTGTGCTATAAATTCTGCGGCAAAAAGGAAACTGCCGCTCTTCCTGCCAATAGCCGGATCGAACATATCTTTTCAGAGGTATATGATCTGCCGGAGCAGATGAAACTGCCTTATCTCAAGCTGAAGTGCCAGGAGCTGCTTCTCTTCCTGAACATGGCAGAACCCGCAAAGGAAAAGGCTCTGGATCCTCACTATTCAGATCAGGTCGAGATTATCAGGGAAATCCATGACCGCATGACCGGACATCCCGAATGCCGGTATACGATTGACGAACTTGCCCGGGAATATCTCATCAACACTGCGACTTTAAAGAATATCTTTAAGTCTGTCTATGGAATGCCTGTAGCGTCATATATGAAGCAGTACCGTATCACTAAAGCGGCATGTATGCTGCGCGAAAGCGACCTGAGCATCGCCGCCATAGCCAGAGCAGTCGGATACGAGAGCCAGAGCAAGTTTTCCGCGGCATTTAAGGATATTATGAAAATACTGCCTACGGATTACCGCAGACAGTATACTTAATCTATTTTTTATTTCTTTTTGAAGTATGGTACTTTAATCTCTTTCTTCTGCCCTTCATGCGGCGTCGGCGCTTTTTCTGCGCATTTTTCCTGGCTCTGACTGTGATAGCGACTGCCAGGATCAGCAGGATCACAACTGCTGCCGCGACCGCAGCTATACAGATTTTTGTTGGCGCTGCCATCTGCTGCAGGATATTCTGTGCCTTTCCTTCCGTTGACGCTCCCGGACCGCTTAGTTCAAGTCTGGTCGTATACCCGGTTGCCTCTTCCACATATTCAGGCGTCAGCACAACATCCGCACTTCCCACATTCTGTCCTTTATAGAAAAATGTAACACGCCCGGAAGCATTTTTCTCGTCCTGAACAGTAATCTCATGATCAAGAGAATCAAACGTAACCCCGTCAGGAAGAAGCACATAAGAATCGCTGTCCTCGTAAGACCGGATCTCTTCCGGTTTTTTCTCCCCGCTTAAAAGGACTTTTGAAAAATTATCGAATCCATAATCGAAGATCGACCTTGTATCCGCATAAACATCACCGTCATCCTGAAGCACTACTGCCACAAGCTGCAGTGTCCCATTGTCCGCAGTAGTCACAAGAGTCGTACGGGACTCATCCGTATATCCTGTCTTTCCGCCGGTACAATACTCATAATAATTGCTGTTCCCGGGCCACAGCATCTTATGATGCTGCTGGAATACTCTTTCTTCATCGACCAGATTCGTCGGCCCGATCGTGTAACTCAGCGTCTGCGCGATCGTCCGGAATTCTTCATGCTGATATAATGCTGAAGTGATCAGAGCCATATCATGGGCCGTCGTATAATGCTGTGCGTCATGAAGCCCGTTTGCATTCATCCAATGGGAGCCTGTACACCCCAGTTCTTTACTCCGGTCATTCATAGCCTGGATAAACGTATTATAATCCCCGCCCATCTTCTGTCCCACATTCTCACCGACAGCATACGCAACCTCATTTGCCGATGCAAGCATAGTGGCATACAGAGCATCCTTCATACTCAGGATCTCACCGGGGCGCATCCCGATACTCGCATAATCAGATCTTAAAATATCAATACTTTCCTGGGAAAACAACACATCATCGTCAAGATTTGAATTTTCCAGAGCTATAAGAACTGTGAGCAGCTTGGTAATGCTGGCCGGATAACGCTGTTCGTCGATCTTCTTGCCATACAGTATGGCTCCGCTGTTCATATCCATCACAATAGCCGAATTGCCGTATACTTTCGGTCCTTCCGGCCATCCGTCGATATTGTTCGTCTCCGGAACCGTATCATAGGATGCTTTCTTCTGTTTTTCAAAGTCAGAAAGCTCTGTCTCCTGTGCCGCCGCGTTATCCGTTGTCTGTGGTTCTGCCCGTACCTCAGCCGCCGGCATTATTATTACCATGATCAACAGCAGCATCACTGTGGTCATACGTTTTAAGACTGTCCCCATTTCATTCCTCCGACATAAAACGTAAATTTTTACTCATTATAGTAAATTTGTCATAGGTATGCAAGGAAAGTTTCGCCAAAGTTTTCTGAAAAAAGGCACAACCGCCGTCACAAAAAATACCGGACATGTCAAAATGCCCGGTACTTCTTATTAAATATGATACAACCTTATCTCAGCGCCCTCTGCTTCTATGCAGATTCCCGGCTCTTCCTGATAATATCTCGTGCTGAATACATACTCCCCGCCATTGATAAATACCTCCACAGACGACTCATCGGACAGTATTTTTATATCTGACAGATGACTGGTATCCACATATCTCTGCTTTCTCCCGCAGGAAATTTTATTATTTCTTTTATTTATAAATTCAATGCTAAATCTATTATTTTTATATTTTAAAATTAATTCTTCAGCCAGAACTGCATGAAACTGATTATCCCGGATATTATCTATCTCAGCCAGATATACAGTACATTTTTTTATTTCAAGATGGCTTTTAGTTTCTTTTATCAATCTTTTTCTTTCTTCAAGTTCTTTTACCGGTCTCTGTCTGACGCTTCCGTCCTCCACATATACTTCCCGTGGGAAAGTAAAACAATGCTGCCATCCGTCTTCAATCGTCCGGTTCGTATACTCCTCGCAGTCCGGCATTCCCATCCAGCCGATCTGGATCCGCCTGCCGTCCTCTGTCTCAAAGCTCTGCGGTGCATAGTAATCGAAACCATAATCCCAGAGACGGTAGTCAGACAGGCTGTATTGTCCGAGAATATCGCCCTCCACAGTGAAGTATCCCGACTGATAAACATTGCGGTCTTTCCACTCTTCTCCTGTCAGTCCCTGCACGGATGCGGATAAAATTTTCTTCCCGTCCACTTCAAAGTAGTCCGGGCACTCCCACATATAACCGAATTTTTCTTCCGTCTCTGCGCGGCTGTGAAATGTCCAGTTTATTTTATCGTCTGACCGGAAGATCACGGCCTGTCCCACATCTTCTTTTGTACGTGCTCCCTGAAGCATATAGTATGTCCCATGTTCTTTCCATACTTTCGGGTCGCGCACATGAAGGGTAAGGTCATCCGGATAATCACTGTTTCTCATAAGCAACTGTTTTTTCCCGAAATGGATTCCGTCCGGGCTTGTCACCAGCACTGTGTTTGACTGACGGCCGGTATTAATATAGTCGTAGCTGCCGCTGTCCTCAAGCTTTACGTTGCCTGTGTAATACAGATACATCTCTCCGTCCTCGATCAAGGCACATCCCGAATATACGCCGCTGCAGTCAAACGGCTGATCCGGATAAAGCATCACGCCCTGATATTCCCAGTCGATCATGTCCCGGCTTGTATAGTGTCCCCACATCTTGACTCCGCCCTCTGCATTAAACGGCGAGTACTGAAAAAAAGCATGATAAACACCCTTAAACTGGCAGAGACCGTTGGGGTCATTCAGCCATCCGACAGGCGGCATAAGATGCAGTTTCTGCCGGAATTTTCCGCCGCTTTTCACATTCTTTTCCGCTTCGGTCGTCAGTTTTATCAAATCATTTGTCAATGCAGTCATATAATCTTCTCCCTGTTTCAAATCAGCGCCGGACCTTTTCCACATGGTGCCGGCGCTGATATTGTCTGATACTTTTCTTGTTCTCAGATTTTATTTTTTAAGGTTCATGATAATCTTGTCTGTCCCTGTCACACCCGGCTCAGCTTTTTTAACTTCTGAATACTCATCCGCATTAGTCAGGATGACCATGGTTGTCGCAGGATATCCTGCATTTCGTATTGTATCCAGATCTGCCTCTATCAGTACATCTCCGGCGTGTACCTTTGCTCCGTCGGAAACTTTCTTCGTAAATCCTTTACCTTCCAGCTTAACCGTATCTACTCCCACGTGGATCAGAAGTTCACCGCCGGACTGTGTTGTCAGACATACCGCATGTCCTGTGTCAAATACATTGAGCACCTCACCATCACACGGAGCCACGATCCTGCCGTCTTCCGGTTCCACTGCGACAGTTGTACCGAGCATCTCAGATGCAAATGTCTCATCTGTCACTTCCGTAAGCGGAATTACTTTTCCGTTTACAGGACTTCTGAGTTCTTCCTCTGTAACCTCAGCCTTTGCTCCTTCATCTGCCTGCGAATCTGCAAGTGCCGCATCTGACGGCTCGGCATCTGCGTTTCCTTCCGTTCCTGCTGTCGCTCCGGCTGCAGCTGCCTCCGGCTTCGCATCCCGATAGATAATGAACGAGATAGCAAACGCAACACCTACTGCGATCACCATTTCTATTAAGTACTGTACCGGCTCATCAAGACAGAGCAGGATACCGAAAATACCTGTCACGCCTGTTCCTTTTGCTCCAAGATGAACGATAGACGCATACAGAGCTCCGCATCCGCCGCCGATACATCCTGCGATAAACGGCTTGAAGAATCTTAAGTTTACACCAAAGATCGCCGGCTCCGTGATTCCCATAAATGCACTTAAAGAAGACGGTAGCGCCAGTGATTTTACTTTCTTGTCTTTTGATTTCAGTGCAACCGCAAGAGCTGCAGCTCCCTGTGCCACATTTGCCGCACTTGCGAGAGGCAGCCAGTATGTAACGCCGTACTGCGCGATCTGTCCGATATCAATCGCAGTATACATCTGATGGATACCTGTTACGACCGTCGGCGCATACAGAGCACCCATGATAAGACTTCCGATGCCAAACGGCAGAGTGAGCATCCACTGGATCGCGCCGAGGATCGCATTTTCAGCCCATACAAAGACAGGTCCGATGATCGCCAGCGTCAGATATCCTGTCACGAACACGCTGACAAGCGGTGTGACAAACAGATCCAGAACTTCCGGCACGATCTTGTGCAGCTTCTTCTCGATAACGGAAAGGAGCCATACCGCGATAACGACCGGAATAACATGGCCCTGGTAACCTACCATATCGATGTCGTACAGTCCGAAGAATACCGACTGTGTCTGCTGTACACCGTCTGTAGCAACGGTATATGCATTCTGAAGTGCCGGATTGATCATGATCATACCGATGACCGCACCAAGATACGGGTTGGCTCCAAAAGCTTTTGCCGCCGAGAACGCGATCAGGATCTGCAGGAATGTATATGCCGTGTTACTGAACAGATTTGCAAATACATAGATGGAACTGCTCGTATCCATGCTGATAAATCCGTTGTTGATCATGAAGTCCAGTGAATTCATGATACCCATGAGGAAACCGCTCGCCACGATAGCCGGGATGATCGGCACAAAAATATCTCCCAGAAGCTTGATCGCCCTCAGAAATATATTCTGCTGCTTGGCTGCCGCCTCTTTCGCCTCCGCCTTCGTGCTGGCAGTTATGCCTGCAATGGAGATGAATTCATCAAATACTTTATTTACTGTTCCTGTACCGAGGATGATCTGGAGCTGGCCGGACGCCTCGAATACCCCCTTCACTCCCTCAATATTTTCTATGGCTGCCTTGTCTGCCTTGCTGTTATCAGCAATTACAAGACGGAGCCTTGTTGCACAGTGTGCGGCAGACACGATATTTTTGCTGCCGCCTACTTTATCAAGGATTTCCTGTGCGGTCTTTCTGTAATCCATGGTAACTCTCCTTCCTTATGTGTAATCGATTTCACATCCTTCATATAAATAATACCGGTAAAAACTCCAATTGTAAAGATGGAATTTTTACCGATATTTAGATTATATTTTTGTGCACTTTTTACTTTTTCACAGTTATAATATGAAATCGATATCTTATTTTATATCTGACATTAATGATTTCGGATGGAATACCGGATATTTCTTCCTCAATTATCCCGGTCAGCCAGCCTGAATCCCAGTTTCATCTCAATGGGAATCTTTTCTCCCCGCTCAATTACATCCAGAAGAAGCTCCGCTCCTCTGATCCCACTTGTTTTGTATCCGAAATGTACGGTAGGTATTCCCCCTGTCACCGCTTTTAAAAACTGGTTGTCTCCAAATCCAGTCACCCGAATCTCTGAATGATTCAGAACGTACTGCATCCTTGTACCTGAATCGGCCACAGAACGCGGTACACACTGCCTGCTGTATGCAAGGATCGCCTCGATGGCGCCCGCCGCGATCGTATCGGTCGCGCATGATATGATCCGGATATCCTGCTTCTGTTCCAGCAGCTCAAGCGCGGCGTGGTAACCGGAATCCATGGTAAATTCCGCCGTCCTTACATAATCCGGCTCCAGCAGTATTCCCTCAGATTTCAGCCCCGAGCGGAATCCGTCCTCCCTCGATACACCGACCGCCTTATCCTCCTTTGTCACGCCGATATAAGCAATTTTTCCACAGGATTCACCGGTTTCCTTCCATGCTTTCTTCAGTTCGGCCGCCGCCAGCCTGCCCATGGCTTTGCCCGCGCCGTAGTCATCGTGGTAAATGCAATTGGCATACTTTGTGTACTGTCCTATCACTACTACAGGAACTTTAGAATTCTTCAGAAACTTTCTGTGTTCTGCACTGATCACAGTTCCGATCAGGATGATGCCGTCCACGGGATAATTCTCAAACAGCTTCAGATATGTTATCTCCTTATCCGGATCATTGTCCGTGCTGGCAAGAAGCATCTGGTATCCCCGTCTTGAAAGCACCTGCTCAATCCCGGCCGTGACCCGGCTGATAGATTCCGAATTGATCTTCGGCACCACGACACCTACGAGACAGGCTTTTTTCGTGCGCAGAATCCTCGCCTGTGCCGACGGCTGATATCCGGTCTCCTCGATGACTTTCCGGATCTGTTCTTTCTTCTCATCACTGACATAGCCGCCGTTTAAATATCTCGAAACGGCGGCGCTCGATACTCCGGCCAGCTGTGCGATCTCCTTGATCGTCATGACAATTTCCTCCTGATGAAATCGCCACCTGATAACAGGTGACGATAAATAATTTCTGCCTATATTATATATTTGTACATCTTTAAAATCAATGATGCTTTATGCGTGCTCAATATCCGTATACTTGCTGATCTCCCGGCTGACCGTACACAGATCATCCACAGACAGATCGTGGATCTCTTTCATATACCTGCAGGAGCCATCCTTCCGCAATATTTTTCGTTCCGCATTTTATTAAAGTATAACACATTGCTCCAGCTCTTTAAAATAGCTCTCTGCCAGTTCATTCCATTCTTTCCATCCGTCGTCTTTTCTGCGGTCCGGAAGCTGGTAATTGTCCGTCAGATATTTTGCCATAAAATTCGTAACCTTTCTGGCTCCGTCTATATTTAGGTGATCTCCTCTGTCATAACTGTCTTTTCTCCAGTCAATGCCGATATCGCGATACCTCATGTTCAGATCTACATATGGAAGATCCGCCTCTTCTGCATATTCCTGCAGGGCATTATGTTTTTTATAGTTATAATTCTTAGGTGACGGCGCGCTCACCAGCAAAAGGTCCGCTCCGTTCTTCCGGCACAGTTTTCTAATCTTGTCCATATAGATCCGGACAGTTTCCGGGATCTCTGCCTTGTCTTTCGTCTCTTTCATATATTCTTCATCGCCTTCATATGATACGACTTTATTCCTTATCTCAAATCCCTTATAGCAGGTTTTCAGTCCCCCCGGCCCGTCAAACAGCGCTTTCCATGCGTTATGATATTTAAAGACCGGGAAATAGAATCCCAGAGGTTCTGTCAATGACAGCTGCAGATTCTTCAGCATGCCGGGATCCCTGAACATTGTATTAGTCTCAAAGACCACCAGCCGGGGAGACTGTGTCTTAAAAGCCGTCTTAAGTATATAGTATGTCTCCTGTATCCGCTGTCCGGGCTGTCCGCAGTCATATGCCGCGATTCCGGTCTGATCCCACAGATCCATCGGGGAGACCGATGTGTAGCTCTCGCTGTCCCCTGCTACGAGTACATCAATCGTATTTTTCTTCTCCGCGCTTACAGACGCAAATACGCGGCTTCGTCCGCTTACGGATCCATTTACATTTCTCACCACAAGCTGTATCCCTGTAGAACAAATCCACAGGATCACTACAAATATGAGCATAAACAGAATTATCTTTTTTATTTTCTTCAAACTGGCCTCCTTTAAAATCTTTCTGTCAATACGCTGCTAAAATCCGGCATATATCATGTCCACCGCCTGATATCCGTCTCCGTACGCGGCAATCACGATCACCGCCAGCAGAAGGGCATAGTAAATGCTCCACCGGATAAAAGCCGGCCTTCTTCCCAGAGCTTCTCTCACATGGACGCCTCGCTCCTTCACAGCCCCCACAACAGCCACTACAACGCATCCGACTACAATGGCGGTCAGATCTGCCCTGCTCATCCCGAGTTCCAGCAATCTTCCGTCAAAAAGACTGTTAAGGTCAAAATTCCGGAATATACTGCGGAACATATAGATTCCCGCACGCAGTCCGTCCGCCCGGAAGAAGAGTTCACCGGTAAATATGATAAGCCATGTCTTTGCGATTCTCACGAACTTAAGCCCCGCGGACTTTTCGCCGATGTGCAAAAGCTCCAGTACCCGGTCACGCAGGGGCTCCACCGCAATTCCAAAAAGGATCAGTGTGAAATAATACATCCCGTAGAAGATATAACTCCATCTCGCTCCGTGCCACAGTCCGTTGCACAGCCATACAGGAAAAAGGGCCATAGCGGACGTCCCGAGCATAGTAATATATTTTCCAAAATGTTTCCTTCCGTACTGATTCCACTTTTTCACCGGCCCGGACATGGAAACCGGATAGAAAATGTATGTCTTAAACCATGTGCCCAGCGTAATATGCCATCTTCTCCAGAACTCCGCCGCACTCTGAGCCGCAAACGGCTGCCGGAAGTTTTCCGGAAGTTTTACTCCGAAGAGCTGTCCGCTTCCGATAATAATATCCATGCATCCCGAAAATTCCATGTAGAGCTGCACGGTATATGCCACAGCGGCAAATACCGTCATAACTCCGCTGTATGACGTATAGTTCCCGAATATTGCATCCACTCCGATAGCAAGCCTGTCCGCGATCACCTTTTTCTTAAACAATCCCCAGAATATCCGGATATATCCGTCTGTCAGATTGTCGATCTCCAGAGGTTTTCCGCTGTAAAGTGTACCGGCTGTATCCGAATAGCGGCAGATCGGCCCCTCCATGATCTGAGGGAAAAATGCGAGGAACAGCGCCGTATTCTCCAGTTTTTCCTCTGCACGGATCTTTCCCCAGTACACGTCTGCCAGATAGCCGATGGCCTGCAGCGTGTAAAACGAGATTCCCACCGGCATGAGGATCTTTTTCTCTTCCAGAGTAAACGGCAGCGCGCTCCCGAAGATTCCGGTCAGATTGCCCACAAAGAAATTATAATATTTCAGATATGCAAGAGTTCCGAGGAGCAGAAGTACGCCGAATGCCAGCACCCTTCTGGATTTCTTTTGATATATTCCCTTTATCCTCTTCTTTTCGCATCTTTCCGCAGATGCGAGCTCTGTCTTCTGTTCTGATCTGAGCCACTCCAGCCAGATACCGATACAGTGTACGAACACAGTTGTCCCGAGCAGATATACGATCAGTTTTCCGCTGAGAAGCCAGAAAAACAGATAGCTGAACACAAGCAGCACTCTCCTGCGCCATTTCTGCGGCGCGATCTGGTATACTATCAGACACAGTGGAAGAAATACAAACCCGTATACCAATGATTGATATGCCATATGCTAGTTCTCCTGAAGTCTTTTCACCATGTTATAGATTGATTCTGCAGAATTAAAATTATCCGGCGTCATCTCAGATGCTTCAATGTCAATGTCAAACGCGTCCTCCAGTTCGGATACAAGTGTGATCACACCGAAAGAATCCAGAAGCCTGTCATCGATCAGGGCTTTCTCGTTTTCATAGTCAATGCTGTCGTCGATTTCCATTAAGATTTCCATTAATTTTTCCATTGTAATATTTCTCCTTCTCTTGATTCTGTAAGTAAACTTAAATTACTTTATATATCTGTTTATTAATATCATCACCCGGCATATTCCACTGATAAGTAGGCTGATGCTCCCTCAGCACAGTCCATCCCGCATTCTTACTGTATGACACGACAGCGGGCAGCGCATGGCTCAGAAAAAGAGCCATTCCTTCCATCGCAGAATATGCGCCGGTACGCTCAAATACAAGCACTTTTCCGGTCCGGACATTTGACAGTTCTACATTGCTGCATAGCACATCATTCATCGTACAAAGCGTTCCGCATACGGTCCAAGGCTTCTTCTGCCCTGTCTGCTCTCCCGGTATGAGCTGTATCTCCGGCTGATACATGCCTTTGATCTGTCCGTCATAATTGAGCTGATGATTACCGCCGTCCACGATACAGTAGTTCGTATCACCGTTTTTCTTCACATCTTTGATCTCTGTGAGATAATATCCGCATTCCGCCGCAAATGCCCTTCCCAGCTCTATTGTCACATTGCCTTTCCACTGCATTGACAGGATTGATTCTCTTAAGGCCTTCAGTCCTTCATCCGTATATGTCTGTGATTCTTTTCCCAGGAAATACGGCACCGCGGTACCCGGACCGTATTCCAGATGCGTGACCTGTACTTTCCACTCGTCTCTCATTTTCAGAAGAAGCATATCCAGCATCTCAAGCTCCTGCCGGAACTGTCTCAGATGACGTTTCTGTGTTCCCGAAAAATAATGAATGCCTTCAATTTCCAGATACGGACTCATATTTACTATTCCGAACACACTGCGCATCGTGTCCTCATCCATACCGAACTGACTGCCGTTGGTCAGTCTCGGGTAAAGCCTGAGTTTCTTCATATGCGCATCGCTCCACTCAAGGAAATAATGAAGCTGCTTTACAGACTCCACTGTATATCTGCACTTATCCCCATATGTATTCAGTATATTGTATATATCTTCTTTTTTCTTGAGCACTCCTGATATGAAGAGCTTCTCCGGCGGGATTTCCATCTGTCTGCATATCTCAAACTCTCCCATTGAACATACTTCGATCCGGTCCGTCTGCTCCGCCATTTCTTTTGTCAGGAACGGGTTTGCCTTCATGGCATAGCACAGCCCTGCCTCTTTCCCGAGCGCCTCTTTCAGTCTGTCCGCCTGTCTCTTCAGCATATCCAGATCAAATATATAAAGCGGGGTCCCGTAACGGGCTGCCGCGTATTCCAGTTGTTCTCTCTGCATAAATTTCTCCTTTTCATCTGTATGAACAATTCATTTTTACTCTTTCCATCTCTTCAGGTATGCCCTGTCTGTCTTTCCATTTTTATTCAGCGGCATAACCTGCATCCGGATCAGCTTTGGCGGAACCATATACACAGGCAGTTTTTCTTTCAGCTTTCTCCGTACCTCCGACGGCTCCGCCTCTCCCATATAAAAGCCTGCGATCCGGTTCTTCTCCTCCTGAAATACACAGCAGCTTCGCTGTACTTTTTCCACGGCGTTCATGGCGCTCTCGATCTCCTCCAGTTCGATCCGGTGTCCCATGTGCTTGATCTGAAAATCCTTTCTCCCGGCAAATATGATTCTGCCTTTTTCATCGTAATATCCCATATCCCCGGTTCTGTATATTCTCTGAGGTTCACCGCCGCCGACCGGATACATGACAAACTGCTTCTTCGTCTGTTCCTCATTTCGGTAATATCCCTGAGCAAGAGATTCTCCCGCCACGCAGATCTCACCTTGTCTTCCCGGCTCAGCAATCTCAATATCATCCTCATCAAGAAGGAATACTGTCCTGCCCGGGAATGCATTTCCCGCCGGTATCTTCTCCCCGTCCTCGTACATTCGGACAACCGGATAATACGTACAGTTGCACGTAATCTCCGTGGGACCGTACAAGTTGACAAACCGGGCGTCCGGCAGAGCTTCCTGCCAGATCCGCAGCTGCTTGGGCGGCATTGCCTCACCGCTGAACATGATCTTATTCACCCTCTCCGGAATGCGGTATCTCAATCCTTTCAGAGATGAGACAAGTGTCAGTGCCGATACCGCCCACGTCAGCGTCGTAACATTTTTCTCACACAGGAAGTCCAGAAGCCTCGGCGGCGTAGAGAAATATTCTTTCGGTATCAGCACCAGCCCCGCGCCTGTCATCACGGATGAGTAGATATCCTTTACCGATACATCAAAGTCAAAGGGCGCCTGGTTGCCGATCACGTCTTCGTGACTTATGCCGAATATCTTCGTAAAATGCCCGATAAAACGGATAACTGCCCCGTGGCTTACCACGACCGCCTTCGGCGTCCCGGTAGAGCCTGATGTAAAAATACCATACAGGATATCTGTCTCTCTCGATGCATTCCTGATTGCTGCAAGGCGCTCCGGATCCACGTCCTCCTTCACGAGCTCTTCCGCTGAAATTATGCTGCACTCTTTTTTATCGGATCCGGCACAGATACTTTCCGTCGTAAGGAATTCCTGTATATTACGGTCCGCTATAATGATCTCCGGCTGCAGCGTCCGGAAAATCTTCTTCAGCCTTTCCGGAGGGTTGTCCGGATTCACCGGAACATAAAAGCAGCCTGCATATACCGCCCCGAGCATAGCTGCAAGCATGAGCGGGCTCTTCTCCATCATCACAGGAACCGGACTGCCCGGAGATACTCTCCGGCTGATACCGGTGCCGATCCTTCTCGCCATCACGGTAAACTCATACCATGTGAACTCGCCGTCAACGCCTGTAACCGCTGTACTGTATCTGTAACACTCTGCTGTCTGCTCCAGATAATCAAGAATGCTTGTTTTCTGTCTGCACTGATCTGGTTTTATCATAATTTCACCTCTTGTTTTTAAGATGGGTTCATTATGATTGATGTTTTTTAATATGTCTTGTAAAGATTCTTAAGGTATTTTTAAATAACAATGTATAGAAATTAAAAAAGAGACTCCGAAGAGTCTCATTAAACCTGCCGTAACCGTGACTGATTGAGCTTCAGTGTACAAAGGCAATCTGTGTAATTTCAGCGATTTTCTGCGTCATCTGAATTCAATCAGTACACGAAAATTTATTGGTCTTTCCCGGCACGGAATGGTTTCAAAAAAAGGAACCAACCAAAAATCACAAGGTTCAGAAGCAGCGCCGGTATCAGATCGCCCCAGTGAATCGCCTGCCCCTGAACATATCCCCGTATAGTTTCCCGCAAACACAGGAATCAGGTTATTATTCAAAAAGTGTACAGCCACCGGAACCCAAATATTCTCTGTTCTCATGTACACGTATGCCATAAAGATTCCGAGGAAAATACAGGTAATCTGCTGGCTGACACAGTATGCCAGCCCCATATCCGGGATGGTGTAAAAAAGTGTGATCAGATAGATCCACGTGGAAGGCTCTATCCAGACAGCTCCAAAAGCTTCCATCTGTCCGCCTGCGGCACTGGATATCCCCATTCGTACACTGTACAGTAAAAGAACAGCAGGATACAAAGAAATGACCTTTTCCAGTTCTTTCCCTTTAATCCGTAAGCTGCTCTTCTTTCCTTTCCTGAAGTTAAAAGTAAAATCCAGGAAATTACACTGCCTGAAATTATAAGTAATTGAACAGCCATCATCCAGATCGAAATCTCAGTCTTACCCGATTCTATAGTTCGCGGGATAAATACCGAAAACACCGCGCACAAAATCATCGCGGCTGTCAGCAGGATGAAAAATATAAAAAATGGCTTCGGCAGATTTTTACCTCTTTTTTCGATACAAGATATGCCAGCATTATACCTGCCACCGGATAATCCATTTGTGCATTTGGAAATACGCTGAGGTCCGCTCCCCTCCCATAAAAAGCCCACATCAGAAGTCCCAGTACAAAGGTCACTCCGTATGCTGCAAGAATAAAAATAATCAGTTGTTTCTTTTCCACTGGCTGTCCTCTTAGTTGTTCACTCATTTTGTCATTCCTCAAACTCGATTATATACCCGACTTTTCCGCTCAGCAATTCCGGATAATCGTGTGCCAGATCTCCTGAAGAATCATTCAAATACCAGGTTCCCGATACATAGAACAGGTTCATCACATCCTCTGTAATCATTCCCGCAGCATCTGAACCTGTATCATTATAGCTTGGTTCTCCGCTATACCAGTACGGCATACAGGGTGAATCGCTGCTGTTAAGGCAGTCGTCCATAAACTCATTTTCTTTGTTTACCCAGTAATAATCTGCTCCTGTATCATCGCGTCTTCCACCCAGATAGAAATGTATATTTGTATAATCATTGAGCATATCTGTAATATACTGATATTCTTCAGGTGAACTGATTCTCGCCAAATAGCCGCCCTGTTCCTGACTCCGGTATAACGCTTCTTCCCACGAGCAGTCATCAACAACAATCTGATATCTATGGATTCCGGGATCGTCCATCTCAGGTTCCGCGCTGATAATGGTTGTAACACGATAGTATGCCGTACCGGATTCAAACCAGAGATCTCCTCCAACCATAACATTCCTTCCGGCATATTCTTCCATGGAATACAGACTTGTATCGTCAATATATACTTTATCTGCATTTTCAACCAGAACATCTTCTCCCTGAATGTCATCCCACGCATAGATATTCAGTGCATCTTCCAGCTGCAGACACTCCCCATAATCATCCACTGTTCCGGAAAGCTCTGCATACCCGTCAAGTGAAGCGTTGATATCTACCATTGACATATCAATTTCTTCCTCTGGTTCTTCTTCCTTTTCATCTTCATCCTCCGGTTCAGCAGTTCCGATTGCGGGACCGGTAGGATCCCCCGGATCAGGATCGCTGTAACCGCCTGTACCGTAGGTACTGTATGAAGGCTCAGAAGAATACATACTAAAATTAGATACAATTAAGGCGAATATTACGATACACACTGCCACTGTCACAATCGCCGTAATAATCTCTTTCTTTTCATTTTCCCTTGGTGCCTGATATAGTGGATTATCTTTAAGTGCTACTGTCCTTCCCCCCATTCCAACATTTTGGTTTTTCTCTTTTTTGCGAAATGCCATAATATTCGCCTCCTACTCTGCTGAAATAGTGTTCGCCTGCATGGATGCCTGTATGCGAGCTACGCGGTCCTCACTCGCCGGATGGCTGCTTGCCAGATTGGCAAACAGGCCCTTGGGCTTAGCGGACGGAAGAGTAGACAGCAGCTGGCAAAGCGCATCTCCATATCCAAGTCTGCAGGAAAATTCGTCTGCCTGATACTCGTTTCCCCTGCTGGTTTTCATACAGAGAAGTACGCCTATCTGTGTCCAGATTCTGTTAAACGCACGAATCACTATAACTGTCAGGAACCGTGAAAGTGCACTGACCATACGAACCCAAAATCCACTGTCATTTCTCATAAATAGCGATGAAATAGCAATAATAACATCCATCACAATAGCTGCTATCTGGAACATATAACAAATTCCTGCAATCACTGTATTACCAATCGCTACTACCAGAATCCGATCAGTATCTTTGTGGGCCAGATGACCGAACTCATGCCCCAATGCCGCTTTAATCTCTGCATCGCTCCAGGTCAGAAGTCCTCTGGTTACACATACTGTTCTTCGTCCTGTCGCAAATGCATTCGGACACTCATCCTCATTAATAAATAACCTTACATCACTTGAAATCGACGGATTCTGTTTCTTTGCCTTGTAATACACTTCTCTGAACAGAGGTTCCAGACGTTCAATCACCGCGGCTTCCTCTATTTTTTTACAGCCATTCTGTCGACGAAGTATATATTCTCCGATCGGTGATACTGCAATAGATATTGATGCTATGTAAAGCAGGAGCGCTGCAGCCATTCCCCATCCAACAGGGAGTGCGCATACCGCAGTAACAAATGCGCCGATCAGAAGAACATTAAGTACGAGATAAATGCACAGAGGTATATTCTCTTTATTCCCCAACCGGATCAGGAAGTCCATAAAATAAAAGCTCTTAATACCTGACGGCTTTTCCGTAGGCAGTTTCGTATAATCATAGTTTATATCATCTACTGCTTCTTTCGTTCTGTTAATATTCTGCTGTATATTCCGCGGCTGCTCGATATTCTGCTGTATATTCCGCGGCTGCTCGATATTCTGCTGCGTATTCCACGGCTGTTCAATATTCTGCTGCGTATTCCACGGCTGCTCAATATTCTGCTGTATATTCTGTGTCTGTTTCGGAACATAGGCAGCGGTTTCGGACTTCCGCACTATTTTTGTTCCGCAGTTTCCGCAGAACAGATCATCATCGTCAATTTTTTGTCCACAATTCTTACAATACATCTCATTCCCTCTTCTTTCCTATACCTTTTTCCCGTCCTGCGGGTCCCCAGCTGATGGTAATCCCTACAGACTTTGAAGAGCCTCCTCAATCTGTTCCTGATATGCGTCAAATTCATAATAGATCTGCTTCATTTGAGCATATTCTCCAAACAACTTCCGCAGTAATTCTGTCTTGCCGCTGATACTGAGTTCACAGTCTCTGGCAATCTGCTTTTTCTTTCTTTCATTCGATACAAATACATACAGGGAATACAGAGCACCCAGAGCAGCTCCTGCCGCAAACAGCGGATTTAGCGCAACCGCAGCGATAACGGCGGCAATCACAATACCGATCCCCACAAAAGCTCCGGTGTATTTTATCTGCGATATTTTTTCCTGTTTCTGTGCCTCATAGAATGAGGCTATTTTCCCTTCTTCACCAGTCTGATCCTGAAAATCTGCTGTCGTACGGTACTCGCCCAGCGTAATTGGATGAAGGCTGGTATCCATACTGCGATAGTCATCAGCATACTTTTTCACACCTTTTTTCTGGAGCGCTCCGGTAAGCATAAACATATTTTTGCGGGCCTGTACGTTCACATCCTCAGAGGTTCTTCCATACACCCATCCGATCATTTCACGAATCAGGTCGAGCGCCTTTTCGCGGCGTTCCTTCTCCTGCTGGAATATCGCATCTGCACGCTCTACATCTCCCTCACAGCGGATAATAATTTCATTCCGTTCTATCTCATCATAAACTGCTGATTCCTGATCATTCGGTCTTTCAATTTCTTTATCGATAAATTTGCTGAGATATTCATTTTTTTCGATTTCACTGACGTTCGATACATCCAAAATAAACTGCAGAATCTGGATATTATTCTGTGCCATCATAACCATATCTGATATCTTCTGAAAATCATCGCAGCACTTCTGAAGAAGATTAAGCTGTAACGTATATCCCGGACTCAAAGCCAACAGATTACGCTCGATCAGATCAATAATGTCCGCTTCACTGAACCCTTCCGCCTGTGCGCTCACTGCGATAACCTTGTTGATAAAACTGTATATCTCATATTTAGTGTGATCATCAACCTGTTCGTCAATCGTTTTACTTAACAATGAAAACAACATAAGAAATGTCTCTTCATCGCTCCCTTTCAGATCACATTCCTGGTATACTGAAAACCATTTCAGCGCTGCGTTTTCTCTTCTCATCCGGATATTGAACAGCATATAAAATATCGAACTGTTTTTCTTATCCAGTCGGATGGCGCGGTCCATAGCTCTGTCCGCAAGTTCCCTGTCATCATTTTTCCACGCCATGATGCTAAGAAGCACACAAGTCAGCCAGTAGTCCGGCGTTTTTAAATGCTGCTTTTCAACAGATTTATAGATAACCTCATCAGATACCATCTGCACATTCAAATTATCCATAATCCCCTGGACAATCTTTCTTACTGTCCGATAGTTTCCAAACTCATAGTATTTTTTGTTATTGCACTCACGGATTTTCTTATTTGCCAGTTCCATCTGCTTGAATCTGACATACAACTGATCTATCTGTCCCTGAACCTCATACGCGTCCAAAATCTTCGCGTGAGCATTGTCGATCGCACGTTTTCCCTCGTCCATCGTTGCAGTCATATAATTTCTGAAATTTACTAATGACTGTGTAGCGTTATCGACACCGTTCTGGATCTCCCAGAGTTCAGCATTCAACTCCTGGTTTATCCGCTCCAGACGGCTTAATTCCGCGCGAAGTTCATTTATATTACTCATAATGATCTCCTCCCTCGTTCTCCTCATAGTAGGAAGCAGCTATGGCGCGTCTGCGTCCCCATTCCCTCAGCTTCAGTACAGCATCAGGATTTGTCCGCGCAAACGGGATGACGCGCCTGAATACCGATTTCATATAAGTCGGTGTCACAGCTTCATCTCCTTCTCTCAGCGCTGTCTCTGCAATCTCTTTTATCACATATTCTATATCCGAATAGGAAAAACCTTCCGACAGATCCACAAGTTCTGCAAGCAGTTCCGTTTCCAGGCAGCAGTGCAGGCACTGTCGTACATACTGGGCTATTACCTCCTGCCGCTCTTCTCTCACAGGAAGATCAACAAAAAACAGTTCCGAAAATCTTCCTTTTCGAAATAATTCCGGCGGCAAAGCAAGAATATCATTTGCCGTAGCTACAAGAAAGACCCTGCTGGATGATTCCTGCAGCCAAAAAAGGAAATGTCCGAGCACTCTTTTTCCCGTATCATTACCGGAATCAGAGACTGACAACGCTTTTTCTATCTCATCGATCCACACGATACATGGGGCTACATTATCAATAAATGACAGCGCCTCCCTCATTTTCCTCTCGCTTTCTCCGACCCATTTATCATAGACGCTTCCGATGTCAAACCGGAATAGAGGAAGTTCCCACTCCTGAGCAATCATTTTTGCTGAGAAGGATTTTCCGCATCCCGGAATTCCTGAGAGAAGAATTCCCTTCGGCGGAGCCATAGAACGATCTCTGAGCAGTTTTTCCTCCATAAAGAATATTTTCTTTTTTTCTTTCAGCCATTTCTTCAGATTTTCCAGCCCTGATACCCTCATGTCCGGATCGATCCTTACCTCTTCGACACAGGGCACGGATGCGTACATCCGGCTTTTCTGCTTTGTCAACCCATAGATGTGCTGCTTTTTCAGACCGCCGTTTGCCACCAGAGTGGAGGAAAGAATATTCTCTATCTGTATTTCAGTAAATCCTCTCAAAAGCGCCGAGGCCCGTGTAATATCACTTTCCTCCCACTCGATCGGAAATCTTCCTCCATACGTTGTGACAAACCTTTCTATCTGGCATCTGCGTTCTTCATCATCCGGATAGTCCAATACCGTCAGCATTCCGAATTGCGCAATCCTTGACCACACAATATCCGGAGTTATGATAATAAGAGTAGACGCGTTCTCCAAAGCAAGATAGAGGATATTAAGTAACTCTTTACTGTACATATTCTCTTCCCCGATTTTTCGTGTATCGCCCAACGCAAATGTCACTCTTCTGTTACGGCGGAATTTTTCTGCCACATATGGCAGGGGATCATTTTCCACATCCTTAACCGCTTTACTTCCGAACTGTGTAACTTGTCTCGCATCCGTGTAATACCCAATCTCTATCCGCTTATCTCTGCTTACTTCGCGGAGCATTTTCTCCGCCCGCTCCCTCTCGCAAGTATTAATAATAATCAGGGGTACTCTGGCTTCTATATAATTTTCCAGTTCATTTTTTACTGTAACATAATTTCCCATATTATCTTCCGTACTTTTTCTTAAGTCGCATCACCGAAAATATAACTTCCTCCGCATCTGCCGCCGCTGTCTGCATCGTGATTCTGCCCATCTCACTGATTATATGCTTCCAGAATGCAAGAATCTGAGCCTTCAGGGCACTGTCAAGGTTTTCTACGAATTCCGAATCTAAAAATCTAATCCGCCTGTAAAAAAAACAGTACTCCATATCTTTTTGCATACGTATGCATAGTGTCTGCACAGTATCAAATTCATTTCTTTCCAGTGCTTCATTCAGCGTTCTGTTAAAATTTCTGATATATCTCTTAAGCATCGTATTCACTGTAGCCACGACTCTTTTTTGAAAATTTTCCAATATGAGTCCTCTCTGAGGGATATTTCCCTCTCCTATCCTCTCGATATCTTCTTCGTGAATATAATGACTTTCCATCCATTTCAGTGATTCGAGCCATTCCTGATATGTAGACGGCGCTTTTAACTCCCCCATTATTTCAGGAAGCTGTACGGCGGTTCCAGACTCCATGACGGCAGCTTCTTGTTCATTTCTTTGAGTCTTTCATTGGATACATCAACTTTTTGTCCAGGCGCGGTGAAATTTGACTGTATACGCTGCTCCATCATTGCCTCAAAGTCCATTGTTTCCTGCGAGTTCTTATTTGTGTTTTCGTTTGTCATTTTCTTTTCCTCCTCTGTATCTCATACTCTTAAATAAACTCAGCTGCTGAAAGTACTTCGTCTTTTTTCTCTACATTTTCCTCAAAGTACTGCCTGAAATCAGCTATTTCCGCCATAGTCTGACTTAAAGCCGCCAATGCGCTGTTCACTCTCTTCGGGTAATCTTTCACCGCCTTAACACAGCGGAAAATCAGAATTGCCGCTGCTGCCACAGTAACCACCAGCGCATAGAGAGTTACAAAAGCAAGACCGGCGGATAAAACCAGCGCAATCAGAGCAGCAATATTGATCGTATTGACAAACATATTCTGGAATTTGTTTGTCTCATAATATTTCTTCATATTCTCTGTCAGTTCTTCCTGGTCAGTTCCATTGCTGACCCCGCTCCAGGTATCGATATTCAGCGAATACTCAATCGGAAATTCCTGCTGCACTTTCATCGTCCATTTTTCCAAAGCACTCTGGAACCATGTCTTTGTATTCTGAAAACCGAATTTTCTGACCGTAACATCTGTAGTGTCGCTGTCGTCATAGATAGCCCATTTTATCATCTGCTTTCCGATATTAAAATGTTCATTCTGAAGAGCCATCTCAGCTTCATACTGTGCCTCCGCTTTTTCTACTTCCCCTTCATTACGAACGATCAAATTAAAATACTCCTGCTGATTTCTTAAGTCCTTTTCCTCCGCATCGTAATTTGAAATCAGATCAATCAATACCGCATCCACTCTTTCCGCGTAATTGTCATCATTCTGTTCTCCCGCTTCCACTTCAAGACCGCCCAGGACTTGGAGAAGCACCTGATATTTCGACACATCATTATAGGATTTCATAAGTTCCTGTGAATTGCTGCAGAATTGTTTGATCCCCTCATAATTAAATGTTACCTGCGGATTTATATTAGCAATATACTGTTCATACGCGTTGACAAGTTCCTCGCAAATCTCAGCATCCTCATTGATAATAGAGATCCATTGATCTATCACATCAATAACTTCATATTCAAGCTCTTTGTCCTTCCCGAAAATACCGTTTAAAAATGCCTGAAGCATAACCGCGGTTTCCTGCTGCAGCATTGTAGGATCCAACGTCTTAAAATACTCATAGAACCATTTTTTGGCAGCTTCCATCCTGTTAAACCGGAGATTTAACAGGCAGAAGAATAATGTGGTTTTAATAGCGTCTTTTCTTCCGCTCTCCGCTAAAGCATTCTTAGCGACGTCCGGATAATCATTTACCCATGCTGTTATAGCAATCAGCGCATAGGACAGCCAGTATCTGGAACTTGTCAGCCACAGTTCTTCTGAAAGTTCCTGGATTGTACTGTTTCTCACAAGGTTAATGTCAAAATCACGTACAACGCCCATTACAGTTCGGCGTATCGTCTCATAATTACTGAACTGTTCTTTTATAATCTGATCAATACGAATAATATTTTCATGGGCAAGCTGTTTCTGTTCGCCATGCTCCATTTCCTCACGGAATTCCAGTATTTTATCATAAATCCTGCTTGCCGCCTGATCTACGCTGACACTGGACTGATGTATTTCTTTCACGTGCACATCTACATTTGACTCAAAATTATTAATCGTATTATTTAAATTATTAATAGCTCCTGTTACATTAGACATCTCATTCTACCCCCTATTCCATCTCATTTCCAAACCGGGAAAGCGCATCTTCCAGATCGCTGAATCTGTTATCCTCCTGATGCAGCACATTTCTCCACTCTCTCAGTTCTTCCAGACAATGTTCTATCTTCTGTACTGCAAGTCTCTTTTTCTCCTTCAGCAGGCCGCCGAGATCAACGATTCGCCGCCACAGAAGGAACGCTCCTACGATAACCAGAAGAATCCCAATCGTCAGGGCAATCTTTGAAAAATGTACCGCCATGATTCCCAGTGTCAGAATGCCGCATACACAGAGCAGTATATAGAGAAGTATAAATTTGTCCGAAAGCACATTTTTCCATCTGTTCTTTTCAAAATATGTTTCTATACTCTTCTTTGCCTTGCTGAATTCATCTTCAGTACAGGTTACTTTGCATCCGTCCACCTCAAAGTCATAAGACTCTTTCTCTTTTTCCCTGTAATCTTTTGCAAATTTTTCGTATCCTTTTAAGATCCAGTCTTTCATAAATGAAATAGAGAACTTCTGTATGATCCCGGGCGTAAGATTGGTATCTTCAGAAAAAGCCCACTCAGCGAGAAGATCGCCGAAAGTCATTTTCTTATCACTGCCGAATTCCTGCTCATATTTCTCCTGAGCTTTCGTAACATCTCCCTGAGCACTCAGAACCGCATCATTGTATCTGATCTTTTTAACAACTTCCAATTCAGCATCGTCATAACTGTTGACCAGCGCGTATAATACATTCTCTATTCTCTGCGCAATATCCTCGCTGGTTTCATCTCCCGTATCAAGCAGTTTTCCATAACGTTCTGCAATTACTGAGTTTTTCTCAGCATCTGTCAGCATATTTTCCATTTCCTGATAAGAAGTACAGTATCTTTTGAGATAGGAAAATCCCTGCTTTGTCTGATGTAAATATGTGCGCGCAAACTCATACGCTTTGTCACTGAATTTCTTGCCGAAATCAACTGTTGTTGCTTCTGTCTTTGCCAGCATACCTTTTAAATTTGCCGCGATTACAGCCTGAAATTCCTCGCTCTGCCCGAATGCCCCGGAAAGATATGAAAGAAGAAGATACTTCCACTCCTCTCCCAAATCCGAAGGATTAACTCTCTCCATATAGTATGTAAACCACTTTTGAGCCGGCTCAATCCTTCCGAAACGAAGGTTGATCAGCATGAAAAACAACGCCGCTTTCGTCGGACTCATAAACAAAGCTTTTCCGACAGCTCTCTTCGCCGCTTCCTCTTCATTACTTGCCCACAGCATAACTGCCGCGGAAGCATAAGCCAGCCAGTAATCCGTATTCTGCAGATATTCTTTTTCTACTACTTTCCGCATATTGTCAGCAGTTACAAACTGAGTATCAAGACCGATCACATAGCCTAAAGTAATTCTCCGAAGCTGATGGAAATTCGAAAAACGCGTATAATATTCATCCGTATACTGTGACAGATTCTTTGATGCGGTTGACAATGTCTTAAAAGTGAAATACTGTCTTGTAAGCTCTTCAATTGCCTCGCTGATCTTCTGTGTGTCTGTTGCATTTGCAGATATCTCCGAAGCCGTATTTTTCACTCTGTTCTCTACATTTCCATGCAGCGTCCGCACATTTTTCTCCAAAATATATACGTCGCTTACGGCAGATTCTATTTCTGCGATCAGGCGGTTGTTTTCCGCGATCAGCGCATTAATCTGATTTATAAGCCGTTCTATTTCCCGTTGTTCCTGTTCGTATTCTTCCTGTGTCATTTTACTTCACCCCTCCTCTTTCTTTGTTTTTATCTAAAATAAAAACGAGAATACTTTATTATCTTCACACAGTTTTCTTGACAGCATTCCCAATGCATCTTTGTTATCGACAGCATACTTTTTAAATTTCATATCTGTCTGGTCTGCCCGGATTACCGGATTCAGCCTTGCTCCCGCATCTTTCATCATATTGACAATATCAATTGCCGTAGGTTCCGAATCCCCTGTTGCAAGAACATAGCCCTGAATCAGACTGCAGGTTATTGTATGCCCCAAATGATTAATCTGACATCCTGAAGTTCCCAGCGGTACGCTGCACTGTGATGAAAAGGCTCGTAAATTCTGTACTTTCGTTCCATCATCCTTTCCAAACAGCACATAATTCGTAATTGCTGCCGGGCTGATTCGCCCGGCCGGGCTGTAAAGCGCTTTTATTATCTGGGAATGATAACAATGATCTCTTGCTTTCTCCAGATAAGTGCTGAGTGCGTCATTTCTGAATCTTCCGCCATTATTTGTCATTCTCTGGATATATTCTATCGTCTCCTGCAGATTTTCTTCTGAAGTATTACATGCCATCTCTATGACCGTTTCCGGATCTCCCTGAAGTCCCAAGTCCGTCAGGAATGTAATAATCTCTTCCCTGACAGATGGGTCATCCGGAGATTTTTTCATATAGTTCGACAAAAGTTCCCTGTAAAAACTCAGGTTCAGATCAAGCCCGAATAACATTCTTATAATCTCCGGTTTTCTTTCCCCATCTGCCGAACATTTTAATACATAATCTGTCACAGTATTAGTTGAAAGAGTCTTTACTGATGACAACAATTCCTGTATTACTTGAATACGGACGTCAACGGCATCGCTATTTTCGGTCAGGTACCTGCCAATCACGTTATCATAGGTCTTGTCATTGACATTCCACTTCTTAATCATTTGAAGAAAGCTTACTTTTTCATCCCCGTTAAGATCTTTACGCGTTAACATCGTATCAATATCTGCAGGAGAAAATACAATAAACATCCCTTTCTCTGCCATTGTCCCCAATTCCTCAGATGCACTCCTGAAGGTGTGTCCTGCCATAATATGATGGATCAGAAGATATAATTCTGTATCGTTTGGTTTCGAATCACAAAATCTCCCGATTACTTTCTTCAGCAGCTCTGTGTTCTCGTCAAGATATGCCAGAAGATACTGGATCACATATTCTATAGATGCTGACGCACCCTTTTTCCCAGCCTCATCATATGTGCATACTTTTGTCTGGATACTGTCTCCAGATGTCTGCAGATATTGCTCTATTTCATATCTGTCGTCAGGAACCAGTCCCGCATTTCCTATAATCCTGCAAATATGTTCCCGTTTTTTTTCACCATCTTCATATTTGTTGATTACAAGGAAAAATGCTTTCTTACAGTCAATATTATCGATATTTGCGAGGACGGTGTCCGCCATCTCTATTTTGCCGCTATTCATTGCGTAATTCAGCAGGCTTTCATTTAATGTCTGTGAATAAACTGCTGATGCATCCAGCAGATTTTCGGCAAAATCTCTGTGTACGGTGTCTCCCAGCGAATCAAACACAAGCACCAGGACTGCAAAAGCATCTCCATTTTCTTCAAAAGCCTCGTACAAAGCCTCCTCTTCTGTGGAAATAGCTTCATCACGTTCCTTTAGTTCATCATATCCCCGCTTCAGTTGTCCGATCAGACTTTTTGAAGCTCCAGGAGCACACGCTCCTGGAGTTGTCAGGGTAAACATTTTAAAACAAAGCCGGGCAATAAGCGTACCTATATAAGATGAATCGATCTTTTCACATTCCGAGAGATTCTTTTCCGCGCTGTCAAGTCTCCCATACGCAATATCCACAAGTGTCTGTTTCACAACGTTTTTTATTGTATAAAGACCGTCATATTCTTCTTCCCGACGCATCTCATTACCACAATACTGACAGATCCATACTTTTTTTTCTTTATTATATTCCAGCGAACCTGCGCAGCAATTACATTTCAGACTCTTATAATTTGACGCCATTCCTGTTTCTTCCCCACTCTTTCATTCCTTACTTACTTTGTAGCTTTTAATAGATTGTTCCTCTGAAGGAATAAAACTTCTATTTCTCCGCATTTTTTAGCAGCATCCGCGTTCTGTCCGTTTTCACAGAAGATTCTCAACTCATTCAGAGCCTGCATAATACGTCCCTCTATATCTGTTACAGCATCATTTGACATGGGATCCGAATACCGGATTGTCTCGCTGAGCTTGCGCAGTTTCTCTTTTAATGCCGGATCCTGAGCCTGAGCTTTTAATGTTTCCACATCGGCCTGCATTGATCTGATTGCGACTACGCTCACTTTAATATTGTCATTTACATCCTGAACTGTATCTCTTGCCATAAGAGCAATAACCGCAATAACCAGATATACCGCAAGAACAATGACCTGAAGTGCTATTGCCAGCTTGACCGGTGCATTCTGAAATATCATAAATACCGCTGATATAAATACTGCGGCAAAAAAGTAGAATAATGAGATCGATACCAATGGTATTCCAAAAAATACAGCTTCTACCTCAAGCGCTTTTACAGCAAGAAACATACTCACAATCTGTATAACAAATGCCGCGCACATAAAGCCATAGCTGATCCAGAATACATTGTTTTTCTCATTAAACACAAAAAATACAAGCATATTCATTACCGCAAATACTACAACATATATAATAGAAAATAATATCAGCGTTTTCTTATCTGTCATTCTCCTCATTTTTCATTCCTCCTGTTGTCAGTTGTATTTTACCGATCTTGATATAACCTCAACTCAGCTTTGTTCCACATTCCGGACAGAACTTCATTCCCGGTTTAATCTCATTTCCGCAGTTCGGACATATATTACTTGAAAGCTTGTTTCCACATTCTGAACAGAATTTAGCACCCGGTGCTACCTCTGCGCCACATTCCGGACAATATTTCTTCTTTGCTTCTGCTTGTTCTGAAGCATTCTCTTCCTGGCTCTCTTTTACCTTCGCTGTCTCTGCATCCTGTCCGGCTGTACTGTCTGCCTGCTGCGGATTATGTAAAAACTCAGTAACATCAAGTCCTTTACCTGCCGTTTTTCCCTCTGCGTTGCTTCCCATCGGAGGCTTTACTTCGGCTGAATTCTTCGGAGGCTTTGTCAGGCCTGCAAACATCTCTGGATTGAGGGCATTTCTTGCCACTTCGGAAATTGTATTTCCCATGACAATTCCTCCCATAGCGCCTCCCATTACACCGCCTACAGCACCCATACTGCCCTCATTCGCGGCAAATTTCTCAGCAATCATCATCTGACGTTCTTCCTGCCAGGTATATCCCTGGATCAAGCGGCTGGTACGAAGTTTTTTGGCCTGCGAAATTTCCGCGTAATCCTGATCCGGAACTTCAATTGCTTCTATATTAAAAAACTCAATTTTAACACCGTACTCTGCAAAGATTTCATCCAATCTTTCTTTAACGACATCACTGATTTCAAGAAGATGAGAACTGATCATAAAATAGCTGAGCTGCCCGTCAATCATAATCTTTGAAATACAGTCTTTCACATGTGATGAAATAATCCCTCTGAATTTTCCTACCAGAGAATTTGTTGCTGCCTGTCCTCTTCCTCCAGTCTGGCTCTCAGCATAGAACGATTTCTGGAATCCAACCATTTTCAGCATAAATTTTCTTGAATCATCTACTGACACAGACATACTTCCGTGCAGCATAACATGCATAAAAATATCATAAAGCGGGTCTTCCAGCGGTATTGCACTCTGCGTTCCCCACTTCATATCCATCTGATGAACTTTATTTATAAAGAAAACTTTACATGGGAAGGCGCTTACTCCGCCTGTAGGAATCTCTATAATACTTCTTAAAATCGGAATATTAGAGGTACTCAAGGTTCTTCTGCCCGGGCCGAACAGATCAGCGGCATTACCGTTGATCACAAGCAGTGCCTCATGTGTCTCGTCAACGATCAGCTGTGATGTGGTATTAAAATCCTCCGCAGGATGTTTCCATACAAGCTGATTTGGATCTCCCTCAAATTTAATTACTTCAGAAATAGCCATATTCTCTCATTCCTTTCTTTTTTATCTTCATCAGATGATGCCGGGAAGCATCATCATATTATTTTCTCAGCTTAGAGGGCTTCGCTCTTGCAAGTTTCTCTACTCTCTCGGTTCTGAATCCACGAGTAAACTGTTGGGGTACTATATGATCCTCCTTTGGGACATACGTCTGTCCTGTCTCAGAGACTTCAATTAAATTGTCCTCAACGTTCTGAATAATGCTTTGCTCGTCCGGTATTATTTCTTCATGAATTGATTCCATTTGAGCAAGCTTCTTATCTATTTCTTCGCAATAAACTCTATCTTCTTCCTGCCGCCGTCTCTCTTCCTCTTCTCTTCTTCTCGCGGCTTCCTCTTCTTCCTGACGCCGTCTTTCTTCCTCTTCTTCTCGCCGCTGTCTTTCTTTCTCTTCTCTTCTTGCGGCTTCCTCTTCTTCCTGACGTCGTCTCTCTTCCTCTTCTCTTCTTGCGGCTTCCTCTTCTTCCTGACGTCGTCTCTCTTCCTCTTCT
>CAMLYF010000014.1:0-64697 GCA_946491795.1 uncultured Lachnoclostridium sp. | reverse complement strand
TGCTTTCGCCTTCTTCTCCGCTTCCGCTTTTGCTTTCGCCTCTGCCTCTGCTTTCGCCTTCTTCTCCGCTTCCGCTTTTGCTTTCGCCTCTGCCTCTGCTTTCTTCTTTGCTTCCGCCTCCGCTTTGGCCTTTGCCTCAGCTTCCGCTTTCTTCTTTGCTTCCGCTTCCGCTTTTGCCTCTGCCTCCGCTTTGGCCTTCGCCTCTGCTTCCGCTTTCTTCTTTGCTTCCGCTTCTGCTTCTGCTTTCGCTTCTGCTTCCGCTTTGGCCTTCGCTGCTTTCTCCTCCTCGGCTGCCGCCTTAGTGTCTTCTGACGCTTTTACGCTTCTTGTAACTGCTTTTGCTCTTGTCGCCGTCTCTTTCTTTCTTGCGGCTCTTGATTTCTTTGCCATGATTTCTGTCCCCCGTATCTTAATCTGCCTGTACGAAATGCCACTGATATGCCTGATATTCTCCGTGAAGCACCGGCTTCGGCACGCCTGCTTCGCGCAGGGCTGTACTGTTGTACAGTTTACCTGTCGTTGTCTCGCGGTACATTGTATTTTCTTTCAGGCCTTTCACCTTTATATAATCCACCGTCATATTTGCGTGCTTCTTAATACCTACTACCTGAACCAGCGCTTCTCTCTGATCCTCCGATACAAACTCCCACGCTCCCTGATTATCTGTCTGAGGATTTGTAAGACGGTAGTAGAGTCCCCGCTGAACCAGCGCGGCATATTCTTTATACTCTGCGATCTGACGACGGATCTCTGCTTTTTCTTCCTCACTCAATTCATTCAGGTTCAGTTCGTATCCAAATGTGCCGGCGAGAGCTACTGTCCCCCGCGTCTTCATCGGTGTCACCCTCTCTGTCTGATGATTCGGTGAAGCCGATACATGGGATCCCACACAGGAAGTCGGATAAATAAACGATGTTCCATACTGGATCTCCAGTCTGTCAATCGGATCTGTATTGTCACTGCACCAGATCTGCGGCGTGTAGTACAGCATGCCGGCGTCAAACCGTCCGCCGCCTCCGCTGCATCCTTCAATCAGAATATTCGGATACCGGTTCACCAGACGCTCAAGGAAATCATATAGTCCCAGCACATAATCATGCAGTACCCGTCCCTGGCTGTCCGCTGTTGCAGAATACACGTCTGCAATACTCCGGTTCATATCCCATTTGATATATTCCACATTCCCCTGATCCAGCACAGAACAGATCTGATTGTAGATATAATCCACCACTTCTTTTCTTGAAAAATCAAGAACAAGCTGATGTCTGGAACGATTCGGCCGGCGTCCCGGTATTACGAAAGCCCAGTCCGGATGCTCCCGGTAGAGATCACTGTCTTCATTCACCATCTCCGGCTCAATCCAGATACCGAATTTAAGACCCATATCATTGATCTTTCCGATCAGTTCGCCCAGTGTGCACCCCAGCTTTTCTTCGTTAACCTTCCAGTCTCCCAGCCCGCGCAGTTCACTGTCTCGTTTTCCGAACCAGCCGTCGTCCATTACAAACATCTCGATTCCCAGTTTTGCCGCTTCTGACGCCAGTTTAAGAAGAGACTCTCCCGTGAAATCAAAATAGGACGCCTCCCAGCTGTTTAGCAGGATCGGTCTTACAATTTCTTTATATTTTCCCCTGCACAGATGCGTGCGCATACAGCGGTGAAGATTCTGCGAAAGTTTTGCCAGCCCTTCGGAGGAGTAACTCATAATAACCTCAGGAGATTGGAATTCTTCCCCTGCTTTAAGCGGATATGCAAACTGTTCTTCGGAGAACCCCATAAGCAGCCGTGTCTGGTAATACTGATCCTGTCCTGCCTCACTCTGGAACCCGCCGCTGTAGACAAACGCCATTGCATAACAGCTTCCCGCGTCTTCCGTCGCCTCATGTTCCGCCATAATAACAGCCGGATTATACTGATGGCTGGATGAGCCACGCAGGCTGCCGATCTTCTGCACTCCATGTCCGACAGGCATTCTCTGCATATTTCTCTCCATGGCATGACGCCCGTAGAATGTAATAAAATCATATTGTCCACCCACCATATCCAGACATGCCGGAGCAAGTTTCTTCACCGAAATACGTCCGTCACTGGCATTTACAATTTTAACACTGCGGGTGATAATATCATATTCCGGAAGCACACCGTAAAGCAGCACCGCCTGTACTCCGGTCACACGGTCTTTCAGAACCACCTCAAGGGTCTGAGCTTCATCATCATCCGCATACACCGCCGGAAGTCCTTCCAGAGCATATTTCCCGTCGCGTATGCTGTGACTCTCATATCGGAAATCACTGCAGTAGGTGCGGTCCGTATTTTTAATAATACATGCCGGAGTGCGGTAGTCCCCTGTCCCCAGAGAAGGAAATTCCTGCGGCAGTGAGTCCATAGAATAAGTCTTGTCATTTCCTGCGTCGTACGGATTGCCTGAAAATCCTCTGTCATAATATGTCAGAAGATAATCCATGCATCCCTCTGCTGTTTTTCCATAATATAGATGCAGCAGAAATCCGTATTTGTCTACCTGCATCTGATAAGTTGTGTTTCTGGTATGAAGAGTAATTGTCTTCTGTGCCTCATCATAAATTATGCTCATAATCTGTCTCTCCTGATCTGTGAATATTAACTAAAATGTGTTCTTACTTCATTGGAAAGCCATGCGGACACCTGCCGGGCGTATCGCACAAAAAAGGGCGGGTGAATGTACTTCACGCACATAACACCCGCCCGGTAAGACGCGCGGATGCGCATCAGGGCTCACTTATTTCACAGCACCGTTTACCACACCGTTGATGATCTGTTTCTGGCAGATCACGTAGAATATGATGATCGGAATCAACGCCAGCAAATAAGATGCGAACGCCAGATTATAGTTTGTACCGAACTGTGTCTGGAACGTCAGCTGTGCCAGCGGCAGTGTGTTCTGGCCTTTTCCTGACATGATGATCAACGGAGTCATAACGTCATTCCATACCGCCAGAGCCGTGATTACCGCTACTGTTGCGTGCATTGGCTTCATGATCGGGAAGATAATCTTCCAGAAAGTGCGCCATGTGCTTGCTCCATCCACTCTCGCCGCCTCTTCAAGCGCGATCGGGATGTTTACAAGGTATCCTGTATAGAGAAGTAAGTTCATCGGCATATAGAATACCACATAAAGGATAATAACGCCAGCCCAATTATCAAGATGCATTTCTGCAGTCTGTTTTGCCAGAGGCATCATCAGGATCGCAAACGGCACAAACATACCACTTACAATGAAAAGATAAATCAGGTTATAAATCTTACTGTGCGCTTTGTTTCTTCCCACTGCATATCCCATAAGAGAATGAAGGAGCAGGCAGAGCACTACAGTACTGATCGTTACAAGAAGGCTGTTCCCAAGGGAGCGCCAGAAATCGGTCAGCTCCATAGCCTGTGCAAAGTTGCTTAAGCTCCAGTGTGCAGGCAGAGACAGGATTCCTGAGATGCTGTTTGTCATCTCTGTAGGCTGTTTGAACGCGATTACAATGGTCATATACAGCGGGAATGCCACTGTGATAAGACCGATAAACAGAAGGATCGTAACAGGCCAGTTTACTCTTGCTTTCATTTTCTCATACATTATAACTGTTCCTCCTTCTTACTTGATATAGACATCTGCGCTACGGAAATCGCTACGATCACAATGAAGAATACAACCGCATTCGCACTCTGATATCCGAAGCTTCCGCCTGACAGACCATTGTTATAGATCAGGTAGGAGATTGACTCTGTACTCTGTTCCGGGCCGCCCTTTGTCATAGCCATGATCTGATCGAACACCATCAGGAAGTTCTTAACGCACAGAACCATGTTGATCGTAAAGAAAGGAATGATCAGAGGGAATGTAAGATATCTGAACTTCTTCCATCCTGTAGCTCCATCCAGATCGCCTGCTTCATATACATCTTCCGGCACTGTCTGAAGACCTGAGATGTAGATGATCGTATTCATGGCGATGGACTGCCAAGCACACACGATCACGATCGCGATCCATGCAGTCTTGCTGTTCGACAGCATACTTCCGCTCAGAGCGTCGATTCCAAGAGCCTTTCCAAGTCCCGGAAGGATATATGTAAAGAAATACTGGAAGATATAACCTACAACCAGTGCTCCAAGTACATTCGGAACGAAGTAAGCCGCTCTTAAGAATGTCTTTCCTTTAATCTTGCTGTTCAGGCCAAGGGCAAGGATCAGACTGATCACATTCGTCAGGATCGTCGCCACAACAGCCAGTTTAATCGTGAACAGGTATGATCCGCCGATTCTTGGGTCTGTAAACAGATCCATATAGTTTCTGAATCCGACAAAATCATATGTACCAAAACCTTTAAAGTTCGTAAAACTGTAGACCACACCGCGGATCAGCGGTACTGTATTGAAGCAGACAAACAGTGCCAGGATCGGTATTGTGATCAGCATATAAGTCCGCTTGCTGTCATTTACTTTTTTCATAATCTACCCCGCTCCTTTCCTAATCGGAAGTTCCGTGTTCTTCGTTATATTCCTGAACTTCACGGATAATATCTCTGTTATATCTCTGCCAGTCTTTATCAAACTTGGCCAGGAATGCATCCACATCCTTATTGATGATCAAGGTCTGAATCTGCGCATCGACTGCCATCTCTGACGGATAGTAGTGATCCTGATAGTCCGTCATATTTCCGGACTCAATGTAGGATTGCATACCGTCAAGCATCGGAGCAAGATCGAAATCGCCTTCCTTACACGGAACGGCATTCTGATCATCAATGTATGCCTGGATATTTTCATCTTCCATCAGGAAATCGAGTACTTCATAGGCTTCTTCCTTGTGTTCGCACGCAGCGGTAACAGCAAACATAAGGTCTACGCCGGAGTTCAGTGTATTCTTGTCCGCATCGTCATTACCCGGTGTTACAAACGAATCGATGTTCATATCCGGATTTACGGAAAGAATCTGCGGTACTGCATAACTTCCGATCGGGTACATTGCAGACTCACCGTTTGCAAATGCCGTACAGGCATCATTATAACCATACGCTACCGGATCTTCCGGTCCGTAGCTTACAAGCTCCAGACATTTCTCGGCCACCTCTCTGTAATTGTCCGTAAATGTCGTCTCGCCTGCATTAACCTTCTTACACGTATCGGCCGGTGCAAGATCTACAGCAAGAGAGTTCCAAGGTGCCAGACAGGTCCATGTATCACGGAATCCGAAATAGAACGGCAGGATTCCCTCTGACTTGATTTCCTCACACAGGTCGATCAGTTCATCCCAGGATTCCGGAATCTGCCAGCCGTGCTCTTCAAACATATCCTTGTTGTACAGGATACCTGCTGCATTTGCCACATAAGGCACACCAAACACACCATCTTTCGGAGTGATCTCAAGGTTCTCCAGAATATCCAGATATGACTGTTTAACGTTTGCCAGCCCCGGATAATCAGATACGTCTGCAAGAATATCCGCATCAACATAATAGGAATAGTTAATATCTCCTCCTATTCCGATGATGTCCGGATAATCCTCACGGACGAACCTCGTTCTCATGATCGTGCTCGCATCGTTCGGAGAACTGATGGTCAGATGGATGTCATCGTGAGTTGCGTTAAACTGCTCTTCCACCTGGTCGAAGTACGTCGCCGCCTCCGGCTTGTACTGCAGGATCTCGATTTCCGTCACTCCGCTGTTCTCGTCCGAACCGCATCCCGGAAGAATCACTGCCGCAAGCATGGACGCTGCAAGTACCGCACTGATCGCTTTTTTCTTTTTCATAGTTGTTTCAGCTCCTTCCTTTTAGCTTTTCCGCTTATGAAAATATTATAACATTATAAAATTTTTCTAAAATATCTCGATTGTCCGTGTTTTATACCACAATGCAACTTATATACTATTCTTGATAAGTCCGGTCGCATTTTGGGATATTTTAGTTTATAATCTTTTTAAAAGCGGAAAGTAATTTAAAACAACAAATAAAAGTGCTTTGAAAATAGAAGGGAGGATTCCTTATGAGCGATTCTGTATTTACTGTATTCCCAAATGAAAATTTTGTTGATCTCTGCCTGTACCAGTTTGGGAGAGAACAGTGTCCGCCAGCCTATTCTTTTGGCCCGGCTAAAAGAAATCATTATCTTTTTCATTACGTTTTATCCGGCACCGGAAAACTGATCGCCGCTGATTCCAAAGGTCAATCCCATGAATATCAGATTCACACAGGGCAGGGCTTTATGATTTTTCCACGGCAGATCACAACCTATATTGCCGATGAAAAACTTCCGTGGGAATATACATGGCTGGAATTTGACGGGATGCGTGTCAGAGAGATCATAGAGACTGCCGGGCTGTCTCCCGACCATCCGGTCTATCATGCATCCCACAAAGACCTGCGGGAGAACATGGTAAATGAAATGGTCTATATAGCAGAACACGGGGATGCCTCTTCATTCCACCTGATCGGGCATCTGTACCTCTTTGCGGATTTTCTTGCCCGTTCTGCCGCATCCACTCATGTATCGACCAGTGGAAAAGTTCGCGACTTCTATATCAAAGAGGCATTAAACTATATCGAGCAGAACTTTCAGAATGATATTACCGTAGAGGGGATTGCGGCATTCTGCGGATTAAACCGCACCTACTTCGGCAGGATCTTCAAAGATACAGTAGGGAAATCGCCGCAGCAGTTCCTGCTCAATTACCGTATGACAAAAGCTGCCGAACTGTTAAAACTGACCACTCTTTCCATCAGTGATATCGGAAATGCTGTAGGCTATCCCAATCAGCTGCACTTTTCAAGAGCATTCAAAAATGTGTTCGGAATATCTCCGAGAGAATGGAGAAATAAGAATCAGATTATGAAATAAATTTCGATTTCTCGGACTGAATGCCGATGATATAAGGTCCGAAAACAGATGGAGATGAGGCACGGAAATACTTTTTCTAGATGACCGGTATGTGCTTCAGGCTCCGCTTCATAATCCGAGAAAAATTAAAGGGTCTGAAATCTGATTAAAGACAAAGCCGCAAAATGGATAACTCGCCTTCGGCTCAAACAATCCATTTTGCGGCTTAACATCAGCTTTCAGACCCTTAACTTTTTCTAGCAGATTATTCCGAAGTTGCCTTCCTCACATACCGGACATCTCATTTTAAGCATTCCTGTACCTCATCTCCATCCATTTTCTGCTTCATTGGATTCGGCAGTCACTCCGACAAAACTGAAAGTCGAAGAAACGGGTTGAAATGGGAACGTAGTCGATAAAATTTCAGCCTTGATTCTCCCGTTTAAATTCTATTTTCGGGATGGGAAAGAAAGCAGTCGGGAGGCAGGTATTGTGTACGCACCGTTGGAGCAGCGTCGGTACTTAGAGCGCGTCTTTTGCGCTCTTATGTACCGTTACGCTGCGACCGAATGAAAATGTGTGCGTTAGCAATACCGGCCTCCCGGCGGATACTTTATCAGTCCGAGAAATCGAAATTTTATCCACGGATCAGCGCTTCAACCTCATCCCTCTCCGGCATGGAGCGGATAGCGCCTTTCTTTGTCGTAACGATTGCTGCGGCCGCGTTTGCGAATGTGAGTAACTCGCCCAGCTGATCTTCCGTCAGATCTGCGAAGCCATGCTCCACGATATAGTTCAGGGAGCTTCCGCAGAATGTATCGCCTGCCCCTGTCGTCTCGATTGCTTTAACCGTAAATCCCGGGCGTTCTACGCGCATTCCTTTGTAATATGCACGGCTTCCGTCTTTTCCCATAGTAAGGAGAATCATCGGGATATTATATTTTTCCTGCAGATACGCAATACCCTCGTCATAGTCCTCTTTTCCCGAGACAAACTGAATCTCATTGTCGGAGATTTTCAGAATGTCGCACATTCCGAAACCATATTCCATCTGCTCTTTTGCAAGATCGAGAGAAGACCAGAGCGGCGGGCGCAGATTCGGATCAAAGGAAACAAGACAGCCCGCGTCTTTCGCTGCCTGAATAGCCTTCTTCGTTGCCGCCCTTACACCTTCATGAGTCATTGAGAGTGTACCGAAGTGGAATATCTTTGTCTGAGCAATAAATTCCGGATCCACTTCCTCCTCTGTGAGCATCATATCAGCCCCCGGATTGCGGTAGAAAGAAAATTCGCGGTCTCCGTCCGGGAACGTATGTACAAATGCCAGTGTCGTATTCACCTTATCATCGATTACAAGATGAGAAGCATCAATTCCCGCATCTGTGATTGTATCTTTCAACAGTGTGCCAAACTGATCCTTCCCCACTTTTCCGAGGAATGCCGTCTTCTTTCCCATCTTGTTGAGAAGAGCCAGCACGTTACACGGCGCGCCTCCCGGGCATGCCTCAAACATATTGTTTCCCTGTTCGCTCTGTCCGTTCATTGTAAAATCGATCAGAAGTTCGCCAAGAGCGATCACATCATATTTTTTCTCCATTTCCGAGTACCTCCTGCTGATATTCATAAATTTATATAATACCGGGACAGCCGCCCCTGTAACTCTTAATTGAAGTATACCAGTTCCTCTATAGGATCTGCAAGCTCTATATTCTCCGCTTCCAGTACCGGACCTTCACCTCTGTAGACTGACAGATTTGCGAACCGGATCTTCGCCCTGATTTTCACCCATTGTCCGGGCTTAAGCTTCGGCGCGTATGCGCTCCTGCACACATATCCGAGAAATGACGTATCATCCGCGCAGCATGTCATCGCCATGCGTCCTGCCATAAAGACTTTTGCCGGGAATGTTCTGGGCTTAAGCACTTTTGCAGTGTATTCCACCACTTTTCCCCTGTAGCGGTCCGGATTTTCCATCATATCCACATACCATATACCATAATCCTCTTTTGCGATCTCAATGACCGGGGCTTTCAGATCATAAGGCACCTCATCCTCAAAAATATTTTCAATCTCCCCCTGCTCGTCTTCAAAGATCACTTCAGCCTGCGGGCTCACTACTTTTACACTGCGGCGGTATCCCGCCAGCGGCTTGATGTCCTCGCACCGGTTAAAAAGCACCATATCAGCGCCCCTGACCATCTCCACAAACAGAGGTTTCAGATTGGTCAGATACATCTGAAACGTACTGGCGTCTACGGTAGTTATTTTCTGCTCGATTCCCCATCCGGCAGGAAGTTTCAGATTCTCAAAATCACTTACTTTCCACATGCCGTTATATTCCACTACAACACGCTCGGGCTCGTGCTTTTTATTCATCTCGTCAAGCCACTCTGCCGTCAGGTCTTCCTGATCTTCGACTTTTTCTATGACGACGCCATATTTCAGCATCTCCATCGGATCATACTCTTCCTCTCCCTCTTCACAGAGGATCAGCAGAGTCTTGCCGTCGATCTGAAAATAATCCTGTTTCAGCGTAAATGTCAGGAACTGTGTCTTGCCGCTGTCCAGGAAACCTGTCATAAGATAAACCATAATATCAGGTTCAGTCATATCCGTTCTCTCCCATCTTCAATTACTTTTCAACAGGGCCCTGCTTACGCCAGACCGAAAAGCTCTGCCAGCTTATCTTCATTAAGTTCTGCTCCGATCACGCAGATCCGCCCTGTATACTCCGGCGCCCCGACACGGACTTCATGCTCTTCAGGAACCATGTCAAAGTAAATCCACTCACCGTCAGCTCCGGCCACCATTCCCTTGGCGCGAAGTACATTTCCGTAACTGCTGTCTGATTCCAGCGTTTTCAGGATATCGCCGATCTGCTCTTTTGTGTAGGTATGGATCGTCTCACGCCCCCAGCTCGTAAACACATCGTCCGCATGGTGATGGCCTGCATGGTCATGATGATGGTGCTCATGATCATGGTCGTGATGGTGGTCATGCTCTTCGTGATCGTGATGATGTCCGTGTTCGTCGTGATCATGATCGTGGCGGTGATGCTCATGATCGTGATCATGTCCGCAGCACTCGCCCTCTTCATGGTGATGTCCGCATTCCGGACAGATAATCTCATCGAGCAGTTCCTCCTCAAGGGACTTGCCTGACTCCATTGTCTCGAGGATCTTTTTGCCCGGAAGCTGTGCGATCGGAGTCGTAATAAACGGCGCCTTATCATTGAGCTCTCTGAGCAGGGCAACACTCTCCTCGATCTTCTCCGGTTTCGCCTTATCTGTACGGCTTAGGATGACAGCTCCCGCATACTCGATCTGATTGCTGAAGAACTCGCCAAAATTTTTTCTGTAAATCCGGCATTTTGTCACATCAACTACTGTTGTAAAGCTGTTGAGCTCCGCGTCAATTTCTGCCTGTACATCCTGCACTGCCTTGATCACATCAGAAAGTTTGCCCACACCTGACGGCTCGATCAGGATTCGGTCCGGATGATAAGTGTCTACCACTTCACGAAGTGATTTTCCGAAATCTCCTACAAGTGAACAGCAGATACATCCCGAATTCATCTCGCGGATCTCAATCCCGGATTCTTTTAAAAAACCTCCGTCGATTCCAATCTCACCGAATTCATTTTCGATCAGCACAACCTGCTCTCCGGCAAACGCCTCTGAGAGCAGCTTTTTTATCAGTGTCGTTTTTCCGGCTCCAAGGAAACCGGAAATAATGTCTATCTTTGTCATTTCAATTCCTCCTGTTTATTTTATATCAAGTTCCACCGGGCAGTGATCCGAGCCCATAACATCTGTCAGGATCTTCGCATCCACAAGCCTGTCCTTTAAGCACTCCGATACGCAGAAATAGTCAATACGCCATCCCGCGTTCTTGGCACGGGCGCTGAAGCGGTACGACCACCATGAGTAAATACCTGTCTGATCCGGATAAAAATAGCGGAATGTATCGATAAATCCCGCATCCAGAAGTTCAGTAAATTTCTGTCTTTCCTCATCAGTAAATCCAGCGTTTCTGCGATTGGTCTTCGGATTCTTCAGATCAATCTCCTCATGCGCCACGTTCATATCTCCCGTCACGATGACCGGTTTTTTCTCCTCCAGCTTCTTCAAATAAGCCCGGAAATCATCTTCCCATTTCATACGGTAATCAAGTCTTGCCAGCTCATTCTGCGAGTTCGGCGTATATACCGTAACAAAATAGAAATCATCAAATTCGCATGTAATGACGCGGCCCTCCTGATCATGCTCCTCGATACCGATGCCATAAGTAACATTCAGCGGTTCTTTTTTTGTAAATACCGCTGTCCCTGAGTATCCTTTTCTTACGGCATAATTCCAATACTGATGATAGCCCTGCAGGTCGAGTTCAAGCTGTCCTTCCTGCATCTTTGTCTCCTGAATACAGAAGATATCGGCATCCGCCTCTTTAAAAAAGTCAAGAAATCCCTTCTGGACACATGCCCGGATTCCGTTGACATTCCATGATATCAGTTTCATGAATACCTCCTTGTTACTGTCCAATCTGCGCAACACCGTACGGCTCAGCTCGGACTACGTCCCTCGCTCATCTCGCGGCATTGCCGGGCGTATCGCGCAAGTAAGGGCAGATAACTTTCTACCTGCCCCTCCGGTCATAATGCACCTCTTTCAAGAACAGTCCTCTTGCCGGGGCAAGAAAGCCTGCCTGTCCTCTGTCTTTTGTCCGCAGGGCTTCCATCACACTTTCAACAGTACGCTGATGTGTCCCTGCCTCAAGCAGTGTCCCTGTCAGGATTCTCACCATATGGTAGAGAAATCCTGTCCCTTCATACCGTATGGTAACACTGCTGCCTTGCCCGCTGACTATTATATCATAAATCGTCCGGTTTGTGGACTTTTCATCTGCTTTATTGCCTTTGCCGTCCGGGATTATTTTTTTATCTGTATATCCTGCGAAATCATGCGTTCCTTTCAGATACCCCGCAGCTTTCCTCATGGCCTCGAGATCTGGTTCACATGGGAAATGATAACAGTAACGCCGACGGAACACATCCGGCTTCATACCCGTATCGATACAATACTCATATATTTTCCAGGCAGCGCTCTTCCTCGCATGGAATCCGTTTTTCATAAGATTCGCCTTGCATATACGGATATCATGCGGAAGCTTTCCGTTTACATAGTCTGTAAAAAAGCCTTCTTCCACAGCGCTGGGCAGCACTACACTGGCCGTCTGTCCCGAAGCATGAACCCCTGCATCAGTCCTTCCGGAACCATTCACTTCCACTGGATACTGTGCAGCTTCTGATATGATTTTTTCAAGTATTCCCTGTATTGTCCGATCCGTATTAGCCTGCCGCTGCCATCCCTGATAGCGGGTTCCGTCATAAGCAATGGTCAGTTTATAAGTACGCATATGTTACTGCAAAAACTTCTTCAGCTCGTCCATGAATGTATTCGCATCCTTGAACTCTCTGTAGACAGACGCAAAACGCACATAAGCAACCGGATCAAGATCCTTTAGCTTCTCCATGACAATCTCTCCGATCGCGCTGCTGGGAATCTCTTTTTCCTCACGATTGAATATCTCCAGTTCTACAGCATCGATTGTCTTCTGGATAGCATCCGCTGGAACCGGACGCTTATAGCATGCGCTCAATATTCCTTTCTCAATCTTGGCGCGCTGATACTGCTCACGGTTGTTGTCTTTTTTAATCACGATCATGGGAATTGTCTCCACCTTCTCATAGGTGGTAAATCTCCTTCCGCACTCATCGCAGGAACGCCGTCTTCGGATCGAGCTCTTATCCTCAGCCGGACGGGAATCTATGACTCTTGTATCCGGATTGCCGCAATATGGACATCTCATAATTTATTCCGCCTTTCTCAGCACAGATGTATTCAGTAACTGCCCTGTCTTATACATCGCCGCTGTCAATCTGCGTACATTATACACAATCACTAAAACTTTTGCAAAAATTTTTCTTCCTGAATCTCAACAATCACGATGTCCGGCCCGATCTTTCTTACACACGCAAACGGAATAACATATTCACAGTCCGTACCAAGGAAACCGCAGATCTTCCCCGGTCCCGGAATTATGACAGCCTCCACCTCTCCACTGCAGATATTAATCTCTACATCGACAATACATCCCAGACGTCTGCCGCTGCATATATTGATCACTTCTTTATCCCTGAGTTCGCTGAGCCTCATAACTGTCCCTCCCGCAGCAGCATATTCTATAAAGTATTGTATGCCATTTTTGAAATATAGTTCCTTTTTCGGGTATAATGATATAAAATAAGGAAAGTACATTTTTCGTACAAATCAGATATTCAGGAGTATCAGTTAATTATGAAAGAAACAATCTTACTTTTTAATGCACCCGATAAAAGCGACCTGCTGAAAATAGAGATGGCGCTCTTTCCCCTTCATATCCGCCTGAAAAAAATTCAGAAGGAAGATTACAGCCAGCCGCTCGGTGTTCTCGCCGGGATGAAAGACATAGAGCCTGCCGGATCAAAATACAGCGGTCCCGAACTTCCCGGCACCATGTTTGTATTCTGTTTTCTCAATGACAGCCGGCTCAATCAGGCGCTTGCTGCTCTCAGAAAATGCGGAGCGGGTCCATTTCCTTACAAAGCGATTCTCACACCTACGAACAGTTCCTGGACAGCTCCGGACTGTTTTGCAGAGATCCGCAAAGAGCATGAAGCACTCCACAAATAATGTGCCGTTCCTTATCAAATGACACGCACGGCCCTGCAGCTGTTCCGGGGCTGTTTTGCGGCGCACTTGCAAATCCCCCGCATTCCATTTATAATATACTATTATTTATTATGCGGAGGGATCTGCCATGTGGAAACGTAGGACAATAAAAAAGAAAGCAGTAACACTTCTGAAAAAGAGCTACTCCCGTATGCTCTCCGTCTGTTTTCTTATCGCCATGCTCACGGCCGCTTATTCTGTTTCCACTACTTTTTTTAATCTTCAGATGCCATCAGAACCATCCGGTACTGATGCTGCATATACATTCAGCATCTCTAACTCTGAAGCCGTCCTTGACACAATAAGCCATTTCTTCGAAGGCACACCGCTGGCCGCAATATCAGACGGCATATTGTATGATATCAGTTCCGTAGTGATCGATCTGTTTTCGACAAACATATCCGTCTTTTTCACCTTTCTCCGCACTATATATTACTATCTCGCGGAAGATACAGGCATGGTCCTGCTCTTTTCAACGGTCAGCATACTTTTTGCTTTCTTATATCAGATTTTCATCAGCAATATTTTGCTGATCGGTGAAAAACGTTTTTTCCTCGAAAACCGCAATTACCGCCAGACGCCCGTTTCTAAGATTTTCTTTCTTTTCAAACTGCGTTATATCCGTCATCCGGCATGGGTGATGTTTATGAGATCCCTTTTTCAGTCTCTCTGGAATCTCACGGTGGTCGGGGGGATCGTCAAGCACTACGAATACATACTGATCCCATATATACTGGCAGAAAATCCGAGGATAAGCCGTAAAGACGCTTTTCATCTGTCAAGACAGCTCATGCGGCGCAGTAAATGGAAGTTTTTCATGCTGGATCTATCGTTCGCAGGATGGGAGATCTTATCTCTGTTCACACTGGGACTGCTTGATCTTTTATTTGTAAATCCTTATATAGCAGCCTGCCGGGCGGAGCTTTATGCCACTTTGAGAAGAAATTATGTCCTGTCACGCTCACCCGGATATGAAGCACTGAATGATTCCTACCTGGAGCATGTTCCTTCTGATGATGAACTTCTCATCAGCAAAGCCCTGTATGACGATTCCCAGGGCCCCTATACAAAAATTTCATATTTTGCCCCTGAGCAGTACCCTGTATTTCTTTTTTCCGTACAGCCTCCGATAAAAGCAGTCAGATCGCCGATTAAAGCCGAACGGAAATACGATCTGTTGACCTATCTGTTCCTTTTCCCGGTATTTTCTGTTTCCGGCTGGATACTGGAGACGCTGATCCGGCTGATCAATGACGGAGTTTGGGTTAAAAGCGGCATACTGTTCGGTCCGTGGATTCCACTTTACGGGCTCTACGGGATTCTTATATTGTTGTTAGGGAAACATCTCATCAAGAAGCCCGCGCTGGTATTTATCCTTAATATGCTTCTCTATTCGGTTCTGGAGTATTCTGCCAATTTTATATCGGAGCTGATTACCGGGAAAGCGCTCCGGGAATACAGTGAATTCTTCCTGAACCTGAATGGAAGAGTATACCTTGGAGGAGCTATCGCCTTTGCGCTGATCGGCTGTGCCATTCTGTACTATCTGGCACCGAGATGGGCAGACCGATATATGAAGCTGGGCCATTCAAAAAGAGTCTTTCTGTGCACGCTCCTGTACGTGCTGTTTATTGCTGACGTTATCTTCACTGTGCTTCTGGGATAAACCGCCGGCATCACAGACACCGGCGCTGCCGCAAAGAACATCCTGTAACTGTTGATTTTTGCCGAAAATGATAGTAAACTTTCTAATAAGCTATCTCTTAAATATAACAGAAATATAAAAGCCGCGGATAAGAAGCGGCGGAATGGAGACATTATGAAAAAACGAGTTGTTTTAGCTTTGGGACACCGTGCCCTCGGAACCACGCTGCCGGAACAGAAAGCAGCTATCTCACACACGTCAAAATGCATCGCCGATCTGATCGAAGAAGGCTATAAAGTTGCCATTACTCACAGTAACGCGCCACAGGTAGGCATGATCCACACAGCCATGAATGAATTTGCCAAAGCCCATCCCGAATATACCGCATGCCCGATGTCCGTCTGCTCTGCCATGAGTCAGGGATATATCGGATACGATCTGCAGAACGGCATCCGCGAAGAGCTGTTAAACCGTGGAATCTACCGCACGGTCAGCACGATACTGACACAGGTTATCGTGGACCCATATGACGAAGCTTTCTATACACCGACAAAAGTACTCGGCCGTTACATGAATGCTCAGGAAGCCAATGAGGAACGCAAAAAAGGAAACTATGTAATTGAAGAACCCGGAAAAGGGTTCCGTCGTGTGGTATCTGCACCGAATCCGGTCAAGATCGTAGAACTTGATGCTGTCAACGCTCTCCTCGACGCGGATCAGGTGGTTATCGCTGCCGGCGGCGGCGGAATTCCTGTTATGGAACAGGATAACCACTTAAAAGGAGCCAGCGCTGTTATCGAGAAAGACCTCGCAGCAGGGAAACTGGCCGAAGGGATTAACGCCGATATGCTCATTATCCTTACAAATGTCGAACAGGTATGTATCAACATGGGACAGGAAAACGAAGAGCCGCTGGGTGAAATTTCCGTCGCACAGGCAAAAGCCTATATGGAGGAAGGTCATTTCGGTGTATACAACATGTATCCGAAATTCCGCGCCGCAGTCGAATTTATCGAGCAGAGAGAAGGCCGCTGCGCTTACATCACTTCTTTTGACAAAGTAAAAGATGCCCTTAAAGGAAAGACAGGTACACTTATAAAATAAGCAGATATTACAAAAGCCGGTATATACCGGCTTTTATTTTGTTTAATTTTATAATTGATTTTTATGAATTCCTGATGTAATATATGCATATACTAGATGTAGTTTTAAAAACCACTTTCATTTTTAACATCCGGGGAGGTGCATATTTATGGAAAATACCGGAATCATAAAAAATGCAATGAACATAGAAAGGCCTGCTGACAGTAAAAAGCAGCCAAAGAAGCTTCACATCAAAGAGCCTGGCAGCGCTATCACACATTTTATCGGAATGTTGATGGCAATGTTTGCAGCAGTACCTCTGCTGATCAAGGCAGCGAACGAACCGAGCAGGATATATATCATATCGCTGGCTGTCTATGCGGCAAGCCTGATCCTGTTATATGCAGCCAGCACCACTTACCATACTTTTGATATTTCCGAAAAGGTAAATACCATTTTAAAGAAGATCGATCATATGATGATCTCCGTGCTCATAGCGGGGAGTTACACCCCGGTGTGCCTGCTCGTTTTAAAAGGCCGGATCGGTATCATTCTTCTTTCGATCGTCTGGGCGATCGCGATTGCCGGGATCCTTATCAAAGCATTTTGGGTGTACTGTCCGAAATGGGTATCATCCGTGCTGTACATCGGAATGGGATGGACCTGTGTGCTTGCATTCACGCAGCTTTTGAACAATCTGTCACCTGCAGCATTCGGATGGCTGCTGTCAGGCGGGATCATTTATACAGTAGGCGGCGTGATCTACGCACTGAAGCTGCCTCTGTTCAACAGCAGACACAAAAACTTCGGCAGCCACGAGATCTTCCATCTCTTCGTAATGGGCGGAAGCGCATGCCACTTTGTAGTGATGTATGCATTTCTCCTGCCGTAGTAAAAATTTCGTGTTTATCTGTGAGACATATTCTCGGTAAAACGTTCGAAAATTACTCAGATACAGTGGATCGACTCACGTATTCGGGATAGGAAAGAAAGCAGCCGGGAGACAGGTATTGTATACGCCCCGAGCGAAAGCGGGTGCGCTAACAATACCTGTCTCCCGGCGGATACTTTGTCGGTCTGTAAAATACGAATTTACAGTCTCTCACTGCTGGAATTCATGAATTTATACTCAGCCACCGAACGATCAAAGCCTTTGATGTGACGGTACAGCCACTCGATAACATTTTTATTGACCTGCTCAACAAATGCGTCTGACGGTCCTTCTTCTTCCTCAAGCATGTTATAGAGATCTTTTACGACCTGACGCAGCTTGTCATGTTCTTTTTTATGCTCCGCGATCCCCGGATAACCGATGGATTCCTGAAGTTTCTCTTCTTCTCCAAAATGAAATTCTGTATAATCCGCAAGATAGTCCAGTGTTTTTACAGCCACTACTTTGTCTTTGCTTGTCTCACAGCTGTCCAGCAATTTGTTGATCTTATCGATCAGTTCCCTGTGCTGTGTATCGATCATCTCATTGCCTGTTACCAGGCTGTCATCAAATTCTGCTCTCATTAATAGCTACCTCCTTATTCTGCCATATTTCTTTCTGGCAATTGATATATATCTTTCTCTATTATACATTAGACTGCGCCGTTTTTAAACTGCATAATCATCTCATTTGTCAGACTGTCCCGCGACGGCTTGACCGGTATGTCCTCGCGCTCAAACCATTCAGCCAAGGCAAGCTCGCTCTGGTCCAATGTAATCTTATCTTCGCCGTCAAGATCACAGTAAAATCCCATAAGAAGCGTGTCACTGAACGCCCACGGCTGGCTTTTATAGTAACGGATATTCTTTACCCGCAGTCCGACCTCTTCCATCACTTCCCGCGCAACTGTCTGCTCCACAGTCTCTCCAATTTCGGTAAAGCCTGCGAGAAGCGCATACTTCTTATATGTCCTGCCTGCATATTTTGACATCAGTATCCGGTTTCCGTCCGTAACGCCGATGATAACAGCCGGGCAGATCTTCGGATACTCCATATTATGGCATTCTCTGCAGTACAGCATCCGCTCCTTTTGGTCCCTGACCATCATCCTCCCGCACCTGCCGCAGTACTTATGGTTCTTGTACCAGTTATACAGCTGATATCCTGTAATTCCCGCAAAGGCGTGATACTGCGGATCAGCACTTCGGAACACTTCCGTATTCTCCATCACAAATTCAGACAATGGTTCCCTGTTTATTTCCTGAACGAGATAATATCTCTGGTCGTCAACAGAGAACAGATATATGTAGTCCTCATATATTTCTTCATTCAGTCTTTCCAGTTCTCTGAATCTCGGAAACGTGATTCCCTTCTCTGTCTTTTTCAGGAGCACTGCGTGATCCTCATAATACAGTGCATAACTCTCTTTATCCGGCGGCACGGGATCATACTGGTTATTAAGGTGCCGCGGTTCTATATCCTGGATCATCCTTTTTTCACTCCTCTTATGAAAATATCAAAAGACTTTTATAATAAATATCAGAATTTTTACTGCCGGCCGTATATCAGAGGTTTCTTACCTTGAAATCTCTCTGTGCTTCCCTCTTCTGATCTTTCTTTGCGATATCCGCCCTCTTGTCATAGAGTTTCTTACCTTTTGCAAGTCCGATTTCTACTTTCACAAGACTTCCGCTGAAATATACTCTCAGCGGAACGACTGTGATTCCCTGTTCTTTCATCTTTCCGAATATCTTCAGTATTTCCTTCTTGTGCAGAAGGAGCTTCCGGACTCTCAATGGATCTTTGTTGAATATATTTCCTTTTTCATAGGGGGAAATGTGCATGCCGTAAATATACATCTCTCCGTCTTCCACACGGATAAATGATTCTTTAATACTGCACTTTCCCATACGCAGGGATTTCACCTCAGTCCCATGGAGCACGATTCCTGCCTCATACTTTTCCAGGATAAAATAATCGTGATATGCTTTTTTATTGTTGGCAATAAGTTTTATCTGTTCCTTAGCCATATATTTTTACTCTCCTTCTCAGGATATGATTTCAAAATTTACTGTTCTCTGCAGTTTATCTGCGTCAGTCACACATACCCGGACAGGCTGCCCAAGCTTATAGGACTTTCCCGTATGTTGGCCGGTCAGCTCATAAGTCTGTTCGGAAAACTCATAATGATCATCCCTCATGTCGGCTACATGGACAAGACCTTCAACGGTATTCGGAAGCTCTACATAGACACCCCATTTCGTCACGCCTGAAATAACCCCGTCATATTCTTCGCCGATATGGGAATACATATATTCCGCTTTCTTCATCCTGACGACTTCACGTTCCGCCTCTTCTGCCCTCCGCTCACGATCACTGCACTGAGCCGCGACCTTTGGCAGGATTTCTTCATAGTGGGCGATCCGGTCTTCGTTCAGCCGTCCCCTCAGATTCTCCTTGATGATCCGGTGGATCTGAAGATCCGGATACCTTCTGATCGGTGAAGTAAAATGCGTATAATATTTCGCCGCAAGTCCGAAATGTCCTGTATTCTCAGTCGTATAGCGCGCCTGCTTCATGGACCGAAGCGCCAGACGGCTGATCAGCGCTTCCTCCGGAGTGCCGTCTACCCGTTCGAGAAGCTTCTGGATCTCTTTCGGGCGCACTTCGTTACGCACATGGATATGATAGCCGAAATTATTAATAAATGTCGAGAGCTGCCGTATCTTTTCTTCATCCGGCACCTCATGAGTACGGTACAGAAACGGAAGTTCTCGCCAGTAATACTCCTCAGCCACAGTTTCATTTGCCATCAGCATAAAATCCTCAATGATTTTAGTCGCATCGTTCCGCTCATATGGCTTAATATCCACCGCTCTTCCTTCTTCGTCCAGAATCACTTTAGTCTCCGGGAAATCAAAATCTATAGACCCTCTCCTGCCGCGCCGTTCCCGCAGGATATCAGACAGCTTCTTCATGCTCTGTATCATGGAAATGATCTTTTCATCTTCAAGATCCTGTGTGTCCCCTGCCAGAATTGCGGCAACGCCGTTGTAGCTCATACGTCTGTTAACATTGATCACAGTCTCGGCAATCTCATGGTCGATCATATCTCCGGACGGATCAAAGGTCATGATACATGACAAAGCAAGTCTGTCCTCGCCCGCATTCAAAGAACAGATGCCGTTGGACAGCCGGTGGGGCAGCATCGGAATTACACGATCCGCAAGATATACGCTGGTTCCCCGCTCAAATGCCTCCCGGTCAAGAGCGCTGTTCTCCTGCACATAATTCGTAACATCCGCTATATGCACACCGAGAACATAACGGCCTTCTTCCTCCTTCAGGGATACAGCATCATCCAGATCTTTCGCATCCTCTCCGTCAATCGTCACCATAAGCCAGTCGCGCAGATCCTTTCTTCCCGCACAGTCGGCTTCGCTTACAGGCTTTCCCACGCGGACTGCCTGATTAAGCACTTTCTCAGGAAACTCTGTCGGTATTCCGGAATCCATCACAACAGACAGAATATCCGTACCCGGATCATTGACGTGCCCGATGATCTCAACAACTTTCCCCTCCGGTTTCATATGCTCACCGCCATAGGAAGTCAGCTCAACAACAACCTTGTGTCCGGTCATAGCCCCTCGCTCTTTCCCGGAAGGGATATAGATATCCTTCAGGTATCTCTGATTATCAGGACGCACAAAGCCGAAACTTTTACTCTTCTCATATAAGCCGACCACGTGCACCACACTGTGCGAAAGTATCCGGACGATCTTTCCTTCCTTCCGCCTGCCTGACGGAGCCGCGGTTATTATATATTCTACTTCGTCCCCCTGAAACGCTCCGGATATATTATCCTCGGAAATGAATACATCCTCGCTTCCATCCTCAGGCGTAACAAATCCAAATCCTCTTGCATTGGCCTGAAAAGTGCCTTTCAGATGTACAGCATGTCCTTTACTGTATTTTCCTCTCTTTGACAGAGAGATCTTTCCCTCTTCTACAAGAGCATCCAGCACCTCTTTTAATTCATCCCTCTGTTCTCTGGGAATCTGAAGCACGATCGCTATCTCTTTAATTTTCATTGGAACATACAGATCATCACTGATAAAATCAAGGATAACCTTTTTACGCTTGTCAAATGTCTGGTCCATATCTGTTTTCTCCTATCCGCTCTCCGGGCGTATCGATCTCTGCGATACCGTACAGCTCGGGACTATATCCCTCGCTGACCGCTGCCCGTCGAATGTCCGCATGGCTGTTCAGGCTGGCCTGACCGACTATGCGGTCGCCCTCCGGGCGTATCGCACAAAAACATAAGCACTCTATATCCGTTATAGAGTGCTTACATGATTATTATCTTCTGATATAGTGCATTTGATACCAGTGCAGTACTTTTCTCTAATTGAAAATCTTAAGGTTAAGGACTACAGCCAGCACGATAAAAAGTATTGCTACCACACGGGTAACCTTTACAAGAGTTCCCTCCATGGAACGTCCTTTATTATGTCCCCAATATGTGTCAGCCGCCCCGCTGATCGTACCCAGTCCTGCGGATTTTCCTTCCTGAAGAAGAATAATTGCAGCTAATGCAATGCAGTCTATAACAAAGATGATCGTTATCACGGTCTTTAAGATATCCATCTCTACACCTCCTGCGGATAAACCACGATTATTCTACCACAGTTACCGGATCTTTGCAAGACGAAAACTCCTTAAGTCCCCCTCCTGTTCAGCTGATACTTTATTTTCCCGTGATCTCTTTCACATATTTTTTATTCAATCTCTGATTGCGGAAGAAACCGCTTATCGTCCGACCCAGTCCCCTGAACAGATGTCCGTTGACCATTGTCACTATTCCTTCCACCATCTCCATGCTCACCATACCGCCGGTCATCTTTGCGATAGCCCGGAACGGCATGTTATATATGAAAAGTATATTCAGATCCGGTTTTCCCGCATCTTCGCTCTTCTTTTTCATCTGTGTCAGTTTCTTGTATGCAAACCGCGCAATGGCACTTTTTGCATAGTACATCTGGCAGATTGCGTCATTGACAGTCAGATCACCCGTCCACTTGCCTGACGGGATCGGCATGCCTAGCAGTTCTTCAAACTCTTTGTCGTCAACCTGCTGGATCAGCCCGGAGTAGTAAGACGGCATCCGGTTTGTATAATACGGGAATTCTTCTGTTGTTCCCTCGACATCTGCCTCTGCTTCAAGACGGATATCCGCGCAGCTTGCACCGACCATAATGCGGTATGTGCCGCCCTCGATTTCCCAGCGGTTTGTCCGCACATTCCAGTACCGGAACGTCTTATCGTCAAAGTCGATCCGCACCTCCGCGCTCTCCCCTGCTTTCAGGAATACTTTAGCAAAACCTTTCAGCTCTTTCTCCGGACGGTATACCTTCGCGTCTTTCATTCCTACATATAGCTGAGCCACTTCCGCTCCGTCCATTGCGCCTGCGTTGGTAATTGTAAATGTAACGCCCGAGTCGTCTACTTTCAGTCCGCTGTACTCAAATTTTGTATAGGACAGCCCGAACCCGAACGGATACATTACCCGCACCTTGCTTGTATCATAATAGCGGTAACCCACATAGAGTCCCTCCCTGTATTCCGAATTGCGTTCTTCGCTCGGGAAGTAACGGAATGCAGGAGTATCCTCATAACGCAGCGGATATGTCTCATTAAGCCTTCCGGACGGATTGACCTTTCCGGTGAGAATATCAAGCATGGCTCCCGCACCTGCCTGACCGTAGAGATAACCGTGAAGAAGACCTTTCAGACAGTAGTGCCATGGCATCTCAATGGCTGCACCTGCGCTCAATACGCCGACAATATTCTTGTTCACTCTGGCCATTGCCTCCAGCAGAGAGATCTGGTTCTGCGGAATACGCATATGTGTACGGTCAATGCCTTCGGATTCACTCAGCTCGTCCAGTCCGAAGCAGTACAGGATCACATCTGCCGACTGTGCAAGATCAACCGCCTCTTTTGCCAGTACTGTATCCTCTTCGCCTGTTCTGATATAACCTTTTGAACTTCCTGCCAGTACAAGATCATAGCCTTTGATCATCTCTTCCATCTTATCCAGAGCTGTTGCATTTACCATGGAAGAGCCCGCGCCCTGATATCTCGGTTCAAACGCAAAGTCGCCGATCAGCGCCACTCTTGTTCCCGGCTTCAGCGGAAGGATATTCTCCTCATTCTTCAACAGGACCGCGCTCTCCGAAGCTGCTTTTCTCGCCAGCGCATGATGTGCTTTTTTGTCAAATTCTTTCGGTATCTCTCTGTCTTTTGTAAGAGTAAGAACTGCCTCCAGGAGACGGTCAACACACTCATCCACGGCAGACTCTGCCAGCTTGCCGTCCTTTACTGCTGCCACGATCTGTCTTGCGGAATCCAGTCCCGGGGTAGGCATCTCAAGATCAGAACCTGCTTCTACTCCCTTGATATGGTCGTTGGAACCGCCCCAGTCTGTAATAACAATACCTTCATATCCCCATTCATTTCTCAGGATATCTCTGAGGAGGTGCATATTTTCATTGGCATAGGTTCCGTTAACCTGATTGTAACTGGTCATGATCGCCTTTGCGCCGCCCTCTTTTACAGCAATCTCAAATCCGGTCAGATAAATCTCTCGCAGCGTGCGTTCATCTACCACAGCGTTCATTGCCATTCTGCGAAGTTCCTGACTGTTTACTGCGAAATGTTTCGGGCAGGCATAGACACCCTGGCTCTGAATCCCCCGAACATAGCCTGCGGCCATTTTGCCTGCAAGATACGGATCTTCAGAAAAATATTCAAAATTTCTTCCGCACAGGGGGCTTCTTTTAATATTGAGTCCCGGTCCGAGCACTACATGTACGCCCTGCACACTCGCTTCTTCGCCAAGAGCTTTTCCGATTTCCTCTCCAAGCTCCGGGTTCCAGCTGTTGGCAATCGTAGCTGCCGTCGGGAAACAGGTTGCCGGGAGCGAGGGGTTCAAGCCCAGATGGTCCCCGGCTCCCGCCTGCTTACGGATGCCATGAGGACCGTCGGAACAGTACATTGACGGGATCCCCAGCCGTTCAAAGTCCCATGTCTGCCACTCTCCTTTTCCGCTCAGGAGAGCTGCTTTTTCTTCTAGTTTCATTTTATCAATGATTTCTTTATGTTTCACAATGTTCCTCCTCTTCTCCTGTCTATCTCGTCCGCCTTTTTATTTTGCTTCTTTTTTCTCCGGTTCTCCCTCCGGGAAGATAATCTTAAATACAAAGAAGAAGATGATCATGGATACGCCGCCTGTGATGAATGTAACGAGCAGATTGTAGATTGCCGGAGCTACATACTGCTGTGCGATCGGCATCCACAGGTTGTTGAATCCGTTACAGATCAGGGAGATGACTACCCATGCGATAAAGTACCACATTGCCTGATAGACCGGATTGCCTTTACTCTTAAATGTAATATTTCTCTGAAGCGGGAAGTTGATACACTGGGCAAGGAATGAGCCCACCTCATAACTGATGAAGTATCCGAGACCGCCTCCGATCAGCACTTCGCCCGTCGTCTTATCTTTCAGTACTTCATATCCCAGAAGACTCCAGTCAAAATCCACGCCGAAAAGATTCATATGTATCTGAGGCCACATGAACTCCGTACCCGCAAGCCCTTTACCGAGAATATGGGGCATCAGGGTAAATACAAGGTACTGGAAGATCGTTACGCCCATACTGAATACGAAGAAATAAAATATCTGATAAACCCATTTTGCCAGCTTAGGATGACTGTTCTCGAAAGCGCCCCACTTGTCCAGCCACCAGCTTTTTAAATTACTCATATACTGCCTCCGTTCCCTGTTTGCAAGTCAGGCCCGGACTCATCCGGTCCGGGCCCGCTCGTTATTGTTTTTCTTTATTATTTAGAAGTCTTTGCTTTTGCTCCCTCTGCATTTCTCTTAAGGAATTTCTTAATCGCTACAACTTCAAGTACAATGATGACAGCTGCACATATAACATCGATCACGATCGCTGCTATCTGCCATCCCATCAGTCCTGTCTCAAGGTTATCAGGATCATATGCGCGGCTGTTTACTACTGTATACAGGATGTTCTTGCAAGCCTGACGCATTGCCTGAACGCCTGTTGCGCTCTCCTGATCTTTTACGTGGTTTGTCTCTGTATCGTAAGCAACCAGCATACAGTCTGTACCGTTTCTGATACCCTGATCAGAGTTCATGTATCCGTATACTCCGAAGTAGTCGGTAAGTACGAATCCCTGGAATCCCCACTCGTCACGAAGAACTGTATTGCAAAGCGGTGCATATCCGCCAGCCCATTCTGTTCCGATGTAGTTGAAGGAAGACATAACAGCGTCACATCCGCCCTCTTTTACGGAAATCTCAAACGGTTTCAGGTAGATCTCACGGATTGCCTGTTCGTTTGACCATGTACACAGCATACTGTTACGGTTTGTCTCCTGATCGTTCAGGGCAAAATGTTTCATGTAAGCATATACGCCGTATTCCTCTGCTCCCTGGATTGCCGCAGATGCGATCTTACCGGAGAGGAGTCCGTCTTCTGAATAATACTCGAAGTTACGTCCTGCGAAAGCAGAGCGGTGGATGTTCATAGCCGGTGCATACCATCCGGATACGCCCATTTCGTCAGCCATCTTACCGATGCTCTCACCGAAAGCTGTCGCAATGTCTTTGTTCCATGTACTTGCGATCATTACCGCTGACGGGAATCCTACGGAACCTGTTCCTGTAAAGTTGTTGTTAATAGAAGCCGGTCCGTCACAGTCGATCGTCTGTACCTTGTTAATGCTTGATAAAGCTACTGTCTGATATCCGCCGAGAGCGATGAGCTGATCCATATCAGATACTGTCATCTGATCCAGAAGTTCATCCCACTGTGCGTCGTCATAATCCACGCCTCTGAGATCTGCCAGTTCCAGACCGTTGTCCGCACCTGTTGTCGGCATCTCATCTTCTTCGTTATTGTAGTTTGCCGGATCATAATTTCCATTGTTGAGGAATGCGGCTTTCTGCTCGTCTGTCATGGACAGGGAAGCCGGAGCTGCTGTCGCCTCATCATAATTTGCAAATCCGTCTGCACGGGAGAGATATGTCACATCACCTTCTGCAGAAGCGAACTGGTTTGTAACTTCTGTCTGGTCTGTAGAACGTGTGTTGTCTCCGCTGTATGTAATCGTCTCAGGAACATTGTATGTCTGTGAATCAATTACTGTATGAGAATCACTGTTAATGCTGATCTCATAGTCGCCTGCCTCAAGCACGTAAGCCTGTGCATTCTGATAATCATAAGAAGCCATATCCTCTGCGTTAAATGAGATGGTTACTGTCTCAGAAGCGCCCGGCTCAAGCATCTCTGTCTTCTCAAATGCGATCAGGTTCGCAGTTGCTTTCTCAATGCCGCCGTTTGTATACGGAGGATTATAGTATACTTCTACTACGTCCTTGCCTGCCACATCACCTGTATTGGTTACTGTAACATCAAAGGAAATCGTTCCGTCAGTTTCTGTCATCTCACCCATTTCCTGAGTGAATGTTGTGTATGAAAGTCCGTATCCGAACGGATATACCACGGACTCGTCATAGTTGATCAGCCCTTCGGCAGCAGCTGTCTCCCAGAAGCGGTAGCCTACATAGATACCCTCTACATAGTTGACAAAGCTCGGAGCTACGATCTGCTCTGTTCCGTCGAATCCAACCTGTGTCATATTGAATTCTTCTGTATTGTCATAGAAGAAACTTCCGAAGTTGTTTGCTGTCGGAGTTGCAGTAAGATCAGCAACAAATGTATCGCTTGTCTTACCGGACGGGTTAACCGCACCGCTTAAGATCTCGCCCAGAGCGTTAAATCCGGACTGACCTGTACCCGGGCACCACAGAGCACCTTTGATCTGCTCATATTCATTGAGGAATCCGAGTTCCATAGCGTTTGCTCCGTTGTATACAACAACTACATTGTCAAAGTTCTCGCATACCAGATCCAGCATATTTCTCTCTGTCTGGCTAAGCTGGAGATAGTGTTCTCCCGGCTCGAAATCGTTGTACTCATCTGAATTATTTGTGTAAGTCACCTGGCTTACATCCGTCGGAAGATCTGCGCCCTCGCCGCCGACACGTGTGATCACTACCATAGCTGTGTCTGAGAACTCTTTTGCGTTGTTCATCATATCTTCGCTGTAGGAATCAGCTGTCGGTTCCGGAAGCGTCCAGTCCTGCTGCCACATTCCGACTTCCGGACGATCTGCACGGTAATCTGTGTAGAAATCGGAAAGCTCTGTGTTCAGCTCAAATCCCGCATTCTCAAGTCCCTGAAGCAGGGTTACTGTCTCATAAGCGTCAGACAGAGAACCTGATCCTGTTCCGCCGTAGCACGGATTCGTAGATGCCCATCCGAATACATTAAGTTTATTGGAATCATCCAGCGGCAGGATATTGTCCTCGTTCTTGAGCATTACGATACCCTCTTCCGCGATCTGCTCTACAAGGTCTGTAGCCTCTGCAGAAGTATCCTCGCTGATTGTTCCATTTCCTGTTGCCAGTGAGATCATGCTGTTCATCGGTCCGAAGCAGATCATGTTTACTACTACGACCAGTGCCAGCAGGATCGCGATGCCCGCCTCTGAGCGGACCAGTTTTCTTTTGGTCTTGTTCAGTTTGAATGCCGCGATCAGCACGATCACTGCGATCACGAAAACAACTCCAAAACCGATCAGATATGGCTTACATGTATTCAACACGTTTACCACATCGGCCATGTTAATTGCTAACATAGTCTTTCCTCCCTTTCTCTTTTAGATTTCGACGGCTTTTCCGTCAACTGCATTTATTATACCAGAAATTAACTATTTTTTACGATTCATTCATAAATTGTTCATTTCCTGCATAAACTGTTCTAACTTTTGTCGATATATGACAAAAATACGCATTTAAAATTGTATATTTTTAACAATTCTAAATGCGTATCTATTATTTTGTCATTTCCATCGGAATCAGTATTCTGAGGCTGAACCAGTTATCCCGGGCTTCAATCTGAACCTCACCTTTATATTTATGGACTGTATACCGAAGACTTTTCAGGCCATATCCGTGAAGCTTTGTCTCCTGCTTACTCGTGACCGGAAGCCCCCGCTCAAAGCGGATATCTCCTTCGTAGTAATTCTCGAACCGGATAATGATGAAGCTCTTTTCCGAAAATGCATCCACATGAATCATCCGCTTTCCGTAATCCTTGATTTTCAGCTCGCACTCAATGGCATTATCAAGCGCGTTTCCGAAGATTGAACAGATATCCATTACATCCATAGAGTCGAACAGTTTTCCGTCAATTACACATGTCATATCAATCTTGTGCTGCATACAGCGCAGATTCTTACTTGTAAGCAGTGTATCCAGCACCTGATTTCCCGTTTTATTGAGCGCCTCGTAATCATGAATCTCATGTTCGAGCTTGTCGAGATATTCATGGCGCTGCGGTGCGTTCGCATCAGCCCTTAAGGCAATGATGTGGTTCTTCAGATCATGATATCTGTAGTTGATCAGATTCACTGTCCTCTGTGCCTGTTTATACTGCTCATACTGACTGTTAAGGATCGTCTGGATAGTCTCAAGTTCCCGCTGGATATGGGTTGATTTCCACTGCGACTGGTACGCGTAAAGAATCGCAGCCCCTCCCAGATCTACCAGCGTCCGCATATTAAAGATCTCCATACTGTCTCTTCCCGCGAAAGGCAGATCGACCGGAAGAAAGCCCAGATTGCTGACCGCAAATATAAGCACAGTCGCTATTACTGTCATGATCATTTCTCTTCCCGTTACGGCGAACTCTTCATCCAAAGAATTAATACTTCTGCCAAGCTGCCAGATAATGAAAAACACAATTCCATACACCAGTATCAGCACAGCAAGACTCCAGGCAATATGATGCAGACTTAAAATATCATGGACATAACACCAGATCTGCCATTCAATCGATGCCGCAAACTCAGATCCGATGAATGCGGTACAACAGCAGGAAATGGCATTGTTCAGCGCTGTTACCGTACATATTCTGATATAGCAGAACATCAGAAGCACAGCCCCCGCCATGCACAGATTCCAGGCAATCCCGTCAAATCCGTCCGTGGCATCCATAAAAAGGAGCTGGACCGTCAGGAATCCTGCGCTCACCGCGGCAAATACACCTCTGCTCATCCATTCTCTTTTTCTCAGCGGCAGGATACATACAAAACACGCAAGCCATTCCGCCAGCGCGGTAAAGATCCTGGGAATATCCGGAAGATTTGTAACAAATTCTGTCATTGTCATGAGCGTTCCCCCCAGTACCTCGTCAGTTCCTGCATAAACTGCTTCATCCGGGGGCGGCTGATCAGCAGGCGGTCCCCGTGCACAATAGCGTATTTATCCTGAACCCCGTCTACATGTTCCAGGTTCACAAGATAGCACTTGTTTATCCTTGAGAAATCCATCCCTTCCATTGCCGTTTCCACGGATTTCATCGTACCGGATGAGACAGAAGTTCCGTCCTTTGTATGATAGAGCAGATTGTGCCCTTCACTCTCGATATAGAAAATATCCGAGAGTTCCATCCGCATAACGCCGCCTTTAACCGGCACTGTGATATGTTTCCTGCTGCTTCGCTTTTTTAATTTAGCTACCGCCCGCCCGAGCTTCTGGCTGAAGGTAAAGTATGTCACAGGCTTTAATATGTAATCCAGCGCTCCGACTTCATAGCCGCGGATCGCGTACTGAGGTGCATTCGTTATAAATATGATAGAGACTGATGAATCCACTTTCCGGATTTCCTCGGCCGCCGTCATACCGTCTATAAACTTCATCTCAATGTCCATAAGGATAATATCAAACTGCGCACGATAATACGCCGCGATCTCGTCTCCGTCATGATAAACCGTGACTTCAATCTGTTCGCCGGATTCCTGCTTATAGCGCTCCAGATATTCTTTTAATACAGAAATATAACTTTCTTCATCTTCCACGACCGCGATCCTGATCATCGTTTTTCTCCCGTTCAAATATAAAAATAATCGACTTAGCCTTGCATATGATTATAGTATGGCAAAAGGCAGAAGGTCAAGACAGGATATGCCGGATGATTTCAAAACTCCATATAAAAAGTGCGTCCGCAAAGGACATCTGATCCCCTGCGGACGCACTCGTCATTCATCCAATATGAATTTTTTATTATTCAGCCTTGTCAGCAGCGTATACATCTACCAGTTTCTTCAGGTAGTCGTATCTCTCCATAGCTTCCTGCTCGTTGATTGCGAACAGTCTTGCTGCCTTCTCCGGATTAGATCTCTTCAGAGCATTATAACGAACCTCTCCGTCGAGGAATGCCTGATAATCTTCTTCCTTAGGCTCTTTGCTGTCAAGTGAGAACTTGTTGCCTTCAGCAGCCGGATTGAACCGGAAGTTATTCCAGTATCCGCACTCTACTGCAAGCTGCTCCTCTGTCTGAGCCTTGCTCATACCTTTCTTGATACCGTGGTTGATACACGGAGCATAAGCGATAATCAGTGACGGTCCCGGATAAGCCTCAGCCTCTGTGATGGCTTTGATCGCCTGGTTGAAGTCAGCACCCATTGCGATCTGTGCAACGTATACGTATCCGTAGCTCATTGCCATTCCTGCAAGGTCTTTCTTCTTCGTCTCTTTACCGCCTGCTGCGAACTGTGCCGTAGCACCTGTCTTTGTAGCCTTGGAAGACTGTCCGCCTGTGTTGGAGTAAACCTCTGTATCGAATACCATAATGTTGATGTCCTTGCCGCTTGCAAGTACGTGGTCTACACCGCCGAATCCGATATCATAAGCCCATCCGTCACCACCGAATACCCACTGGGATTTCTTAGCGAGGAAGTCTTTGTTCTTCAGAAGTTCAGCTTTTTCTGCGCGGTCGCATCCGCATTTCTCCAGAGCTGCCACAAGTTTGTCTGTAGCTGTTCCGTTTGTAGCGCCGCATGTATATGTGTCAATGTACTCCTGAGCTGCTGCCTTAACGTCTGCATCTTCTGCATCCTCGGCAAGCTTAGCTGCGTAGCCTTTCATTCTGTCACGGATTGTATTCTGTGCGAGCAGCATACCATATCCGAACTCAGCGTTGTCCTCGAACAGTGAGTTGCTCCAAGCCGGTCCCTTGCCTTCCGGTGTAACCGTGTAAGGTGTGGACGGTGAAGAGTTACCCCAGATAGAAGAACATCCTGTTGCGTTTGCAATGTACATTCTGTCTCCGAAGAGCTGTGTAATCAGTTTCGCATACGGTGTCTCACCACATCCTGCACATGCGCCTGAGAACTCAAGCAGCGGCTGTTTGAACTGGCTTCCCTTTACAGTTGTCTCTTTGAATTTTGCGACAACTTCCGGTTTTACCGGGATCTCTCTTCCGTAATCGAAGTAATCCTGTTTGCCGGCGTTCTCTTCCATGTTGCCCATAACGAGAGCTTTCTCGCCCTTCTTGCCCGGACATACGTTAGCACATGAACCGCATCCTGTACAGTCGTAAGCGGATACTGTCATAGAGAACTTCATTCCCGGCATACCGATCATATCGATTGCTTCCATTCCTTCCGGAGCTTTTGCAAGCTCGTCCTCTGTCAGAGCTACCGGACGGATAACAGCGTGCGGACATACATACGCACAGCGGTTACACTGGATACAGTTCTCCGGTTTCCATACCGGGATATCTACTGCGATACCACGTTTCTCGTATGCGGAGGAACCTGACGGTGTAGAGCCGTCTACATAGTCGTTAAATGCAGATACCGGAAGTGTATTTCCTTCCTGAGCATTAACCTTAGCCTGAATATTCTTAACAAAATCAACAACGTCTTTTCTTCCGTTCTCGTCTACCTTCGGTGTTGCAAGTCCTTCGTCAGCTGCATCTTTCCAGCTCTCCGGAACTGTTACTTCAACAACCTGTTTTGCACCTGCGTCGATGGCATCGTAGTTCATCTGTACGATCTTGTCACCTTTTCTTCCGTAAGTAGCTTTAGCGGCAGCCTTCATCAGGTCGATTGCCTCTTCCTCCGGAATGATAGCGGCAAGTTTGAAGAATGCAGACTGAAGGACTGTGTTGATACGTCCGCCAAGTCCGATCTCTTTACCGATCTTGATACCGTCGATCGTGTAGAACTTGATGTTGTGATTTGCAATGTAAGCTTTTACCTGTCCCGGCAGATGTTTCTCAAGTCCTTCCATATCCCACGGGCAGTTCAGAAGGAATGTACCGCCGTCTACAAGCTCCTGTACCATGTTGTACTTGTCCACATAGGACGGGTTGTGGCATGCTACAAAGTTTGCCTGATGGATCAGGTATGTAGATTTGATCGGCAGTTTACCGAAACGGAGGTGAGACATTGTAACACCGCCGGATTTCTTTGAATCATAATCAAAGTATGCCTGAGCATACATATCTGTGTTGTCACCGATGATCTTGATGGAGTTCTTGTTTGCTCCGACTGTACCGTCAGCACCAAGTCCCCAGAACTTACAGTTGATAGTTCCTTCCGGTGTTGTAACAAGCGGCTCGTCAGCTTTCAGTGACAGATTTGTCACATCATCCTCGATACCGATTGTGAATTTCTGTTTCTCATCATTGTGATATACAGCAACGATCTGAGCAGGTGTCGTATCTTTGGAACCAAGTCCGTAACGTCCTGTGTAGATCGGCACTGCGTCGAATTTGGAACCTTTGAGTGCTGCAACAACATCAAGGTACAGCGGCTCGCCCATAGCTCCCGGCTCTTTTGTTCTGTCGAGAACAGAAATCTTCTTAACAGAATCCGGAATCGCATCGATCAGAGCCTGTGCGCAGAACGGTCTGTACAGACGTACTTTAACTACGCCGACTTTCTCTCCTGCTTTCATCAGGTAATCGATTGTCTCCTCGATTGTATCGCAGACAGAACCCATAGCAACGATTACGTGCTCTGCGTCCTCAGCTCCGTAGTAGTTGAACAGTTTGTAGTCTGTTCCGATCTTTGCATTTACTTTGTCCATATAGTTCTGAACAATTCCCGGCATTGCATCGTAATACGGGTTACATGCCTCTCTTGCCTGGAAGAAGATATCCGGGTTCTGAGCGGAACCTCTCTGGCACGGATGATTCGGGTTCAGTGCATGAGCACGGAAAGCATCGATTGCATCCATATTTACCAGATCTTTCAGATCTTCGTAATCCCATGTCTCGATCTTCTGGATCTCGTGGGATGTACGGAATCCGTCAAAGAAGTTGATGAAAGGAAGTTTTCCTTCCAGTGCAGCGCAGTGAGCAACCGGTGTCAGGTCCATAACCTCCTGTACGCTTGACTCACACAGCATAGCTGCGCCGGTCTGACGACAGGCGTAAACGTCTGAGTGGTCGCCAAAAATGGAAAGCGCGTGGCTTGCCAGTGCGCGGGCAGATACATTGAACACGCCCGGAAGCTGCTCGCCTGCTACTTTATATAAGTTCGGGATCATAAGCAGAAGTCCCTGAGACGCTGTAAATGTTGTCGTCAGTGCTCCTGCTGACAGAGATCCGTGTACAGCACCTGCCGCACCTGCCTCGGACTGCATCTCTACTACATTGACTGTCTGTCCGAAGATATTCTCTCTGCCTTCTGTTGCCCATTCGTCAACATGCTCCGGCATAACGGATGACGGTGTAATCGGGTAGATCGCCGCAACTTCTGTGTAAGCATATGACACGTGAGCAGCAGCCTGGTTACCGTCCATGGTCTTCATTTTTCTTGCCATTTTCTTGTTCCTCCTTAAGAATTACATTGAAAAAAATATATTAATTCACATGTATTTTTATTATATCGCCAAAAATGACAAAAGTCTATAGAGAGCGGTCGGGTTTTTTGTATCTTTTGACGTGCAGAAATAATGATGAGCATATCACAATACTGATCCACTGGGATGTGGACAGTCCCAGCAGCAGCCCCCGTTCACTGTCATCGTACCGTACAAATTCCAGCACGAACCGAAAAACCGCATACATAGCGAGATACAGCTGCAGACTTTCCGCTCTTTTCCCGTTTCTACGACAGATTCCCCCATAGAGGCACAGTACAGCCACAATCACAAGATTTCCCGCCGCCTCTACTGCCTGAACGGGGAAAAGCGGTACTCCTGTCGGCGCGGCAATCGACTCTGTATAGACGACTGCTCCCGGACCGTCATAGGGAACTCCATAGCAGCATCCGACAAATGCACATCCTATTCTTCCAAATGCGTGAGCCAGCGGAATGACCGGCACGGCCACACGGGCATAATCCATCACCGGTATATGCAGTATCTTTCCGCAGAGATACAAGCCGATCAGTCCTCCGATCAGCCCTCCGTAAAAGACAAACCCGCCTCCCATCAGCGCATTCAGATATTCCAGATCCGTAATCCTCGAAAAATCAATACTTTTCCACGATACAGCGAGATACAGAAGTTTCGCCCCGATCATTGCCCCCAGTCCCACAAAGCATACGATCTGGATAAAATCGTCAAATTTCATATGATTTATACGAATCAGTAAAAATCCCAAAATCATTCCTGCCGCAATTCCCAGCACGATGAACAGTCCATACCACGGTATAATAACCGCTCCAATCTCCAGCCCCATATTCTTTTCCTCTTTTCACAACATCTTTCGAATTCAGGCATTTTGAAATATTTTCGCTTTTCCTGAAATCAGTTTATCTGAAAAAGAAAAAGGAGTGTCTGCCACTCCTTTTCAACCGTGAATTTTTTAATTGAATTATACAATCAGTGCCAGGCATCCCACGCAAGCCACGCAGGCAATATATGTGAGAAGGCAGAGCACAACTCCGACAATAGAACAGATAAAGCCTGCCTGTGCCATGCCGGCCTGTTCCGGTTTCTTTTTACCCTCGATTCCAAGGACAATACCTATAATTCCGACGATCACGCCAACCCAGTTGAATCCGCCTCCGGCCAGCGTACCGATCACCATCGATATAATACCGAGTACCAGTGATGCTGTTCCCATTTTCTTTATCCTCCGTAAAATGCGCTATTTATCCTTAAACTTAAATATTCTGTCCTTCTTCTTCGGCGGTTTCTTTCCCTCGATTTTATCCGGCATCGGTTCATATACCTTTTCACTCTTTAAAAGAGGCTTCCGCTTATGGTTCTTACGCAGATAAAGCAGCGCAATTCCCGCAAAGACAACCACACATCCGGCAAGTGCCTGAGACACCGGGAAGCCGATTCCCGGGATGAGGAGCTGGTCTGTACGCAGTCCCTCGATCCAGACTCTGCCAAGCGCATATCCGAAGATATACAGAAGGAAAAGCTCTCCTTCATATTTCTTATGCTTCCGGTACAGCACCAGCAGGATCAGAAGCACGGCGCACCATACTGACTCGTAAAGGAATGTCGGACTTACCTGTATATAATCCACGCCACCGATAGTCTCCATATGCTGCCACATCTTCTCTGTAATATCACCCGAGCGCACCGCATCTACCGGCAGCCGCATGGCGAACAGTCCGTCCGTATACTCGCCGAATGCTTCACGATTGAAGAAATTGCCCCAGCGGCCAAGCATCTGGCCGTTCAGGAGTGCCATTGCAATTGTATCCAGAATCTGAAAAGGCGAGAGCCTCTTCACTCTGGCGAGAACAAACACCGCGATCACAGCAGCGATCACGCCGCCGTAGATGGCAAGACCTCCCTCCCGGAGATTAAAGATGTCCAGCAGATTATCCTTATACATATCCCAAGAAAAGATCACATAGTAAATTCTGGCGCCGGCAATGCCTGCTATCACTCCTATGATTCCCATGTCAAGATAATCTTCCGGATTCTGTCTCGTCCGTTTAGCCTCTGACGTAGCAATCAGAAAACCTATCAGGATCGCACATCCGATGATAATACCATAGTAAGCAATCGTAAAGCCGAATATATCAACGTTCTTTCCCACATGATCCAGATAGATGCCCAGATTAGGAAAGGAAATGTCATAATGCATGGAAATGCTCCTTTCTGTAGCTCTTTCTTCCGTTCAGCCGCGCCATTCGCAAAACCGCACTTTGTGCTTACCGCGGCTATCGCCGCTGTTTTCCGCGCGCTTCCGCACCAGTTCAGCCGCGCTATTCGCAAAACCGCACTTCGTGCTTACCGCGGCTACCGCCGCTGTTTTGCTCATATTCTGGCGCTCAGTCCATGCGTATACCTGACAGAAAACCTATGCAAGCATAGTTTTCTTGCCAGAGCATACGCATGGCTGAACTGGTGCTATACGTTGAACCTGAACAGCATGATATCGCCGTCCTGTACGACGTAGTCTTTTCCCTCCAGTCGGATCAGACCTTTTTCTTTTGCCGCAGTATGAGATCCGCACGCGATCAGATCATCATAGCTTACTACCTCTGCGCGGATAAATCCTCTCTCAAAGTCGGAGTGGATCTTTCCTGCTGCCTGGGGTGCTTTCGTGCCTTTTTTGATCGTCCATGCCCGCACTTCCGGCTCTCCTGCCGTAAGATAGCTGATCAGGCCGAGCAGATGGTAGCTCGCTTTGATCAGTTTCTCCAGACCTGACTCCTTGAGTCCAAGATCATCGAGGAACATTTTCTTCTCATCGTCGTCAAGCTGGGAAATCTCTTCCTCGATCTCCGCGCATACGACGAACACTTCACAATCTTCTTCTTTGGCATATTCTCTGACAGCCTGTACTCCCGGATTATTCGCTCCGTCATCCGCCAGATCATCCTCCGATACATTTGCCGCGAAGATCACCGGTTTTGCTGTCAGCAGATTGTATCCTGCAAGCCAAGCCTGCTCATCTTCATCGTCTGTCACAAAGCTCTTTGCAAGCTTGTTCTCTTCCAGATGCGCTTTCACACGGTTTAAAAGATCCAGTTCTTTCGCCGCCGTCTTGTCATTGCGTGACAGTTTCACTGTCTTGGCGATCCTTCTCTCCAGCACTTCCAGATCCGAGAAGATCAGCTCCAGATTGATGGTCTCGATATCACGCATAGGGTCAATGCTTCCATCCACATGCACGATGTTCGTGTTCTCAAAGCAGCGTACCACGTGTACGATAGCGTCAACTTCACGGATATTTGCAAGGAACTGGTTTCCAAGTCCTTCTCCTTTGGATGCGCCTTTTACAAGTCCGGCAATATCAACGAACTCAATCGTTGCCGGGATAATCTTTTTCGTGTGATACATCTCTCCCAGTACATTCAGTCTCTCGTCCGGCACCGTAACCACACCGACATTGGGGTCTATGGTACAGAACGGATAGTTCGCGGATTCTGCGCCCGCCTTCGTCAATGAATTAAACAATGTACTTTTTCCTACATTAGGGAGTCCAACGATTCCTAATTTCATAACTTTTAAATCTCCTTACTGTATCTATTTTATTTTAGTCTCTCGTCTCCATCAGGATCACTTTTCCGTATACAAACGAGATCGTCACTTCGTCTTCCTCGAATTCATTGCTCACGCAAAGGCTGTCACTCGGCTTAAGGAAGTGATTCTGCAGCGGATACTTCGCCCCTTTGATGCTCAGCTCGTCCACCGGCATTTCCAGTGGAAACAGTGAGAAGTACGGGCCGAACGCCTCTGACTTTTTCAATGTAATATCTTTATCGATAAGGCGGATCTGGTTATGACTGTCCATAATCCGTGCATCTGCGCCGGCGTCCAGGGCTATCTGCAGACACTGCACATTCGCCCACAGATGATCGATCCTGTTTCCGGTTCCGCCCAGGATCCAGATTGCTTTCCTGTTAAGCCCCAGACAAAGCCGCAATGCGATTTCTGTGTCAGACGCGTCTTTAACAGGATTAAATTCCCTGACAGGAACGTTAAGTTTCTCCCGGTAATAATCCACCAGTTCATGAGGAACACTGTCAAAATCCCCGACAATATAATCCGGCTTGATCTCATGTTTATAAAGAAATTCAAGTCCTTTGTCCACACCGATGATAAATTCTGTCTCTTCACTTTTTAATATTGGGAGCACGAAATCTTCTTCCAGCATTCCGCCGCTCACGATTACTGTTCTCTTACTCATAATCTTTCAATATCTCCATGAATCCTGTCGTGTTTTCTTTGATATCGCCTTTATAGATACCGGATCCGGATACAATGACATTTGCTCCGGCTTTCAGCACCTCTGCCACATTGCTTTGATAGATTCCTCCGTCTACCTCTATGTCCTTTTCTTCTCCCTTTTCCCTGAGCATGGCGCGCAGTCTGCTGATACGTTCCAGAGACTCCGGGATAAACGCCTGTCCGCCGAATCCCGGTTCCACGCTCATGATAAGGAACATCTCCGCCTTTTCCAGATACGGAGCCAGACTCTCCACCGGCGTACCCGGCTTGATTGAAATACCTGCCTTTACACCGCAGTCATGAATCGCATCCAGCGTTGCCGCCGGATCTTCACATGCTTCAAGATGAACTGTGATAATATCTGCCCCGCATTTTGCGAAATCTTTCACATAGCGGACAGGTTCCGTCACCATAAGGTGCACGTCCAGCACCTGCGAAGTCAGTCCCTTTATCGAAGAAAGCACCGGCATCCCGAAAGAGATGCTCGGGACAAAAATTCCGTCCATCACATCAAAATGGATATATCGGGCTCCTGCCTCTTCTGTCTGTCTGATCTGCTCTCCCAGTACTTTGAAGTCAGCTGAAAGTATAGATGGCGAGAGAATATTTTCCATAAGCTAATACCTCTTTCTTTCCTGAATCTCCCGGTACATGGCAACATAATCTTCGTACCTCGATCCATGTATCTTTTTCTCGTCAACGGCCTGTCTGACCGCGCAGTCCGGTTCATGCACATGACTGCACCCGTTAAATCTGCATTTCCCTTCATAGGGCGCAAATTCCGGAAAACAGTACTTCAACGAATCCTGGTCAATATCGCTGATATAAAGAGAACTGAATCCGGGGGTATCCATAATGTAAGAATCGTCACCGATCACAAGCAGTTCCGAATGCCGTGTCGTATGTCTTCCTCTCTCGATCTTCCGGCTGATGCTCCCCGTCTCCATCTCTACCTCCGACTGGAGCAGGTTAATAATAGATGATTTTCCGACTCCGGACGGTCCTGCAATCGCTGTAGTCTTTCCCTTCAGGATTGCTTTGAGTTCGTCAATATGCTTTTCTTCCTTTGCACTGGTAAACACCAGCGGATATCCGCACCCTTCATAGATTTTCCTGAGTTCCTCAATATCCGGATCATCTGCGATATCCGTCTTATTAAAGCACAGGATGACCGGTACTTCCCGGCTCTCCATCATGACCAGGAAACGATCCAGAAGATTAAGATGAGGTCTGGGTTTTGTCACAGCAAACACCACAAGCGCCTGATCTATGTTTGCGACAGCCGGCCGGATCAGTTCATTTCTGCGCGGAAGGATCTTCATAATATTTCCTTCCATATCTTTTTCGTCCAGAATCTCAATCTCGACGTCATCTCCCACCAGCGGCTTTATGCCGTCTTTGCGGAATATTCCTTTTGCTTTACACTCATAAACACCGGATTCTACTACGTGAACGTAGTAGAATCCGGCAATACCTTTTACAATTTTTCCCTGCATATATTTTAATAATTCTCCGGAGATCACTCAGTTGTTTCCCCTGTATCTGTATCAGTTCCTGTCCCGGTGTCTGTATCGCCGCCGGATGACGGATCCTCCTGCTGAGGTTCCGGTCCGAGGCTCACCGTAAATCCCACAGATGTTCCCGCCTCGACGGAGCTTCCCGGACTTGCCGTCTGGTCTATAACATATCCTTTGCCGACGGTACTGCTGTAGGCCTCGCTCACCGTTCCGACCGAAAGGCCTGCATCCTCCAGTCTCTGTCTTGCTACTGATTCTGTATATCCTCCAAGTCCCGGAACGGTAACATAGGTGGTCTCAGGTCCAAGGCTGACAACATAGGACACCGTCGTTCCTTTATCAACCTTCTCGCCCGGATCTATGCTCTGGGAAATCACCTGTCCCTCCGGCACACTATCGCTGTAATCCTCGCTGGAGCTTCCGCTCAGGCCTGCATTTGCAAGCGCTGATTCTGCCGCCGACGCAGTCTTTCCCCGCAGATTCGGAACGGTTGCCGGCTGTGACCCCAGACTTACTACAATTGTCACTTCAGTTCCCTCGTCTACTTCGGTTCCTGGCGTAGGGTCACTGGAGATAACGTCTCCTTCTTCAACATCGTCACTGTACTGCGCGTCTCCGTGAACAACAATAAGATTTGCTTTCTGGATCAGCTCCTCAGCCTCCGACTCACTCTTTCCGACTACATTTGGAACTTTCGTCGTTTCAGCTTCTTCGCCGCTGCTTAATACAACTTTGATCGTTGTATGCTCCGCTACTTCATCTCCCGGTGCAGGATCCTGGCTCATGATCTTGCCTTCATCGTACTGGTTGGACGGCTGCGGATCATTCTCTACGGTAAGGCCGAGTCCTGTGTCTTTCAGCGCCGCTCTTGCCTCTTCCTCTGTCTTTCCTCTCAGATCAGGCACTTTCACCGCCTCTTCTTCCTGCCTGGTAAGTCCCGGTCCGCTGAAAAAGCCGGCCGCATTTGCCACGAGGAACAAAACAAGCAGTGCCACCACAACACCTGCCACGATCATAAGAATCTTCATGATCCGTTTTGTGTCATTATTTACATTATTCCTTCGGCGGCGGTCCTGACGTTTATCGTCGTAATCGTCTTCTTCCTCGTCCTCATCTTCCTCATCGTAGTCATCTTCGCCGTCTTCATCATAGTCTTCAGCTTCTTCGCCGGCGTCATACTGGCGTTTCTGCATCTTTTCCAGCTCTTCCGGAGACATGACGACCGTACGGTCCGTATCCACTCCGGCGCCTGCTCCGAGTACGACAAAATCACCGTCCGGATCGACCAGAGAGCGTTTCAGGTCGAGCAGCAGTGATGCACAGTCATGATAACGGAGATCAGGGCTCTTCTGAGTACATTTCATGATAATACACTCCAGGCTGTACGGAAGGTCTTCAACCTCCTCAGCCGGAGAAGTGATCTGTTCCTGCAGATGCTTTAATGCCACAGATACCGTAGAGTCCCCGTCAAACGGCACATGGCCTGTCACCATCTCATACAGAGTAATGCCGATGGAATAGATATCGCTTCTTTCATCGACCACGCCGCCCCGCGCCTGCTCCGGAGATGTATAATGCACCGATCCCATCACGCTCGTGCTGATCGTCTGTGTGGACGTAGTCGCGCGCGCGATACCGAAATCAGTTACTTTTACTTTGCCGTCTTTTGATATGATGATATTCTGCGGCTTAATATCCCTGTGGATAATATGATGGTTATGAGCTGCCTGAAGACCTGTCACCATCTGAATGGCAATGCTGACAGTTTCTTTCGCTGAAAGTCTCCCTTTTTTCTCAATATAGTCCTTCAGCGTGATTCCTTCTACCAGCTCCATGACCATATAGTACAGACCGCGGTCCTGACCCACGTCATAGACGTTTACCACATTCGGGTGCATCAACCCCGCTGCCGCCTGGGCCTCACTCAAAAACTTTTTGATAAACACTTCATCGGAACGGTAATCACTTTTCAGCACTTTGATTGCCACAAACCGGTTCAGCTTATGGTCCTTCCCCTTATATACGTCTGCCATTCCGCCGCTTCCGATACGGCCCAGTATCTCATACCGTTTCCCTAAAATAACTCCTTCTTTAATCATAATACACTCACCTCATCCGCAAACGGTTCCACCAGAACAACCCCTATATTGTCCGTACCGCCGTTTTCCTTTGCAGCATCTACAAGAGCCTGACCGGATTCCACGATATCTCTTCCTCCCTGAACAATATGGAAAAGTTCTTCGTCCTCCACCATATTGCTCAGTCCGTCTGTACACATCAGTATGATGTCTCCCCGTTTCAGACGGTGTTCGTAAAAGTCCACGTCAACATCGGCTTTTGCTCCGATGGCTCTCGTAATAATATTCTTATCCGGATGGTGTTTTGCCTCCTCCGGTTTGATACCTCCGAGCCTTACCATCTCTTCTACCAGTGAATGGTCTTTCGTTAGCTGCTGGATTCCCTGATTGATCAGATACAGACGGCTGTCGCCCACATTGGCAAAATACATCATCTGGTTCATGATCGTAGCTACAACAACTGTTGTTCCCATTCCCTTTAAATGCTCATCCCGGGACGCCTCTTTAATGATCTCACGGTTCGCTGTCTTGATGGCTTTCACAAGGCACTTTTCCACATCTTCACCCTCACTCATAGCCAGCTCCCGCTCCAGGACCTCAACTGTATACTTGGAAGCGTAATCTCCCGCCTGATGTCCGCCCATTCCGTCAGCGACCACAAAGAGATTCTGAAGGATACCCAGAGGCCGGTCTGTCGTGTAGACATAATCCTGATTCACTTGTCGTACCATTCCCACATCTGTAATAGAAAATGTCCTCATATCTGTCTCCTTAAATCCTGTTGTTTGTGTTCTCTTCCTCCGCATAACGGCGTCTGAGCTGTCCACAGGCCCCGTCAATATCAGAGCCCATTTCCCTTCTTATAGTAACATTTATTCCGCTTTTTTCAAGTTTATTTTTGAAATTCAGGGCATTTTCCCTGCTCGGACGCACAAAATGACGTTCTCTTACCGGATTGACCGGAATCAGATTCAGATGGCAGTTTCTGGGCTTCAGGATTGAAATCAGCTCCCTTGCATCCTCATCCCTGTCATTGACCCCGTGCACCAGACTGTACTCAAAGGTCACCCTGCGCCCCGTCTTCTTAAAATATGTATCGCAGGCGGCAAGAACGTCAGACAGGTCGTATTTGTTGGCGACAGGCATAAGCTTCCGCCTTTTTTCCTGGGTAGAACCATGGAGAGAAAGTGCCAGCGTGATCTGAAACCCTTCATCCGCCAGACGCAGCATATTAGGAACAATGCCGCATGTTGATACCGTCACATTCCTCTGGCTGATATTCAGTCCGTGTTCATCAGTCAGCATACGGATAAACTTCACAAAATTATCATAGTTGTCCAACGGTTCTCCGGTTCCCATAATGACGACATTTGACACACGCTCGCCCGTGATTTTCTGGATCTGATAGATCTGTCCCAGCATCTCAGATGCATTCAGGTTTCTCTTCAGCCCTCCGATCGTTGACGCACAGAACACACATCCCATCCGGCAGCCCGCCTGGGAGGAAATGCAGACAGAATTGCCGTGTTTATACTTCATAAGAACGCTTTCCACCATATTCCCGTCATACAGGCGGAACAGAAACTTGTTCGTTCCATCCAGCTTCGATATCTGACGTTCTTCCATAATAACAGGAAATATCTTATATTCTTCCTTCATCCGCTCCCGAAGCTTCAACGACAGGTTTGTCATCTCGTCAAAGCTGTCCGCAAGCTTGATGTGAAGCCATTCATATACCTGTTTTGCACGAAATGCCTTTTCTCCCAGATGTTCCATCTCTTTCTTCAGTTCTGTATATCCATAGGACCGGATATCTTTTTTCATAGCTCCTGATTTCCTCCATGATTTCTTACCAGTCTTGCGATAAAGAAGCCGTCGCTCTTATGTACGCCCGGCAGCAGCTGGATACATCCTTTCTCCACAACGCTCTCCCGCAATTCCGGGCAGATACGGTCACGGATATCACCCGGGAAGAATTCCGGATACTGCTGCAAAAACCAGTGTACATTGTCTATATTCTCTCCCGGATTCACTGTACAGGTACTGTAAATAAGTGTTCCTCCCGGTTTCACATAAGACTGCGCGCAGCTCAGAATCTTCTGCTGCAGCCTGACGAGACTGTCGATCCCTTCAGGCGATGCCTTATACTTCAGATCCGGCTTCTTTCCGATCACTCCCAGACCGGAACATGGCAGATCTGCGATCACAAGGTCTGCCCTTCTCTCCGCATCCCTGTCAGGTACCGACGCGTCACGGCAGACCGCCGATATATTTGTCAAACCTGTCCGTTCGATATTTTCCCGGATCAGCTCCACTTTTCCTTCTGTCAGGTCACGTGCCTCCACATGACCTGCGGTTCTATTCTTCTGCGCATTTTCGTCTTTCAAAAGCTGTGCTTCTGCCATATACAGCTTCTCGGCTGTATGGAGTGCTTTTCCCCCGGGTGCCGCACAGACGTCGATCACCTGCGCGCCCGCCTCAGGGGATGCGATCTCCGCGACAAGCATCGAGCTGATATCCTGCACGGTAAAAAGACCTTCCTGAAATGCCGCGAGATCATTCAGATAATCATAGCCCGATATCTGAAACGCATAGGGCAGATACGGATGCTTCTCTACCGTGATTCCCTCTGATTCAAGCCGTTCTCTCAGCCTGTCAGGGCTGATCCGGTTCAGACAGCAGCGTATTGTGACCGGTTTTTCCTGCTGAAAATCATTCAGCATCTTCTCGATCACCTCCGTGCCATAAGTTCTGCCCCACAGATCCAGAATCCATTTCGGACAGGAGTACCGCACAGATAACTCCTCCATTTTCTCTCCCGGGTACTGCACATCATCCAGTCCTCTGGCCACACTCCGCAGTACGCCGTTTACATATCCTTTCAATCCGGAAAATCCTTTTCTTACCGCAAGCTTTACCGCTTCATTGCACACCGCGCGGTCCGGTACACTGTCCATATATTTCAGCTGGTATACCGCGCTCCTCAAGATTCCCCGGATCACAGGCTTCATCTTTTTCACTTTTACTTTTGAGAACCGGTCCAGTATATAATCGATCTCAATCATATGTTCCAGTGTTCCCTCGGTCACGCGGGTTATAAAAGCGCGTTCCCGCTTCTCCAGATACTGGTATTTCGAGAGCACGTCTCTTAAAATAATATGGCTGAACTGGCCGTTCTCTGTCACTTCCAGGAGAACCGCCAGCACGATCTCCCGCTCATTTACCGGTTTAGTCATTCCGTCTTCTTCCTCCTGTCAAGATAATGAGACGCAGAAGCTGCAGGATCATAGCTGCGGCGCTCGCCACATAAGTAAGGGCTGCGGCTCCCAGCACTTTCTTTACAGATCCCACTTCGTCGGGATAAAGCATCCCGGACGTCTCCAGCGCTTTCACCGCGCGGTTTGACGCGTTAAACTCTACCGGCAGGGTGACAAGCTGAAAGAGTACAGCCGCCGAGAACAGCAGGATACCCAGATTAATGAAAAATGCTGCTGTCTGGCCGTTCATGAAAAGTCCGATAATGATCAGCGGCCATGCAGCCATAGAGCCGATATTTGCCACCGGAACAAGGGCGCCCCGGATTGAAAGCGGGGCATACCCGACAGAATGCTGAACCGCATGCCCGCATTCATGGGCAGCCACGCCGACAGCCGCAACGGACGTAGAATTATAGACTGTATCGGAAAGCCCCAGCGTCTTATTTCCCGGGTTGTAGTGATCTGTCAGATTTCCCGCTATGTGGATCACCTGCACATCATATATTCCGTTCCTGTGAAGGATCTGCTCTGCCGCCTCGCGTCCTGTCAGTCCGGAATGGCTTCGCACTCTCGAATAGCGGGAGAAAACACTGTTTACTCTCGCCGACGCCGCAATACAGATCAACGCCCCGATCAGTACAAGTATATAAGTCCAGTCATAGTAATAAAAAAACATAAGATCAACCTCCTGAATCCCGATGTTCGTCTATTCTCCTGCTGTTCTCCCGACTACTCCTGCACCAGCAGGTCGCCCGGTTCCATCGCATTCCCCCTCAGGAAAGCTCCTGTCTCCATTCTTTTTTTCCCCGGCATCTGCACCTCTATAATGCGCAGGGTTCCGTTACCTGTCTGTACTGTAAAATCATTTTTCCCGACAGTGAGAACTGTACCCGGCTTACTATTTCCGCCACTGGTTCCTTCCACTTTTGCTTTCCAGATCTTCATCACTTTTCCATTCCAGTGGCTGTACGTACCCGGCCATGGATTCAGCCCCCGGATCAGCCTCTCTATCTTCACTGCCGGCTGGGCCCAGTCAATATTTCCGAGTTCTTTCGTAAGCATTTTTGCATAAGCCGTAGGGCTTTCGCCCTGTTTCTCATGGACGGCGGTTCCCTCTTCCAGCGCTTTCAGCGTCTTCACGCAAAGTTCAGCCCCTGCTGCCGCCAGTTTGTCATGAAGAGTCTCCCCCGTCTCATCAGCCGCGATCGGAATTTCTGTCTTCATGATCATATCACCGGTATCCAGGCCCTCATCCATCTGCATAGTCGTAACGCCGGTGACACTCTCTCCCTCAATGATCGCCCACTGGATCGGAGCAGCGCCCCGGTATTTCGGAAGCAGCGACGCATGAACATTGATACATCCGTAGGGTGTCAGCTCCAGAATGGACTTGGGCAGAATCTGTCCGAACGCGATGACAACAATCACATCCGCATGATATTTTCTCAGCTCTTCCACACACTCCGGGTCGCGCACTCTCCTGGGCTGATACACCGGTATGCCATAGGCCAGCGCTTTCTCCTTCACCGGTGTATACTGCATCCTGCCGCCTCTCCCTTTTGGCTTATCCGGCTGGGTCACCGCAAGGCAGACGTCATGCCCCGCCGCGACAAGAGCTTCCAGCGTTCCCACGGAAAAATCCGGGGTTCCCATAAATATTACCCTCATCTGCCTATTCCTCCGTTTCTTCTCCTTCGTCTTCCCCGGTGTCATATGTTACATCATGGAGTCCGTCCTCGGTCTTATCTACATAAAGTTCTCCGGACAGATGGTCGATCTCATGACAGAAAGCCCTTGCCAGAAGCCCCTCTCCCTCAAGTTCGACAGGATTCATCTCCTGATCCAGAGCCCGCACTTTGACATGATCCGGTCTTGTCACAATCCCCCACTTTCCGGGTACGCTCAGGCACCCTTCCTCACCTGTCTGCTCACCTGATGTTTCTATGATCTCCGGATTGATCAGGACGATCGGTCCCTCTCCTACATCTATCACTACAATTCTCTTCAAAACACCTACCTGCGGGGCTGCAAGCCCGACACCGTGGTACTCGTACATCGTCTCCAGCATGTCGCTGATCAGTATTTTTGTTCGCAGCGTCATCTTCGGTACATCTTTACACTGCTTTGTCAATATGTCGTCTCCAATCTCTCTTACCTGTCTGATTGCCATAATTTTTCCTCTCTTCACTGTATATTTTTACATCGGATTGAAATCAAACTGAATCCGCATCCTGTCAAAACCTGAATTTATCTCAATATACTGCTCCACTCTGTCTTTTATCCCTACCAGCAGTTCATACCGTTCTGCCTTAATGTATATCACTCTGCGGTAGACGTCTTTGATCTTATCGATTCCCGGACTCGCAGGCCCTATCACACTCGCCGCAGACGGTTCCGTCTGCACTCCCGTTTTCTCTGTGCCCGTATTTCTTTCACCGGACAGACTGCGGATAACCCTGAGGATATATTCCCTGAGGTAATGACATCCTTTCTCCAGAAGCGCTTCATCTTCTCCGGACACAAACACCGCCAGTAGCTGCTCTGCCGGCGGATATCCCATCAGCTCCCGATACCGTATCTCTTCCTCATAGAAAGCCTCATAATCCTGCGCTGCTGCCGTCTCAATGGCATAATGGCCCGGATCATATGTCTGGATTACCGCCTCGCCGGGTCTCTCGCCCCGGCCGGCCCTTCCTGCCGCCTGGGTCAGGAGCTGGAATGTTCGTTCCCCGGAGCGGTAATCATCCGTATAAAGAGACATATCCGCGGCCAGCACCCCTACCAGTGTCACATTCGGGAAATCATGCCCTTTCACGATCATCTGCGTCCCCACAAGGACATCCGCCTCTTCATTGGCAAATGCGGAGAGGATCTTCTCATGGGCGTCTTTCTGTCTGGTCGTATCCATATCCATCCGCAGCACACGTGACTGCGGGAATGTCCCGCGCACGATCTCCTCGATCTGCTGGGTGCCTGCACGGAACTCTCCGATATAACGGGAACCGCACTCCGGGCAGACCGTGATCTTCGGCTGTTCGTACCCGCAGTAATGACAGCGCATCTTCCCGTCTCTGTGAACCGAGAGCGACACGTCGCAGTGCGGGCATTTCACCACATGACCGCATTCCCGGCAGGAGATAAATCCGGAATACCCCCTCCGGTTCAGGAAGAGCATGATCTGTTCTCCCTTTTTCAGGCGGTCCTCCATCAGTTCCCGGAGCTTAACACTCAGGATCGAACGGTTTCCATTCTTTAATTCTTCCCGCATATCCACGGTATATACCTCTGCCATGCGCTGCATTCGTGAACGGTTCTTCATTTCGAGCAGCACATATTTACCCTGTCTGGCACGGTACATCGCCTCCATAGACGGCGTGGCGCTTCCGAGCACTACGCTGGCATTCTCCATCTTCGCCCGCTGTATCGCGGTTTCCCGCGCATGATAGCGCGGTGTCTGTTCACTCTTATAAGTAGGTTCATGTTCTTCGTCTATCACAATAAGCCCCAGATCCGGAAAGGGGGTAAAAAGTGCAGATCTGGGGCCTATCATCACATCCACCTGTCCTGCCTTGGCACGCATCATCTGATCATACCGTTCCCCTGCCGACAGCCGGGAATTCATAATAGATACCCTGTCTCCGAATCTCCGGTAAAAACGCATCACAGTCTGATATGTCAGCGCGATCTCGGGGATGAGGACAATAGCCCGTTTCCCCTGCTCCACAACCGTACGGATCATCTCCATATAGACTTCTGTCTTGCCGCTCCCGGTCACGCCGTGGATCAGATACGTGCGGCGTATTCCCTCTTCATAATCCTGCCGGAACCGGCCTATCACACTGCGCTGCTCCGGCGTATAGGTGATCTTCTGCGCCTGCTGTTCTGTCTGCTTCATCGGAGTCCGGAATACACGCTCCGTCTCGACCGCAAGTACTCCCTGTTCTTCCAGGGCCCGGATAACAGGTGCCGTGACGTTCAGTTTCTTCGTCACAAGCTCATATTCCAGAACATGATCCTCAAGAAGCGCTGCCATCAGCCTGGCCCGGGCCTTCTGTTTTTTCTCCTGATAGTAGTGGAGCTGGCGCCCGCCCGTCTCCTCATCAAGCAGAAGCCGAAGCCGCTTCTTTACCTTGGCATTCTCCTTCTGCTTGATCGGGAGCACGGTCTTCAGCGCCTGGATCATGGTGCCGCCGTAATTTTTTTTCATCCATGCGGCAAGAGCGACCAGCTTTGCCTCTATCTCCATCCCCCGCTCCGGAATCTCGATAATCTCTTTCACTTTAGAAAGATCATAGTCACATGTCTCCGAAATCCCGGTCACATACCCCCTGATCTGACGGTTTCCTTTGCCGAAAGGAACCAGGACCTCCATGCCCGGCTCCAGCTTTCCTTCCATAGCTTCCGGAATCCGGTATTGAAAGATCTTATCCAGTTTTTCATGCTGTATATCTACGATAACATCTGCAAACACATGAACCCTTTCTTTCCATTTCTTTTCTCTGTTATTTCTGAGCTTTTTCCTGCTTCAGCTCCTCTAATACCTCCGCGATCAGAACACGCTCATCCATAGGGTATTTCACACCTTTTATTTCCTGATAATCCTCATGGCCTTTGCCGGCGAGAACGATCACATCACCCGGCTGTCCGTGTCCGATAGCATATTTAATAGCCTCTTTCCGGTCGCAGATCTCCACATATTTGCCGTCCGTCTTTCCGATGCCGATTTTGATGTCATCGATAATCGCCTGAGGTTCCTCAAACCTTGGATTGTCTGAAGTAATAATCGTAAGATCTGCAAGTCTTCCCGACACTTCTCCCATCTCATAGCGCCGGTCCTTTGAGCGGTTGCCTCCGCATCCGAAGAGACATACAAGCCGTTTCGGATTGTATTCTTTCAGCGTGGTGAGCAGACTCTCAAGGCTCATGGCATTATGCGCATAATCAATCATCAGTGTAAATTCATCAGACACCTTGATCATCTCAATACGACCTTTTACTTTCGCCTTCTTAAGCGCGTCTTTGATCTTCTCTACCGGCACATTGAAATGACGGCACACGGATATCGCCGTCAGTGAATTATATACGCTGAATGTGCCGGGAATATCGATCTCAACATCGAAGTCCATCAGCCCCGCCACATGATACGCAGCGCCAAGATATCCCGGTTTTGAGACGAGCTGTACATTCTCCGCTCTCAGATCAGCCTCCTTGGAAAATCCGAACGTCTCCACCCGGCATGTCGCGCCCTGAAATACATCACGGAAATACTTGTCGTCCACATTTGCGATTCCCAGCTTACACTGTTTAAACAGAAGTCCTTTGCAGCGCTTATAATCGTCAAAGTCCTTATGCTCGTTAGGTCCGATATGGTCTTTTCCCAGATTCGTAAAGATTCCGATCTCAAACGGGATTCCCGCCGTGCGATGGAGCATCAGTCCCTGAGAGGAAACCTCCATCACAACACAGTCGCACCCCTCTTCCACCATCTGGGCGAAATACTTCTGGATCGTATAGGATTCAGGAGTCGTATTCGCCGCCGGGATCTTCTTGTCACCGATGATTGCCTCGATCGTTCCGATCAGCCCGACCTTATATCCCACACTGTCGAGAATCGACTTGATCATATAAGTGGTCGTCGTCTTTCCTTTGGTCCCCGTGATGCCGATCACTTTCATCTTCTCCGCCGGATAGTCAAAATAAGCCGCAGACATAAGCGCAAGCGCATATCTTGTATCCGCTACCCGGATCACCGTCACATTTTCCGGCGCTTCCACCTCACGCTCCACGACAACGGCCGCCGCGCCTTTCTCCGCCACATCCGGGATATACTTATGTCCGTCAGATACGGCGCCGCTGATGCAGACAAATACAGATCCCTCTTCCACTTTTCTTGAGTCATTGATCAGTGTCGTAATCTCAATTTCATCGCTTCCCTGTACAACTTCGTACTCCAGTCGTTCCAGTAATTTATCTAACCTCACGATAATTCCTCCTGCCATTTTCATCTGTTATGAAAAGGTTGGGACTTTTGCCCCAACTTCGATGCCTACGGATTGTTCCGTGCTTCGCACTCCCACAATCCGCCCACTTATGAGCAAGCTCATGTGGGCTTAGACCTTTTGACCCTGGCATCATTAAATAGAATAACACAATATAAGCCGGGTTGCAAAGTTCCGATTTACCCCCTCCGTAAGGATTTAACTCTCCGGATGAGAAAGAAAGCCGCCGGGAAATATGCATTGTATACGCGCCATTGGAGCAGAGCCGGCACATAAGAACGTATCTTTCGCGCTCTTATGTGCCGCTGCACTGCGACCGAGTGAAAACGTGTGCGAGACAATACATACCTCCCGGCGGATAATTTGACAGTCCGCGAAATACGGATTCAATCAAGCGTTGCACTTCTGCAGATCTCATCATCAGTCTGACCGGCACTGTCCGCATCCGGTTTTGACTGATCCCTGAACTTAATCTCACCGGTCTCTGCGTTCATGCCGTCCACAATTGCCAGCGACTCCAGCTGGAAACCGAGGTTGCGGATAATCCGGCCGCCGGACTGGAACCCTTTCTCAATCGCTATTCCTATTCCTTCTACTGTCGCTCCGGAAGACTGTACAATCTGAATCAGTCCCTGAAGCGCACATCCGTTTGCAAGGAAATCGTCAATAATCAGCACATGGTCCGCAGGTGACAGAAACTTCTGAGCCACGATCACATGATTGATGCATTTATGTGTAAAGGACTCTACTTCCGCGACATACATATCGCCGTCCAGATTGATACTCTGTGATTTCTTTGCAAATACAACAGGAACATTAAAATGCTGGGCCGCAATACAGGCGATCCCGATCCCCGAAGCCTCAATCGTCAGGATCTTGTTAATCGGCTTATCAGCAAATCTCCGCTTAAATTCGGCCCCCATCTGATCCAGCAGCTTAATATCCATCTGATGATTCAGAAAGCTGTCCACTTTTAGTACATTTCCCTCTTTTACTACTCCGTCTTTTACAATTCGTTCCTCCAGAAAGTTCATCTCTTACTCCTTTTCCTCTGTACTGTTATTGTCTGTAATGTTCTCACTATCTTCAAATACAAGAAATACTCTTCTCAATATGTAAGAATTGATCCAAGTGATCAGCGATCCCCCGATCAGGAACCAGAGCGGGATTGCAAACATCAGCGTCACCGTATTCCACAAAGAGGCCAGTACCGCCGCCACGGTCACTGCGACCATAAGGATTGAATACGGGAGCTTTCCCACCGTAAGAATCAGCGCATTGCGGAACGTAGCGCGTATACTGTTCTCATAACGGGCTGTCAACGGGAACGCATAAGTCATGACTGACAGCAGGACAAATCCTACCAGAAGGAATAAACTTCTCATAATAAATCCCGCTGTTCCGGGCAGCACACCCGCCACCCGATAATCGATCCAGCAGACAATGCCCAAAAGGAACAAAATGATCCATATAATAGTACTCTGCTTAAAATTGGACTTAAAAGCCTTGAAAAAGCCTCTGAAGATATATCCTTCTTCGTTCTTTACCATTTTCAGCATAATCGTGTACAGCGCCGTTGTGGATGCGCCTATCGTTATGACAGGGATACAACAGACCAGCCATAGCACATTGAGGCATACCATATCGCAGATCTTATTAAGCGCCCTCACAATCACATTGTCTGTAATATTGAATCTCATATCTATCTCCTGACTTTCCTGATTGATTTCTTACAGTATAGCACAGGGAAAAAAATGATACAATCTGAAGATTCCTTGATATCTCGTCCCTCTCTGATAAAATATAAAATGAAATATTAATTTAGCGGGGTGACGATCATATGAAATTCCTATTTGCATCAGATTCTTTCAAAGGGACTCTCACTTCCCGGCGTACTGCGGAGCTCCTTTCAAAAGCCGCGGAAGAAGTCTTTCCTTCCTGTGAATGTATATCCGTCGAAGTAGCCGATGGCGGTGAAGGGACAACAGACGCGGTTTTGTCTGCCGTCAGCGGAGAAAAGGTAACATTGTCCGTACATGGACCGCTTGGGACTATGACAGAATGTTGCTACGGAATACTGGACGACCGGAAAGCTATCATGGAGATGGCTGCCGCCTCAGGGCTTCCCCTTGTCCCCAGCTCTCTCCTTGATCCCCGCCGCGCTTCTTCTTACGGCACCGGAGAAATGATTGCCGATGCGCTGGCAAAGGGATGCTCCGACATCTCCATCGCCATCGGAGGGTCAGCCACCAACGACGGCGGTATGGGATGCATGCGTGCCCTCGGCGTCAGATTTCTCGACAAAAACGGGAACGAGCTCGCCGGATGTGGTCAGGATCTTATAAAGATAAGATCAATTGACACAGCCGGTATCTATCCGCTCGTCAAAAGGGCGTCCTTTACTATAATGTGCGATGTCACAAATCCCTTGTGCGGTGAAAAGGGTGCCACATATACATTTGGGAAACAAAAAGGAGGCACTCCGGAAATACTCGATGAACTTGAAGCAGGAATGCAGAATTACAGGGATATCATCCGCAGACAGTTCGGAATCGATATGGACGAGGTCCCGGGAGGCGGTGCGGCAGGCGGACTGGGCGCAGCTCTTATGGTATTTCTGGACGGGAAGCCGAAGTCCGGTATCGAAACGGTGCTTGACCTCGTGGATTTTGACCGAAAACTTGACGGAGTCTCTCTTGTAGTAACCGGCGAAGGCGCCGCAGACCGGCAGTCAGTCTGCGGCAAAGTCATGCAGGGTGTGGGCATGCGCTGTAAAAAGCACAATATTCCGGCCGTAGCCATTGTCGGAAATATGGGTGAAGGGGCAGAAGATATTTATAACTTCGGAATCAATTCGATTCTTACTACCGTAAACAGAATCATGCCGCTTCATGAGGCACTGGACCGCGCAGATGAACTGTATCTCGGAGCAGCAAGGCGAATGTTCCGCATGCTGAAGACCGGAATGAATTTATAATTGTCACCGCAGAAAATATCGCAAAAATGCCGGGCATCTTTTCAGACCGCCCGGCATTTGTTAATTGGCAAAAAAATAAAGCGGGTGATGAGAATCGAACTCACGTATCCAGCTTGGAAGGCTGGTGTTCTACCATTGAACTACACCCGCGTCATCTCTGACACAATCGGTATCTTATCATATATTCCGAATGATTGCAAGTACTTTTTTCAACTTTTTCTTTTTTATTTTTACATAACGGTTCAGCCATCTGAAATATGGCTGAACCGTCGCATCTTCCCGATTTATTTCTGCCAGTTATTAACTAACTGATCACTTCCTGATAAGAGGCATGTTTTTTCAGCGCTTCCGTCATCTTTGCCATCTCGCCCAGATCCCCGATCAGGATCACACCGGACAGCCGGTTATTCAGGAAATAATATTTCCGATACTGCCCTTTGCCCATGTCTCTGAATTCCACAGTCTTATACAGCAGATTCGGATTCTTGCCATTGTCTCCCGCAGCAAAAAGAGCAGTATTCATTCCATGGAATGTAAGCGCAGCCTCGACCGGCACGTACTCCAGCGCCTCGCCCGCTGCATTTGCTCCGGCGATCCGTCCCTGTTCTACTGCCTCCGGCCAGATTGCATAATCAGCGCCTTCATATTCGGCACAGTCTCCGCACGCATAGACTCCCGGTATGTTTGTCGACATATGAGCGTCCACTTTCACAGCCCGTCCGATATCCAGACCGATAGACTGGGCCAGATCAGTCTTTGCCCTTACTCCCGCGGACACGATGACCATATCTGCCGGTATTGTCTCACCGCCTCCGATACGTACACCGCTTACATGACCCTCGCCTTCAATAGCCGCCACGGTGACTCCTGTACGGATTGCCACGTCATGTTTTGCCGCGATCTCCTTAAGAATCTCTGCCGATCCGCCATCAAGCTGACGTCCCATAAGTACCGGAGCGACCTCCAGAACCGTTACATTAAGTCCTGCCTTTTTCAGTTCCCATGCAGCCTCCAGACCGAGCACGCCGCCTCCGATCACTACTGCATTTTGGGCAGTCTGCATGAGGCTCTCTACTTTCTCCACATCACTCAGTCGGCGGATAGCAACCACTTCCGGAAGACCGTGTCCCTCCATCGGCGGAATGAAGCATTCGCTTCCCAGCGCATAGATCAGACGGGTAAACTGAATCTTTTCTCCGCTGTCCAGAAGGACTTCTTTTGTATCCATATCAACGGAAGTCACTTGTTTGCCAAGCATCTGGTATACCCGGTTCTCCTCATACCACTCAGGCCCTTCTATGGCGATCTGCTCTGCGCTCAGTCCTGCGACAATCGATTTTGTCAGCATCGGACGGTTATAAGACGGATACGGTTCATTGGAGATCATCACGATAGAACCTGTCTTATCCCTCTCGCGGATGGCTTTCGCGGCATTAAATCCTGCTGCCCCGTTTCCGAGGATTACGTAATATTCCTCCGTATCGTTTGTATAACCGGTATCTTCCACTTCCACCGGCACAAAGTTTTCCTTCCCCACGCCGCACACCGGACAGATTTCCAGAGAGGAATCAAAGATCTCGCCGCAGACAAGACATTTGACAAGGCTTCTCGCCCCTTTCTTTTTCGGCTTCACCGGCTCTTTATCCTGAACGACACATCCGAACTGGTAACCATACTCATATGCACTCACCAGATCCGCCTCTGAAGGTTTGAAACGTACACGGAACCCTTCAGACACTTTCATTTTCAGCTGCTTTAATCTCTCCGTGATATTCGGAACGCCCTCGCCGCTCCATCCGTAGCTTCCAAATGCCCCGGCGTATTTTCCGCCGTGTGTCGCCGGGAACATCCCGAGCGTCAGATCCCAGATCGGCTTTAATGCATCCCCCACGATCGTAGGCGTGCCGAGAAGGATACCGTCCGCAAAAAGAAGTTCTTCATTTACTTTCGCCGCATCTGCTTCTACCATATCATAGGAGCGCACGTCAATATCGCCGCTGTCCTTTACACCCTCGGCAATCTTTTCCGCAAGCATCTTCGTATAGCCGTAAGCACTTACATAAGGAATAATAACCGTCTTCTTCGGATTCGGATTTACAACAGTCGACCACTCTCTGTACTGCTTCATCACAGACTTGATACGGTCTCCCACAAGTACCGGTCCGTGTCCTGTACATATCATGGATATATCCATGTTTTCTACCCGGTCAAGGGCTTTGAGCATAAACGGTTTGAACGGTCCTATAATACAGTCATAATAGTATTTCAGTGCTTTCTGATAATCTTCTTCGTTTTTGATCTCTGTAGAAACTACTTCCGGAAGGCAGTAATGAGAACCAAATGAATCACATGTCACAAGGATCTGTTCTTCTTCAATGAATGTGTACATTGTATCCGGCCAGTGCAGATTCGGGACAAACATAAACTTCAGAGTCCGGTTTCCGATCGCCATCTTTTCCTCATCCCGGGCGGCAATACCGACAAAATCACGATTCACGATTTCTTTCAGAAATCCCAGTGCGCAGCCGGTAGCTATGACCTTCATCTGCGGACTGTAATCAAGAAGCCTCTCCACGCTTCCCGCATGATCCGGCTCTGTATGGCTGACGACAAGATAGTCAATCTTGTGTACATCGATCACTTCCTGAAGTTTTTCGAGATATTCATCAAAGAACTTTGCCTTTGCCGTCTCGAAAAGGACAGTCTTGTCTCCGGCCTTCATCACATAAGAGTTATAGGTAGTTCCAAATTCTGTGTACATGATGATGTCAAATACTCTCAGCTTGTCGTCAATAATACCTGTCCAATAGAAATTGTCTCTCAGTTTTATACTTTTCATGTCTGCCTCCTTATCCTTCTTATATTTTAGAAAATTTATTTGTTTTTATTCTCTCTGCCCGCCGGCTTTTCATTCCGCATCTTTCTGCTGTGTGGATACTCTGCTAAACTCCGGCTTTCTTACAGATATCCTCCAGACAGCACTTGTCGCAGTGCGGTTTTGTCCGTGCCGTACATACATCCCTGCCGTGATAGACAAGCCGGTGGCAGAAGTCGCTGCCCTCTTCCGGCGGAATAATTTTCCAGAGTGCCATCTCAACCTTTTTCGGCTCTTTGATACCGTCCACCAGGCCGATTCTGTTGACAAGACGGATACAGTGAGTATCTGTCACGATCGCCGGTTTTCCGAACACATCGCCCATGATGAGATTTGCACTCTTCCGCCCTACGCCGGGAAGTTTCATAAGTTCGTCAAAATCATCCGGTACTTTTCCTCCGTATTCATCCCGGATCATCTTCATACACGCACTGATATCGCGCGCCTTGCTTCTCCCGAGCCCGCAGGGCCTCACAATCTCCTCGATATCATTTACATCCGCATCCGCCAGTGCATTCACATCGGGATATTTTTCGTACAATCCCTCCACCACTACATTTACGCGGGCATCCGTACACTGGGCGGCGAGCCGGACACTGACCAGAAGCTTCCACGCCTGATCGTAATCCAGTGTACAGCCCGCATCCGGATACTCCTTTTTCAGTCTTTCAATCACTTCCAAAGCACGCTGCTTTTTTGTCATTTGTCTTGTTCCTTTCCTGCAGCTCTGTATTACAGAGGTCATTTTATATTTTCCAGTGTATCTTTCAATTCTTCAAGAGCTTTAGCAAACTTTTTCGACGCTGCGGTCGGATTTCTCTTCAGCTGGCTCGCGATATGCAGATATATCTTATCTGTCCGGGAGCTCATTCTGCCGAATTCTCCCGCAATGCTGTTTCTGAATTTCTTCAGTTCTTCTCTTTTCTCTTCACTGATCAATGAGCCCGCCTTTGACGGGATTTCCTCTTTCAGGAGCACTTCTATCCGCTCTGCAAATTCTTCAAGCTGCAGGAGCTTCTCCTGCATTTCCCCGATCTGCTCTTTACTCTCCTCAAGCTGTGCAAGAACCTGTTTCAGATCCATAGCCTCGTTGAACGACTGAGTCAGATCCACCGTCATAATTACGGTAAGCACAAGGGCTGCACCGTCCGTAATAAACAGGGGGATATCCAGAACCGCCCGCTCGACAGGTATATGCACCGCTCTCACCAGAAGCACAGAGAACACGCCCCAGCAAAGCGATGAACTTACACAGATATATCCGTTCAGATTCAGTTTCTGCCTGCTGTAATCCCAGTATCTGACATGGAACATCTTTTCCATTACCGCGCCCGTTATATATTCCAGCACTGTCGCGGCGAGCATTCCGAAGAGAAAAATCAACCACGGATTCTCTCTTACTCCGATCGTGCTGATCAGGATTACGAGCGCACCGGAGCCATAGATCGGCAGCATTGGTCCATGCAGGAAACCGCGGTTCACCCACCGGCGTTTCCTGACCGATACATAACAGCTTTCCCAGACCCATCCGATAAAACTATAGATAAAGAAGAATAATATCCACTGTGTCAGATAATATGCATGCATTTCTGCTCCTTTACCATACTCTGTCCGCCGTTATGCCTGTTCTTTCTCCTCAATGGCCATAATCATATCCACTCTCCGCTGATGACGTCCGCCCTCGAATTCTGTATCCAGCCACGTCTCTACGATCATCTTCGCCAGTTCAGCTCCCACTACCCGTGCGCCGAATGCGAGGATATTGCAGTCATTATGGGCACGCGCCATCTTTGCCGTATAAGGCTCGCTGCAGACAGCCGCGCGGATGCCTTTGACTTTATTCGCCGCAAGGGAAATGCCAAGCCCCGTACCGCAGATCAGGATTCCCTGCTCTACCTCTCCTGCTGCCACTGCCCTTGCCACTTTCTCCCCGTAGACCGGGTAATCGCAGCTCTCCGGGGAATTCGTCCCGTAATCAACAACTTCGTGTCCCTTTTCTTTCAGAAAATCAATGATCTCAGCTTTCAGTTCCAGCGCAGAATGATCATTTCCTATTCCTATCTTCATAATATGTTTCCTTCTTTCCTGCAGTATAATTTTCCAGTGTAACATAACTTTTTATATATTCTACCTGTTAATCATAACAAATTCGAACTGCAAGCGCAAGAAAAGAGCACAGAATAAAAAAGACATATGCTTCGGAGTTTTTCACTCTTTTGCATATGTCTTTTCCACAGAATTATTTTATGCGCTTCTTACTTTTCCTGCATACACCGCCTCGAATTCCCTGAGTTTCTGTTTTGCCGCCGGACTCAGATGCTGCGGCACATCCACTTCCACAGTCACATACTGGTCGCCGTGTACGGACGGATCTTTCATGGAGACAATTCCTTTGCCTCTCAGACGGATCTTCGACCCCGACTGAGTGCCTTCTCTGATCTTACAGATAACATTGCCGTACAATGTCTGGACAACCGCCTCGCCACCCAGAACAGCCGTTGTAAACGGGACACGCACGGTGGTATATACATCCATGCCCTTTCTCTCATATCCCGGTTTGCCGGCTACGGTTACTTTCAGCAGCAGGTCGCCGGCCTCCCCGCCGTTTACACCCGGCATGCCTTTGCCTTTCAGACGGATCGACTTTCCGGTGTCAATTCCCGCAGGGATATGAACCTGAAGCGACTGAACGCCGCCATTCGGGTTGGACGGATCCTGCAGACGGATAACCTTGTCACAGCCAAATGCCGCTTCGTCAAATCCGACTGTCACTTCTGCCCTGACGTCGCTGCCCTTCTGGCGGAAGTCACTGCTGTTAAAACCGCCAAACCCGCCAAAGCCGCCGAAACCGCCCTGAGAACCGTAAGCGCCGCTCTGGGAGCGTCCGCGGGAAGTTCCGCCCGTGCCGGCGCCATAAGACGTCCGCCCGGCTCCGCCTGTTCCATGATGAAAGATATCTCCGAAAATATCCCCGAAGATATCATCCATATTGCCGCCTTCAAAATGATACTCCTGATAGCCGCCCTGCGGACCGCCGTATGTTCTCCAGAAACCGCCGCCCGGGCCGCCGGCTCCTGCGCCTGCATTCTGGTCAAACGCCGCATGACCGAACTGATCGTACATTTTTCTCTTTTCTTTATCACTCAGGACTGTATAAGCCTCTGTAACTTCTTTAAATTTCTGTTCCGCATCTGCATCGCCCGCGTTGGTATCCGGGTGATATTTCTTTGCAAGTTTTCGATAAGCCTTTTTAATCTGTGCTTCGTCCGCGTTTCTGCTGACGCCCAGCACTTCATAGTAATCTCTTTTCTCTGACATTGTAACCACCCTCCCGTATCATAGCTGTCAGCCTCTATACTAAGAGCATCCGCATAGAGAAAACTCCATGCGGATATCATAATCTAACATTAATCCATTGTTCTATTTGTAATATAACAACTATTTTTACAAATGTCAAGAGCGGCTGCAAAATCGGATGGCTGAATCGTAACAGTCCGGCCCCCGCCATTCGCTGGACTGCTATTCTAAATTCCCCGCATGGTAAGCTGGATCCGTTTCTTTTTGAGATCCACACTCATCACTTTCACATCAACGATATCTCCTACGCTCACCACTTCCAGAGGATGTTTGATATACCGGTCCGTGATCTGGGAAATGTGCACAAGGCCGTCCTGATGGACTCCGATATCAACGAATACCCCGAAGTCGATAACATTTCTCACTGTTCCCTTGAGAACCATGCCTTCCTTTAAGTCCTTCATCTCGAGAACGTCCGTACGCAGGATCGGTTTCGGCATCTCATCTCGCGGGTCACGTGCCGGCTTCTCGAGCTCTTTGACAATATCACGCAGCGTGATCTCCCCGATTCCCAGTTCTTCGGAAAGCTTCTTATAATCTCTGATCGTAAGCGACAGGCCGTTCAGATGGTGTCCCGCGATATCCTCCGGCGTAAAGCCCTGTTTTTTAAGCAGCTTCTCCGCCGCATCATAAGACTCCGGATGTACGCCTGTCATGTCAAGCGGGTTCTTTCCGCCCTGTATTCTCATAAATCCGGCGCACTGCTCGTATGCTTTCGGTCCCAGTTTGGGCACTTTCAGAAGCTCCCTGCGGTCTGTGAAGCGGCCGTTTTCCTCCCGGTACGCCACGATATTTTTTGCAATCGTGCTGCTGATTCCTGAGATGTAGGAAAGCAATGGCGCGGACGCGGTGTTCAGATCCACTCCGACTTTATTTACACAGTCTTCTACCACGCCGCTCAGGGACTCTCCCAGTTTCTTCTGGTTCATGTCATGCTGGTACTGACCAACGCCGATGGATTTCGGATCGATCTTCACCAGCTCTGCCAGAGGATCCTGAAGCCTCCTCGCTATAGACGCCGCGCTTCTCTGTCCCACGTCGAAATTCGGGAACTCTTCGCTTGCCAGCTTGCTCGCAGAATACACGGATGCCCCGGCTTCATTCACGATCACATACTGGACTTTCTCCTCCGGGATTTCTTTGAGCAGTTCCACGATAAACTGCTCCGACTCTCTCGACGCGGTCCCGTTCCCGAGCGAGATAAGAGAGATATGATACTTCGGTATGATCTTCTTGAGCAGATCCTTGCTGGCTTTGATCTTCTGCGGGGTTGTCGGCGCCGTCGGATAAATAACTGTCGTCCCGATCACTTTTCCCGTCGGATCCACCACCGCAAGTTTGCAGCCCGTGCGGAACGCCGGGTCCCAGCCAAGTACCACTTTTCCGGCAATCGGCGGCTGCATAAGGAGCTGGTGCAGGTTCTTGCCAAACACTTCGATGGCTCCGTCCTCTGCTTTTTCCGTGAGCTCATTCCGTATTTCACGCTCGATCGCCGGCGCGATCAGACGGTGATAGCTGTCCTCCACTGTCTCTTTCAACACAGGAGCTGTATAAGGATTGTCCTTATGTATGATCTTCTTCTCCAGATAGCGCAGGATGTCCTCTTCCGGAGCTTCCACTTTCACCGTCAGGAACTTTTCTTTCTCCCCGCGGTTTAACGCCAGTATCCTGTGCCCTGCAAGCTTCGATACAGGCTCCTCAAATTCATAATACATCTCATACACCGATTCAGCCTCAGGATCTTTCGCAGCGGAAGTCACCTTGCCTTTTTTCATTGTAGTCTTACGTATCCAGCTCCTGTAATCCGCATTATCGGAGATGGATTCAGCAATGATATCCTCTGCTCCTGCAATTGCGTCTGCCGCGCTCTTTACGCCCTTTTCTTCCGAGACATACTGCTGCGCCGTATTTTCCAGCGGCTCTTTTGCATTCTGCAGCATAATATAGGCAGCCAGAGGCTCCAGCCCTTTCTCCTTTGCAATGGTAGCCCTTGTCCTCCTTTTCGGACGATACGGACGATACAGGTCTTCCACAGTCACCTGAGTCTCCGCCGCCATGATCTGCCGTCTCAGCTCCTCTGTCATTTTCCCCTGCTCTTCAATGCTGGAGATGACCTGCTCCTTCTTCTCCTCGAGATTTCGCAGATATACCAGACGCTCGTGCAGCTTTCTCAGCTGCTCGTCGTTTAATGATCCTGTAACTTCCTTTCTGTATCTTGAGATAAAAGGGATCGTGTTGCCCTCATCGATCAGTTTCACCGCGGCATCAACCTGCCAGCGCTTTACACCAAGTTCTTCAGTCAGTTTCTGATTAATGTCCATATGTAAATTGTCCTCTCTGTCGTTTTCATACCATTCTATCACGTTGCGTCCAAAGAAAAAAGTGAAATCGGCGATACTGCCCCGTAAAAAATTAAGTTCAGCGTGTTGACATCTTCACACGTTTTCGCCAAAATATCCGTAGCATGATATTATTTACCTTTAACGTTTACTATACTTCAAAAGCCAGGAGCTTCTTTATGGAACGAATCATTACTTATACCATCGACAATGCATCCACGGGCCTGCGCATCGAACAGTACCTGCGCCGCCGCGGCTATTCATATCAGAATCTGGCCCGACTTAAGAAAATGCGAGAAAGCATTCTCCTGAACGGAGCATGGACCTATATGCGCACAGCCGTGAAAGACGATGATATCCTGACTGTCCATATTCAGGAACCGGAATCCTCGCCGAATATACCGCCGTTAAAACTTCCCCTTGATATCGTCTATGAGGACGAGGATATCGTCGTAGTAAACAAACCCGCGGGCATGCCCGTCCACCCATCGCTCAACAACTATGAAAACTCTCTCGCCAACGGGCTGATGTACTACTATCAGGAGCAGGGAAAGCCTTTCATCTTCCGTTGTACGAACCGGCTGGACCGCGATACTTCCGGACTGACCGTAGTGGCCAAACATATGGTAAGTTCCAGCATACTCTCCAGTATGGGGATGCGGCACGAAATCACAAGGGAATATCTCGCCATCGTCCGCGGAGCACTCAATCCCTCGGAGGGGACGATAGACGCGCCCATCGGAAGGACAGGCAGTTCTCTGATCGAGCGGAAGATCGACTTTGAAAACGGAGAACGCGCAGTCACCCACTATCGCGTCGTAGAAGAGCAAAACGGGCACAGCCTCATCTCCCTTATACTGGAGACAGGCCGCACCCATCAGATCCGCGTCCATATGAAATATATCGGTCATCCGCTTGTCGGAGATTATCTGTATAATCCCGATATGGAATATATCGACAGACAGGCCCTTCACTCACACCGTCTGTCATTTACTCATCCCGTCACAGGAGAAAAGATGGAATTCACGGCGCCGCTGCCGGCAGATATGAGAAAGATCCTTACCGGATAACGCCGCGGCTATTGCTGCCGCCGCATTCCATCACACTCAGCTTACACACTCAGCTTTTTCTCCGCCAGCACTCCGGAGGCTCCGAACAGAGCCAGACATACAACAACGTAAAAAATGACATCCCATACAGTCCAGCCCAGTGCTCCCGCATTATTCGCAGCCGCGATAAACGGAATTTTATACATCACATCGTACACCCGCTCTATCACAAAATTAATAACAAAGAACAGGATCACTGCCAGAAGTCCTGCGAACCGCGACTTGACAAGAACAGTTCTGGCAAGGATCACCGCAAGGAATCCGGTCATGATAATGAGCGTCCATGCAAGGAACAACAGAAATGCCAGAGATATAAGATCACCCCAGTTCAGGCCGCCTTGCACAAATACCTTGGACATCTCGTGTATCATCCTCAAGAAATCCGAAAGCCCGCCGATGGTCAGCACCGCTCCTGCAGTGCTTATTCCTACCGCAACGCAGGATACGCCGAATACGATCAGCATCTGAAGAATCGCTGAAATAAATTTTGCTCCGAGTATCTCCCATATGGATCTGGGAAGCATCCAGAGCATATAACTCTGCTTTGTCCTCAGATCCCTGTTGAATACAAGGATCCCTTCAATCCCCGTATAAAACAGAACAAACACAGCTCCAAACACCATTGCAGCAACGCTTCCCCCCATAAGTGCATTGTTCATAAATAAAACTCCTGCCCAGAAACAGATAAGCGCGATTGCCAGAGCGATAAAGATCACCATTCTGGATGTCCGCTGTTTTCTCAGTTCATATTTGATCAGTTTACCCATGATTATATCCATTCCTTTCGCTTTGCTCAGGCACAAAACGTTATGAAAAT
>CAMLYF010000013.1:0-66197 GCA_946491795.1 uncultured Lachnoclostridium sp. | reverse complement strand
GTTTAAAACTGCTTTTTCGTTTACACCATCATCGATTCTAACCTAACGAATTTATTCATCCCATCCTTCGTAGAACCGGATGTTCACTGAAATATTTCTTACGACATCCCCGTCTTCTACTTCAATATCTTCAATATCAGATACGTAAGGCATCACAGGTTCGTCTTCCTCGAGTTCCACTTCGATCCATGTCCTGCATGCTTCATTCGCCTTTTCAATGGCATCATCGAGTGTCTCTCCGTCCGCTTCACAGCATTCCAGATCCGGAAAGAAAGCGTGGTAACCGCCGGCTTCTTTTTTGCGGAAAACCGCAGGGTATATAAATTTCATAAACTGATATCTCCTTTTCGAAATCATTTGCTGTAAGTATAATAGTATAAATTCAGGGAAATGACAATAAGATTTCCTTTGCCCTGTCAGAAAACATATGTTATACTCGTTGCACGGAGCAACTGTGTTGCAGGGTGGCTGACCTCTATTCCTACATAGAATGGGGGTGGTGCTGATGGACAAAAAACCGTTTGATTTTAAAGATTTAATGGCTTTTGGAATGTTCATTCTGGCATTGCTGACATTCGTGTTTACGTATAGCAGCTAGTGCCTCGGGCATAAGAAAACCACCCTAGATACTTGGCCGTTGAAAGGGTGGATTTCTATAAAAATGTTCTCTTTTAAGGTCAACCCCTTGTGGGCGGTTGCTCCTTTTTCATTTACAATATATCATATTCGATCAACAGTTTCAAGATTTCATTTTATTATGTGTTTTCCGTATCAGCATTACCCCGATCATCAGCAGTAATGGAAAGATTACAGCCCATTGGATTCCTGTTTTCAGGCTGTTCCCCGCGTATTCCGAGATGAATCCTACATAGGTGGGGCCGCCCGAGCATCCCAGATCTCCTGCCAGGGCGAAGAATGCAAACATTACCGTGCCGCCGCCTCTTAATACGGACGCACCGATACTGAATGCGCCCGGCCACATGATTCCCACGGAGAAACCGCAGATTCCGCAGCCGATCAGGCTCAGCGCGGGAAGCGGAGAGAGCGAGATCATGCAGTAGGAGAGGACGCATAATAATCCGCTCAGGATCATTGCACGTTTCAGGTTCAGCTTCTCGCCGTACAAGCCGTAGAGCAGCCGGGAACTGCCCATGCAGATGGCGAAGAACATAGGACCTGCCAGATCACCGATCGTCTTGCTGACGCCCAGTCCCTGCTCTGCGAAGGTGGAGGCCCACTGGCTGACGGACTGTTCGCTGGCGCCTGCACAGACCATGATTACCATAAGAATCCAGAATGCGGGCTTTCGGACAAGGTCAGTGAAGGACAGTCCTTTTTCCCCTTCTTCTGTGAGTGTGCATATGGGCACTTTGCGGAAAACGAAGAAGTTGTACACCGGGACAAGAGCCCATATAACAGCCATGATCCGCCAGTTTTCCACGCCGAACAGTGTGAAAAATATTGTTGAGACAAGAACTACCGCCACGTGTCCCCAGCAGTAGAAAGAGTGGAGCATACTCATGGTCTTTTCCTTATTATCTGTGGGAAGGGCTTCTACCACAGGGCTGACCATAACTTCCAGCAGTCCGCCGCCGACCGCGTAGATTACGACAGCGATGAGCAGACCGGCAAAAGGATTGGGCAGGAGTTCCGGCAGAAGGGGCAGACAGAACAGCCCTGCCGCTGATGCCGCGTGTGCAATCAGCATGGATGCCCGGTAGCCGATGCGGTCAATAAATCCTGCGGAAAGAAAATCGGTCATAAGCTGTACGATAAAGTTTATTGTGATGAGCAGTGTGATCCTGCCCATAGAGATATCATATGTACTCTGAAAAGTCAGAAAAAGAAGCGGTGCAAAATTATTTACAATTGCCTGCACTACATAGCCTGTGTAACAAGCGGTCAGCGTGCGGGTATATGTCTGTTTCACTGAAGAAATCCTCCGTTATTTAAAATATCTGTGGTACCGGCGCGCATGGCCGGTCGGATGCCGGGCGACGTGACCACATTATTATAGAAGAAGGAACGTTGTTTGTACAGAAGTTTTTCGTATGTATAGAAACAGTCTGATCTTTGTCCGGAAATAAATCAGCTGGTTTCGGACATAAGGATAAACTGTACTTTGACAGATGCCCGTGCAGAAGTTATAATAACTATTACAAATGTAGGAAAAGAGAGGGGACATATATGAAAAATCTTCCGCAGATATCAGAAGCAGAGTTTGAAGTTATGAGGGTTGTATGGAATTTTGCGCCTGTGAGTACAAACGAGATTACAGATCAGCTGCTGCAGACCACAGATTGGAGCCCTAAGACAATCCAGACGCTTATCCGGCGGCTTGTCACAAAAGGAGCCCTTACTTACGAGAAGCAGGGAAGGATGTTTGTGTATACGGCGGCGGTAGAAGAAGATGAGTACCTTAGGTCGAAGACGTCATCTTTTGTGGAACACTATTTTAACGGGAATATTTCTGCACTGGTATCTTCCTTTCTTGAAAGTGATGCTCTGAGTGCGGAGGATATTGAGTCCCTGCGCGATGTGCTGTCGGAGGCGGATAAAACCGGAAAGGAACATAGAAATAAAAAAATGAAAAAAAGTGAAAAAAGTTGTTGACATTTATAAAGAGCTGTAGTATAGTACTTATTGTTCCGGTCAGGAAAACGAACGGAACACAGAAAATGCGACAGTGGCTCAGTTGGTAGAGTACGACCTTGCCAAGGTCGGGGTCGCGGGTTCGAACCCCGTCTGTCGCTCTGAATTAAGCACTTGAGATTCCGGAATGGGGTTCAGGTGCTTTTTCTTTTATCCGGCCGACATCCAGAGTACAGGAGAGCGAGTTTTATGAAAAAATTGACACTGAAAGAAATCATCGTAGTTGCCAGTATGCTGTTTGGTATGTTTTTCGGAGCGGGTAATCTGATTTTTCCGGCTTCTATGGGACAGCTTTCCGGAAGTAATATGTGGCAGGCGGCAGCAGGATTCCTGATTACGGGGGTCGGCCTGCCGCTGCTTGGCGTTGCGGCGCTGGGGATCAGCCGGCAGGACGGCCTTCTTGAGCTGAGCAGCCGGGTGGGAAGAAGATACGGACTTTTCTTTACCTGCGCCCTGTATCTGACAATAGGTCCTTTTTTTGCTATACCGAGATGTGCCACTGTATCATATACAGTAGGTGTGGAAGGTATTACGTCAGGCGCTTCCCATACAGCCGGACTGGCAGTCTTTTCACTGCTCTTTTTTGCCCTTGTCCTGTTTTTTTCTCTGCGTCCGGGAGAAATTATGACATGGATCGGGAAAGTGCTCAATCCTCTGTTTCTTCTCTTTCTGGGAATCCTTCTTGTGAGGGCTCTCGCATCCCCGGCAGGGGCGATAAGCGATGTGGCGCCTCAGGGCGGGTATGCGCAGGGGGCTTTCTTTACCGGGCTGCTTGAGGGATATAACACAATGGATGTCCTTGCAGGACTCGCGTTCGGGATCGTGGTAGTGGAAGCCATACGCGGACTGGGGGCGGAAGAACCGGGAGAGGTTGCGAAGAGTACGGTTAAGGCAGGTGTCTTCAGTTCTCTCCTGATGGCGCTGATCTACGTACTGGTCACGGTGATGGGGGCTCAGAGCAGAGGGGGGTTCCCGGCCTCTGAGAACGGCGGGGAAGCTCTTGCGAGGATCGCAGGTTATTATTTTGGTACAGCCGGGGCGTTGATCCTTGCCGCGACTGTTACGGTAGCGTGCCTTAAGACCGCGGTAGGACTGATCACAAGCTGCGGGAGAACGTTTGTAAAACTGTTCCCCGGCGGTCCTTCATACCGGATCTGGGCATCTGCATTCTGCGTTCTGTCATTTCTGATCGCGAATCTGGGATTGAATTCAATTATTGCTTATTCCATGCCGGTGTTAATGTTCCTGTATCCGTTGTCAATCGTGCTGATCGCACTTACGTTTTCTAATCGTATTTTCGGCGGGAACAGGATCGTGTATCAGTGCGCGATGGCATTTACGGCGTTTGGCGCCATATTTGATTTTCTTCGCGCGCTGCCTGAAGCGATCAGTGCATCTCTGGCGATCAGGATAATCACGGATACTGCCGGCGCTCTCCTGCCGTTTTCGGAACAGGGATTCGGCTGGGTGTGTCCTGCGCTTGCCGGATTTGTGATCGGGCTTCTTGTGTGCCGGATGCGCAGAGGGGCGTCTGAAAGACAGTAAATGGAATCAAAACATTGAAAGTTCGGCCCGCGTTATCTGCAAAGGGACATGACCGTGCTTGCTGATGCCGCGGTGCTATGCTATACTGTGAATACTGAACAGAAACTGAATGTTTTAAAACGCGGCCGTGTGTATCCTGTATGATATTACGGTGTGCGGACAGCAGAAAAGAGGAGATTGAATGAAGAAAATCAAGATCGGCCTGCTCGGCCTTGGAACAGTCGGAACAGGTGTATATAAACTGATCCGAAAGCGCGCGGATGTGATGGAACAGACTGCCGGCGCGCAGCTGGAGATTAAAAAGATACTTGTCCATAACAAAAATAAGAAAAGAGAAGGCGTGGATGAGAGACTTCTGACTGATAACTGGAGAGAGATTATCGAGGATGAAGAAATCCAGATTGTTATTGAAGTGATCGGCGGTATGGAACCGGCGAAAACAATGATCATGGAGGCTTTGAGGGCAGGTAAAAATGTGGTTTCAGCTAATAAGGATCTGATCGCCGAAGAGGGAAGAGAACTGTTCGATGCTGCTCGCGAGAATGGGAAAGATTTTCTTTTTGAGGCGGCCGTGGCAGGAGGAATCCCGATCATCCGTCCGTTGAAGCAGTGTCTGGCGGCGAATGAGATTTCAGATGTGCTGGGCATCGTAAACGGCACGACCAACTATATCCTGACCAAGATGTTTGAGGACGGTATGGAATTTGACGACGCGCTGAAACAGGCGCAGGATCTGGGATATGCCGAGGCTGACCCTACTGCGGATGTGGAAGGACTTGACGCAGGGCGCAAGGTGGCGATCATGGCGTCTATTGCGTTTCATTCAAGAGTCGTTTTTTCGGATGTTTATACAGAGGGTATCACGAAGATCACGGCGGCTGATATCGCCTACGCGAAAGAATTTGACAGTGTGATCAAACTGCTCGGTGTCGCGCGGAATACCAAAGCCGGAATTGAAGTGGGAGTGTATCCTGTGATGCTGCCGAAAGATCATCCGCTTGCGTCTGTAAGAGAGTCGTTCAATGCAGTGTTCATCCATGGAGACGCGGTGGATGACGCAATGTTTTACGGCAGAGGGGCAGGCGAGATGCCCACGGCCAGCGCGGTGGTCGGAGATGTGATCGATGTGGCGCGGGATCTGGCATACAACTGTACAGGCAGGATCAGCTGTACCTGTTACCGGCAGATTCCGGTGAAAGATTTCGGAGAGGCCGCGAACAAATTCTTCCTGCGTATGCAGGTAAAGAACCTCCCGGGTGTACTGGCGCAGATCGCTCAGGTGTTCGGCGGACATAAGGTGAGTATTGCGAGAGTTGTCCAGAAGAGTTCGCATTCAGACCGGGCGGAACTGGTCATCGTGACAGAAAAGGTAAAAGAACGGCATATGAAAGATGCCATAGGAGAACTGAAGCAGATGGAGAGCATCTACGAGATCAGCAGCGTGATCCGGGAGTATTAAGCGCCAGCGGGACTCCGGGGATCGGGCATGCAAACGGATAAGGTGAGGGATACAGATGGAGAAAAGAAGCCAGCCAATCGGATTTCTGATTAAACAGATCAACAATGTATACGAAAAAGATCTGAATGAACGGTTAAAGAAGATCGGTATCACATCATCACAGTGTGCGGTGCTGGATTATCTTTTCCGCACGAGCAAGGAAGAGGTGAGCCAGCGGGATGTGGAGAAGAACTTAAGTCTTAAAAATCCGACTGTGACAGGAATCCTGAAACGGCTGGACGAAAAAGGCTATATTCTCTGCGTGCCGAATGCGCATGATAAGAGGAAAAAGAATATCTATCTCACGGAAAAAGCATATGACATCCAGAGGAGGATGGACATTGACCGGAGAAAGCTTGACAGAGAGCTTACGCGCGGGATGACGAGGCGTGAGACCGACGCGTTGAGGAGAAATCTGGAAAAACTGCTGTATAATATCGCTGATCCGTGATAAAGGAGGAAATTATGAGTTACGCAGATAAAGTGTTTATCGATATGTGCCGGGATATTATTGAAAACGGTACGAGCACAGAAGGAGAGAAGGTGCGCCCGGTGTGGGAGGACGGCACTTCCGCCTATACGATAAAGAAGTTTGGGGTCGTGAACCGTTACGATCTTTCAAAAGAGTTCCCGGCTCTCACGCTCCGGCGTACGGCGATCAAAAGCTGTGTGGACGAGATGCTGTGGATATGGCAGAAAAAGTCCAACAATGTACATGATCTTAAAAGCCATATCTGGGACAGCTGGGCGGATGAGAACGGATCCATCGGAAAGGCATACGGATATCAGATGGGCGTAAAGCATCAGTACAAAGAAGGAATGATGGATCAGACGGACCGTGTGATCTATGATCTGAAGAACAATCCGTACAGCCGTCGTATTATGACAAATATCTATGTGCATCAGGACCTCCATGAGATGAACCTGTATCCGTGCGCATACAGCATGACTTTTAACGTGACCAAAGAGAAGGACAGTGATGTGCTGACCCTGAACGGTATTCTCAACCAGAGATCTCAGGATGTACTGGCGGCAAACAACTGGAATGTGTGCCAGTATGCGGTTCTTATCTATATGCTGGCTCAGGTGTGCGGCATGAAGGCGGGCGAACTGGTCCATGTGATCGCGGACGCCCATATCTACGACAGGCATATTCCGATGATTGAGGAACTGATCTCGAGAGAACCGTACCCGGCGCCCACATTCTGGCTGAATCCGGAGATTAAGGATTTCTATGACTTTACACCGGATGATGTGAGACTGGATAATTATCAGACACATCCGCAGATCAAAAATATTCCGATCGCGGTATAACTGGACAAATCAGGTTTTTCTCTTTAAAAGCCAAACGGATGCAGAGAGAAATATGAGAAGAAAGGCAAAGATATATGAAAGCAATATTAGCAGCAGACAAAAACTGGGGGATCGGTTATAACAACCGTCTGCTTGTGAGCATCCCCTCGGATATGAAGTTCTTCCGTCAGACAACGACCGGAAAGGTTGTAGTTATGGGACGAAAGACATTAGAAAGTTTCCCGAATGGGATGCCGCTTAAGAACCGTACCAATATCGTTCTGACCGGCAATCAGAATTATCAGGTAAAAGACGCCGTTATCGTCCACTCTGAAGACGAGCTGATGGAGGAGTTGAAAAAATATAATACTGATGACATTTACGTGATCGGCGGGGAAAGCGTCTACCGTATGATGCTTCCTTACTGCGATACGGTTTATGTGACGAAGATAGACCGCGCATTTCAGGCGGATACATTCTTCCCGAATCTGGATGAGATGGATGAGTGGGAGATGACAGAAGAAAGCGAGGAGCAGACCTGTTTTGATCTGGAATTCTGTTTTACAAAATATGAACGCAGATAAAAATAGAATTATGGACAGCAGCGGAAATTTGTCTGCCAGATTGCGGCGCAGAGCGGTCCCGGCCATAGTGCTTGCCTGCTGCATGGTGTTTGCGGCGGGATGCGCGGGGGCAGGCGGCAGTACAATGCCGCCGGGCAGTGCCGGCGATACTGCAGACAGCGGCGGTGACGGGAAGATCAGCGTCGTGACAACTATCTTTCCGCCCTATGATTTTGTCCGGGAGATCGCCGGAGACGAGGCAGACATTAAAATGCTCCTGAAACCCGGTGAGGAGACCCATTCCTACGAGCCGACGCCGCAGGATATCATCGCCATACAGAACAGCGACGTCTTTATCTATACAGGCGGAGAAAACGATGTGTGGGTGGAAGACATCCTGAGTTCCATGCCGGACTCGGACATGGTGACACTGCGTCTTACAGACTGTGTCGATACAGTGGAAGAGGAGCAGGTAGAGGGGATGAAGGGAAGTGCCGGACACGATCATGATGAAGAGGATTATGACGATGTGCATGGCGGTCATGCGGATGAGGCAGGAGACGGGGAAGCTGAGGAAGAGTCCCCTCATGAGGTGGACGAGCATGTCTGGACCTCTCCGGTCAATGCATCCCTGATCGTGGAACAGATTAAAAACGTTCTCTCGCAGGCAGATCCGGACAACAGTGAGCTGTATGCAGAAAATACGCTGGCTTATCAGGAACAGCTCTCGGAGCTGGATCGGGAGTTCCGGGAGGTTGTGGACAATGCAAAGCGGGATGTCATGATCTTCGGCGACCGCTTCCCGTTCCGGTATTTTGCCGATGAGTACGGGCTGGAATATTACGCGGCATTTCCCGGGTGCGCGGGCGATACGGAGCCCAGCGCGGCGACTATGGCGTTTCTCATCGAGAAGGTAAAAGAAGAGAAAGTGCCTGCGGTTTTGAAGATGGAACTGAGCAACGCCGACATCGCGAATGCAATCGCAGAGGCGACGGGAACCGAGGTGAAAGTGCTCTACAGCTGTCATAATCTTTCCGCGGATGATTTTGAAAACGGGGAGACCTATCTCTCCATGATGCAGAAAAACGTAGAGACTTTGAAGGAGGTACTGAACTGATGCCCCTGATAAAATGTGAAAATGTCTCCATCGGCTACGAAGGCCAGACGGTGGTAAAAGATTTGAATTTTGCAATAGAAAAGGGCGACTATCTGTGTATTGTCGGAGAGAACGGCTCCGGCAAGAGTACGCTTGTCAAAAGCCTTCTCGGGCTTAAAAATGTGGAAAAAGGGCGGATCACTTACGGGGACGGGCTGAAGCAGAACGAGATCGGTTATCTGCCCCAGCAGACAGACGCGCAGAAGGATTTCCCTGCCAGCGTCTACGAGGTGGTTCTCTCCGGACGGCTTAACAGCCGGGGATTTCATCCTTTTTATACTGCGGCGGACAGGAAACAGGCTTTGGAAAAGATGGATCTTCTGGGGATACGGGATCTGGAGCGCCAGTGTTTCCGGGATCTTTCAGGCGGACAGAAACAGAGAGTGCTTCTGGCGAGGGCGCTGTGCGCGACAGGAAGCCTGCTTCTGCTCGATGAGCCGGTGACCGGACTGGATCCCATAGTGACCGGCGAATTCTATGAACTGATCCGCAGGATCAACCGCGAGTCGGGCATTGCAGTGGTGATGGTATCCCACGACATCGAGAGCGCAGTGAAAGATGCGACACATATCCTCCATCTTCAGGAGACCGCGCTCTTCTTCGGAACGACAGAAGATTACAGGAAAAGCCGGATCGGCAAAGCATTTCTGGGAGGTGTGCAAGATGGAAATGATCATTGAGATGTTCTCGTATCCTTTCATGGTGCGCGCTTTTACCGTGGGCGCACTGGTGGCGCTGTGCTCCGCGCTTCTCGGCGTCAGTCTGGTGCTGAAACGGTATTCCATGATCGGCGACGGCCTCTCACATGTGGGATTTGGCGCCCTTGCCATTGCGGCGTCCCTCAATGTGGCGCCTCTGGCTGTAGCGATCCCTGTGGTTATCGTGGCGGCCGTGCTGCTTCTCCGGATCCGGGGAAACAGCCGGATCAAAGGAGACGCGGCGATCGCCCTGATCTCCACCAGTTCACTTGCGGTGGGCGTGATGGTGATCTCCATGACGACGGGGATGAATACGGATGTGTATAACTATATGTTCGGAAGCATTCTCGCCATGAGCGACGAGGACGTGCGTCTGAGTGTGATCATGGCAGTGATCGTGCTTGTATTGTTTGTGTTTTTCTATCACAAGATCTTTGCCATTACCTTTGATGAGACATTTGCTCAGGCAACTGGAGTAAAGGCAGATCTGTACAACACGCTGATCGCCATACTGACAGCGGTGACGATCGTGCTCGGCATGCGCATGATGGGGGCGCTCCTCATTTCCAGTCTGATCATATTCCCTGCCCTTACATCCATGCGTGTGTGCAAGACGTTTAAGAGTGTGATCATCAATTCGGCGGTGATCTCCGTGGTCTGCCTTGTGCTTGGGATTACAGTCTCCTATGTGTGGGGCACGCCGGCGGGGGCAAGTGTGGTTATGGTAAATATTGCGGCGCTGCTGCTTTACTCTCTGATCGGACTGATCCGGAATAAAGGAAAATGAAGATGACAGCGGGAATTTTCGGTGCCGTTGTGATGGCGGCTTTCGGAACGTATTATTTTCGAAATAAAAAAAGAAACAGAAAGCAGGCGCTTCTCTGTAAGGCGCTGGCTACGGCTGTCCCGGGAATTCTGCTGCTGGGATATCTGTACGGAACGTGTACAGGAGAATCTGCCGGCAGCATCGTGTCCGGATGGGCGGATGGCGTGACTTCGCGGGCAGCGTTTGCGGGCACCCTTGCGGCAATCGTATTTTATATGGCGGCGGATGTACTGCTGGAGTGCAGATTTGTATGGGGAGCAGTCAGCTTTGGCGTCGGACATATATGCATGGCGGCAGGTTTTCTTTTGAGCGGGGAGACGGTACTGGTTTGGAAGAAAAGCGGGGGCTGTTCCGTCGATGCCGGTCTGCTCGGCCTGACGCTGGCTGTCTGTGCGGTTTTTGTGGCAGCAGCCTGGGCTGCGCTTCACAGATATTTTCATTCCTTGAAGAAAAAGAAACTTCTGTATCCCCTGCTTGCTTATGTGCTGGTGCTGAGTATGATGGCTGCTCTTGCCGTGACGGCAGGCGGAGTTGTTCCGGCGTCGGGCGGACTTTGCTTTGCTGTCTCGGATGTGCTCCTTGGCAGAAACCGGCTGGGAAAGCACAGAAGCAAGATGCGCGGCGCGCTGGTACTGATCCTGTATTATGCTGCAGTGTATCTCTTAGCAATGCGGCTGTGGATGTGAATGTTAGAATGGAAAGGATAAAACTATGGCATTATTTCATGCGATTTATAATATACTCTGGGGAGATCTGATCACGATACCTCTTCCGGGCGGCAGTACGCTGGGGCTCTCGCTTCTTGTACTGATCCTTGTCCCGGCGGGGATTTATTTTACGATACGGACAAGATTTCTTCCATTCCGGCACTTCCCTGAGATGCTGAAAGTGACTTTGGAGAACAACAGGAAGATTGAAGAGGAGGAGCGGGAGGGAATCTCCGGCGTACAGGCGCTGATCGTCTCGACAGCCTGCCGTGTGGGCATGGGCAATCTGGTCGGTGTGGTTGCGGCAATCTCCGCCGGCGGCGCGGGAGCCGTATTCTGGATGTGGATAATTGCCCTTGTAGGCTCTTCCACTGCATTTATCGAGGCCACGCTTGCGCAGCTTTATAAGGAGAAAGATCCGCTCTATGGAGGATACCGGGGAGGCCCGGCTTATTATATCCATGCGCTCTTTATAAAGAAGGGGAGCAAACGGAAAAAATCTATACTGGCCGTACTGTTCGCCATATCCGGACTGATCTGCTGGTGCGGCATCAGTCAGGTGATCAGCAACTCCATTTCCTCATCTTTTGAAAATGCATTTCATGTTCCGCCGATTTACTCCACTGTTATCCTTGTGGTGATCGCGGCGGTCATTGTTCTGAGGAAGAACGCGACAGTGAAGGTGCTGGACATCATGGTTCCGATCATGGCGGCGTGCTATTTCTTTATCACGATTTTTATCATTGTGACGAATGCAGGCCAGCTTCCGTCAGTGTTTGGAAGAATCTTTTCAGAGGCGTTCGGTATCCGTCAGGTTGTCGGCGGCGGAATCGGCGCCGTGATCATGAACGGAGCCAAGAGAGGGCTTTTCTCCAATGAGGCAGGATCCGGCTCGGCTCCCTGTGCGGCCGCTGCGGCTGACATCAGCCATCCGGCGAAAGAGGGGCTTCTGCAGGCACTGGGTGTCTTTATCGACACTCTCCTGATCTGTACATGTTCCGCTATGATCATGCTGCTGACCCCGGAGTCCATGACAAAAGGACTTGAGGGGATGGATCTGCTCCAGACAGCGATGAACTACCATCTCGGAGAGTTCGGTGTTATCTTTATCGCGGTGATCCTGTGGCTGTTCAGTTTTTCCACATTTCTGGGAATCCTGTTCTATGCCAGATCGAATGTGGCGTATCTCTTCGGCGATAACTGGATTTCCCAGACGCTGTATAAGGTGCTGGCGCTTGTCATGCTCTTTGTCGGCGGTCTGGCGGCATACCAGTTTGTGTGGGATCTGGGAGACCTCGGAGTAGGCCTTATGACCGTGTTCAACATGATCGCGCTCATCCCGCTGGCACCGAAAGCACTGGCGTCGCTTAAGGATTATGAGCAGAATGTCATGAAGAAAAAAGAAAAATCAAAAAAGTCTGATTAAAAAAGATCAAGAAAACGTGATTGACATAGTTAAAAATACACACTATAATGTATTTAAATTTTTAACTATCAGAAATGCAGTGACAGGGAGGAGTACATAGTTTCCGGATGCACAGAGAGAAGATGGCAGGTGAAAATCTTCGTGAAGGGATTATGGAAGTAGCCTTCGAGCAGTGGACTGAACGTACTTATTACACGGCAGCGGAACATTGATCTATCAGCGCCGATACAGGCACGGCTGACGTCAGACAGTACAAGTAGGCTTCAACGTTTTCCCACGTTACAGGGAAGCGGTATCGGATGAAAGGAATGATCAGGAGAGAGGTCTGGTCAGGTTGATTCCCGTACCGGGAGAGTGCAGAGATTTTCTCTGAATTCAGGTGGTAACACGGATGAAGGATTCGCCCTGAGCATATGATGCTCAGGGATTTTTTTGTGCTTGTAGCGAGCCGGAGTCCGGAGCATCCGTTTTGCAAAGAGGAGGTATGAAATTGAGACAGATTACAGGCAACAAGTTACTGGTAAGAGCGTTAAAAGAAGAAGGAGTGGACACAATCTTCGGATATCCGGGTGCGTGTACCATTGATATCAGCGACGAGCTGTATAAACAGGACGACATAAAAGTTATCCTTCCCCGCCATGAGCAGGCGCTCGTTCACGAGGCAGATGCTTATGCGAGGACAACTGGAAAGGTAGGCGTGTGTCTGGTGACAAGCGGACCGGGAGCCACCAATCTGGTCACAGGACTTGCAACGGCAAACTATGACAGTGTTCCTCTTGTCTGCTTTACAGGGCAGGTGGCAAGACACCTGATCGGAAATGACGCGTTTCAGGAAGTGGATATCGTGGGAATCACGCGCAGCATCACAAAATACGGCGTGACAGTGAGAAACCGTGAAGATCTCGGCCGTATTATCAAAGAGGCGTTTTATATCGCGCGGACAGGACGTCCGGGACCAGTGCTCATCGACCTTCCGAAAGATGTGATGTGTGAACTTGGCAGCGCGGACTATCCGGATTCCGTTAATATCCGCGGTTATAAACCGAATACAAGCGTGCATATGGGACAGCTGAAACGTGCCCTCAAAATGCTCAAAAAGGCGAAAAAGCCTCTTTTCCTTGCGGGCGGCGGTGTAAATATTGCCCGGGCAAATAGGATATTTACGGAAGTTGTAAATAAGACGAACGTGCCGGTGGTAACGACGATCATGGGAAGGGGTGCGGTACCGACCAGTCATCCGCTGTATATCGGCAATCTTGGAATGCACGGCCAGTATGCGGCGAATATGGCGGTCGGCGAGTGTGATCTCCTTTTCTCCATCGGAACAAGATTCAATGACAGAATCACAGGTAAACTCCATGCTTTTGCGCCCAATGCACAGATTGTCCATATTGATATTGATACGGCGTCTATTTCCAGAAATATCCATGTTCATGTGCCGATTGTGGCGGATGCCCTTGAAGCTGTGACAAAGATGAACGAATATGTGGAAAAATGTGAGACGGAAGAGTGGCTGGAACAGATCAGATCATGGAAAGAAGAACATCCGCTGACGATGAAAGACCGGGGACATATGAGCCCGATGGATATTATCCAGGAGATGAACAGGCAGTTTGATGACGCTATCATCACAACTGACGTAGGGCAGCATCAGATGTTTGTTACCCAGTATGCAGAGATCAATGAGAAGAAACAGCTTGTCACATCCGGCGGACTGGGAACTATGGGATACGGCTTCCCAGCGGCGATCGGCGCGAAGATCGGAAATCCCGATAAGACTGTCATTGCTATTTCCGGAGACGGAGGCATGCAGATGAATATTCAGGAATTTGCTACGGCAGTGTTGGAAGAACTTCCGCTTATCCTCTGTGTGTTCAATAACGAGTATCTTGGTATGGTGCGCCAGTGGCAGAAACTTTTCTACGGCAAGCGTTACGGCATGACAAACCTGCGCTCCGGAGCCCTGTACCGCAGGACGAACGGAGAGGAGATGCCGGAGTATACGCCGGATTTTGTAAAACTGGCAGAGAGCTACGGCGCGAAGGGAATCCGCGTTATGAAGAAAGAAGATATTGCGGCCGCATTTGAAGAGGCAAAGAAAAATACAAAGACACCGACACTGATCGAATTTATCATTGATCCGGAAGAAATGGTCTACCCGATGATCCAGCCGGGCGGAACTCTGGAAGAGATGATCATGGATTGCTAGAGGAAGGAGCGCATGAGAATGGATAACACAATGAAAAAAAGATGGATTTCGCTTTATGTTGAGAATCAGGTGGGTGTGCTCTCCAAGATTTCCGGACTTTTCTCCGGAAAATCATACAATCTGGACAGTCTCACCGTAGGAACGACGGAAGACCCTACCGTATCAAGAATGACAATTGCTACAGTCAGTGACGACGAGACATTTGAGCAGATCAAAAAACAGCTCAACCGCATGATAGAAGTGATCAAGGTAATTGATTTTACCGATATCTTTGTCAGGATGAAAGAGATCCTGTATGTGAAAGTGTTTAAATGCTCCCCTGCGGATAAAGTGGAAGTATTTCAGATCGCGGAAACTTTTAAGGCAAAAGTGATTGATTACGGCAGGGACAGTGTGCTCGTGGAATTCGTCCAGACAGCGACCAAGAACGATGCGGTGGTCAAATTAATGAAAGAAGAATTTAAGAGCATAGAGGTCGTCAGAGGCGGAAGCGTGGGAATTGAGTCTATCAGCATGATGGAGCGATAGGGTGAGGAGCGCTATTCGCAAAGCCGCACTGCGTGCTGACTGCGGCTTCTGCCGCTTCTTTGCCCGTTGGCACTGGGGCCGTCCGTAATCAGTTCAGGAGCGCCATTCGCAAAGCCGCACTGCGTGCTGACTGCGGCCTCCGCCGCTTCTTTGCTCATAGGCAGGCGCTCAGTACATCTGATTGCCAGTCGTCGGAATCTTATGCAAGCATAAATCCGCCTCCTGACATCAGATGACTGAACTGATAAACTAAAAAACCGAGCGCACTCTTGATTTTTGTTAATCGCAGTATTATAATGGTCACCGTAGAGTAATGAAAGACTTTTCCAAGCAGAGGAGGAAATACAATGGAGAAGAAAAATCTTGACTGGGAAAATATGGGATTCAGCTACATGCAGACTGACAAGCGGTATGTGGCAAACTATAAAGACGGCAAATGGGATGACGGTGCTCTGATCGATGATGCAAATATCGTGATGAATGAATGTGCAGGAGTACTTCAGTATTCACAGTCTGTTTTTGAGGGACTGAAAGCATATACAACAGAAGACGGACATATCGTTACATTCCGTCCGGATCTGAATGCTTCCCGTATGGTAGATTCTGCAAAGCGTCTTGAGATGCCGCCGTTTCCGGAGGATCGTTTCGTAGACGCCGTAGCACAGGTTGTTAAGGCAAATGCAGCATATGTTCCGCCGTACGGCTCAGGAGCTACACTGTATATCAGACCGTATATGTTCGGTATCAATCCGGTTATCGGTGTGAAACCTGCTGATGAGTACCAGTTCAGGATTTTTGCAACTCCGGTAGGTCCGTACTTCAAGGGCGGCGCAAAGCCGATCACGATCTGTGTATCAGACTTTGACCGCGCGGCACCGCACGGAACAGGACACATCAAAGCAGGACTTAACTATGCGATGAGCCTTCATGCAATCGTAACAGCTCATGCAAACGGATTCGATGAGAACATGTATCTGGATTCCGCTACAAGAACAAAAGTAGAGGAGACAGGCGGAGCAAACTTTATCTTTGTTACAAAGGACAATAAAGTTGTTACACCTCACTCAAGTACGATTCTTCCGTCCATCACAAGAAGATCTATCATGTATGTGGCAGAGCACTATCTCGGACTGGAAGTTGAGGAGAGAGACGTATACTTTGACGAAGTAAAAGATTTCGCAGAGTGCGGTCTGTGCGGTACAGCTGCCGTGATCTCTCCGGTAGGAAAAGTTGTCAACCACGGAGAAGAGATCTGCTTCCCGAGCGGAATGGAGAAGATGGGACCGATTACACAGAAACTGTACGATACACTGACAGGTATCCAGATGGGACACATCGAAGCACCGGAAGGATGGATCAAAGTTATTGAGTAATTTCCGGTAATCAATAAAATAAAAGACCGAAATCTTCTGACAATGTTCAGAAGATTTCGGTCTTCTTTTGTAATACGAATTATTCAAATACCTGTTTCAGGTGGTTTACGGCGGCTCTGACACCGGAACTGTCTGTGCGGACCAGTTTATAGTCGGCACTTTCGGAAAGCCCCAGTCCGATGCCGGGTTTTCGGAATGTCATAGGGCTGTCCAGCTCGATTTTACCGGACATATGGTAGGAGGAGATACCGGTATAAGGGATCAGTTTTTCAATCATTTCCAGGCTGATTCCGCTGGCGGCAAGAATTTCGATTCTGCCGCGGCTTTTTTCCTGCAGTGTTTTCAAAAGACCGCGCCCTTCCCATGCAGTCGGTTCCTGACCGCTTGTAAGGATCGTATCATATCCCAGACTGATGACCTGCTCCATTGCCTGCAGCGGATCAAGGCATACGTCAAATGCCCGGTGGAGCGCGATTTCCATTGATCCGGCCGTCTCTTTAAAACGTGCAAGCTGATCAGTATTGAGAGTACCGTCCGGATTAAGAATCCCTACAACGACACCTTCGGCGCCTTCTTCCCGGAACATTCTGATCTCTTCGTCTATTTCGTCACATTCGTAATCGTTATAGCAGTAATCTCCATAGCGCGGACGCAGAAGCACTCTGACTTTCAGACCGGTATATTTACGGATCTGGCGAAACAGAGGAAGCGACGGAGATACACCGCCGATCACAAGATCGCTACAGAGCTCAATGCGGCTTGCGCCGCCTTTTTCTGCAGCCAGTGCAGATTCTACACAGTCTACACATGTTTCAAGAATATAATTTCCCATTTGTTTGTACCTCATTTGTTACAGATTAAATACTTTTGTCGCGATATTGAAGTAGATCAATATCGAGAAAATGTCAACCAGCGTTGTAATAAGCGGTGAAGCCATGATCGCCGGATCGAGATGGACCTTGCTCGCAAGCAGAGGCAGCATACACCCTACCAGCTTTGCCATAACTACGGTGCCTACCAGCGACAGTGCGATGACGCAGGCAAGTTCTACGTTGTTATGATACTGGATCATGATGCGGATGCCGTTGGTCACTGCAAGCACCGTACCTACGATCAGTGAGATGCGGAACTCTTTAAAGATCACGCGGAAAATATCTCTAAAACGGATCTGGGACAGCGCGATTCCGCGGATAATCAGTGTGGAACTCTGGGAACCGCAGTTCCCGCCGGTGTCCATGAGCATCGGGATAAACGATACAAGGAGCGGGATAGCGGCAAACGCATTTTCATATTTGGTGATGATCGTACCTGTAATGATCGATGTAAACATCAGGATCAAAAGCCACGGGATACGGTTTTTGGCGTGAGTAAATACGGATGTCTCGAAGTAAGTCTTTTCACTGGGATTGATGGCAGCCATCTTAGTGATATCCTCGGTCGCTTCTTCCACCATAACATCCATTGCGTCGTCAAATGTGACGATACCGACCATCAGACCGTCCGTATCCAGAACGGGAATAGCAAGGAAATCGTATTTTGTGAAAAGCTTTGCAACTTCTTCTTTGTCTGTATGGGTCTTTACTGATATGATTTCCGTTTCCATCAGATCCTGGATGAGAACGTCATCATCGGTTGTCATCAGGTCTTTGGCACTGACAATGCCGATCAGTCTGCGCCGCTCTGTCACATAACAGGTGTAGATCGTTTCTTTGTGTATGCCTGTTTCCTTGATATGCGCCATAGCCTGCGCAACTGTCATGTTTTTTCTTATATCTACATATTCGGTTGTCATAATGCTTCCGGCGCTGTCTTCCGGATAGTTCAGAAGCTGGTTGATAAGAGCCCTGTCCGAATTGCTGACTGTATCAAGGATACGGTTGACCAGATTTGCCGGGAGCTCTTCCAACATATCTACCGTATCATCCATGTACAGGTCGTCCAGAAGTTCTTTCAATTCTTTTTCAGAAAACATTTCCACCAGATAAGACTGCATGGAACTGTCCATATTTGCAAATACTTCCGCCGCTTTATCTTTCGGAATCAGTCGGAATGCCAGAGCCAGCTCTTTGTCGTCAAGTTCCGAGAGCAGTGAGGCTATGTCCACCTCGTTCATTACATCCAGAATACTCCTCACAGCCTTGTACTGACGCTGCTGGAGAAGTTTTACAAAAATATCTTTGTTCATAATAAGTACCTCTCTTTATGTAATTTTCTGTTATTAAGCTGCATATATGGCAACTGGCACCAGAGTCCATAACCTCACCTCCTTTGGCTGTGGTCTACACCGTGCGAAACTGGAACGCGTCAGCGCAGCGAGTGCGCATGCAGGCGTAAGATACGGCGCGGATTTTTTATAGAACACAAAAAACTCCGTCACTGCCTGAACAATGACGGAGTCATAATCAATCCACAAAAATAAACATGACCGGGATGCATCGTTCAAGCTTTAGTATCACAGGGCATATCAATTGCATTAGGCTGCACCTTCACGACACAGCCTGCTGACCATCTTATCGTGTCTCCACGATCTCGCGGCAGCAATCTTCGGGATTATCCTTATCCCTGTGGTAACCTCACCTACCGAATGATGTATTCTGTTTTTGTACGTGTACATTGTAGTTCAATGAAATGGTTATGTCAAGGGAAATTTCCCGGGTATTGCGCATCTTAAATAAGTAACGGTTCAGTATGTGCCGTCTGTATTAAAAACGTATTTGTCCAGCCGGTCAAACGCTTCTTTTACCCTTGAGAGCGGCAGAGCCAGATTCATGCGGATGCCGAAAGGACTGTGGAACGGGCGTCCGTCCTGCCAGAGTACCCCGACTTCCAGTCCTGCGGCCTGCAGTTCGTCGATCGTCCGGTTGTGTTCCCTGCACCACTCCTCGCAGTCCAGAAGAAGCATATACGTTCCCTGTGGCTTTATGACTTTCACGCCTTTAAAATGCTCCCGGATGAACCGGTACGCATAATCTATATTTCCTGTAAGCACCTCACAGAGCTGGTCGACCCATTCATATCCCTCCGGTTTATATGCGCCGATCAGCGCATACATGGATAATACATTCATATCATTATAATGAGAAAGAGAGGTTTCTTTGTCCATCCTGTCCCTGAGCCAGGTGTTATATATGATATGATAGCTTCCGATCAGTCCGGCAAGGTTAAACGTTTTGGATGGCGCGTAGAGAGCGATTGTCCGCTGTCTTGCGTCTTCGGAAATACTTTGTGCCGGTATATGCTTATGTCCCGCAAGAATCAGGTCAGACCAGATTTCATCGGAGACGACATAGACATCATACTTTCGATAGAGCTCCATCATTTTTTCAAGTTCTTCCCGTTCCCATACTCTTCCGGTCGGATTATGAGGGGAGCAGAGGATGGCTGCGTGAATCTTGTTCTCGATGATCTTTGTTTCCATATCCTTGAGATTCATTCGCCACACTCCGTTTTCATCCTGTATAAGAGGGCTGAGCACCATATTGTAGCCGTTGTTGGTAAGCGCTCCGGTAAATCCGATATATGTGGGCGAGTGCAGAAGTACAGAATCGCCTTTTGAACAGAGTACATTGAGCGCGCTCACAACACCGCCCAGAACTCCGTTTTCATAACCGATGTGTTCTTTCTTTAATCCGGTGACTCCGTTTCGTTTTTCGTGCCACTGTATGATTTCTTCAAAATATTCATCCCGGGGCGCAAAGTAGCCATAGGCCGGGTGCTTTGCTCTCTCGATGACTGCTTCCGGAATTGTGGGGACTGTAGGAAAATTCATATCAGCCACCCACATGGGGATACGGTCGAATCCCGGTTTCGGTTTCGCCTTTGAGAAATAGTCCGAGCCGAAACAGCTCTCCATATCAGGTGCGTCCACGGCGATTGCATCTTTTCCTCTTCTGTCCAGAATACTGGTAAAATCGTACTGCATATCCATCCTCTTTTCTCTGATTTTCTATCGTGTCTTTCTGCCCATTCTAACACATACCCGGGTAATGTTGAAGCCTTAAAAAACATCTGGGCGCTCTTGCGGCATCCGCGAAGATTATTGTATAATGTTTCAATGTTGACAGCAGTAATACGGAGAAAGTGAAGTAGTAATATGATAGGACTGGGTACAATTATTAATGTCTGCGCCATTATCATCGGCGGCCTGATCGGTCTCCTTTTCAGCAAAGCAATCAGCCCCCGCTATCAGGATACTTCCAGGGCGTGATCACACTTCTTGCAAGAGCGATCCAGCCGGTCATGACAGAAGGCGCGCTTTCTAATCTTTCCCTGACAGGCTCTATGCTGATCTTCTGTGTGGGGATCAACCTGTTGTGGGAAAAGAAACTGAAAGTCGCGAATATGCTTCCGGCTATTGTAATTGCGGTGATCTGTGCGTTTCTGGGCTTCTGAACCGGGAACAACGGATGAAATATACATATTAGTGAAAGAATATCAAACGGAGAATAGAGTCATAACAGAGAGGCGGCATAAAAATATGGAAAATACAAAAATTGCATCCTCGGCAAATATTGTAAAACAGTCGGTGATCCTCGGAGACGTCACGATCGGGGCGGATTCCACTGTTCTTTTCCATGCAGTCCTCCGCGGCGACTGTGCGGAGATCATAGTAGGAAAATGCAGCAACATTCAGGATAACTGTACTGTTCACACGGATAGAGGATGCCCGGCAGTCCTCGGCGACTATGTAACGGTAGGGCATAATGCAGTGGTGCATGGCTGTACAGTGGGAACGGGAAGTCTGATCGGAATGGGAGCGGTTGTCCTGAACCGGGCCCGGATCGGAAAGGAATGTCTGATCGGAGCAGGCAGTGTAGTCCTGGAGGATTCCGTGATACCGGACGGCAGTCTTGCGGCGGGAAACCCTGCAAAAGTAAAAAGGCAGCTTACAGATGAAGAGAGAAGAAAGCTCTACAATAACAGTCTGCATTATGTGGAAACAGGGAAAAAACTGAAAAAAGACGGATATTGTATCTGAAATAAGTGAAAAACAGAGCTGAATCTGTTATAATAGACAGGCGGCTTGACAATGCTGCAAAAACAGAACTAAGAAGAGAGGAATTTATCATGGAGTACAAGATTACCGGATATAAACCGGAAAAGTTATTTCATTTTTTTGAAGAGGTTTGTGCTGTGCCGAGAGGATCAGGAAATGAAAAAGGCATCAGCGACTTTCTTGTAAAATTTGCAAAAGACAGAGGTCTGTGGGTATATCAGGATGACAGCTATAATGTGATCATTAAAAAAGGCGGAAGCAAAGGCGCGGAGGACAAAGAGCCGGTTATGCTTCAGGGACACATTGATATGGTCTGCGACAAACGCGCCGGAGTTGAGCATGATTTCACAAAAGAGGGAATCGATCTGGTGCTGAAAGACGGCGTGCTCTCTGCAAACGGTACAACGCTGGGAGCGGATAACGGCGTTGCGATCGCGCTTATGATGATGGTGCTGGACGATGAAGATATCAAGCATCCGCCGGTTGAGTGTGTGTTCACGACAGAAGAGGAAGTAGGCTTAAACGGTGCGCAGGCTCTGGACAAATCCCAGATCACTGCCAGAACGATGATCAATATGGATTCTGAGGAAGAGGGCGTTGCAACGATCAGCTGCGCAGGAGGATTAAGAGTACAGCTTACAAGACCTGTAGAGAGGATCGCGGCAGAGGGAACTCTGGTACAGATCAAGATCGAGGGACTGCTGGGCGGACACTCAGGTACAGATATCGATAAAGAGCGCCAGAATGCAAATATCCTGATGGCACGCATGGTTGAGCATCTGATGAAAAATACAGACGGTAAGCTTGTCACATTTGCAGGAGGTACAAAGGATAACGCTATTACGAGAGAGTGCGAGGCATCTCTGATCTATGCAGAGAAAGCAGAGGCGGAGAAGGCTGAGAAACTTGCATGCGCGCTGGCAGAGACATTCTCAGAGGAAATTTCATCCTTCGAGCCTGACTTCGGATGCGAGATTTCTATGGAAGAAGGACAGAGCGTATCTGCACTGAAAGATGAGGATGCGAAAGCATTTGTAAGTGCGATCCGCCTTGCTCCGAACGGAGTATACAGACGCAACATCAAGATGGACGGCTTTGTAGTCGTATCATCCAACATGGGTGTGGTAAGAGCAGATGAAAAAGAGCTTGTGATCGTTGTATCCCCGCGTTCTTCTGTGGCTTCGCTTCAGGAGGATACGAAAGAGAGATTTGCCCTTCTGGCAGATACTTTCGGATTTACAATTGACTACAGCGGAGAATATCCGGGCTGGGATTACAAGGAAGATTCCAGAATCCGTGAGGTATTTGTAGAGAGCTACCGCGAACTCTTCGGAACGGAGCTGAGACTGGAGGCACTGCACGCAGGACTTGAGTGCGGACTCTTCTCAGAGGCACTGCCGGGACTGGACGCGATTGCGGTAGGTCCGACACTCTACAATGTACACACACCAGATGAAAATGTACCGCTGGATTCCTTTGAGCGGTTCTATGAACTGCTTAAAGATGTACTTGCAAGACTGGCTGCATAGTGATCCGGCATGATAATGAGAGGGCAGGCGGCATCCCGAAAGGGTGCCGCCTGTTTGTAAAATCAGAGGTGGACCGCATTGATCCGGGCACGAGACAGGCGGGGCCGCTGATTGATATCAGGGAGGAAAGAAATGAATCCGTTTTATTTAAAACTAAAAAATGCTCTGGAGCATTCAGAAGGCGATATCTGGGCGGAGACTGTCCTGACAGGTGAACATGCGGGGGATAAGAGGCTTCTTGTTAATACTGACAAGAGCAAGAAGAAATGCTGTGAGAGCGTCCGGGACAATGACAGAGTTTTCAGGGAAAGGATCGGACGCACTCCCAAACTGATCATCTGCGGGGCTGGACATGTGTCCATGCCCATTATTCGTATAGGAAAAATGCTTGGATTTGCTGTCACTGTCATAGAAGACCGTCCGAAGTTCGCGGACAATGCAAGAGCGGCAGGGGCGGATCAGGTATTCTGTGTGCCGTTTCGGGAAGGTCTGGCGGATATCCCCGGTGATTCCGATTCATGGTTTGTGATCGTGACGAGAGGACACAGGTATGATACAGAGTGTCTCGAAGCAATTCTGCAGAAGCGGTATGCCTACGTGGGGATGATGGGCAGCAGGCGGCGGGGTGCGATTGTAAAGAACCAGCTTGAGGAAAAGGGCGTGAGCCGTGAAGTATTAGACGCTGTCCACACGCCGATCGGACTGAAGATCGGGGCGGAGACGCCGGAAGAAATAGCCGTATCTGTCATGGCTGAGATCATACAGGTAAAGAACGTCCGGAGTGAAGAGAGCGGCGGAAGAGCGGGCGGCTATTCGGATGAAATACTTTCCTGTATCTTCGGTACGGAAACCGATGAAAAAAATACCGGAGTTCCGAAGAAAGTTCTGGCAACGATCATTTCCCGCAAAGGTTCCGCACCCCGCAGCGTGGGCACGAAGATGCTCATTCTGGAAGACGGAACTACTGTGGATACGATCGGCGGAGGCTGCATTGAAAGCGAGATCATACAGAAAGCGCTCGTCATGATGCGCACAGATACGCCGGATTTTCAGATCTGTACAGTGGATATGACGGCTGATCAGGCAGAAGATGAGGGCATGGTCTGCGGCGGAGTTGTGGAAGTAATGCTGGAGAGAGTCTGAATTTCAAGAATTGATTGACACCGTTTTCTTCCGGTGTTACCATGTTTACATAGAAATGTTGTAATAGTTCAGTCCGCGCCGTTCGGGCTGAACTGTTACAAATAATATTGCGTACTTATATAGGTTCACAATCGGATGAACGTCTCTACCAGCCGCCGGAAACGGCTGACTATAAGTATGCCGGAGAGATGGGCGCATCATCCGGTATATGAGAAAGGAGACAGGGCTGATGAATGAATCTATTTTTATTTTGAAAGGAAATATTGTTTACAGTAAAAGCCAGACAGAGTTTGCCATATGTGAACACGGATATCTTGTGTGCAGAGACGGCAAGGTTGACGGAATTTACCAGACGCTTCCGTTCCGCCTCGGCGGAAATCCGATCCGGGATTACGGCGACTGCCTGATCATACCGGGGCTTGTGGATCTTCACATTCATGCGCCCCAGTATTCCTATAGAGGACTGGGGATGGACATGGAACTCTTAGAATGGCTCGAAGTAAATACGTTCCCGGAGGAGGCAAAGTTCGAAGAGACTGATTATGCGGAGAAGTCCTACCGGATCTTTGTGGAAAACCTTAAGAACAGCGCTACGACGAGAGCCTGCATCTTTGCCACGGTGCACCGGCCGGCTACACTTCTTCTCATGGATATGCTTGAGAAGAGCGGGCTAGACACCTATGTAGGAAAAGTAAATATGGATCGTAACTGCCCGGATTATATCTGCGAGGAGACTCAGGAGTCGGCAGACGAGACACTGGAGTGGATCAAGGATGTAAACCACAGGAAATATAAGAATACAAAGCCCATTCTGACGCCGCGTTTCACGCCGAGCTGTACGGATGAACTGATGGAAGAGCTGAAGAAACTGCAGATGCGTTATCATCTTCCGTTGCAGTCCCATCTGTCGGAAAATCCGGGCGAGATCCAGTGGGTGAAGGAACTCTGCCCGTGGTCGGAATTCTACGGCGATGTGTATGACCGGTTCGGCCTGTTCGGGGCGGACTGCCCGACTATTATGGCGCACTGTGTTTACAGCGGGGATGAGGAAATCGCCCGCATGAAGGAAAACGGAGTGTTTATCGCCCACTGCCCGGAGTCCAATATGAATGTGTCATCGGGTATTGCTCCGGTCAGAAAATTCCTTGAAGAAGACCTTCATGTGGGTATCGGAAGTGATGTGGCGGGCGGCTCTACGGAGAACCTGTTCCGCGCCATGGCCCATGCCGTACAATCGTCAAAGCTTCGATGGAGGCTGCAGGACGACAGTCTGGAAGCGCTGACTGCTGAGGAAGTATTTTATATGGCAACGAAAGGCGGCGGAGAGTTCTTCGGAAAAGTGGGAAGCTTTGAGCCGGGATATGAGTTTGACGCCGTGGTCCTGGATGACAGCCGCCTGAAGCACCCCCAGCCGCTTGACATCAGAAGCCGGCTGGAGCGCATGATCTATCTGGCGGACGAGCGGGAGATCAAGGCGAAATATGTAAAAGGAACAGAAATCAGTCTGCCGTAAGTGTAACGGAGGTGAAATGTATGGAGGAGAAAGCTCATGTAACTGGAAAAAACTATACGGGAGAGAGAGAACATGTAGTCGGCAGGAGTGTAAAACGTGTAGATGCATTAGAGAAAGTTACCGGCCGGGCAAAGTACACCGACGATCTGTGCGATAAAAATGCGTACGTGGCAAAGGTACTGCACTCAACCATCGCCCACGGATATGTGAAGTCAATCGATACATCCGAGGCGGAAAAGATTCCGGGAGTGGTAAAGATCGTCACCTGTTTCGACGTACCAAAAAACTATTATCCCACGGCAGGACATCCATGGTCCACGGAAGAGGCGCATCAGGATGTGGCAGACCGTCTGCTGCTGGTGGAGCACGTGAGATTTTACGGGGATGATGTGGCAGCCGTGATCGCGGAAAATGAGGTGGCGGCCGCGCAGGCTGTGCGTGCGATCAGGGTTGAATACGAAGAACTGCCTTTTGTGCTTGACGTGCACAAAGCGATGGAGGACGGAGCGCCGCGGCTGCATGAAAAGTATCCGCACAATATCCTCAACCATACGTCGATCCGCAACGGTGACTATGAAAGCGCGGCGAAAGAGCCGGGGCTTGTGAAAGTAGAGGGCTGGTATCAGACGCCTACTGTCCAGCACTGCCACATTGAAAATCCGGTCTGTTATGCCTACATGGAACAGGGGCGGATCGTGGTTGTGACTTCCACGCAGCTTCCTCATATCTGCCGGCGTGTTGTGGGTCAGGCGCTGGGAATCCCGTGGGGGAAGGTAAGAGTGATCAAGCCTTACATCGGCGGAGGATTCGGCAACAAGCAGGATATTCTGTATGAGCCTCTCTGCGCATATCTGTGTACACAGGTGGGCGGCAGGACGGTGAAGATAGACACATCAAGAGAAGAGACGTTTGTATCGACACGCGTGCGCCACGCCATTCATTTCCATATTATTTCTTATGTGCGTCCGGACGGAACTTACGCGGCGCGCAAGTTCGAGAGCTGGTCGGATCAGGGGGCATATGCATCCCACGGACACAGTATTGCGGCAAAAGGAATGGGATGCTTTCCGCAGCTGTATCCGTGTCCGAATATCGAAGCTGATACATATACGGTATTTACCAATAAATCCGTCTCCGGCGCAATGAGAGGATACGGAATCCCTCAGGCAATGTTCGCGATGGAGAGCCATACAGAAGATGTGGCAAGGGCCATCGGCATGGATCCTTATGAGTTCCGCATGAAGAATGTGATGCCGAAGGGCTTTACGGACGGATTTTCAAAGAATGTAAATTATTATGATTCTTTCCGTGAGTGTATGGAAAAAGGACGCAAAGAATTTGACTATGACAGACGGAAAGAAAAATACTCCCATCAGACCGGCGATATACGGCGCGGTGTGGGAATGGCGGTCTTCTGGTATAATACCGGTGTGTGGCCGATCTCACTTGAAACATCCGCCTGCCGTATGGTGCTCAATCAGGACGGCAGCATTCAGGTGCAGGTAGGCGAGACGGAGATCGGACAGGGCGCGGACACTGCATTTGCTCAGATGGCAGCAGAGACGCTCGGCATTCCTTTTGAGATGGTTCACGTAGTCTCCTCGCAGGATACAGATGTTACGCCGTTCGGAACCGGAGCCTATGCATCCAGACAGACCTACATGGCGGGATTCTCCATCCGCCAGACGGGAGAGCTCCTGAAAGAAAAGATCATTGAGACGGCGCATGAATTAACAAGACAAATAAAAGAAAATCTGGATATTGTAAACGGAAATATTGTCAGAACAACGGACGGGGAAATCCTTATGTCACTGGGTGAACTGGCAACAGAGAAGCTGTATAGTCTGACAAATAACGGACATCTCACAGCAGAGAGCAGTTACCAGATCAAGAATAACGCTTATTCATTCGGGTGTACCTTTGTGGAAGTTGAGGTAGATATACCGGGCTGCAAGGCTCAGGTGACAGATATTCTGAATGTCCACGACTGTGGACGCCTGATCAATCCGGCACTTGCCGAGGCACAGGTACACGGCGGTATGAGCATGGCGATCGGCTATGCACTGTCAGAGAAGATGCTCTATGATGAGAGAACAGGAAAGCCGCTGAATAATAATCTTCTGGACTATAAGCTTTCTACATTTATGGATCATCCGGATCTACATGCCGCATTTATTGAGAACTATGAGCCTACCAGTGCATACGGGACGAAAGCACTGGGAGAGCCGCCGACATGTTCTCCTGCACCGGCGATCCGTAATGCGATCCTGCAGGCAACCGGAGTGGCACTGAACGAGATACCAATGAGACCTCATCTGCTGTTTGAGAAGTTTACAGAGGCAGGTCTGCTCTGATACGGAAAAGAGGTGGAAGACTATGTATGATATGAAGGCATTGCATGAGGCGAAGAGTGTGGACGATGCGGTCAGACTGCTTCTGGAGTATCCGCAGGCACAGATTATTGCAGGCGGAAGCGACGTGCTCGTCCAGATGAGAGAAGGAAAGCGCGCAGGCGCGGAACTGGTAAGTATATACGGGCTGGATGAACTGCGCGGCGTGGTCATGGAAGAGGACGGAACAATCCGGATCGGATCTCTGACCAGTTTCTCCCATATTACGAAAGACCCGATTATTCAGAAATATATCAATGTTCTCGGTGAAGCAGTGGATATGGTAGGCGGTCCTCAGATACGGAATATCGGAACCATCGGCGGCAATACCTGCAACGGAGTGACATCGGCAGATTCGGCGTCCACCCTGTTTGCGTGGGATGCGGTGATCGAGCTGGCGGGACCGGACGGGATCAGAAGGATTCCGATCAAGGATTTCTACATTAAGGCGGGAAAAGTGGATTTAAGACCGGGAGAGATACAGACTGCTATCCTGATTCCGAGAGAAGCCTACGAAGGATATGAGGGATATTATATCAAATATGCCATGAGAAATGCTATGGATATTGCAACTCTGGGCTGCTCTGTAAACGTAAAACTTTCAGAGGATAAGAAAACATTTACAGATGTCCGCATTGCCTACGGCGTGGCTGGGCCTGTTCCTATGCGTGCTGTTCATGCGGAGGCGGCAGGCAGAGGACTTGAAGTGACAGACGAGAATATCGAGAAGATCGGAGATACGGTACTTGAGGATGTAACGCCCCGCGACAGCTGGAGAGCGAGCAAGGCATTCCGGGAGCATATCTCCAAACTCCTGTGCAAGAGGGCGCTGAGAGAAGCGGTCAGAAGAGCAGGGGGCGTGATTTCGGAAGAAAGTCAGGCGGCTATGGCTCCGAATACTTCGGATAATGAGAATGCCGGGACGGGTGAGAAGAAAGAAGCACCGGCGTCGATATCGGGAGTTTCAGAGGACTCAGGGACTGTGAGGCATACGATTATGACAGATGCCGAGAGCGGAAAGCAGTATAAGCTGGTGCGGTGCCGCATCAATGGCGTAGAGAGGGAGACTATGGTGGATGTCAGGGCGTCTCTCACGGATATGCTGCGGAATGATTATTCCCTGACCAGTGTAAAGAAAGGCTGCGAGGTGGGAGAGTGCGGCGCCTGCAATGTGATCATCGACGGGGAGTGTTACAATTCCTGTATTTATCTTGCCGTATGGGCGGACGGAAAAGAAATCCGTACTGTAGAAGGACTGATGGGACCGGACGGCGAGCTCTCAGACATTCAGCAGGCATTTATCGACGAGGCGGCAGTGCAGTGCGGATTCTGTACGCCGGGTGTGATCATGAGCGCTGTGGAGATCCTTGAGAGCGGAAAAGAATACACAAGAGATGAGCTGAGAAAGCAGCTCTCAGGACATCTGTGCAGATGTACCGGATATGAAAATATCCTGAATGCCGTGGAGAAGACGATGAAGAAGCGGCTTGGAAAACTGTAACAGGCTGGGCACATTTTTCAAGTAAACAGACATATTATTCTATATCAATTCAAAAAATTCCCCTGCTATAATCGTACTATATGTATCGATGAAAGGCAGGGGAAATTCATGAAAATCAAAAATCCCATTTTACGCGGGTTTAACCCGGATCCAAGTATTGTCAGAGTAGATGACACATATTATCTGGCGACCTCTACGTTTGAGTGGTAGCCCGGCGTGCAGATCCATATGTCCAAAGATCTGGCGCATTAACTATCTGATCACGGCGGAAGATATCATGGGACCGTGGTCCGATCCCGTGATCCTGAACACAGCCGGTTTTGATGCCTCACTGTTCCACGATGACGACGGGAAAAATATCTGGTAAACCAATATTGGGACCCGCGTCCGTATCACCATCCGTTTTACGGGATCATGTGTACGGAGTATGCCCATCAGGAGCGAGTAGCAAGATCCCGTTCTCTGCACGGTGAATTCGAGACACAGCCGGGAAAACCGATGCTTACTACTCTGGATGCACCGTGGCATCCGATTCAGAAAGCAGGCCATGGTTCACTGGTAGATACACCGGAAGGAGAGTGGTACTTTGCGCATCTGATGGGCAGGCCGCTGCATTGGCGGCAGCAGGATATGCTATAGCAAGGAGAAAGAAAGTACGTTAGAGAAGACGAATTTATAACTGATATAAAAAGCAGATTGCATATCTTAGTTAATTCAACGATGTGTATCTGCTTTTACGATTTTATTTTAGACCGCAAAACAATTGAGTGCTTTTGAGAAAGTGTGGTACAATGTAAAACAAGGTTTGCAAAGGAAGTTGGCATCGGTACCAACACTCCTGCAAAGCTTTCAAGAAATGAATTTGTGTCGATGGAGATACCCGTAAGAATTTGCAGAAAATTAAACTGCACTGTAGATGACATAATGGATATTCTCCCGGGAACCAGGGAAAGATTGTAGGGGGATTTATATGAACAGTACCTATCAGTATATTGTAGTTATCAAATACTTGGGATGTGGAAAAGTTTAAGAAAAAAGCGGCTAATAATGTTAAAAAGCGAGGTGTTATGATGACCATAGAAGAAATCCTTGCCGGAGAATCTAAGAATGTGGAATTTAAGGAAAACCTGTCGGAAAAAAGTATCAAATATATGAAGTCTGTGGTTGCCTTTGCAAACGGAACCGGGGGAAAAATCATTTTCGGAATTGCTGATAAAACCAGAAAAGTGATTGGTTTTGACAAGGAAGAAGTGTTCGAAAAAATGGATGCTATTGCCAATGCAGTGTCAGATAGCTGTGAACCGGCGATCATTCCGGATATTACTTTACAGACGGTTGATGACAAGACAATCATTGCAGTAGAGGTTTCTGGGGGCAAACAGCGACCATATTATATCAAAGCTCTCGGCAAAGAGGGTGGTGTATATGTCCGTGTTGCTGGAACGACCCGCCTTGCTGATGAATACATGATAAAAGAGTTGATGTTTGAGGGAAGCAACCGCTACTTTGACCAGACTCTGTGTACCGGGTTGGATGTTACGGATGAAGATATTGACGCTCTTTGCAAAGCCATGAAGGAGCAGGCAATCAAGAACGCTCATAATGAGGAGCAGAAGGCATCTGTCAAAGATGTTGGCAAACAGCAGCTCCGTTCCTGGGGTGTTCTGATCGAGCGTGATGGAAAAGATTATCCGTCTAATGCCTATGCTATTTTAACAGGGTGCGGAGGACTTCATGTTGCGACGCAATGTGGCGTTTTCAAGGGAACGACTAAAGAAGTTTTTGTTGATCGTCGGGAGTATACTGGTCCGATCTGGGAACAAATTGAGGAAGCATTTCAGTTTGTTCTGCGGAATATTCATTTGGGTGCTACCATTGTGGGTATTTATCGTCAGGATGTTTATGAAATTCCGCCGGATGCCATTCGTGAGCTGATTATCAACGCAGCGGTACATCGCAGTTATCTGGATCATGGCAATATACAGGTTGCGGTGTATGATAACCGGTTAGAAATTACTTCCCCGGGGAAATTGCCAATGGGACAAACTTTGGAGCGCATGAAGGAAGGATATTCACAGATTCGTAACGAAGCCCTTGCATATGCGTTTTCTTATATGAATTTGATCGAGCATTGGGGAAGCGGTATTCCGAGAATCATCGGTAAGGTAAAAGCCGCTGGTCTGCGGGAACCGGAGTTCATTGGCGGTGAAGTTGATTTGCGTATCAATATCTATCGAGGGCAGATTGACGGCACTAATTCACTTCAACATAGTGCCGATGGTACTGAAACTGCCGATAAGCTGCCGGAAAACTGCCGGAAAGCTGCCGATAAATTGCCGATAACCGAACAAGAACAAAAAATCCACAAGTATGCGTTGGAGAATGGTTCTATTTCAACTGCTCAGGCAGTTGAGTTGTTAGGTGTTAAGCAACGTAGAGCTAGAGAGATCCTTGGCAAAATGGTTGATAACTGTTGGCTTAGAAAAGAAGGTGCATCAAGAAGTACAGTATATGTAATTAACACAGAGAGGAGATAACGGAAATGAATGCGGGGGATGGATAAATTTCTTTTCCTTCCCCATCCGTCATACTGTTATGATTTTGTATATGGACTGTTTCCCTTGTATCAATTAGCACAGACCCGCTTTCAGCGGAGTACGACTATGCATCGATGCTTGCCGGCCCGGAAATGGAGACTATCTGGGAGAGATAATCCCCGGAGACGATCTTCAGAGAAAGATTCAACAGGAGAAATCAACACAAATAAATAAGGACATCCGTTCAGTACATGGCATAACTGTCGGATGTCCTCGCTTTATATTTTTAGGAGATTATCAGCTGTCTGTTTCTAAAGATGGATTCTTGTGCCGGTCTTACCGAGTATTCCGTCTTTTGCTTTCTCAAGCAGGGTGATGAGCGCCTGCCTTCCCGGTTTGGACTCGGCAAAATCTACGGCAGCCTGAACTTTCGGGAGCATAGAACCCGGCGCGAAATGTCCTTCGTCTATATACTGCTTCGCCTCGTCTACTGTAATATCGTCCAGCCATTTTTCATCCGGCTTTCCGTAATTGATTGCAACCTTTTCAACGGCAGTCAGGATGATAAGGAAATCAGCGTCCAGCTCTTTTGCCATAAGGCAGCTTGCGAAGTCCTTGTCAATGACGGCGCTGGCGCCTTTTAAGTGATTGCCCTGACGAGTGACAGGGATACCGCCGCCGCCGCAGGCAATGACTACATCGCCGGAGTCCACCATGTTACGGATCGTTCCGATCTCGATGATCTCCTGAGGTTTCGGGGAAGCAACCACACGACGGTAGCCGCGGCCTGCATCTTCTTTCATAATGTAGTCATATTTTTCTGTCATCATATCAGCCTGCTCTTTTGTCATGAAACGGCCGATCGGCTTAGACGGATGCTCGAATGCCGGATCATTAGGATCAACCCTCACCTGCGTGATCATAGTCGCCACAGGGATATCTGTGATTCCCCTGTTTAAGAGCTCTTCACGGAGCGCATTCTGCAGGTCATAACCGATGTACGCCTGACTCATGGCAACACAGACAGACAGCGGTGTGTTCGGCTGCTGCGGATCTTCATGGGTGAGGGCAAGCATAGCGTTGTTGACCATGCCCACCTGAGGTCCGTTCCCGTGAGCGACTACAACCTCGCATCCCTCCTGTATCAGGTCAACAATGGCGCGGGATGTGATCTTAACGGCCTTCATCTGCTCCGGCAGAGTATTGCCGAGGGCGTTTCCGCCCAGAGCAATAACGATACGTTTTTTCTTTTCCATAAACTGCCTCCTGAAGATTAATCCTCTTTCACAGCGGCGATGGCTTCTACCTCGCAGAGCACTCCTTTCGGAAGGGCTTTGACAGCGACGCAGGAGCGGGCCGGTTTTCCGGTGAAATATTTTGCGTATACTTCATTGAAAGCTGCAAAATCAGCCATATCTGCAAGGAAGCAGGTTGTCTTTACAACGTCTGTAAATGCTGCTCCCTGACTTTCCAGAAGAGCGCCTACATTTTTCATAACCTGTTCTGCCTGCTCTTCGATGGTAGTGCCGACTACTTCACCAGTCTCCGGTGAGAGCGGGATCTGGCCTGAGAAAAATGCGATTCCGTTCAGGACGATTCCCTGTGAGTACGGTCCGATTGCTGCAGGTGCGTTTTTTGTGTCAACATATTTTAACATGATGTAAATACCTCCTGATGATAAGATTGTTTTTGAGTGAGTAACTGTTCAGAGAGTTCAGCCGTTCAGCCCGCGCCATTCGCAAAGCTGCAATTTCTATTTAAAAACTCTCGGTGTTGCTTTTTCTTCCAGTTTCTTGAGAATGTCAGCCGGATCTGCGAATTTTGCAAGGAAGATCATAGCTGCGATGATGTACGGTTTGTAGCTTGCCTCTTTGTAGAGAGGATCTCTGTAGCGGTCGAATACGCTTGCGTCAACCTCGCCTTCCTCACAGCTTACGCCTGTGATGTCGGCCGGCAGGCAGTGCATATAGAGAGCTTTGCCGTCTTTTGTAGTCTTCATCAGTTCCTCTGTACAAGCCCAGTCTTTGTGCTGTGCATTCTGTGCGAGGAGCTCTTTCTCCAGCTCTTTGATGCCCTCGAAGTCGCCGTTTCCGTAGAGCTCTGTACGTTTCTCCATAGCTGCGAACGGAGCCCAGCTCTTCGGATATACGATATCGGCGTCTTTGAATGCCTCTGCCATATTGTTTGTCTTTGTGAATGTACCGCCGGATTTCTTCGCATTCTCGGCAGCGACAGCCTCAACCTCCGGGAACACCTCGTATCCTTCCGGATGTGCCAGCACAACGTCCATTCCGAAACGTGTCATCAGTCCGATAATTCCCTGAGGAACGGAGAGCGGTTTGCCGTATGACGGAGAGTAAGCCCATGACATTGCAATCTTCTTGCCTTTCAGATTCTCAACTCCGCCGAACTCATGGATGATGTGGAGCATATCAGCCATTGCCTGTGTCGGGTGGTCGATATCGCACTGCAGGTTGACAAGAGTCGGTTTCTGCTCAAGGATACCGTCTTTATTTCCCTGTGTTACGGCGTCAACAACTTCGTGCATATATTTATTTCCTTTGCCGATGTACATATCATCGCGGATACCGATAACGTCAGCCATAAAAGAGATCATGTTGGCTGTCTCGCGGACTGTCTCACCGTGTGCAACCTGAGATTTCCCCTCGTCCAGATCCTGAACCTCAAGACCTAACAGGTTACATGCAGATGCAAATGAAAAACGTGTACGTGTGGAGTTATCGCGGAACAGTGAGATTCCGAGACCGCTCTCGAAAACCTTTGTGGAGATATTGTTTTCTCTCATGTAGCGGAGAGCGTCAGCTACTGTAAATACAGCTTCCAGCTCGTCGTCTGTCTTCTCCCATGTCAGGAAGAAGTCTCCGTTGTACATATCCTTAAAGTTCAGGGCGTTCAGCTTGTCGATATAATCCTGTAAAGTTTTCATTTTTGTTTATCCTCCTTGAATATTGAAATAAAAAATTATGTACTGAAGTGTTGAAATGTCAGTTCAGCACGCGTTATTCGCAATAGCAGTTCGGCAGTGCCGCATATACGGCAGCGCATGTTACAAGATCCTGTTTCCATGTCTTCTCGTTCGGTGCGTGTGCCTGAGCTTCAGCGCCCGGTCCGAATCCGATGCAGGGGATGCCGTTCCTTCCCATGATGGAAACGCCGTTTGTGGAGAATGTCCACTTGTCTGTAAGCGGACGGCTCTGGCGCATTTCCAGTGTCTCGGGAGCGCCGATCCTCTTGTCTCCGTAGAGAGAAGTGTAGGCTTTCTCAAGTGCCTTTGTTACCTTGTGGTCTTTCGGGATCGCCCATGTCGGGAAGTAGCACTCGATTTCGTATACGCATCCTGTGTAGGACGGACGGTCGTAGTTGTACATGGATACGACTACGTCATCGCCGTATTTCTTGACGCTTGGCAGAGCGCGGATCTCATCCAGACAGCTCTCCCATGTCTCGCCGAATGTCATGCGGCGGTCAAGTGATACCGCGCAGGAATCGGCTACTGCACAGCGGCTCGGGGATGTGTAGAAGATCTGGGAAACAGTAACCGTACCGCGTCCGAGGAAACGGGCTTCCTCCCAGTCCGGATTGTATTTCGGATTTAACATTTTTACAAGGCCCTTGATCTCTGTCTCGTCTGCATCGTCGTTCTCATTAAGAGCACGCACATCCTGAAGGATGTCAGCCATCTTGTAGATCGCGTTGTCACCGCGCTCCGGAGCGGAACCGTGGCAGGAAACGCCTTTGACATCGATGCGGATCTCCATACGTCCGCGCTGTCCGCGGTAAATACCGCCGTCTGTCGGCTCTGTAGATACGACAAATTCCGGACGGATCTTGTCTTCATTGATGATGTACTGCCAGCACAGACCGTCGCAGTCCTCTTCCTGAACAGTTCCTACGACCATGATCTTACATCCTTCCGGGATCAGGTTCAGATCTTTCATGATCCTTGCGCCGTAGACTGCAGATACCAGTCCGCCGCACTGGTCGGATACACCGCGTCCGCCGATTTCTGTGTCGTTCTCGTATCCCTCGTACGGATCGAAGTTCCAGTTGTCGATGTTTCCGATGCCTACTGTGTCGATATGTGCATCGTATGCTATGATTTTATCGCCTGTTCCCATGTATCCGATGACATTTCCCTGAGGATCGATAACGACCTCGTCGAAGTCCAGTTTCTTCATTTCGGCAGCAATTGTGTCGATGTGTGCTTTCTCATCGCAGCTCTCGCCCGGATTCTTTACGATAGCGCGGAGAAATGCGGTCATGTCTTTCTGATAACCCTGTGCAGCTTCTTTGATTTTGTTGAAGTCCATAGTTTTAATCTCCTTTCCTTGTTTGCGCCGTGTAATACGCGGCATAGTAGTTCACCTCTGCGGTGTTTGGTAAATGTGATTGTTCATCAGGTACCGGAATATTTATCTGTCGTTCCCGCCCCAGACGATGGATTCGTATCTCTCGGGATCCGTGTCGCCTTCGGTGGAGAAGAGGAGTACTTTTGAATTCTCATCCAGCCCGAGATGCTCTCTCAGCGGCCGGTACTCGTCCATTGTCATGATACACGCAAGTGTTCCGAACGGTGCGGCGCCGGATTCGCCGGATGTCACCGGCTGATCGCCTTTCACCGGTGCTGCGAGCATGCGCATGCCCCTTGCGGCTACCCAGTCAGGTGATGCGACAAAAGTATCTACGTGATTTTTCAGGATATCCCATGAAATGGTGTTAGGCTCACCGCAGGCAAGTCCTGCCATGATCGTTACCATGTCTCCGTCTACGATGCGGATGTCGCCGTCTCCTGCGCAGGCGCCCTTGTACAGGCAGGCAGCAGCCTCGGCTTCCACTACGACTACTTTCGGAGGATTCTCGGGATAGCGGTTTGCGAAATATCCCTGAACAGCACCTGCAAGAGATCCGACGCCGGCCTGAATGAATACGTGCGTCGGGCGCTCGCAGTCATAATCGTGGAGCTGCTCGTCCGCTTCCATCGCCATGGTTCCGTAGCCCTGCATGATCCATGAAGGAATCTCCTCATAGCCGTCCCATGCGGTATCCTGTACCATGACGCCGTTTTCCGTCTTTTCCGCCATGGCATTTGCCATACGGACACATTCATCATAATTGTATTCTTCGATGGTCGCCTGTGCGCCCTCGGCAAGAATGTTGTTCAGTCTTGTCTGTGTGCTTCCTTTCGGCATGAGAACAACGGCTTTCTGTCCCAGCTTATTGGCGGCCCATGCAACGCCGCGGCCGTGATTGCCGTCCGTTGCGGTAAAGAATGTAGCCTGTCCGAACTCTTTTTTCAGCTCTTCCGAAGTGAGCACGTTGTAGGGAAGCTCGGAGACGTCTTTGCCCGTCTGTTTTGCTATGTAGCGTGCCATGGCGAATGAACCGCCAAGCACTTTGAAAGCATTGAGTCCGAAACGATAGGACTCATCTTTGACGTATACTTCTCCCAGTCCGAGGCGCGCTGCCATGTGATCCAGCTTCGCCAGCGGAGTGACGCTGTACTGCGGAAAGCTTTCATGGAATGTGCGCGCTTTTCTGACCTCGTCCAGCCCCATTATTTTCAGGTTGGAATCCGCTGTCTTCGGCATCTTGTTCACTGCCCATTTGATTGTGTCCATTGTGGAACCTCCTTAATATATGAAATGTTATTGATTTACGATATTGAGAACATGCCAGCTCGAATACGCCCCTTCGTGGCTGCTTCTCGCTGATGGCATCCGCCATATGCCGGTATCGCCATTATCTGCCGCCTGCAAGCAAGCTTGCGCGGCATATACTGCCGATTTCGGCGCATGTTCATCCTTTGTCCATATAACTGTATAGCGTAAATTTTGATATCCCCAGCAGGGACGAGACTTTGTCGCCGGATTTGGTGATGAGAAATGCTCCGGCGTTATTCAAATACTGCACTACGGCGACTTTATCGTCTTTATTCATCATCGCGACGGGCTTGCCTACTCTGGCGATTGCCTGTTCAATGAGCAGATCGAGGAGTTCGGTCACATTATGGGTGATCCTCTGGGGAGAGTCTGAAGCGTCCTCTCCAGGGCTGTCCTCGGGTTCGGTCTGAACCAGTCCGCGGATGGAGTTCTCTGCCGCGAGCAGGGTAGTTATGTCGTAATTCATGGAAAAGATATATATGATCTTTCCTTCTTCATTACGGATGTAAAGTGTACTGGATTTTAAGATCCTGCCGTCATCTGTTCTTGTCAGATAAGCGAGTTTATCTTTGAGTTTGCCGGGATCGGATCTCAGCGTCTCCAGCACGATGCCTGACGGGCCGTCGCCGGTATGGCGGTTGGAGACATGTCCGTTTTCAATATAGACGATGGATTTGTCAAGGTCTTTTTTTGTCAGATCGTGGATGACGACTTCGCAGGAATTCCCGAACTGGGCTGCGAGTCCGTGTGCAAGCTGCTTAAGAAAATGAAGTATCTGCTCCATTGCTTCACCTGCCTTTTTAGTAAGCATGTCTGTCATGTGTCTCTAAACTCATCATAGCATAAAAAAATATAGAGTCAATACTTTTTCTAAAAAATTTTTAGGCAATCTAAAAAATATTTAGGGATATTGACAGATGTACGAAAAAGGTTATATTAACTCACGAAGCAAGGCGCTTGATTTACGGATCAGGCGCCTTTTTGCATATAAAATATTTAATCTGCGCAGGAGGTAAAAAAGCTGTTTTTAAATACCTAAAAAATTTTTAGATGCTCTAAAAAATATTTAGAATTCATGTTGCATTTATACATTATTAATGGTATTCTATAATCAGTGACAGGACTTAGTGTGCGAATTGCACAGAAATCAGCGATGGCGCACTGAGAGCGGTATGTGTAAAATGAATAAAAAGGAGAAATTAACATGCTTGTTTTAGGTAATGGAAAAGTTATCACAAGAGACGCCGCGTGCCCGCTGATCGAGAATGGCGCAGTCGCAATCGACGGCACTACAATCTGTAAAGTGGGTTCTGCAGAGGAAGTCAGAAAAGCATATCCCGAAGCAGAGTACATCGATGCAAAAGGCGGTCTGATCATGCCCGGCTTTATCAATGTGCATGAGCATATTTACAGTGCATTTGCAAGAGGGCTTTCCATAAAGGGCTACGATCCGAAAGGATTTCTGGACATCCTTGACGGACAGTGGTGGACGATCGACCGCAATCTCACACTGCATGATACATATTTAAGTGCCATGGCTACTTATATCGACTGTATCAGAAACGGTGTGACCACGATCTTTGATCACCATGCAAGTTTCGGCTCGATAAGGGGCTCTCTTTTTGAAATTGAGAAAGCGGCAAAAGAGACAGGAGTACGTTCCTGCCTCTGCTACGAGATCTCTGACAGAGACGGTATGGACAAGGCGAGAGAATCTGTTATGGAGAATGCGGAGTTCATCCGGCATGCACTACAGGATGATTCCGGGATGATCGCCGGGATGATGGGTATGCATGCACAGTTTACGATTTCTGATGAAACGTTTGCATTGGCGGCTGCCAATAAACCGGATGAAGTGGGATATCACATCCATGTGGCAGAGGGAATCGAAGACCTGCATCACTGTCTGAAGCACTACGGGAAACGGATCGTTGACCGTCTGATGGATCACGGGATCCTCGGAGAAAAGACGCTCCTCGGGCACTGTATTTACATCAATCCTCATGAAATGGATTTAATTAAGGAAACAGGTACTATGGTAGTCCACAATCCGGAGTCCAATATGGGCAATGCATGCGGATGTCCGCCGACTATGGAGCTGGTGCACAGGGGAATCCTGACCGGCCTCGGTACGGACGGATATACACATGATATGATGGAATCGTGGAAAGTGGCAAATATTCTGCACAAACATCACCTCTGTGATCCGAACGCGGCATGGGGAGAAGTGCCGCAGATGCTCTTTGAGAACAACGCAAAGATTGCGGGAAGATACTTCAAGCAGGAACTGGGCGTCCTGAAAGAGGGCGCGGCGGGCGATGTGATCATCGTCGACTATGATCCGCTTACACCGATGAATGAGAACAATATAAACAGCCATCTCTTATTCGGCGTAACAGGGCATGATGTAATGACGACAGTAGCCAACGGCGAAGTCCTGATGAAAGACAGGAGGCTTACGAAGATCGATACGGCTAAAGTGATGGCCGACTGCAGACAGGCAGCGAAAGAGCTTGCCGGCCGGATCAACGGCTGAGCAGGAGAGCTGCATAAGAAACGACTGAATCAGTATAAGGAAGGGCCCGGCGATGTATCGGCCGGGGGCAATATAGGGTGAATAAAAATGAATGATACAAAGCAGAAAAAGGACAACTCAGAATTATTTAAATGGGACGGAAATCCGTCGTTCGGACAGATACTCCCGCTTGCGGCGCAGCATGTGCTTGCCGCGGTAGTCGGCTGTGTGACACCGGCTATCCTTGTAGCAAACGCCGCAAACAATGCGGGCGGAAATGTGGATATGGGACTTCTGATACAGGTATCCCTTGTGTTTGCAGCACTGTCTACATTACTACAGTTATATGCAAAGAAAATTAAACTGGGAAGCGGACTTCCGGTCATCATCGGCGTCAGCTTCGCATATGTGCCGACGATGACGGCCATCGCAGCACAGGCAAAAGATGTGAATACAATATTCGGCGCTATGGTCATTGGCGGAGTCGTAGCCATACTCGTAGGCCTGTTTATCAGACAGATCCGCCGGGTGTTCCCGCCGCTTGTGATCGGAACAGTTATTCTGGCGATCGGGCTGTCGCTTTACAGTACTGCAGTCAACTATATGGCGGGAAATTCTTCGAATACATATGAAGTGATTGTGGAGCAGCAGGGCAAAACCGAGGCTTTAGTTTACGGATCGTGGCAGAACTGGCTGGTGGCGTTCATTACACTGGCGATCGTTGTTCTGCTCAATCATTACGGAAAAGGGCTCTTCAAGCTGGCATCCATCCTGATCGGACTTCTGTGCGGATATGTAGTGGCGCTGTGCTTCGGCATGGTTGACTTTTCGGCGCTGTCAAGTGCAGGATGGTTCCAGATTCCGATGCCGCTTGCGTTCGGAATGAAGTTTGACGTCTCGGCGATCCTGCCGCTTGGTATTCTGTTTTTGGTCAACTCGATTCAGGCGATGGGAGATTTCTCCGCTACAACGACAGGCGGTATGGACAGACTCCCGACAGACGATGAGCTCAACGGCGGTATTATCGGTTACGGTGTAAGCAATATCGTCGGAGCATTCTTCGGATGCCCTCCGACAGCTACATACAGCCAGAATGTCGGCATTGTCGGTTCCACAAGAGTCGTGGCGAGAAAAGTATTTACCGCTTCGGCAGTGATCCTGCTTATCGCGGGCCTGATCCCGAAATTCTCCGCACTGCTCAGGACAATCCCGCAGTGTGTACTCGGAGGCGCGGTTGCATCGGTGTTTGCATCTATTGCTATGACAGGAATCAAACTTCTTGTGACAGAGAAACTGACATACAGAAATACAACAGTCGCAGGTCTTGCCATTGCCATCGGCATGGGCGTGACGCTGAACGACGGATGCTTAAATCAGATGACACAGAGCATCCACAGCGCTCTGAATATGCGCATGAGTCTGGAGAGCTTCCAGTCCATCATTAACAACACATTTGCATCATCGCCGGTTGTACTGGCTACGATATTTGCAGTAATTCTGAATCTGATTCTGCCGAAAGACAAGCCGGACGCACAGTAAGATAGAAAGGCCGGCTGGAATAACAGGAGGAAATAACTATGAGTGATATTATGAGACCGATGTCTTTTGAACAGCTCTTAAACTGGACATTGACAGAGTATAAGAAGAGTGGAACTGTATTCGGAGAGCATCATCCTTATCATGCGGATGAAAAATATGACCGGATGATCTTTGAGAGAACACTTGAGACGCCTGTAGGCCCGGCGGCGGGACCGCACACCCAGCTGGCGCAGAATATCGTGGCCGCGTACTATACAGGCAGCCGTTTCTTTGAACTGAAGACCGTACAGGTCATGGACGGAGCGGAGTTGTCAGCCTGTGTGAATAAGCCGTGTATCAAGGCGGATGATGAGTGTTATAACTGTGAGTGGTCCACGGAGCTCTATGTGCCGCAGGCTATGGAAGAGTACATTAAAGCATGGTTCCTGTGCAAAGTTATCGCCAAAGAGTTTTCTCTGGGGAGCATGGACGGTTTCCAGTTCAATATCAGTGTCGGCTACGATCTGGAAGGAATCAAATCAGAGAAGATCGACAACTTCCTCAACACAATGCAGCATGCGCAGGATGCCGATATTTTCAGGACGTGCAGGGAATATCTTCTCGCTCACACAGATCTGTTTGAACATGTGACAAAGGAAGATATTGAGAGTATCTCGGGAGATATCTGTAATTCTGTTACGATCTCCACACTGCACGGATGTCCTCCGCAGGAAATCGAGCGCATCGCCATGTATCTGATCACGGAAAAGGGATTCCATACTTTTATTAAATGCAATCCAACACTGCTCGGATATGAGTATGCCAGAAAGATGATGGATGATATGGGATACGACTATGTGGCGTTCGGAGATTTTCATTTCAAAGACGACCTGCAGTATGAGGACGCGGTTCCCATGCTGACAAGACTGATGAAAGTCTGCGAGGAGAGAAATCTCGAGTTCGGAGTTAAGATCACGAATACATTCCCCGTAGATGTGAAGCAGAATGAACTGCCAAGTGAAGAGATGTATATGTCGGGGAAATCTCTGTATCCGCTGTCTATCTCCGTGGCGGCGAAGCTGGCGAAAGATTTTGGAGGAAAGCTGCGTATCTCTTATTCCGGAGGAGCGGACTTCCACAATATTAAAGATATCGTAGAAGCGGGAATCTGGCCGGTGACTGTGGCAACTACGCTTCTGAAGCCCGGCGGTTATGACAGAATGTCACAGATGGCGTCCCTTCTTGAGAAAGAGGGAGCCGTATTTGCAGGAGTAGATGCCGACGCGGTGAGCAGACTCGTGGAGGAGGCAAAGACAGACCCGCACCACGTAAAAGCGGTGAAACCTCTCCCGTCCAGAAAGATGAAGAAACAGGTTCCGCTTCTGGACTGCTTTGTGGCTCCGTGTAAGGAAGGATGTCCGATCCATCAGGATATTCCGGCATATCTTCAGCTTGTAAAAGCGGGAAAATATGAGGAAGCCATGAAAGTCATCACGGAGAAGAACCCGCTTCCGTTTATTACAGGAACGATCTGCGCGCATCCGTGTATGAATAAATGTACCCGTAATTTCTATGAAGAGTCCGTCTACATCCGCGGTATGAAACTGATTGCCGCAGAGAACGGATATGACGCGCTCATGGACAAGATCACCGCTTCACCGATAACAAAGAGCGGGAAAGCGGCTGTCATCGGCGGCGGCCCGGCAGGAATGGCTGCGGCATATTTCCTGAGACGCTCAGGCATGGAGACTACATTGTTTGAGAAAACGGATGCCCTTGGAGGCGTGGTGCGCCACGTGATCCCTGAGTTCCGTATCCCCGGAAGTGCCATTGACAAAGACGCGGCGCTTCTTGAAAAGGTTGGCGTCAACATCTGTCTGAACAGCGAGATCACGGATCTGGATATGTTGAAAAATGCAGGATACACGGCGGTTATCCTTGCTGTGGGAGCCTATGAACCGGGGGTGCTCAGACTGGAAAAAGGCGAGCCGGTCAATGCACTTGAGTTCCTTGCGGACTTCAAGGCAAAAGACGGGGATCTTGATATCGGAAAGAACGTTGTGATCATCGGCGGCGGAAATACGGCCATGGATACGGCGAGAGCGGCCAAGCGCACGAAAGGCGTGGAACACGCGTATCTTGTATACAGAAGAACGAAGCGTTATATGCCGGCTGATGAGGAAGAACTTGTCATGGCGGTGGACGACGGCGTGGAGTTCATGGAACTGCTCTCACCTGTGAAACTGGAAGACGGAAAACTGCTCTGCAAAGTAATGAAACTGGGAGACTACGACGCGTCCGGAAGAAGAGGCGTGGTGGAGACCGGCGAAGAGAAAGAGATTCCGGCGGATACGGTCATTGCAGCGGTAGGCGAGAGAGTGCCGACGGCATTCTATGAGTCCTGCGGCATCAATGTAAATGAAAGAGGACGCGCCATTGTCAATGAGGAGACCTGCGAGACGAGCCGTCCGGGTGTATACCTTGCAGGAGACGGACTTGGCGGTCCGGCGACAGTTGTGGAAGGTATTGCAGACGCCCTGAGAGCCGCACAGGCTGTGACCGGCGGCACTCTTGTAAGAGACTTTGAGCCGGAGACAGATGAAGATACGATCTACGGAAGAAAAGGAAATCTCTCCGATATGAAAGAAGACAAAGAGGAGAGCGGAAGATGCCTCGGATGCTCCGGTATCTGCGAGAACTGTGTGGAAGTATGTCCGAACCGGGCGAATATTTCCATCCGCGTGCCTGGCATGGAGAAACATCAGATCATCCACGTGGATTATATGTGTAATGAGTGTGGCAACTGCAAGAGTTTCTGTCCGTATGACAGCGCACCGTATCTTGACAAGTTCACATTATTTGCAGATGAGAAGGACATGGAAGACAGCAAGAATCAGGGATTTGCGGTTCTTGACAAAGATCAGGTAAAATGCAAGGTACGTTTCTTCGGAGAGACCTCTGTCTGGACAAAGGGAGAAGAGACAAGGATCCCGGAAGGACTGCAGAAACTGATGGAGACTGTCTGTACGGATTATGCATATCTTTTGAGGTAACAAAGCGGCAGAATTTTATTACAGAAAGAGGGAGTCGGCATGAAACTTTTATTTAAAGGCGGCACGGTCGTAAGCGGAGACGGCATGAAGAAACTTGATCTACTGGTAAAAGGCGAGAAAATCCTTGTGGCGGGCGAAAATCTGGAATTCCGCGACGCCCAGATCGTGGATGTCCGCGGAAAACTCCTCTTCCCCGGCTTTATTGATGCGCATACTCATATGGCGCTGGAAGTGAGCGATACGATCACGGCGGACAAGTTCGAAACCGGAACAAAAGCGGAGCTTGCCGGCGGAACTACATGTATCGTGGATTATGCCACACAGTATAAGGGAGAGAGCCTGCGAGAGGCGCTCAATAACTGGCATAAGAAGGCGGACGGACAGTCTTCCTGTGATTATGCATTTCATCTGGCTCTGACAGACTGGAACGAGGAGATCAGCCGTGAGCTGGAGGAAATTGTTCAGAAAGAGACATGTTCGTTCAAGCTGTACATGACCTATGATACGATGGTAGACGACGAGACCATGTACGAAATCCTCTCCCGTCTGAAAGAACTGGGCGGAATCGCCGGCGTACACTGTGAGAATAACGGCATCATTCAGGCAAGGCTCAAAGAACTGGAGAAGACAAAGGGCGGAAGGACAGACGTATCGGATTATCCGTGGACGAGGCCGAAAGAGGCGGAGGCGGAAGCAGTGGCACGTCTCTTAAAGATCGCCAAATGTGTAGATACTCCGGTTGTCGTGGTACATTTGAGCACCGCGGCAGGATACCGGGAGATACTCAGGGCACGGGAAGAGGGACAGACCGTATATGTGGAGACATGTCCGCAGTATCTGCTTATGGATGAGAGCAAGTATTCTCTTCCGGCAGAGGAGGCAAGGCATTACATGATCGCCCCGCCGCTTCGTAAAAAGAAAAATCAGGAAGTACTCTGGCAGGCGCTCAAAGAAGGACGCATCCAGACTATAGCTACAGATCACTGCAGTTTTACAAAAGAGCAGAAAATGGCGGGAGCGGAAGATTTCTCGAAGACGCCATGCGGCATGCCGGGGGCAGAGGAACGCCCGGCTCTGATCTGGCAGTTCGGTGTAAATGGAGAGAGGATCACGGCAGAGCAGATGTGTATCTATCTGTCGGAGAATCCGGCCAAGCTTTATAACCTGTATCCGTGGAAAGGAGCGCTCATTCCCGGAAGTGACGCGGATATCGTTGTGTGGAATCCGGACACTGAATGGACGATGACGGCAGAGAACCAGCAGTCGGCATGTGATTACTGTCCGATGGAAGGAACGAAGATCTGCGGCAGGGCAGAACAGGTATATTTGAGAGGCAGGCTTGTGGCGGAAAACGGAAAAATCCTTGAGGAGAAGTCCGGCGTGTATGTCCGTCACGGCGTGGAATAAAATGATCTATATTTACAGTGGAGACAGGCTGCATAAGACAGACTCTCTGAGACAGGCGCTGAAACTGGAGAAAGAAGTGCTCCGGGGACAGCGCCCGGTCGTATCCGTGGTCGGCGCAGGGGGCAAGACAACGACACTGCACCGGCTTGCCGACGAGTATGTCCGGTCTGGTGTACCGGTGCTCGTGACAACCACGACGCACATCATGAAAGAAGACAGGGAATGGTTCCTGTCCGGCTTCTCGGAAGAGAAGGTAGAAGAGCAGCTGCAAAAGTCAGGACAGGTATGGGTAGGAGAGCCGGCTTACAGCGGCAAGCTGGGGAGACTTTCAGACGCCGCGCTTGAGAAACTTCTGAAGCGGGATGTTCCGGTGCTCATCGAAGCGGATGGAGCCAGGCGGCTGCCGGTCAAAGTACCTGCAGAACACGAACCGGTGATCCTGCCCTGTACGACTCACGTATTGTCCGTATACGGGCTGGACAGTGTGGGAAAGAAAATAGAAGATACGGTATTCCGCCCGGAACTGGCGGAGATACTTTTAAAGAAGAAAAGAACAGAATGTGTGACGGAAGAGGACATTGCCCGGCTCGCGGCATCGGATCTCGCGGGGAGAAAAGGATGTCCTGGGATGGCCGTGTACACAGTCGTTTTGAATAAAGCAGATGATGAAAAACTCAGAAAAACGGCACTTGCCATATGCCGTTTGCTGGATGACAGGGGAATCCGGCAGGTGATCGTCACCGGCAGAGAAAAATTCTAATTTAACAGATCATAACAGTTCAGCCCATGGCCGGACTGTTATAACAGGAAGGCAGAAAGAAATGAAGATATTGATCAGAGGCGCCGGAGATCTGGCGACAGGAATCGCATCCAGACTCTATGGAGCGGGACATCAGATCCTGATGACCGAGATAGAGGTACCGCTTACTGTAAGGCGTACCGTTGCGCTGTCAAGAGCAGTCTATGAGGGAAGTGCCCGGGTGGAGGAGATGCTGGGTGTTCTTGTGAAAGATCAGGCAGACGCTGAACAGACTATGGCAGCGGGAGATATCGCTGTCATGGTAGATGAAACAGCATCCTGCCGGGAGTGGTTCCGTCCGGATGTGATCGTAGACGCGATCCTCGCAAAGAGAAATCTCGGGACAAAGATCACGGACGCGCCGTTTGTCATCGGAGTCGGCCCCGGATTTACGGCGGGAGCTGACTGCAACTGTGTGGTTGAGACAAAGCGCGGACATACGCTGGGGAATATTATCCGGCGGGGAAGCGCGATCCCCAATACCGGTGTACCGGGAAATGTAGCGGGCTATACGATTGAGCGGCTGATCCGTGCAGGAGCAGACGGAATACTGGAGCCGCGGGCACAGATCGGTGATTATGTGGAGAAAGGCTCTGTTGTCGCTGTCACTGGAGGTGTTCCGGTATATGCACAGATGTCCGGTATCGTGAGAGGCATGCTTCAGGCCGGCGTACAGGTGAATAAGAATCTGAAGATCGGAGATATCGATGCAAGGGCGGAAGTATCCCACTGCTATACGATTTCCGACAAGGCGAGAGCCATCGGGGGCGGCGTCCTGGAAGCAGTCACCGGATTCGAGCGGATGAAAGACCGGTTTGCCATAGTAATTCTCGCAGCGGGAGCAGGTACAAGGTTTGGTGGAAATAAACTGAATGCGCTTGTGAAAAACAGACCGCTCTATGAATATACGCTGGACCGTGTACAGGCATTCGGATCATTTCCGGCATTTATTGTTACCGGCTCCGAAGAAATCGCACAGGAAGCAGAAAAGAGAGGCATTACTCCGGTGTGGAATAAAGAGCCGGAAAGGGGAATATCCCTCTCCCTTACGCTGGGGCTTAAGAAAGCGCTGGAGTGCAGGCCGGATTTAAAAGGAGTCATGTTCTCTGTCTGTGACCAGCCGGGGCTTGATACCTCAACTATGCAGCAGATCTTCTGTACGGCGTATCTGCATCCGGGGAGCATTGTATGCGCGGGAAACAGCGGGAGAACCGGAAATCCGGTGTGCTGGGATGAAAACTTTTTCCCGGAGCTGCTTGCCCTGACCGGTGATGAAGGCGGAAGACAGATCATGAGAAAATATAAGGAAAAGGTGAGAATCGTACAGGTGGATCCGGAGGAACTAAAAGATATTGACAGACGGGAAGACCTGAGATAAATATAACAAGAAGATAGTAACAGTTCAGCTCATGGAACAGCCCACTCGAAAAATTATGCGAGCATGATTTTCTCTTACGGTCAGTTCCATGGCTGAACTGTTACAAAAAACTAACCGAGAGGAGATGGATGGTATGGCGCGGGTACGGAAAAAGAAAGTGGCGGTCGTTCAGTGTACAGGAGGGTGCCGCCGTCAGACAGAGATAAGCAAAGCAGCAGGAAACAGATGTCAGCAGATACTTGAGACGAAAGCGGACGCAGTGTCCTGCGAATATGGATGCTTAGGCGGCGGGAGCTGTGTAGAAGCATGCCGGCTCCATGCAATCTATATCAATGCAAAGGGCGCCGCTGAGGTGGATCCGGAGAAATGTGCGGGATGCGGACTGTGTGCGAAAGCCTGTCCCCGGAGCCTGATCCGGATCACTGATGCAGAGTATAATATCTACTCCGCATGTGTCAGTGAAGATACAGGAGCGCAGACGAGAAGGAACTGTGAAACCGGCTGTATCGCCTGCGGCATCTGTGTCAGGAACTGCCCGATGGGAGCGGTAAGCATCGAGAATAACCACGCAGTGATCGATGAGGAAAAATGTATTGCCTGCGGCATGTGCGCAATGAAATGTCCGCGGGGAGCGATCAGAGATTATAACGGGATCTTTACGGTCCGGGAAGCGCAGGTGGGATCATGAAAGAAACATACACATTTACCGTAAACGGTGTGGAAAGAACCACTACAGAAGATAAACCATTGCTGAGGTATCTGCGGGATGACCTGCACCTGCATTCAGTGAAGGACGGCTGCAGCGAAGGAGCCTGCGGAACGTGTACTATCATTGTAGACGGCAGGGCCGTAAAGTCCTGCGTCCTGACGACGAAACGGGCTGTGGGAAAGAATATCGTCACCACAGAGGGGCTCAGCGACAGGGAAAAAGAAGCATTTGTCTATGCGTTCGGTTCCAAGGGGGCTGTCCAGTGCGGATTTTGTATTCCGGGCATGGTCATGGCGGGAAAAGCCCTGATCGACCGCGTTCCGGATCCGACAGAGGAAGAGATCAAAGTGGCGTTAAAGGGAAATGTTTGCCGCTGTACCGGATATAAAAAGATCATTGAGGGAATCCAGCTCACTGCCGCGATCCTTCGGGGAGATGCGCAGATTGAACCGGATCTGGAGAAAGGCGATGTCTACGGAGTGGGACAGCACGCATTCCGTCTTGACGTAAGGGAAAAAGTGCTGGGATACGGGGAGTATCCGGACGATGTAGAGATGGAAGGAATGGTCTATGCATCGGCAGTACGCTCAAAGTACCCGCGGGCCCGGATTCTGGATATTCACGCGGAGAAGGCGCTGGCGCTTCCGGGAGTCCTTGCAGTTCTGACAGCTGACGACGTCCCCAACAATAAGGTGGGACATCTGCAGCAGGACTGGGATGTAATGATCGCAAAAGGAAGCATTACCAGATGTGTGGGCGATGCCATCTGTCTTGTGGTAGCCGAGACAAGAGATATCCTTGAGAAAGCCAAGAAGCTGATAAAAATCGATTATGAAGAGTTAGAGCCTGTTACTTCGATAACAGAAGCAATGGCGGAGGACGCGCCGAAAGTCCATTCCAAAGGCAATCTCTGTCAGAGCCGCCATGTGACGAGAGGAGATGCGAAGAAAGCTCTGGCGGAGTCAAAATATGTGGTGACACAGACTTATAAGACGCCATTTACGGAACATGCGTTTCTGGAGCCGGAGTCGGCAGTTGCCTTTCCATATAAGGATGGAGTCAAGGTGCTCTCATCCGATCAGGGGGTCTATGACACAAGAAAGGAAATCTCGATCATGCTCGGCTGGGATCCTGAGCGGGTTGTGGTGGAGAATAAGCTGGTAGGAGGCGGATTCGGCGGGAAGGAAGACGTATCTGCCCAGCACATCGCGGCGCTTGCGGCGCTGAAAGTAAACCGGCCGGTCAAAGTCACATTTTCCAGACAGGAGTCCATCAACTTCCATCCGAAACGCCATGCCATGGAAGGAACATTTACCCTCGGGTGTGATGAGAACGGTATCTTCACGGGACTGGACTGTGAAATATACTTCGACACAGGGGCGTACGCATCTCTGTGCGGACCTGTTCTCGAGAGAGCATGCACCCACTCTGTAGGCCCGTACTGTTACCAGAATACGGATATCCGGGGATACGGATATTATACAAATAATCCGCCGGCCGGGGCTTTCCGGGGCTTCGGCGTGTGCCAGAGTGAATTCGCGCTGGAATCCAATATCAACCTGCTGGCGGAGAAAGTCGGGATTTCCCCGTGGGAGATCCGCTACCGCAATGCCATCGAGCCGGGCAAAGTACTGCCCAACGGCCAGATCGCAGACTGCTCCACGGCGTTGAAAGAGACGCTCCTTGCAGTAAAAGACGTCTATGAGAGCAATCCGGGAAGAGCGGGAATTGCATGTGCCATGAAGAATGCCGGCGTCGGTGTGGGACTTCCGGACAAAGGCCGTGCGAAACTGGTCGTGCATGACGGAAAAGTCGAGCTGTACAGCGCGGCGTCCGATATCGGGCAGGGCTGCGCGACAGTATTTGTGCAGATGGTGGCCGAGACGACGGGACTTGGGAAAGAACAGATCGTTAATAAAGGAGCAAACTCCGAGGTGGCTCCGGATTCCGGCACCACGTCCGGTTCCAGACAGACGCTCATCACCGGCGAAGCAGTCCGGATGGCTTCCGCTGACCTGAATAAAGATCTGCAGGATGCAGGCGGAGATCTGACCAAACTGGAGGGAAAGGAATACTTTGCGGAATTCTTTGATCCGACAGATAAGCTGGGCGCTGATGTACCTAATCCGAAGAGCCATGTGGCATACGGATTCGCCACTCATGTAGTTATTCTGGACGAGGACGGCCGGGTGAAAGAAGTGTACGCAGCCCATGATTCCGGCAAGGTTGTCAATCCGATCTCCATACAGGGGCAGATCGAGGGCGGCGTGCTCATGGGGCTGGGCTATGCCCTGACCGAGGATTTCCCGCTTAAGGACGGCGTGCCTCAGGCGAGATACGGAACACTCGGACTTATGCGTTCCACCCAGATTCCGGATATCCATGCGATATATGTGGAGAAAGAAGAACTCCTGCCGTTTGCATACGGCGCAAAAGGTATCGGGGAGATCGCTACTATCCCCACCGCTCCGGCGGCGCAGGGAGCATATTACGCGATGGATCATGTGCTCAGGACAAAACTGCCGATGGAGAATACGTATTATTCAAAGAAACAGAAAGCAGTGAAATGAAATAGAAGCAGCAATTTAAAATAGAGAAGGGGATTATGATTTGGGGAAGTCATAATCCCTTTTCTCATAATGTGACGGGGAAAATATCTTCTCAATATAAGGTGAAAAAGGTATAATGGTGACAGGAGGATTATCATCGTGAGGGCATAAATGGTGACTATGATGATTTTGATGATATGGAAGCATTAATGGAATTTATAAGAACAGGAGCACGTTGAGAGAGTGGGTGTGATAGGAAAAATAGTAAAAGTAACGGTTGACAGACCTATGGGAAGCCGCCATCCAAAACACCGGGATATATGTTATCGAGTGAATTATGGATACATAAAAGGTATAATGTCACCGGACGGAGAGGAGCAGGATGCATATATCTTAGGCGTAGATTATCCGGTAGATGAATTTACAGGCAGGGTGATTGCTGTTATCCACCGCTATGATGATATAGAAGAAAAATGGGTAGTGGCGCCTGTGGGAAAAACTTACTCAGCGGAAGAAATTGAGGCGCAGGTCTCTTTTCAGGAGCAATATTTTAATTATGAAATCAGATTCTCTTATTGACTTATTCCAAAACATTTTAACGGACGTTCAGTATAATTAGTGTATAGATGGTATCATAATTTTTCTGTTTTTAGCTGAGATCAGCCATGCTTACGGTTTAATTTGATCCTATTGAGACAGGCGAAAATGGAGGAGCAGAAATGGAAGAAAAAGATAATGTGACAGAACAATTGAAAGAGCTTATTTCTGTATATGATTTTAATAAGAATACACTTTCACGGTATTTGGACTTGCCATTGGATCAGGTGGAATGTATAGCTGAAGGGAATATTGATTTTCTGCCGGACGAACCGTTATATAGATTTCAACTATTTAATAAAATCGCGTTTCTTTATTTATGTGCAACAGAAGATAAAGATTTAAAATCAAGCGGTTTTCTGGAAGTACTTATTTCATATCACGGCTTATCTAAAACAACGATTGCAAAAATGGCAGGGGTAAAAATAGAGGATGTTGAAAGGGTTTTAATTAATTCGTCAAACGAAGTGCCGGAAGATGCAAAATATAGAATAGCAGTTACATCTATGGCGTTGCGTTTTTTCTTAAAAGATTGCGAACAGGAATTGTAAATTGTAATTTTCAAGTTTGTAAAGTAAAGGGGTAACTATGAAGAAAATACCTATGATCATATTATTACTGGCTCCGTATATTTTTCTTCTTATAGACATCGGCATATGTGTGGAAGAAAATGGATTTACGGCAGATGCGATTGAGATGATCGGATGGACATTCATGGGAATGTTTCTGCTGATTTTGTTCCCAAATATGATCTATGCGTTTATATTAAAACGATACGGATACGGGTATCAAAAGTTATTCTTTTGGAATATGCTGATCAAAATATGCAATATTCCAATCTATGTGTTGGTGTTCGCAGTCGGTGTTTTTGCTGTCAGCATGATCCTTGGAATTATGCTGATTCCCTTTTTGGTTATTTTTGATTATTTTCTATTACTGCCATCGACCATGTACGGTATCAGCGGGCTTAGAAGTTTATCAAAGATGGGAAAGTCATCGAAAGCGGAAATAGTGATAAACGGAATCTGCCAGTTTTTATTTGTTTTTGATGTGATCAGTGCAGTATATCTGTATATTAGATTTAGAAAATCTTAGACCAGCGAATCGTGAGAAGAGAGGAGACCATATCTATGAGTATTTTTGAGTATACCCTTACTCTGGTAATCCCTTTGGCAGCAGTAATATGGGGTGTTAATATTTATCACCAAAAAGGCACAAGGTTCCTTGCCGGATGGAATACAATGAGCAAAGAAGAAAAAGCAGCCTATAATGAAGCGGCATTGTGTCATTTGTACGGAAGATGCGTTGTATTTTGTGGAATTGGTGCATTTCTATTGTTATATGGAAGTTTTAACTATAATGACTATATTTTGTGTGCCGGTCTTGGGATTATTGCTTTGATGGTCATTCTGTCAATCATAATACCGAAGATCAATTCTAAGAAATATATGAAATATGAAAGTAAGTATTAGTGCAGTAAATTTTGAGGATCTGGAGCAAAAAGGAAATCTGACATGAAGAAATGGTATGACGAGGAATATGAATTTGAAATCGAAGTTACCGGTTTTCTCAGAGGAGATCATACGGAACATTACTGCAGAAATGGCGAAGAAGTCGGAGATAAGTATACGTGTACTTACGGATGTCCTGTCAACAAGGAGGGATATGGTATCTGTTCAAAAACAATGATGATGCTCTATCCTTTGATGGAAGCAGTCAGAAGCAGCGGGAATCTGGAAAATCTCGGCGGGGACGGAAAATACAGTAAAACGATTGTATGTCCTGACGGATGCGTGATGTTTCGGTTGACGTCCAGACCGCTTGGAAATGAGAATTTTCACACGGGAGGCTTCTGGAAGGAACCATGAAAACAATCCAAATTGCCGTAAACTTAGATTGCAAGCTGAACTTGCGCATATGCAACTCTACTGTGGTGGAATGCTTCTGTTGATGCCGTTATACTCTGAACATACTACAACATATTACAGGAGCAGACGAATGTTGAAAAAAGGAATACCATAACAGATGATGAATGGTGCCGCAGATATTCGTTCACAGAAAGGAGAAGGTATCTATGGGATTTGGAGAAAATCTTCGCGCAATAAGGAGAAAGAAAAATATATCGCAGGAGGAATTAGCGGAGAGGCTGAATGTCAGCCGGCAGGCTGTTTCGCGCTGGGAGCAGAATAATGGTTACCCTGAAATGGAGAAAATGATCGCACTGTCAAAATTATTGAATGTTACCCTTGATAATCTGGTATCAGAGCATAAGATATCTGATGAAACCGGAGAGGAGACCATTCAGGGAGAACAGCCGAAGACTTCTGCTGTAATACCAACGGGCAGGATTCTGATCAGAAGTCATGACGGCAAACAGCTTGTCAATTGCTATAAAGTGATCTCCATGCATCTTTCCGACAGTATGGACGTTCCGAACTATGTTCTGTACGGAGTGGACAGTTCATCATTCTGGGGTGAGAACAGGGAGATACTGGGCTGGTATGCAGACGAAGAAAGCGTGCAGAAAGAGACCGCGGATATTGTTGCAGCCATAGAAACGGGGAAACTATCATATGAATTAAAATATGCAGCAAAAGTAAAGAAAGGAATCCTGAGTATAAAACTTGTAAAAGACGTAGATTAAAAATTAACCAGACAGGTATGAAAGGATACCGAAGGAGAGGAGAGTGCTGTATGAGAGCCGGAGCAGTGATCGCTGCCGCGGGAACGCCGGGCGGCTTCCGTGCATATGACAAACTGGAAAATACAGACGCCGGCGCCATGCTGAGAAGGATGATCTATACATTCCGCCGGGCGGGCGTAGAAGATGTGGCTGTGGTAACGGGATATCGAGCAAAGGAGACAGAGAAGAGTCTTGCGAAGCTGGGAGCGGCATTCTTAAGATGCGAGGACTACGAGCATGTTCAGATGCTGGATCTTGCGGTCAAAGGGTTTCGTTATCTGAAGGACTGTGAACGGATCTTTTTCTGCCCGGCAGATGTGCCTCTTTTTACGGAAGATACATTGCGGGAGATGCTTGCACAACCGGCGCCTGTTGTGATCCCGGTGTGCAAAGGCAGGAAAGGGCATCCGGTTCTGATCGATGCGCGCCTCACGGAGGGGATTGCGCATTATCAGGGAGAGCGGGGTCTGAAAGGAGCCCTTGATGCATCGGGAGCGGAGATCTGTCTTCTTCCTGTTGAGGATGAAGGAGTGTTTCTGCGTGCCCGGCGGGAGGACCGCTTTGAAGAAGTGTCAGTGACAGAGATGCGGGCGGATATCCATCCGAAAGTGAAACTGCAGCTTATGCGCAATGAGCCTTTTTTCGGACCGGGTATGATGGTGCTCTTAAAACAGATTGATGTACTGGGGAATGTGCGCGACGCCTGTGAGAAAGCCGGCATGTCCTACAGCAAGGGCTGGTCCCTGATCCGTACCGCGGAGAAAGAACTGGGGCGTCCGGTGGTGGAGCGAAGCCCCGGCGGGAAAAGCGGCGGAATGGCACGGGTGAGCCCGGAGGGGCACAGGCTTATGGAGCGGTATGAAAGGCTGGAGCGGGAGATCATAGAATTTGCTGAACAGAGATACAGGGAGATATTTTTTTAAGAAATCAGACAGGCAGTTTTTGTTACCTACCGATTGTTTTTTAAAAAATAATCGGTTATACTTAAAAGGAGAAAGGCGCGCGTTTGGATTATAGGAAATCAGGAGGGCCAAAAGTATGAAGAAAAAGATTATAGCGGCAATGCTTGCGGGCGTGATGGTATTGTCGATGGCAGGATGTGCCGGAAGTTCGGACAGCGGCAGTGACGACACAGGGACTTCTGAGGATGCGTCTTCCGGAAACGGCACTGATACAAAGGCAGAGGAGACAGAAATTCAGGTGTTTATCGCGGCAAGCCTTAATACGGTAATGACAGAGCTTGCCGATATGTACAACGAGGAACATCCGGAAGTAAAGATTACCTACAACCCGGACAGTTCCGGCACGCTGCTGACACAGATCGAGGAAGGATACGAGTGCGATATTTTCTTCTCGGCAGCCCAGAAGCAGATGGACGACCTTGAAGCGGACGGTCTGATGGTCGAAGGCACAAGAGCTAATGTGGTCAACAATCAGGTCGTTGTAGTTTCATTAAAAGACAGCGGAACGAAAGTGACGGGACTTGAGAATCTGGGCGAGGCGGAGAGTGTCGCTCTGGCAGGAGGCAGTGTGCCGGTGGGAAGGTATACGAGACAGGCGCTTATTAATCTCGGTATACTGCCAAAGACAGATGATCCGGCTTCTATTACAACGGAGGAAGTCTCGGAGGCGCTCGGCGGTGTGGAAATCAGCGAGCAGGACAATGTGAGCAAAGTGTTGACGGCAGTCGCAGAGGGATCCTGTGAAGTGGGAACGACTTATTATTCTGATACATACGGATATGAGGATCAGCTTGACATCCTTCAGACCGTAAGCTACGCCCTGACAGGCGACGTGATCTATCCGATCGCACGCGTGGTAAACGAGGAGGCGGACGACGCTCAGACGGCAGCGGCAGAAGATTTTCTCGAGTTTATTCTTTCAGATAAAGCGAAAGCTGTATTTGAGTCCTACTATTTTGACACGAACGTATAAGCAGGATGCAAACATATAAATAAAATGGCGTACAAAGGGAGAAGTTATGGAAGAAATCATGCAGATAGTAAAAGATCTGGACTGGAGCCCGCTTTTTATATCACTGAAGACCGGAGTGGCAGCGACGTTTATCTCGTTTTTCCTCGGGATATTTGCCGCCAGGAAAGTAGTTAAGGCGACGCCGGGAAAGAAGGCGGTCATTGACGGCATTCTCACTCTGCCCATGGTGCTGCCTCCTACAGTGGCCGGTTTCTTCCTGCTTCTTCTGTTCAGCAGGAGAAGACCGCTTGGGGAATTTCTGTTTGAACAGTTTGATTTTAAGGTTGTGCAGACATGGCTCGGATGTGTGATCGCGGCGACGGTCATTGCATTTCCGCTCATGTACAGAAATGCCCGCGCGGCCATGGAGCAGATCGATATGAACCTTGTCTATGCGGGGCGTACACTTGGCATGTCGGACACAAAGATATTCTGGACGGTCATCGTGCCGACGGCAGGGCCGGGTATCGCATCGGGTACTATTCTTACATTTGCGAGAGCGCTGGGCGAATACGGTGCTACTTCCATGCTGGCAGGAAATATACCGGGCAAGACCGGAACTATCTCCCAGAAGATTGCCATGGTTATTCAGGACGGCGACTATTTCACCGCCGGAATCTGGGTGGCGGTTGTGATGATTATAGCATTTCTTGTGATCTTCCTGATGAACCTTATATCAGGAAAGAAGATGAAGCATATCGGGAGGTGGTAGGTCATGGCGGTCACAGTAGAGATTAAAAAGAAACTGGATAATTTCCTGCTGGATATCAGCTTTCGCAGTGAGGCACGCCGGATCGGAATTCTCGGCGCTTCCGGCTGCGGAAAGAGCATGACGTTGAAAAGCATCGCGGGAATTGAACTACCGGATGAAGGTCATATCGAGGTGGAAGGCAGGACATTTTTCGACAAGGAAAAGAAGATCAACCTGAAGCCGCAGCTGAGAAATGTAGGATATCTGTTCCAGAATTACGCCCTGTTTCCGACAATGACAGTGGAGAAAAATATAGCTGCTGGATTAAAGGACAGCAGACAGGAGAAAGAAGCGCGTGTCCGTGAGATGGTGGAGAAGTTCCGCCTTCAGGGGCTGGAAAAGAGACTGCCCGGACAGCTCTCCGGCGGACAGCAGCAGAGAGCGGCGCTGGCCCGTATCATGGCCTATGAGCCGGAGATGATCCTTCTGGACGAGCCCTTCTCCGCTCTTGATATGTATTTGAAAGACCAGCTTCAGAGAGAGCTCGCAGAGATGCTTGAGGATTATAGGGGAACGGTGATCATGGTATCTCATAACAGGGACGAGGTCTACCGATTCAGCGAGGAGCTGCTCGTTATCAATCAGGGGAAGATCGAAGTGGCAGGAGAGACAAAAGAAATCTTCCGTAATCCCGTGAGCAGGGAAGCGGCGCGGCTGACCGGGTGCAAGAATTTCTCGAAAGCCCGCCGGATCGACGCCCATACGGCAGAAGCTGAAGACTGGGGCGTTACGCTCACTACCCGGCGGGAGATACCGGAGTACACGGAGTATATCGGTTACCGGGCGCACGATTTTATCCCGGTCTGGAACCCTGAACGTACCGGGAAGAACGGAGCTGACAAGGACGACGGCAGCCCATGCGATATGCTGCCGTTCGAACCGGAGAGCAGCGCAGAACTGCCCTTTGAAAAGAATTATTACATAAAAACAAAAGTGACGGTGTGCTGGTTCGTGCAGAGAGAGCGCATGCAGGAACTGGAGGAAAAAGGAATGCCGGATTATCTGGCATTTGACGAGGAAAAACTGCTGTTTCTCAGGTAAAGAAAACATGGTTTTCCGGAAATGAAAATTGTTGGTTAAAATTTGTAAAACAGTATTTACAAGATGCCCTTTCTGTTATATAATCTGCCCTTGGATTTTGAGAGACAGTTCAGTCATCTGATGTCAGGAGATGAGTGCTGAACTGTTATGACTTGTAACGGAAAGGGTGTTTTTATGAAGGCGGTTCAGCATGATATGACATCGGGAAGCCCGATGAGGATTATACTTAATTTTACTCTGCCGATTTTTATCGGAAATGTTTTTCAGCAGTTTTATAATATGGCGGACGCGGTGATCGTTGGAAAGTTTGTAGGGACGAAAGCGCTCGCCGCAGTGGGGAGTACAGGAACGATCATGTTTCTGATCTATGGATTTGTGGTCGGGATGACTGCAGGATTTACGGTACTTACCGCCCAGAAATTCGGCGCCGGAGACATGTCGGCCATGCGCCGGACCGTCGCGGGAGCTTCGATCCTCTCGCTGATCATCGGGGCTGTCCTTACGGCGGCGTTTATGTTGTTCATGAAGCCGTGGCTGATGGTGATGAACACCCCGTCGGATATATTTGCGGACGCATATGCGTATATCATGATCATAAGCGGCGGTATTCTTGCGCAGATGCTGTATAACCTGCTGGCAAGTATTTTGAGAGCGTTGGGCAACAGCAAGGTGCCGCTTTATTTCCTGATTCTTTCGGCGCTGCTTAATATTGTGCTGGACCTTGTGCTTATCATTGTATTCCATATGGGAGCAGCAGGAGCTGCCGTTGCGACTGTGATCTCTCAGGGGGTATCCGGACTTCTGTGTCTGGTATATATCGTGAAGAAAGTGCCGATGCTCCATATGAGCAGGACAGACTGGCATGTGTCCGGCAGCCTTTTGAAGACACAGGTGGGAATCGGTATCCCTATGGCGCTGCAGTACTCGATCACTGCCATCGGAACCATGATGGTACAGTCCTCTCTGAATATACTGGGATCTACTCTTGTGGCGGCCTATACTGCCGCGGGAAAGATCGAGCAGATTGTGACACAGGCATATGTGGCTATGGGAACCACGATGGCTACATACGGAGCTCAGAATATGGGAGCGGGGGATGTGCCGCGTATCCGTCAGGGCTTCAAGGCGTGTACGATAATCGGAATCATTTATTCAGTGATCGCGGCCGTTCTTGTGATGACAGTGGGAAAATATATGACGTACCTGTTTGTATCGGATGACGTGGAATTGATCATGAATTCGGTAGACATTTACCTGAGATGTGTGGGGATCTTCTTTATTCCGCTTGCAGTCGTTAATATCTATCGAAACGGAATCCAGGGACTGGGATACGGTCTGCTTCCCATGATGGCAGGCGTAGCTGAACTGATCGGAAGAGGTGTTGTCGCAGTGATCGCTGCGGGACAGAAGAGTTATCTGGGAGTATGTCTTGCCAGCCCTGCAGCCTGGATACTGGCGTCGGCTCTTCTGATAGTTATGTATTACTATATTGTAAAGGTTGATCTCAAAAAAATATTCCCGGGCAGAAATGCCGGGAACGATGTATAAAAACGCTTTTGAAATTGAAAAGCTGTAGTTTTTAGGCGAAGTCCAATGGCCATACGAACAGCTGTCCATACAGCCATTGTCTTCTTTTTTCATAGTCTGAGGATAGCAGAAAATTGTGAATCCATTGTGACAATATATGGAAGAAAATTTAAAGAATATAAAAAGAAAATAAACTCCTCAAATGGAACCGGCGATGGTATGCATCATGTCCTGAAGGGCTTTGCTCCATCGCTCTTTTTCTGCCTCATACCGCTCGTTCAGCCAGTCCATTGCCTGATCCATTCCCTCGTCGGAGAGGGGAAATGTAGCGCTTTCTTTCTCTTCCTCCGGCGTCTGCTCAAAGCACCATGGCTCCGGATAGACCCAGACAGTAAAGGTAGTGCTGCTTTTGCCGTCATCACCGTTCATAAAATAACGCATGCCGTTATGGCTTCCGGAAAACGGCTCTTTCTTCAGCCCACCGTAAGGTACAAGTCTTTTGTCGATCATTATGTATAAATCCTTTCTGTCGGAAAATCCTATTCCGGCGTGCACACATTCTTCTAAAAAAGATTGCTGTGCACGCCGTCTGTTTTTTTATTATATCACTGTGCGGCAATCGCTGCAAACTGTGTTGTGACGAGATCGTCATATGGAACCCGTTCTTCCAGTTCGCCGGCGCTCTCAAGGATATCCTGAAGCAGTTCAAAGCTGCTCTGCTCAAATATCAGATTGCTCTTCCACGTATCCTGATCGTAGTAGCGCGTTACGATCGTTGTGATTGTCTCCAGATCAGTCTCCGGGAACTGGGGCTCTATAACCGCCGCAATTTCTTCGGGAGTATGCTCCTGTACATAATCCATACCTTTCTGCAGCGCATCGGTAAATCCCTGGATGATATCAGGATTTTCGTCGATATAGCTCTTCTTTGCGCTGAATGCCGTGTAAGGCACGTATCCGCTGTCCTCGCCGAGAGAGGCGACTACATAGCCTTTTCCCTCGGATTCGAGAGTAGTAGCGCCCGGTTCAAACTCAACGGTGAACTCACCCTGACCTTCCGCAAATGCGGCAGCAGTGGAACCGAAATCAATATTCTGGTTGATCTCAAGATCTGTTTCGGGATCAATGCCGTTTTCTTTCAGAATATATTCAAATACCATTTCAGGCATACCGCCTTTGCGTCCTCCGAGCACGAGATGCCCTTTCAGATCTTCCCATTTAAAGTCAGGCATCTCTTCGCGTGCCACAAGGAAGTTGCCCGCACGCTGGGTAAGCTGTGCAAAATTAACCACGTAGTCCGTAGCGCCTTCCGCATATGTGTAGATGGACGCCTCAGAACCCATAAATCCGATATCAGCTTCGCCTGAGATGACGGCGGTCATTGTTTTATCCGCGCCAAACGGAGTTCGCAACTTAGGCGCAGACAACCTAAATAAAGTCAACGAAATCAACGGTATAATCTGATTTCAAATGGATCTGACGGATCGTGTTCCTCCAGAACGCACGCCGGTTTTCCGGACTGAGAGAGTTGTATATCGACCGAAAATCTTTCTGCAGGAGATTCTCAATAAAAGTATAATCCTGTTCCGGTTCCGGAACACTGACTGTGAGCTGTTTTTTCTCCTCTTCCAGTGTATCATATTCTTTACTATAATAGTCCCAGTCTATGCGTCCTTTCTGGAATAAAATATTCAGACGCTCCATTTCTTTATCAATCTGTTTTCCTGATCGAACCTTTAGATGTTCTTTCGCCTTCTGTTTTTTGATGTCCTCTACGCGGATTTTATGCGCCTCAAATTCATGTTCCAGATTTTCCAGAAGATAATTCTCAATCAGGTTCTGACTCACCTTGTGCGTATTGGTGCAGATCCGGTCAATCATTGCTCGATTGCATCTGTAATAACAGTAGTCCCGCTTTTCTCCGGTCTTCCGATTGATGATCGATCGGCAGCCGGTGCCGCATAAGAGCTGGCCGCACACAGGACAGCGAATCATTCCGGAAAAATAATAGATCCTTCCGGATGGTGTTCGTTTGATGTTTTTGTGACTGATCTGCTGGATCCGAGCCCAGCGCTCTTCAGATAAATAAGCGGGGCAGTATGGAATTCCCCGGTAGGTTCCCTTGTAAAATTCACTTGACAGCATTGTACGTAGCATGCTGTAGGAGAATGCAGGATCATAGTTTCGCTGCATATACCGGAGTGTGGCCTGCTTTGCTTGATGCTTTTCAAAGTAATCATAAAAAGCATTGACCATCTCTTCCTGTTCCGGATCTTTGACCATGCACTTTTTCCCATCTACGATTCCAACTTTGTAGCCGCGAGGCATATTGCAGTCCCCGAATATGACTTTCCCCTGTCGGATGGACGCCTCGTTTACAAATTTGATACGCTCGGATGTTGTATCTACCTCATTCTGGCCAATCGACAGCACTACATTAAGCTGTAGCCGGCCGTCACGAGTCTCCATGTTAATTCCGGGTTCTGAGGCTGATATCCAATATACACCATATTCATCGAGAATATCCTGAACTTTGTAGAAGTCGGACATATTACGGAACCATCGATCCAGACGCCAGAAGAGGATTACATCGATCTTTCCGGCTTTCACATCCTCGAGAAGGGCGTGAATTGCCTTACGTTTCTTGAGCTCTTTCCGAGCTGTCTTTCCCTCATCTGCGTAAACGCCGACAGGAATCATTCCGTGATCTTTTGCATAGCATGCAAGGTATTCTCGCTGAGCTTCAAGGGATTTTCCATGCATACATTGCTCTGCTGTAGAGACTCTTATGTATAGTGCGCAGCGCTTGATCTTTTCAGACAATAATACCATCTCCTCTATTCATTTGTATGAAAAATAAATACAAAAATAACAGCCAGACTGTGAACTCATGTTCTGGATTGTGTCGGCTGCCCGAAGATGATACAATATTATTTGAACGTACTACTGTAATCTTCGGATCAGTGGTCTACTTCCGCTCTGGTGTTGGTAGCACCGGGGCGGTTTTTATTATGCTGTTTTATTGCCCTTGATAAGAGATACAATAGCTAACACAGCGCAGATCAAGCACCATGTTGCCCAGATATAGAGATCTCCATAACTTCCAGCCATTGTATAGCCGCAAAGTGCACCGATTCCGAATAGCACGATTAAAGCGATATTTCCGCCTTTTCCACCTTTACGGGTAGCTATTGAAACAATGCCGCCTGCAAGAAGCATAATAGCAACGATGATGCCGGCAGATCCGCCAACTTCCCCATTGGCTTCAAGTGTGTTTGCAACACCGGCCGCGCAGGACTGGAATGTTACGAAAACAAACAGTACGATTGATAAAATTCCGGATACGAGTTTCCAAGTTTTCATTTCTCTATTCCTCTCTTTCTTCTCGTTCCGAGAAACACCACTATATAAACGCCGTAGCGATTATATTATAAGTATCTTTTTGCGACTTCAATTAACTTGTCCTTGTATTTATAAATGTCATTTAAAGATTCGATGTATATTCTTTCGAATTTTTTGTTTTCATCTGGGATAAGAAGTTGTTTGTTTTTGGTGTCCAGATTAATTCGGCATATAGGCTTTCTGTTATTATCTTTATAAAGAATTCCAAAATAACTTTCTGTGTCTCTATGTGCAATGTCTTCTACCGGAATAGTGCCAGCTAATAATCCTCTTATAATATAATAAGCTTCAATCTCGTCTTCAGTAGTAACAATTTTTGAAATCGGAACTTCTACAACCTCAGGTTCTTCAGATGTTTCTTCGGTATCTTTAGTAAGAGCGGATGAAATCTTGTTATTTACAAGCTCGTTAACAAATGAGGAAAAAGCTCGTTTAACAAGAGGGGTAAATTTATCTATAACCCTCTGATTCTTCTGTCCGTCATATATATTCGCTAAGATAAAGCGAACAAATTCCTCGGATGGTGTATCAAATTCTTTTGCAAGAACACCTTTGATTAGGCTGCTGTATTTCAACTCTTCGGCGGTGCTAAAGATTTTCTCTTTATCGAAGTTATCTTTGCAGAATTTTTTAAGTTCGTTAATCGATGAGTCTTTGAGATTCATCATGTCGATTTCGAGAAACGGAACTAGATCCATTTTGTTTGATTCTTCCAGATCTGTGTAGAAGCGATATACTATACCGTTCGTCAGAATACCAAATTTAGCCGGTGTTGTTCCGAAATATCTAAAAAGCTGAGAAGAGTGTTTGTCAAGTTGCTCTGAACAGCTTTTGCATTCAATCAGTATTGCGGGAGCTCCGTTTTCAAGAATGGCATAATCGACTTTTTCGCCCTTTTTGATTCCAACATCTGCTGTATACTCGGGGCAGAATTCTGTAGGATTAAACACGTCATATCCCAGAAGTTGGAATAAAGGGACAATGAGGGACATTTTAGTAGCCTCTTCTGTAGAAATATTGCCTTTCATGGCAGCTACACGTTCTGAAAATTGTTTGATTGATTCATTAAATTCCATAACTTTTCCCCTTTTCTTTTGATTTCTTCCGAAAAACACCATTTGTATATAATCGCTTAAGCGGTTATATCATAAATTTTTTCCGTATAAATAATAATGTTCAGCCCTTGCAAACATATCTCCACCGTAATTAAGTAAAAAATTAACTCGCTTTTCATCTTCTTTCATTTGCGCTTGGATTCGAGCACGTTTTTTCCGAAGTTGCTTAATTTTGTCAGCATATTTACAAATTGGCTTATTCTCCTCCGATTGCAAACTGGGGGTAGAATGTGCATTTGCTTCTATTATCTGTACATCGTCTTTTTCAAAATCATTGTCAGTAATATGTTTCATGGCATGTTCGTAGGCGCGAAGTCTGCCTTCATCAGACAACTTTGAATTGATAAGAATGGTATAACTTCCGTCCTCGTTTGGAACAACCATCTCTCTTCCGCTATTTGGAAAATTCCACAGGATTACATTAACATCCGGTGTCATCGATATCTCCACGTTCCTTTCTCTTTAGAGCGAGTGCCATGTTATGTAAAGCCCGGAGGTCTTCTGGATCCATATCCTTCTGGACATCAAACAGTGCTCGTAGCTCTTTGTTTTCAAATATTTCTTGTGCGACTTGAGCGGTCTCTTCGTTTAAATAATATTTTTCATCGCCTTCTGGTTCTTTTCCAGTGCGAATATACTCCACTGAAACTCCAAACAAATTGGCTATTTTTTGTAGTTTAGCGTCTTTTGGACAGCTTCTTCCATTCTTCCAGTCCGAGAAAGTTGATTTGGTAATCCCAGTTTCCCTTGCAACGTCGGCATCTTTCATACCCTTAGCATCTCTCAACTTGCAATAAATTTCATACATAATACACCTCATAAAAAGTTTTGAAATCAGTACAAAAGTTATTGACAAGTTCTGATATCCGCACTATAATAAAGCTACAAAGTTCGGAAATCAAAACAGAATTGTAACTTAATTCTTTGTCAATGTATCTGGTAAATATATTGTATCTGATTTCCGAACTAAAATCAATAGAAAAGTTCGGAAATGAGGTGGTTATTTAATGTACAAAAAATATGTAGAAATCAGAGATTCAAGAAATCTGACAGATTATCGCGTGTCAGAAGATACAGGGATCACGAAATCTACATTTTCCGATTGGAAGTCTGGAAGAAGCAAACCAAAGATGGAAAAGCTCAAAATCCTCGCCGACTACTTCGGAGTATCTATCGAGTACTTCCTTGAGTAGGGTAACACAGGGGGTGTCCAATAATACGGACTCATTTTGGATGCAACAGAGACAATCTGTACCGCATACATTTTAGAGAGGTGGTGCATGTGAATATCGAAAAGATTATTGAAGTATTGATTAGCCTTCTGGCGGAACAGGAGGGAGTAACAATTGAATATACGATAGAGAAACCCGCGTAGGCGGGAGAGAGGAGGACAAGCATGAGTGATGTAAGGGAAC
>CAMLYF010000012.1:0-77512 GCA_946491795.1 uncultured Lachnoclostridium sp. | reverse complement strand
GAGGGCGGACGCCGTGCTTGCACGAGCGTACATCCGACGGGCAACGGACAGTGAGGGGCTGTGCCGCGAACTGCGCGATAAGCCCGAAAACGTGAGAAATAACAGCTATAAGAATCTTGAAACGTGATATAATATCCATATAAAAATCTTGAAAACGTGAGAATGCGGGAGTATGAAGATTGATTTCCTTATAGCAAAGAGCAGAATTACAAGCTGAGATCATATATCTGCCGGTCTATATGGTACCGTTTTTATAATAAACTACAGGAGGTATTTACCCATGAAAAAACTCGCAGTTATTTTTCCGGGAGTCGGCTATCACACGGACAAGCCGCTTCTCTACTACAGCAAGAAAATCGCGTCACAGAACGGATACGAGATCGTCGAAGTGCCATATGGAAAATTTCCCAAGGGAGTAAAAGGTTCCAGGGAAAAGAAGGAAAAAGCGTTCTTCAGTGCAGTGGAGCAGGCGGAAGAAATCTTAAAAGATATAGATTTCTCTGAATATGACGATATCCTGTTTATCTCGAAGAGCGTGGGCACTGCGGTTTCCTCGGCTTACGCGGGGAAACATCATCTGAAAACAAGAAATATCTATTACACGCCGGTTGAGGCTTCCTTTCAGTTTATGACACAGCCGGGAATCGCATTTACAGGATCAAAAGACTCGTGGGTGGATCATGAAGCCATAAAAGACGGCTGTGCAAAAGGCGGTTTCCCACTGTATATCACCGAGGGGGCAAATCATTCGCTGGAAACGGGAAATGTGATTACAGATCTGGAGAATCTTCAGAAAATTATGCAGATCACAGAAAAATATATCATATCGGACAAATAACAGAGGTATAAAATCTTATTCTGAGGAGAAGAACATGGAGATAAAGTGTATCGCCCTCGATCTGGACCGGACAACGCTGGACAGTCAGGGACATCTGAGTGAAGAAAACAGAACAGCGATCGGGAGAGCTGCCTCAGCCGGCGTCCATGTAGTGGTGGCGAGCGGGCGGTCTCTCGATTCCCTGCCGGCGGAGATTACTGAAATCCCAGGTGTGCGGTACGCTATAACATCCAACGGAGCGGCGGTCTATGATCTGTGTGAAAGAAAATGTCTGCGGCAGTTTAAGATGACTCCGGAGTCGGTGGAAGATATTCTGCGGCATACGGAGCAGGGGCGGATGAAAATTGAATATTTAGAGGAAACGGAGATATCTTACGAAGCGTTTATCGATGGCAGGGCTTTTGCGGAAAGCCGGTATGTGGCCGATCCGGTACGCTTCGGAGCGATGCCTCAGGCGATTCCCTACATACAGAGTACCCGCAGACCGATTGAAGATATGAGGACATTTATCCGTGAACATAAGTCGGAACTGGACTGCGTTGATCTTGTGGTAAAAAGCGAAGAAATGAAGAATAAATTGTGGAAAAACCTCCGGGAAAATGTCAGCGATGTGTATATCACATCTTCTGTAAAACAGCTCCTTGAAATTTCTCACAGAGATGCGGGCAAGGAATCCGGCGCAAAATTCCTGTTGGAATATCTGGGACTGACAAGAGAAGAACTTGCTGCGTTCGGCGACGGAGATAACGACAGCGGACTTCTTAAATATGCGGGGATTGGTTTTGCTGTAGCAAATGCATCTCCGGAATGCAGAGAAGCCGCAGATGAAATTGTTGCCTCAAATGACGAATACGGTGTTGCACAGGGAATCAATAAGATTCTGGCAATGTGACAAGAGAAGGCTGGAAGTCTTTTGAGTCAGCCTGTTATAATGGAAACCGGAGAGAATGCTATGAAGATCATTATTTCACCAGCGAAAAAAATGAATATTGACACAGACACTCTGGAGTGCAGAAGCGTGCCGGTTTTTCTTGAAGAGACGGCGGAGCTTCTCGAGTGGATGCGGCATCTTACATTTGCACAGGCAAAAGAACTGTGGAAATGTAACGACAAAATCGCAGAACAGAATTACAGGAGATTTCAGGAGATGAATCTGGAAAGAAATCTTACGCCGGCTGTTACCGCCTATGAGGGGATTCAGTATCAGTATATGGCGCCTGCCGTATTCGGCGGTGCAGAGACGGATTATATTCAGAACCATCTGCGGATACTGTCCGGATTTTACGGTGTACTGAAACCTTTTGACGGTGTGGTACCCTACAGGCTGGAGATGCAGGCGAAGGCGTCCGAAGCCGGCGATTTGTATAAATTCTGGGGAGACAAACTGTACCGGGAAGTGACAGAGAAAGACCAAAAGGCAGCAGAAGGGCAGCCGGATCATGAGAGCAGCCTTATCGTAAATCTGGCGTCCAAAGAGTATTCAAAATGTGTGGAGAAATACCTGACGCCCGAAGATATATATCTGACCGTCGTGTTCGGAGAACTGACGGACGGAAAAGTAAAGCAGAAAGGGACGCTGGCTAAGATGGCGAGAGGCGAGATGGTGCGCTATCTGGCGGAGAACGATGTGAAAGACCCGGAAGGAATCAAAGGGTTTGACAGACTGGGGTACTGTTTTGATGAAGGACATTCCAGTGAACGGGAATATGTATTCCTGAAGAAGGAGCAGCAGGCTGACAGGCAGACAGTCTGAGGAAAAGACGGTTTCTTCAGGTAAGCAGAACATTCAGAAAACGGAGGAGAAAATTATGTACAATGCATCAGAAAAAAGATATGAAAATATGCTCTACAACCGCTGTGGGAACAGCGGCCTGAAGCTTCCGGCCGTATCGCTGGGGCTCTGGCACAATTTCGGCGATACAGGATCATATGAGACTATGAAGCAGATCTGCTTTACGGCGTTTGACAATGGTATTACACACTTTGACCTCGCCAATAATTACGGCCCGGAGCCAGGAAGTGCGGAGAAAAATTTCGGCAGGATATTAAAAGAGGATCTGGGACAGTATCGGGACGAGCTTATCATCAGCACGAAAGCAGGATATGACATGTGGCCGGGACCTTACGGAAACTGGGGCAGCAGGAAATATCTGCTGGCAAGCCTGGATCAGAGTCTGAAGCGCATGGGACTTGAATATGTGGATATTTTCTATCATCACAGGATGGATCCGGAGACACCGCTGGAGGAGACGATGGGAGCGCTTGCCCAGGCAGTCACATCAGGAAAAGCGCTTTATGCCGGCCTTTCCAATTATGATGGGGAGACGCTGGAGAGAGCAGCGGCAATCCTTGAAGATCTCCACTGCCCATTTATTATCAATCAGAACCGTTACTCCATTTTCGACCGGACGATCGAGAACAACGGTCTCAAAGAGACAGCGGCGCGGCTCAGAAAAGGGATCATAGCGTTCAGTCCGCTTGCCCAGGGCCTGCTGACCAACCGGTATTTAAACGGGATACCGGAGGACAGCCGTATCAGGACAGACGGGAGATTTCTTAAAAAAGAGGCGCTTACGGAAGAGCGGCTTCAGCAGATCCGCAGTCTTAACGGGATTGCGGCGGGAAGAGGACAGACTCTGGCTGAGATGGCGCTGAGCTGGGTGCTCCGGGACGGGATCGTGACAAGCGTGCTTGTCGGAGCGTCACGGCCGGAGCAGGTTCTTGACGATATCAGGGCGATAGAGAATATCGAATTCAGTCAGGAAGAACTGGCGAAGATAGACAGTGTAATCTTATCTGATCTGTGAGACTCTGATTTATAGGAATGAATAGCGGCGGGGCGGGCAAAGATCAGAGCCCGCCCTTTTTGATGAAAGAGAGAAATCACCTTACCTGCATCCGCAGTCCGGACATATGGCAGTAAATCTCTCTGCAGCCTTCTCCCAGTTGACTACATGGAACCAGTCGTCGATATATGCGGCGCGCAGATTATAATGTTTGAGATAATAGGCATGCTCCCAGACGTCGATATTCAGGAGAAGTGTGCGGGAATGGCGCAGAGGGGTATTCTGATTGGAGGAGGTCACGATCCTGAGGACGCCATTGTCGGACACAAGCCATGCGTAGCCGGATCCGAAGACAGACAGCGCGGCAGTTTTGAACTGTGAGCGGAAATTCTCCGGGCTGCCGAACTGCCGTGTCATCTCGTGGAAAAGGCGGGATGAGTCATTTGGGGGAGTATTTGTACGTTGAGCAGGTTTCATCCCGTCAAAATAGAACAGGTGATTATATACGCCTCCCGCATTGTTCTTAAGCGGCGCCTGAAGATGGCAGGGGAGTCTGCGCCACATGGTGAGCAGCTTTTCCAGCGAACAGTTCTGCAGAGAAGGATTCTCCTCCAGAAAACGATTCAGGTTGTCAATGTATGTCTGAAGATGCCGGTCATGGTGAAGATGCATTGTCTTCTCATCGATAAAAGGTTCGAGTGCATCATAGGCGTATGGCAGGGGAGTGTTGATAAAAGGATAATAGTTGTTCATATGGGGCTCCGAAAAGGGCTTTCCTGTTAATATATGAGAGCGAATGGAGATATGTTCAAGGTTGATTCCGGATTTTTGCGGGTGTATGATTGAAATAAATGTTCAGATGTGTTGAACAGTTACTTTACAGCGGAGAGGTGTCATTATGTATATAGGAGATTTACATATTCATTCCAGATACTCAAGGGCGACGAGCAAAGACTGCACGCCGGAGCATCTGGACCTGTGGGCGAGAAAGAAAGGAATACATATCGTGGGAACCGGTGATTTTACTCATCCGGCATGGCGGGAAGAGCTGGAGGAGAAGCTGGAGCCTGCGGAGGACGGGCTCTATGTGCTGAAAGACGAGTACAGGATCAAAGACGGAGAGATCTCGGGAGAAGTGATCCCGCGGTTTGTCATAACCGGGGAGATCAGTTCCATTTATAAGAAAAACGGAAAAGTGCGTAAAGTCCACAGTCTGATCCTTCTGCCCGGCCTTGAGGATGCGGAGCGGATCTCGGCAAAGCTGGAACAGATCGGAAATATTCATTCAGACGGGCGGCCGATCCTCGGGCTGGACTGTCATGATCTTCTGGAGATCATTCTGGAGCTGAGCCCTCAGGCGGTCTATGTGCCGGCCCATATCTGGACGCCTCATTTTTCTTTGTTCGGCGCATTCTCAGGGTTTGATACAGTGGAAGAGTGTTTCGAGGATCTGACCCCGTATATCCACGCCATGGAAACGGGGCTCTCTTCGGATCCGCCGATGAACTGGCGCGTATCGTCTCTTGACCGGTTTCAGCTGATCTCCAATTCGGACGCCCACTCTCCTGCGAAACTGGGGAGAGAAGCGAATCTGTTCGACATTCCTCTGTCTTATGAAGGGCTGGCCCATGCCATACAGACCGGCCAGGGCTTATACGGTACGATTGAGTTCTTCCCTGAGGAAGGCAAGTATCATATGGACGGGCACCGCAAATGCAACCTTTGTCTGACGCCATCCGATACATTGAAATACAACGGAATCTGTCCGGTGTGCGGCAGGAAGATCACGATCGGAGTGTCCCATCGTGTGGAAGAGCTCTCAGACCGGGCAGAAGGATATGTCAGGGAAAATGCAAAACCTTTTGAGAGTCTGGTGCCTTTGCCGGAAGTCATCGGAGCTTCTTCCGGACATTCTGCGGCCAGTGTGAAAGTTCAGAGAGAATATCAGAAAATGCTCTCAGAACTGGGACCGGAATTTGATATCCTGAGAAATCTCCCCCTGGAGGATATCCGCAGAGTATCCGGTACCCGTGTGGCTGAAGGGATCGGGCGTCTGCGTCACGGGCAGGTGGAACGGATACCGGGCTTTGACGGAGAATATGGTGTGATCAAATTGTTCAGCGCAGAAGAGCTGAATAATACAGAGGGGCAGATGAGTTTCTTCGAGTTCTTCGGAACGCAGGAAAGCGAAAAAGGAAAGATAGAGAATGCGGGAAAAAAGACGGGAAAAGCCGATGGAAAAATCGCGGGTGCAAAGGAAGAAAGGCAGCAGATTATAGCAGATCAAAAGAATACAACGGGGCGACAGGATACAGCGGGACAGAAGTATACGGAGCTTCCGGCGAAACAGGAAGGGGCTCAGGAGAAACAGCAGGGGAAACGACAGAATATGTCTGCACGTCTGAACCCTGAGCAGGAATACGCTGTCCGGTGTACGTCACCCCACATTGCAGTAAAGGCAGGACCCGGTACAGGTAAGACAAAGACGCTTGTGTCCAGACTCCGCTATCTTCTGGAATATCGGAAAGTACGTCCGGCGGAGATCACGGCGGTTACATTTACCAATCAGGCGGCGGCCGAAATGCGGGAGCGTATTGAGAAAGAGACAGGAAAGAAACAGGCCGGACGCGCGATGCAGATCGGAACCTTTCATGCAATCTGTCTGAATTTCCTGAAAGAGCAGGGAGAAGAATTTACCCTGATGGGCGAGGCACAGCAGAGGCTTCTGGCAGAAGAGGTTATCGCACATACAGGGGTAAATGCAAAAGCCGGAAAGTTTCTGGAACAGGTATCACGCAGAAAATCCGGAATGGAGGATGCCCTTACAGGTGAACTTCCCGATGCCGGTATTTCTGATGATCCGGCATGGCAGCAGGCTTTCCGGATTTACGAGGAGAGAAAGAAGGAAAGACATCTGCTGGATTTCGACGATCTTCTGCTGCGTACAGCGGAGCGTATCGAGAATGGCCGGGTGAATGACGGATGGGAGAAGAAGTTCCGGTATCTTATGGTCGATGAATTTCAGGATATCAACCCGTCACAGCTTAAATTAGTGAAGCTGTGGAGCTGTGCAGGGAGGGAGCTGTTCGTGATCGGAGATCCGAATCAGTCGATCTACGGTTTCCGCGGAGCGGACAGTGCCTGCTTCGAGCGTCTTAAGAAAGAATATGATGACCTTGAGGTTGTAAACCTTAAGGAAAATTACCGCTCTACACCCCAGATCCTGAGGGCGTCATCGGCGGTGATCGGCGGGACCGGATCAGGAGACGGGGAAACCGGAGAAATGTTCCATCCGAACTGCCCGGACGGCGTGCCCGTGAGGATCGTCCGCACCGGGAGCCCTATGGGCGAGGCAATATTTATCGCAAAGGAGATCAACCGGATGGCGGGCGGCATGGGGATGCTCGAGGCCCATCAGACAGCGTGGCGGCATCCGGACAGAAAAGTCCGGAGCTTTGATGAGATCGCGGTTCTCTGCCGCACCCATCATCAGGCGGAGCTGGTTGAAAAATGCCTGCGTACAGAGAGCATTCCTTATGTGATCGCCGGCAGGGAGGATTACCTGAACGAAGAGTCTGTACAGAACAGCCTCTGCTTTTTCCGCCTCATAGAGCAGACAGCGGAATCCGGGAATCCGTCGGATGTTCCTCCTGAAGAATCAGAGAGCGCGCAGAGAAATGAGGCTTCGGATATGGCTGGCGATATTTCCGGGATGGAGATATGTGCGAAATACTTCTGGAAACTGGACTGGAGCGATATGGCTGAGGAAGTGTTCAGAAATACTCTGATCAAGTACCTCCCGCTTTATAAAAAGAAAAAGCCTCAGAAATTCCTAGAACAGTGGATGGAAGAGGTGAAGCTGACAGACGATCCCGCCATGCAGAAACTTCTGCAGGCGTCGGTATTTTACAAGACGATGACGGAATTTATGTACGCTCTTGAGCTGGGCGTGGAAAGTGACCTGAAGCGCTGCGGCAGTAAGAAATATACTTCCGGCGCGGTCACTGTCATGACTCTGCATGGTTCGAAAGGGCTTGAATTCCCTGTAGTATTTATCTACGGAGTGGAGAAAGGTTCGATCCCGCTGGAGAATGAGAAGCATCCGTCGGATAAAGAAGAGCGCCGTTTATTCTATGTGGGAATGACAAGGGCGAAAGAAGAATTAATCCTGACAACTTCCGGGGAGGAGTCCGAATTTACCGGCGCCATTCCTGCAGATGTATCTGTTCATGAAAATGAAGAGAAAAAGAAGCAAGAGCAGGAATGGCAGCAGATGAGTCTGTTTGATATGTAAGGCTGAATTTTTGGGAAAAATGATCAGGATACAGCCATGGAAAAAAGTTTTGCAATAATATTGCAGGTCTCAGGAAAGCGTGCAAGGATTGTCTGTCGTACCATTTCGGGTGTAATATCGGAATGAATGTCAATGACGATTTCTCCGCTTGCTGCGTCACCGATGGCGATAGCGGCATGCGCCGCACCGCCTGCCGCTATTTTCTGAGCCACGGCCAGACCTCCGATTGAGTAGATCCCTATGGCGCATCCCCCGACCGCGACGAGACCCAATGCGAACCCGCCGATGGCAATGGCTCCGACAGAGAGCCCGCCGCAGGCGAGAAGCAGGCCGGCAGCGAGTACGCCGAGAGACAGGATGCCGGCTGAGAGTACTCCGATGGAGAAAATTCCGGAGGACAGAACGCCGAGAGCGAATATTCCCGACGCCGCAGTCCCGATGGCAAGCACTCCTCTGGCACGATGGAGCTTCTGACCCGGGAACCATCTTCCTATATTGATGTGTACCAGCGGGAGTCCGAAGAGCGTTCGCCTGCTCTTGTATTCATAATGCCAGTGATAAGGAACATAGGGAATTTCGCGGGCCGTCTGCGCCTGCTCTGTTTCTGCTTCTTCGGAAACCGGTTCCGGAGTTCCCCGGCCGACAAGTTCATCTATAGAGATATGGAAAAAGTCGCTCAGCTGGATCAGCTTATCCATCTCAGGTGTCGTAACACCAAGCTCCCATTTTGAGACAGTCTGGCGTGTAACTCCGAGCTCATATCCGAGCTGCTCCTGAGAAAGCCCCTGCTGTTTTCTTAAAGTAATAAGTCGTTCCTGAAAAGTCATAATAAAGTTTCCTCCTGTAACAAATACATACAGACGGCCGGCAGCGCTGCACTTTGTCTGACAGATACAGAATAGCAGAGAGCGTCAACAATTGCTACCATGAACCGTTGGAAGATTGTCAACCAAAGTTAACATGTAATTTAATAATGCTAAAAGAAATAAATAAATTTCTGTTCTGATTCTTAGCCGTTTCGGCTGATTTTCACAAATAAGATTGTCAAAGAAACTGATAACATCTATAATCAAAGGAGAAAGTGTATGGAAAAAAGAAAACAACTGAATATGCAGATGGACACAGACAATGAACCTTTTAATCCGCTAAAGGATATGAACCTTATGGATGATTTTCTGTTTGATGTTGCGACAGTCGATCTGGAGACCTGCAAGATAATTATTGAACTTTCGCTTGGGATAACCCTTACAAAAATCGCATGGAAAGAGGAGCAGAAAGTTATACATTATCTTCCGGGAAAACGGGGGATACGGATGGATTTCTATGCTGAAGATGATAAGGGGCGCGTCTTTGATGTGGAAATGCAGAAAAGGAACAGGGGAAATATTCCGAAAAGAACAAGATTCTATCAGGCTTTGATCGATGCACCGATGCTGAAAAGCGGTGAGCAGGGATTTGATCATTTGAAACCGGCGTATATTATAGTGATCTGCGGATTTGACCAGTATGGATACGGTTTTTACAGGTATACGTTTGATAACCGTTGCAAAGAAATGCCTGAACTGATCATGGGCGATGGATGCCGGAAAATCATACTGAATACAAAGGGGAAAAATGATACGGATGTGGAAAAGCCTCTGGTTGATTTCCTGCATTATATCGAAAGAAGCAGTGAAGATAATATTCCGGAAGACTGTGATGACCGTCTGAAACATCTGCATAGAAAGCTGGAAGAGATAAAAGCAAACGAACAGATGGGAGTGACATATATGAAGATGGAGGAAAGGGATCGGCTTATAAGAGAAGAAGGGAAAACACGAGGAAAATTAGAAGGAGAAACACAGGCGGTGATATCGATGATCCGCAAGAAGCTGGCAAAGAATAAGAATATCATTGAGATAGCCGAAGAGCTGGAATTAGAAAACAGTTACGTGGAAAAAGTTACTGCCCTGCTTCGGGAAGATCCGGACAGAACGGACGAACAGGCGGCGGAGCTGCTCCTGTACGGGAAGGAAGAATAATGAGATGGATATAAAAGTTGACTACAAGGCAGTGGAAGAGGTTGTGCGGCGTGCGGGCTTGAAGATGGGATCGCCTCTTTCGGATGTGCGAGATACAATAATTCTGATACAGGTCTTTTATTCCGTGTGGTGCAGGAAATGTTTAACCGGAGCCTTGCAGTGAGGTGCGGCGGGTCAGCGGCGCTTGATCTGTGCCGTGTAGCGGCCGGGGCCAGTGTTGTGTATCTGGAAATGAAGCTGAATCCCTATGATTACGCGGCGGCTTCTATTATTATAGAAGAAGCAGGCGGTGTGATCACGCAGATAGATGGAAGTAAGATTACGCTGGATAAACCGTGTTCGATATTGGGGGCTGCACTGAAGGCGGCGGACGAAGTACGGGATATCATAAAGGAAGAAATACAGAAATTATAATTAGAAACAGCAGAGATAAAACCGCAGGGCGGCATCGGATTATTTCCTTGATCTGTAAAGACTTTAGAAATACCGGTGCCGCCCTGCGGCAGTTTTAGGCGCTGATGATCTCAGTCAGAGCGCCGAGAAGATCTGCGTCCAGATCCATAGTCTGAAGCTGGGAGAGCAGAATCGTCCGGTCGTCTGATTTCCGGACCATGCTATAGAGAGTGTCTTTGAGTATAAATGAAATCTCTGCCTGATTCAGAAAGTCAAAGCATTCCTTTACAATGTCATTTTCCGCTGCTTCCGCGTGCTCTGCGAGCAGGCGGATCTGGGCGCAGACGGGAATATCCTTCAGGGTACAGGTGAGGGTACAGGTTTTTTCATCGTAAATGATACTGCAGTCGGACGACTCTGACAGAGCGGAACCATCGGTATATACGGAGATCTGATCTGTGCAGTCTTTTATACCATGCAGCTGAACGACATATGTACGTTTCTCGGGAATTAATTCTGTTTCTCCGTGAGCTCCTTCGATGATGAATTCTGTATTGTCACCCCAGTGGAATTTCATCGCCGTTGTAACACATTTTCCTACTTTATAGTCTTCTGAGATGTTGTCATCTTCATAGAGTATAAAGCTTCCGTCCGCTCCGGCGTAAACATGGATGTTCAATTCCTGCGGATTACTTCCCGCATCGTTTATTTCGTCAGTCATGGGGACGATGGCACCGGCTTTTGCGAGAACCGGGATGGAATTGATATCCCGGTACATGGCAAGTATACGGCCGCCTCTGTATTTCCGTCCTGTAAATACATCATAGTAGATTCCGTCAGGCAGCCATACCTTTACTTTTGCCGCATTCAGTTTCGGTATGCAGGGCGAAGTGACAGGGACCGCGATCATTTCACTTCCGAAGAGATATTCATTGGGTACATGGTAAGCAGATTCTTCTTCCGGCCATCCGTAGTACATAGGGAGCATCAGCGGAATATCCTCCTCGTATGCACGGTAATTCATTGTGTACAGATAAGGAACGAGGCGGTGGCGGAGCCTTAAGAACTCTTTCATCATAGAGCAGACTTCAGGTTTGTAGCGCCATGGCTCTTTCCCGTTGAATTCACTGCTGCTGGAGTGGAGACGCATGATTGGTGAGAACACACCGAACTGCAGCCATCTCCCGGCCATCTCATCGTCCTTGAAACCCAGCATATGACCGCCGATGTCATGACTCCACATCCCGTAGCCGATGTTCGAGGCGGTGGCGGTGAAATAGGGCTGGAAGTCCAGCGAATCCCATGTAATGATTGTATCTCCCGAAAAACCGACAGGATAGCGGTGACTTCCGGGACCCGCGTATCGGGAAAATGTCATCGGACGTTTTCCGTCTCTTCCGCTGTCCAGATAATGATAGTGGTTCAGCATCCACAGAGGATCCAGTCCTTCCACTTTGCTGATTCCACCGGACTGCCAGTCTATCCACCAGAAGTCCACGCCCTTTTCCTCCTCTGGATGGAAGATGTGACGGAAGCAGGCTTCGAGAAAATCCGGATTGGAGATATCGAATACGACAGGCTGTTCGGTCTTTGGATCAATTCCCAGTGCCTGAGCCATCTCCGGATACATTTCTTCGTGTGCGCGGACTCCGTCAGCCGGATGAATGTTCAGGGTAACATGCATATTCCGGTCGTGGAGCCATTTCATAAAGCCTTCCGGATCAGGGAAGAAGTCACGGTTCCATGTGTAGCCGGTCCATCCGCTGCCGTATTTTGGATTGATATCCACCAGATGCCAGTCCATATCAATGACTGCAACGGAAAACGGAAGGTTTTCTTTTTCAAACTGTTCCATCAGCTCTTTGTAGGATTCTTCTGTATATTTATAGTAGCGGCTCCACCAGTTCCCGAGTGCATAGCGGGGGATCATGGGGCTTTTCCCGCACAGATGACAGAAGTCTTTGAGTGCCTGCTGGTAATCATGACCGTATGCCCAGAAGTAGATGTCGATGCATCCGCTCCGCCGGGGTTCCACCCATCCATCGTCCCGGAGTGCGAGGGAGCGGCTGTCGTCCATGACGGAGAAGCCGTCCCGGCTTATAATTCCGTGATCCAGAGGGATTGCCCCGTCTGCTTCATCCAGCGTGCGGGCTGTTCCACCCAGATCGTGGAAATCCTCTCCGTAGTGCCAGATGCTGTGGTACGCGCTGTAATTGCCAATAGCCTGTATGGACAGTCCGCTGGCAGAAAAGGGGTTGCGGTCATAGATCAGGTGTGCTCTGGGGGTGATGATTTCCAGAGAATCGTCCGTATTGATTACGCGGAAAGAGCTTTTGGGGAAATTGCGGTTCCACACGGACTGCGTCGCCCTGTCTTCGAAAATCCCGTCCGGATCATATTCGAGGCGGAGCAGGCTTTCTGTGAGGACAGAGATCCGCCAGCAGTCTCCTTTGATAATATTTTCAGGTGCAGTCTCAGGATGAGTTTCTGCGATCAGTTCTGGTCTCATATTTGAATCTCCTTTCAACTGTTATGCCGCGCACTGACAGATGTAGTGCGCGGCTGCCGGCAGTGACGCTGCCGTATCTATGTTAACCTTTCACTGCTCCGGCGGCAACACCTGCCACGAAGCGTTTCTGGAATATTACATATACGATGATAACCGGAAGGATCGAAATTGTCGTTGCTGCGAACAGTCCGCCGTAATCTGTGGAATACCTTCCGTTAAAGAGGGTGAGACCTACGGCAAGGAGCTGTTTTCCTTCACTGTCAATCATCAGGTATGGCCAGAGGTAATCTTCCCATACCCAGAGGAACTGGAAGATGGCGATAGCGGATATTCCGTTCTTGCACAGTGGAAGCACCAGTCTGTGGAATGTCTGGAACTCGTTGGAACCGTCCATACGGGCAGCCTCGATCAGTTCATCCGGAATGCTTTCCATGTTCTGTTTCATCATGAAGATGCCGAATCCGCTGACCATGACCGGCAGGATCAGAGAGATATATGTATCCTGCAAACCGGCTTCCATGAACATGGTATATCTCGGGATGATGGTGACCGACCACGGAACCATCATCGTCATCATGACAAAGCCGAAGATAACATTTTTCCCTTTAAACTGATACTTGCCGAGTACATATCCGCACAGGCAGCTTGTATAGATCACAATCGCTGTAACCGCTACGGCAATGAAGATACTGTTCATGAAATACCGCAGAAAATCAAAGGTCTGCTGGAGATTCATGTAGTTGTCGATGGTCGCCTCCTGCGGGAGCAGCGTCTGGACGATGGACTGTATCTCGCCGTTCGTCTTAAAGGAGGAGAGCACCATCCACACAAACGGGAAGACGGTGATGACTCCGAGAAGGGCGAGCACGATGTATAAAGCAGTTTTCAATATTTTGTGTTTCATATCCTGACCCCCTTAACTTTCATTTGCGCCGGTGACCTTGAACGAGATCACGGTGAATATCGCGGTCAGCACCAGAATGAAGAGAGAGATGGCTGATGCAAACCCGAAGTTATACTGTTTGAACGCCTGATCGTAGACGAGGTATGAACTTAAGTAGGTCGAAGTACCCGGTCCTCCTGTGGTCATGACAAGCACCGGTACATATGCCTGCAGATAGGATATGATCGAGGTTACCACGACGAACAGCATGGTCGGTTTGAGCAGGGGCAGTGTGATATAGCGGAAAGTCTGCCATGCATTCGCTCCGTCGATGCTCGCCGACTCATAGCAGTCGGAGGGCAGGGAAAGCAGACCGGACAGGAAGAGTATCACAGCGTATCCGAAATCTTTCCAGATCGTCATCACCATCAGGGCGGGCAGCGCGAACTTGCTGTCAAACAGCCAGTTGATATCCAGTCCGAAGATGTTGTCGATGAGTCCGAACTGCGGATTGTACATGATTTTCCATACATACGCGACAGCGACCAGCGGGGTTACGGTAGGCATGTAAAAGATCGTGCGGAACAGTGTCTTGTGCTTCATCAGTTTTGAATTCAGCGCATAGGCGATCGCCAGTCCGAGTAGAACCCGGAAGAAGACAACGACCACGCAGAAGATTACGGTATTTCCCATGGACTGCCAGAATGTAGGATAAGAGAACATTCTGATATAGTTATCCAGTCCGATCCAGTTATAAGTCTGGTTCAAAGGGTTCCACTGATGGAAGCTTCCCGCAATGACAATGATCACGGGGATAATCAGGAAGATCGTCATATAGATGATAAGGAATCCCATCGCGATATTCCGCATCCAGATTTCGCTTTTACTTTGAAGCGGTCTTCTTTTAAACATAAATTTCCCCTCCTTTATTCTTTGTAATAGGCATAGAGACTCTCGCTCGAAGTGAAGTCCGCGTTTGCGAGGTCGATGTCGATCGTGTCCGCGGCGGTCTTAAGAGCGTCGTCCGTGTCCTTGCCGTTATAGAGAATATCCTCCCCGGCAATCTTCATATTGTTCTCGACTGTGGAAGGCATTGCTCCCGGCCATATGTAGCGGTCGATGTGAGGACCGACGGTTTTGACGATCGGAGTGTCCTTGAGTTCCGGCGCGTCCATAAGGGCAGACTTGGCAGGGATCAGACCTCCGTCCTGGCTGAGTTTGATCTGCACGTCGTCGCTGGCCAGGAAGAAGCGGATGAAATCCTGAGCGACTTCCTTCTGGGCGTCGGTTGCGTTCTTGTTGATGCCCGGAGTGGACTCACCGTTGTAACGGTAGTAAGCGTAAGGCGTCTCTTCGTCCTGAGTCGGAATCTCGAAAGTGCCGTAGTTGATGTCCGGAGCGTTTGTTGCGAGGTTCCCAACGAAGAAGCCCCAGGCAAATACCATCGCGCTCTGTCCCTGATAGAAGCTTTGGTCGTAGTTGGTGCCGAAATCCTTGTCCCCTACGTGGTATTTTTCATAGAGATCGATCAGGAAGGAGGTTGCCTCCTTCATGCCATCGCCGCTCACAAGGGAGGTCTTCCCGTCCGCTGAAAACAGATTGTCTCCGAACTGGTAGTTCAGACCGATGACAGTGGAGTTGAAATAGTTGTTGTAGTTGTATCCTGCCTGAACCATATTTCCGTTTTCATCGAATTTCGTCAGTTTCTGAGCCACATCGATAAATTCATCCCATGTTTTCGGGATATCGTCATCCGTCAGCCCGGCTTCCGCCCAGAGATCTTTGTTATAGTAAAACATACCGGTGGACAGACCGTAATCCATATAGTAGACATTTCCGTCCATGAGATGAGTCGAAGCGGACGGGTAATCTGAGATGAGTTCATCTGTGTCGATATCGTAAGGTTCCATGTAGTTAAGGAGAAGATGCTCGTAGCTGTTATGTACATTAAAGAGTGTCGGTCCTTCTTCTTCTCTCTGAAGAGCAAGGGGAAGTTTGGTAAAGAAACCGTCCCACGGATTGTTGATCACGTTGATGGTCACGTTGGGATGAATCTCCTGATAAGCTTCGGCGATACTTCGGAACATATCCTCTGTTGCCCAGACCCACCAGTCGATGGTGATGGGCTCGCCGTCGTTGACAAGATGGTTGGGATCATAGGTGACATTGTCGCCCATAACTTCCAGACCTTTGTCCGCCTGTGTGTCCTGTACGCCCTGAGAAGTCCCGTTTCCTTTACCTCCGCCGCTGCATCCGGCGAGGGATAAAACAAGGACGAGGGCAAGGCAGAATGAAAAAAATCGTTTCATATCGCACCTCCTGATAAAGTTTTATTGTTACGTTAGCGCTAACTTTCGAAAGAATTATAGAATTTACGCTTAAAAATGTCAATATAAATTTTGGAAAATGTTGAATATATGCAAAAAATGCATTATAATTTTGTTAACGGTAACTATAGAAAAGATTTTCTATGGAAAGTACGGGAAAAGAGACAAAACGGAAAGGAAATTATGGGTATATGGTTACTTTAAAAGACATTGCGGAAAAAGCAGGAGTCAGCAGTATGACAGTGTCCCGTGTGATGAACGGAAAGACTGGGGCTGTCTCGCAGGAGACTTCCGAGAGGATTAAAAAAATTGCGCAGGAGATGGGCTATGTTCCAAATTCCTCCGCGAGGGCGCTGGCGTCCCGTTCCTCTCGGCTGATCACCGCGCTCCTGCAGGAGTATGACGAAGACAGAAATCCTCTTGAAGACAGTTATACAAGCTGTTTTCTCGGAGAGCTTGCCCTTCAGATAAAGAAAGAGGGATATGATCTGATGCTTCATTATGTAAAAGACTACTCGGAGATTACCTACAGCCTGAAGTCATGGAATGTGGCAGGTGCAGTATTTATAGGGATGTTTGACGAGAGTATACGGAAACTTCAGGAGAATAATCATATTCCTCTGATTTTTACGGACAGCTACAGTTCTGTCCGCAGCATTACAAATGTGGGAATCGATGATTACAGAGGCGGAGAGCTGGCGGCGGAGTATTTTCTTGAAAACGGTCACCGAAATGTGGCGTTTTACGGACCGGAAGCTCTGGACAACGGTGTTGTCATGCACAGACTCAGAGGATTTGTTTCTGTACTGCGCAAAGCAGGAATCTCTCTGGCGCAGGAGAATTTTATTAATCTGGGCGTACAAGATCTGGGGGAAGAGTTGGTACGGCTTTGCAGCGGGGACAATCCGGTGACAGGTATTTTCACTACTGCCGACAACTGTGCGTACCAGATCTACTCGGAAGCATACAGAAAGGGATTGAGCATTCCGAAAGACCTGTCGGTTATAGGGTTTGACGATCTGTCCATGAGTGAGCTGGTCACGCCTCCCCTTACAACGGTGCGTCAGGATATTAAGAAGAAAGCATTGGTGACCTGCGAGCTTCTTATGAAAAATATCAGGGAGCCGGACAGCCCTGCGGAGAATATTGTGCTGAACGTGGAGCTTTCCAGAAGAAAATCAGTCAGGAAGCTGTAAATGTGGGAAATGTACCTTATGATAAACCCGCGGGACCATATATTGACAAGCTGCCGGACTCTGGACTATAATAGCGGCATTCAGAGAAGACAGAAATCCCGCCGTACTGCGGGGAAAATGGCGTATAACCGGCAGAAAAAAGGAGAAGGAACAGTATGAGATTAGGGGAAAGACAGGTTCTGACTGTCGTCAAAAAAGTAGATTTCGGTGTTTATCTGGGCAGCGATGAGGAGCGGGTGCTGCTTCCGAAGAAACAGGTGCCGGAAGGAATAGAAGTAGGAGATCCGGTAGAAGTATTCCTGTATAAGGATTCATCAGACCGGATGATCGCGACGACGAAAGAACCGAAGCTGACGCTCGGAAGGCTGGCAGTGCTGGAAGTAGTGGATGTGGGACGTATCGGAGCGTTCCTCGACTGGGGACTGGAGAAGGACCTGCTTCTGCCGTTTAAAGAGCAGACGACAAAAGTGTCAAAGGGTGACCGGTGTCTTGTCAGCCTGTATATCGACAAGAGCGGACGACTCTGCGCCACAATGAAAGTTTATCAGCTGCTGAGGACAGATTCTCCTTATAAAAAGGATGATACGGTTCATGGCACAGTCTATGAGATCAGCCGTGAGTTTGGCGTGTTTGTGGCAGTGGATGATCAATTTTCCGCACTGATTCCACGTAGAGAGGTCTACGGCAGGATGTATGTGGGACAGCAGATCGAGGCGAGAGTGACGGCAGTGAAAGCGGACGGTAAGCTGGATTTAAGTGTCAGGGGAAGAATACCGGAACAGATGGGCGCCGACGCTCAGAAGATCATGGAACGTATAGAGAAAAACGGCGGAATGCTTCCTTTTACGGACAAGGCGGATCCGGAACGCATCAGAGATGAATTCGGAATGAGTAAAGCCGCATTTAAAAGAGCGGTTGGCAGGCTGATGAAACAGGGGAAGATCAGGATTGACGAAAAGCAGGAGAAAATCGTAACAGTTCAGCCGGACTGTCACGAAAAATCTTGCAATCCTCTGTAAATCAGCTATAATAATCAATAAGGATGTAAAGATTTAGAGGGAAGGAAAGAAGATCATGAAAGTTCAGAATATTACAGATATAGACGGATTTTTTAAAGTTGTCGATGAATGTAAAGGAAAGGTTGAACTTGTGACGGGTGAGGGTGACAGACTTAATCTGAAATCTAAACTTTCCCAGTATGTGTCCCTGGCAAATATTTTCTCAAACGGGGAGATCCCTGAGCTGGAGATCATAGCATATGAGAAAGAAGATACAGACAGACTGATCAAGTTCATGCTTGAAGGAGCAAAATAATCAGGGACTACCCTGAAAAAACGACACGACAGGCGAGGGCGGTTCCCGCAGGAAGGGAGCCGTCCTTTTTATAATCAGAGGTATAGCATGAGTTTTGTACATTTACATGTCCATACAGAGTACAGTCTGCTGGACGGATCAAACAAGATAAAAGAATATGTCGCACGGGTAAAAGAGCTCGGCATGGACAGCGCCGCGATCACGGATCACGGTGTAATGTACGGCGTTATAGATTTTTATAAAGAAGCGCGCGCTCAGGGCATCAAACCGATCCTGGGCTGCGAGGTCTATGTGGCGCCCAATTCCAGATTCGACCGTGAAGTGACAGGTGGGGACGACAGATACTATCACCTTGTGCTGCTGGCAGAGAATAATGAGGGGTATGCGAATCTGATGAAAATCGTATCAAAAGGATTTGTCGAGGGATACTATTACCGCCCCCGCGTGGATAAGGAACTGCTCAGACAGTATCACAGCGGAATCATCGCTTTGAGTGCATGTCTTGCCGGCGAAGTCCAGCGCTACATCGTGAAAGGCCTGTATGATGAGGCAAAGAAGAAGGCTCTGGAGTACAGAGATATCTTCGGTGAGGACAACTATTTCCTTGAGCTGCAGGATCACGGACTGCCGGATCAGGCCCTTGTGAACCAGCAACTTTTGAAAATGTCTGAGGAGACCGGGATTGAGCTGGTGGTTACAAATGATGTACACTACACTTATGCCGAGGACGCGGTGCCGCACGATATCCTTTTGTGTATCCAGACCGGTAAGAAACTGACCGACGAGAACCGTATGCGTTATGAGGGCGGACAGTATTATGTAAAATCTCCTGAGGAAATGGAAAAGCTGTTCCCCTATGCGCTTCAGGCATTGGACAATACCCAGAGGATCGCGGACCGGTGCAATGTAGAGATTGAGTTCGGAGTCACAAAGCTTCCCAAATATGACGTGCCCGACGGATATACTTCGTGGGAATATCTCCAGAAACTCTGCTGGGAAGGTCTTGAGAAGCGGTATGGAGAACCGACACAGGAGCTGAAGGACCGGCTGACCTATGAGCTGGACACGATCAAAAATATGGGATATGTGGACTACTTCCTTATTGTGTGGGATTTCATTAAATACGCGAAGGACCACGGCATCGCGGTCGGACCGGGACGAGGATCCGCGGCGGGAAGTATCGTATCTTACTGCCTTGGGATTACGACCATCGATCCCATCAGATATCAGCTCCTGTTCGAGCGTTTCCTGAATCCCGAGCGTGTATCCATGCCCGATATCGACGTGGATTTCTGCTTTGAGAGACGGCAGGAAGTGATTGATTATGTTGTGCGCAAATACGGAAAAGACAGAGTGGTCCAGATCGTCACGTTCGGTACGCTGGCAGCCCGCGGCGTTCTGCGCGATGTGGGACGTGTTATGGATCTTCCATATGCGTTTGTTGATTCTATCGCGAAAATGATTCCGCAGGAGCTCAACATCACCATTGATAAGGCGCTCAAGGAGAACCCTGAGCTGCGCCGGATGTATGAGACGGACGAGCAGGTAAAGACGCTGATCGACATGGGTAAACGTCTCGAGGGACTTCCCCGCCACAGTTCCATGCATGCCGCAGGAGTCGTGATCAGCCAGAAGTCAGTGGACGAATATGTGCCGCTCTCGAGGGCGGCAGACGGGACGATCACTACACAGTTTACCATGACGACTCTTGAGGAGCTGGGACTTCTGAAAATGGATTTCCTGGGGCTGCGTACTCTGACGGTTATCCAGAACGCGGTGAATATGGTGCGGCGCAAGCGGCCGGATCTGGATATGGAGAAAATTGATTACAATGACCAGAAAGTGATGGACTATATCGGTACCGGAAAGACGGACGGTATCTTCCAGCTCGAGAGCGCGGGGATGAAGAGCTTCATGAAGGAACTGAAACCGCACAGTCTGGAGGATATTATCGCCGGTATTTCTTTGTACCGTCCGGGCCCGATGGATTTTATTCCCCAGTATATCAAGGGGAAGAATGACGCGTCCTCGATCACTTATGACTGCCCGCAGTTAAAGCCGATCCTGGAGCCAACATACGGATGTATCGTCTATCAGGAGCAGGTTATGCAGATTGTGCGTGACCTTGCCGGATATACGCTGGGGCGAAGCGATCTTCTGCGCCGTGCCATGTCCAAGAAAAAAGGCGATGTGATGCGCAAAGAGCGCCAGATCTTCGTCTACGGAGATGAAGAGAATAATGTGCCGGGATGTATCAGAAACGGAATCGACGAGAAGACGGCGAATAAGATCTATGATGAAATGATCGACTTCGCAAAGTACGCTTTTAACAAGTCGCACGCCGCGGCATACGCGGTGGTGGCCTATCAGACAGCATGGCTGAAATATTACTATCCGGTGGAATTCATGGCGGCGCTTATGACGTCCGTGATCGAGAATCCGTCAAAAGTTGCGGAGTATATTTATGCCTGCAGACAGATGGGAATCCGGATCCTGCCTCCGGACATTAATAAAGGGGAGGCGGACTTCTCTGTTGACGGAGGAAATATCCGGTACGGTCTGGCCGCGATCAAGAGCATAGGGCGTCCGGTGGTGCAGGCTGTTATAGAGGAGCGTGAGGCGTTCGGCCTGTTTAAATCTCTGGAAGATTTTATCACCCGTATGTCGGCAAAAGACGTGCTTAACAAAAGGACGATCGAAAATCTGATCAAGGCGGGAGCGCTGGATACTCTGGGAGGTACGCGCAAGCAGTTTATGAGTATTTATATTCAGATCGTGGATCATGTGAATCAGGAGAAGAAGTATTCCATGTCCGGTCAGATGAGTCTGTTTGATCTGGTTGGCGAAGAACAGAAAAGCGAATTCCAGATCAGGATGCCCGATGTCGGTGAATATACAAAAGAAAATCTCCTGGCGTTTGAAAAGGAAGTGCTCGGTATCTATATCAGCGGACATCCGCTGGAGGAGTATGAGGATAAATGGCGGAAAATGATCTCGGCAACAACGCTTGATTTCCAGCCCGATGAGGAGAGCGGACGGTCAAAAGTTCATGACGGAGCAAAAGAGATTATCGGCGGCATGATCACGGATAAGACGGTTAAACACACAAAGACAAATCAGATGATGGCGTTTGTCACTGTGGAAGACCTGCTTGGTACGGTGGAAGTAGTTGTATTCCCCAGGGATTATGAGAAAAACCGAGAGTATCTTGAGGTCGACAATAAAGTATTTATCCGGGGGCGCGTGTCCGAGGAGGATGAGAAAGCCAGCAAACTGATCTGCGAGAAAGTGATCCCGTTTGAGAAGACGAAGAGGGAACTGTGGATACAGTTTCCGGATAAAGCGGATTATCTGGATAATGAACAGATCGTTTATGGCTATCTGGCCGATTCCGAGGGAGAGGATGAAGTCGTGATCTACTGTGCGAAAGAAAGAGCCATCAAGAGACTCCCGAGGAACAGAAATATACGGATCAATCAGCAGGTTTTAAGCAGGCTGATGAATCATTTTGGGGAAAGCCGTGTAAAAGTGGTCGAAAAAGCTATTGAAAACTACTTCTAAATACGGTAAAATATTTTCGGAATTGTTAAAAATTTTTCGATTAGAGATTTTGGCAGTTATCTGACTTTATGGAAAGGTGGAGAAAACATGGCAGAGAATAATGAAATGGAAGTGTACGCGGAAGATTTTGAAGACCGCATCCGTACGATCGGAGTTCTTACAAGCGGCGGCGATGCACCGGGAATGAATGCGGCAATCCGTGCAGTTGTCCGTACAGCTCTTTCCAAGGGACTGAAAGTACGCGGTATCCGCAGAGGATATCACGGACTGCTCAAAGAGGAGATCATCGATCTTTCCGCACGTGATGTATCTGATACAATCCAGCGCGGCGGTACAATCCTGCAGACAGCGCGCTGTAAAGCAATGCGTACAGAGGAAGGACAGCAGAAGGCGGCTGCGATCTGTAAGAAATACGGCATCGACGGTCTGGTAGTTATCGGTGGTGACGGTTCTTTCGCAGGAGCACAGAAACTTGCGAACCTTGGAGTAAATACAATCGGAATCCCGGGAACGATCGATCTGGATATCGCATGTACAGATTACACAATCGGATTTGACACAGCAGTAAACACAGCTATGGAAGCGATCGATAAAGTGCGTGATACTTCCACCTCCCATGAGCGCTGCAGTATCATAGAGGTTATGGGACGTGACGCAGGTTACCTTGCTCTCTGGTGCGGTATCGCCAACGGAGCTGAGCGTATTCTGATGCCTGAAGAGCATGATTATGACGAGCAGGCAATCATCGCAGACATCAAAGAATGCCAGAAGAGAGGAAAGAAAAATTATATTATCATCAATGCCGAGGGTATCGGAGATTCCATCAACATGGCGAAGAGAATCGAAGAAGCTACAGGCATGGAGACAAGAGCAACGATCCTCGGACACATGCAGCGTGGCGGAAGCCCGACATGTAAAGACAGAGTATACGCTTCTATCATGGGCGCGATGGCTGTTGATCTTCTCATTCAGGGAAAGACAAACCGTGTAGTAGGATACAAGGACGGCAAGTATGTCGACTTTGATATCGAAGAGGCACTGGCTATGAAGAAATCAATCTCCGAATACCAGTATGAGGTAGCTAAAACACTGGCGCTGTAATATAAAAGCAGCAGTTCAGCCAGAGGCTGCACGGAAAGTACGGCTCTGCTGGCCGGACAGATATATATCAGAGTAACAGGGGAGAGCAGGTTATTATGGAGAACAGGAATACAGCACCGGTAGGTGTGTTTGATTCCGGCGTAGGAGGGCTGACGGTTGCAAGAGAGATTTCCCGTCAGCTCCCGAATGAAAATATCGTATATTTCGGGGATACAGCGAGAGTTCCATACGGAAGTAAATCGCAGAATACGATCATCCGCTTCTCGGAACAGATCATCCGTTTTCTGAAAACAAAGGACGTCAAGGCAATCGTGATCGCGTGTAATACGGCGAGTGCGCTTGCGCTTGATGCCGTGAGGGATGAATTTGATGTCCCGGTAATGGGGGTTGTCATACCGGGCGCACGCGCTGCTGTCGAGGCGACCAGAAACCGGAAGGTCGGGGTTGTCGGGACAGACGCAACTGTCCAGAGCGGAATGTATACTAAGATCATTCATTCAATGGCGCCGGATGTCACTGTGATCGAGAAGGCCTGCCCTCTTTTTGTACCTCTTGTGGAAGAGGGTTTTAAAGACCATGTGGTGACACAGGAGATCATAGAATACTATCTGGAGTCCATGCGGAATTCGGATATTGACGCTATGATACTCGGGTGCACACATTATCCGCTTCTCAGATCAAAGATCAGAGAGTATATGGGAGAGAAGATACAGATCGTCAACCCAGCGTATGAAACAGCGATGGATCTGAAGAAACTTCTCCATGAACAGAAAATGGAAAATAACGGCGGGTCAGGAGAACACAGCAGGTATTCATTTTATGTGAGTGACGCGGCGGAAAAATTCCGCAGATTTGCCAACACAGTGATGCCCTTTGATGTGCCGACGACAAACGTCGTAAATATAGAAGAGTATTAAGAGCAGAGAGATGACAAAGGAAGTATTAGTCAGTATATCGGGAAAACATATTGATATCATGAACGATCCGACGGCCGGATACGAGACGGGGGACGATAATATCGAAGTCGTAACTCCGGCGAATTATTACTGCAAAAACGGAAAACATTATATTATCTACGAAGAAGTGCTTGAAGGGATGGCCGGGACGATCCGCAACAGGATCAAGATCACCGGAACCGACAGCATAGAGATTATGAAGAGCGGCGCTTCCAGCTCGCATATGATCTTCGAGAGAAACAGGAAGAATCAGACATATTACCGTACACCTTACGGACAGATGCTGATCGGTGTAAATACAAAAAACATGGAAGTCAGAGTTGATGATAATAAAATCAATGTGCAGCTGGATTATGAGCTGGATGTCAACCATGAACCTCTGGCAGACTGTAAGATCAAAATGAATATCATGTCTAAAGACGATCCGGATTTTACGGTGCTCAGCAGCTAAAATAAATAAGGGGTGTTTTCGGAGTATATATCATAACGCAAAACCGTTCCGCTTTACCTCAAAGATTGTGTAGATGTAACAGTGGCAGGAGATGTTCGTCCAATGGGACTCCATCTCCTGCCACTTAACATCTAAGACCAATGCTTTTCGGAACGCTCTCACTTGATGTTTTGCTTATATGATATATACTCCGAAAACTTACTTTATTTAGTGCTGTAGATAATATGTTTCAATATTGGGAGTATTACTCAGAGATCGATGAAATTACGACTGCTGCAATCACCTGCCGATGAATCTGATCTTTATGTCTTGAAAAAAGAAAGTTTACGGACCGGACAGCCTAATACAGAACATTAAGTGGGAGCGTTCCGAAAAGCATTTGTTCTGGATGTTAGGCGGTACAAATGGAGTTCCATTGAACGAACATTTGATACCGACGTTACATCCATTCAAATCTTTGAGGTAGAGCGGAACGGTTCTGGATTAGGCTGTCCGGCCCGTAAACGAAAAGTTTTAAAACCATATGATCACGATTTATTCCGGCGGAAGAACCCTTTCTTCTTCTGCGGCTGTTCGATAGAACCGCCTCTGACGCTTTTGATCCCTGTTATGTAAAGTCCGCTGACTACGGCTTTTACTTCTTTCTTTACGGGAATAACTTCAAATACTTTGTTATCGCACATCAGAGTCATGATCCTCGGACCGATCTTTGCTTTTACGACCGGTACCTTCGTACGCCTTAAATATTTCGGCGTGTTTTCAAGAACAACAGCAGGAAGACCTGCCTCTTTCAATTTCATTTTCTTTTTATCGATGACAAGCATGCTGACTGTCTGGGCTGCCGCTTCCATCTGTTCCTGCTGCTCAGCCTGTTTCTTTTCGGCTTTTTTTCCGAAAAAGTACAGAGCAATGCAGGCGGCGATCAGTACAACGAGAACAACAATCAGTACAATAGTGACTGGACTCACGATAGACCCTCCTAAACCTTAGATTTTCCGCATTTGCGCACATAGTATTTTAACATTGTTTCAGGACAAGTGCAAGATAATAAGTGTATTTTAGCGGTTTAGGGTTTACTTTTCGAGGGAGAACCGAGTATACTGTTATAGTAGTGTCTCCGCGGGTAAAGCAGCCTTTCCGGGAAGCGGAACAGACCGGGCGCGGACGCACCGAGATATAAAAGGAGTTTGATTTAATGGCAGAAATGATTTGGAACGGAGTAGTGACAGTCTATGATTTTATCATGGACAATATCGTCATTATCAATATCCTCTTCGCGCTGATCATAGTGTTCTTCCAGAGGAGATCTCCGCAGACCGTATGGACATGGCTTCTTCTGCTTTATTTTATACCGATACTGGGATTTATTCTTTATCTGGTCATCGGGCAGGATTTTCATAAGAGCCGGATGTTTAAGGCCAAGGAGATAGAAGGGGAACTGAAATATGCCGTGCGGCGGCAGGAAGAGACGATTTACCACAAACGTCTGAGGCTGGCCAATCCCGAGATGGAGCGGTTCAAGGATCTGATCCTGTATAATCTGGAGGCGGGTGAAGCTGTCCTTACAGACAATAACGACATCCGCATTTATACGGACGGTAAAGCCAAATTCCGGGCGCTGATCGAAGAGATGCGTCAGGCAAAGAGATATATCCATCTGCAGTATTATATTATCAGAAATGATGAACTGTGGCAGGAGATTGAAAAAGTTCTCATAGAGAAGGCGAGAGAAGGTGTGGAGGTCCGGGTGCTTTTCGACAGTATGGGCTGCCGGACAATGAAAAATAAAGACTGGGAGCATCTGGAAAATGAGGGAATCCAGGTCGCAGAGTTCTTCCCCGCTCTGCTGGGGAAACTGCAGCTGCGTGTGAACTACCGCAATCACAGGAAGATCGTCGTCATAGACGGAAGAATCGGTTTCGTGGGAGGCTTTAATGTGGGCCGGGAATATCTGGGCCGGGACGAGAAGTTCGGTTACTGGCGTGACACGCATCTGTGTATTGAGGGTGCGGCTGTGACTTCGCTTGCTGTTCGTTTTGTTCTGGACTGGAATTACGCGGCGAAGGAGAATCTTTTCCTGGAGGATACTCTGTTTGAGATCCCCCAGTATGTAAGACACGGAAGGGATCCGGTGCAGATCATATCGAGCGGTCCGGATTCACAGATTAAGACAATCCATGATAATTACCTGCGCCTGATCCACAGCGCAAAGGATCATGTGTATATTCAGACCCCGTATTTCATACCTGATGATTCGATACTGGACGCCCTTAAGATCGCGAGCCGGTCGGGAATAGACGTGCGGATAATGGTGCCGTGCAAGCCGGACCATCCGTTTGTCTACTGGGCGACATATTCCTATGTGGGAGATATGGTGGCCGCCGGGGCCAAATGTTATGTGTACAACAACGGTTTTCTCCATGCAAAAACCGTTTGTGTGGACGGTATGGTCGCATGTGTGGGAACAGCCAATATGGATATCCGCAGCTTCGGGCTCAACTTTGAGGTGAATGCTGTCATCTACAGTGAGAGAACTGTGCAGAAGCTGGAGCGGGCTTTTGAAAACGACATGACTCAGTGTACTCACGTGACCAGAAAGGTTTATGACGAGAGAAGCCTGATCATAAAAGGAAAAGAGCAGTTTTCACGACTGTTGTCCCCGCTTCTGTAAGAAGCAGGGCGCAAATGTATTAATATAAAATCTGATAAAGACGGAAGAAAAGGAGAAAGAAAATGAAAAAGAAACTTATTGCCGTAATACTTGCCGCAGCACTGGCGGGAACGCTTGCCGGATGCAGCGGGGAGCTGTCCAACGATTATGTGACGGTAAAGCAGTATAAAGGTCTCGAGGTTCCCCAGCCGACACCGGCCGAAGAGGTTACGGACGATCAGGTAGAGCAGGTGATCCAGAGCAATCTTGACGCCTCTGCACAGACGGAGGAAGTGACAGACCGGGCTGCGGAAATGGGAGATGTTGTCAATATTGATTATACGGGCTACATTGACGGAACAGCCTTTGACGGCGGCTCCGCGGAAGGCGCGGATCTGGAGCTGGGAAGCAATTCCTTTATCGGAGCGACAGACGACTATAAAGGATTTGAAGAGCAGATTGTGGGACATCAGACCGGAGATGAATTCGACATTACGGTACAGTTCCCGGATCCGTATGACAGGAATCCGGATATGTCAGGGGCAGTAGCGGATTTCCATATTGTGCTCAATTCGATTTCACAGAAAACTACGCCGGAACTGACAGACGAGTGGGTGAAAGAGCACAGCGACAAGTCCGAGACAGTGGACGAGTACAGGGAGGAGATTCGTTCCCAGATCGTGGAGAACACAGAGGCGTCTGTTGAGTCCGAACTGGAATCTTCAGTGCAGAGCGCCCTGATGGATAACGTAGAGGTGAAAAAATATCCGGAGGACCGGGTAGAAGAGCTCACACAGCAGATGACGGACTATTATACTCAGCTTGCGGGCATGTACGGGGTGGACCTTGGTGAATTTGTAGAGACTTATATGCAGATGACTGAAGATGATTTCAATACGCAGATTGACCAGTCTGTCCGCCAGGGAGTAGCTCTCGAGGAAGCGCTCAAACTGATTGCCGAGAAGAAACATCTCGAACCGACGGATAAGGAATATGAAGAAGGCATGTCCGAGTATGCGGAACAGGCCGGATACGACGATGTGGATGAATATGCCGAGCAAGTGGGAGAGGACGAGCTTAAAGCGGCGGTTCTCCGTGATAAAGTGACGGATTATCTGGTGGATCACTGCATTCAGGTGGAGCAGACAGATACCGCCGAATAGAAATAGAATAAGATGGGAGGAAAGAGAATGAAACTGGAAAATCAGAGACTGTGTGTGGAAATTTCGGAATTGGGTGCGGAAGTGACGCGGATTTATGACAAGAAGAACAATGCGGAGCTTCTGTGGGAGGCTGATCCTGTATACTGGAAGAGGCACTCTCCGGTGCTGTTCCCGAATGTGGGAAAGACATATCGCAATACGGTTCTGATTAACGGGACACATTATCCTACATCCCAGCACGGATTCGCAAGGGACAGCAGATTCAAATGTATCTGTGAAAAAGCAGATTCGGTTTCTTTCCTTCTTGCGTCCAGCGAAGAGACAAAGGAAGTGTATCCGTTTGAATTCGAGCTCGTTATCACCTATACGCTGAAAGAGAAGAGTCTGTGCGTCAGGTGGGAGGTCCGCAATCCGGGAGAAGAAGATATGTACTTTACGATCGGCGGACACCCTGCGTTCAGGTTTGCGGGAAAGGACGAGAAGAAAACGGACTATATCCTGAAGTTCCCGGGAAAAGATTCCCTGAGCTATATACTTATCGATCCGGCGGAGGCGGCAGCTGATCCCGCAAAAGTATATACGCTTGATCTGGACGGGGAGTGCTGTCCGGTTACGGAAGAAATGTTTGAAAATGACGCGCTGATTTTTGACGACGGACAGATTGAAGAAGTGTGGCTGTGCCATAAAGACGGAACGCCTTATGTGGGAATGAAGTGCGAAGGATTCCCGAATTTCGGTATCTGGTCAGTAAAAGACGCTCCGTTTGTGTGTCTTGAACCGTGGATGGGAAGATGCGATAATGTTGGCTTTGATCAGGAACTTTCCCGGAAGCCGGATGTAAATATGGCAGCCCCGGGCGAAAGCTTCAGCAAAGAGTATGAAATTATAGCAGGCGACTGATACTGCTGAAATCCTCTGGCCAGGCGCCCGAGGATATGAAGAGCAGAGTATTAAAAATAAGATCTCCGAAAGCGGCATATATCCGCTCAGGGAGATCTTATTTTTTATGCCAGAAGAAAATTAAGCGAACCGGACGGATTGTCTGTTCCTTTTTCGAGAAGAGCGACAAGCCCTTCGATAGTCTCTTCGATATTCTCTCTGGATGAGGGTACGATGGTATTATCCATTTTGACGGTGAGGACGATAAGTACGATCTCTGCCAGCACTTCGGGTCTGTCAAAATGAATCTCTCCCGCTTCAATTCCCTGACGGATGATCTCCGCCAGCACCGGTTTGAATTCGGAAATCACGTGGTTCATATATTTCTGGTGGAGAAGTGCCTTTTCGGGAGCGCTTACTCCGCTTTCTTTTCCTGATTTCAGGTATTCCGTGGATGAGTTGCGGCACGCCTGAAAAATCATGGCCATACGTGTAAACGGAGGAATGTCGGTCTGGCAGGCAAGATTTTTGGCTGTACTGAGCGGCTTTTCATAGTTCCGTTCCACGAGAGCCTCGAGAATAGCGTCTTTCGACGGAAAATAATAATAAATGCTTCCCTTGCCGATACCGGCTGTCTGGGCGATCTCGCTGACGGAAATTGTCTGCAGATTTTTGTTTTCCAGAAGTTTCTGCAGAGAATCAAGTATCAAATCATATTTCTTTCTTCTGCCTGGCATAATCTCCTCCTTTCTTATATTAAAACGTTCCTCGGTAAGCACATCAAGTATAGCACATCGCCTGTAAAAGAGCCAGAAAGAAAAACGCACAAAAAAGAGAATAAAAAATCTTCCCATTTTGACAGTGACGACGATTGACCGATAGTCGAAAAAATGATAATCTAACAGAGAAGAGAACATGACCGATGGTCGAAAAAATGACTTTTACGGTCGAAAAGGAGGATATTATGACCTACGCAGATATGTTTTCAAAAGTAAAAGGGATGCTGATGGAAGCGGATGTAAGCGACATCCACGAACATCTGGCATATCAGTTCAACATTACCGGTGAAGCGGAAGGCATTTTTTATGCCGAGGTGAAAGACGGGCAGCTCTATGTAGAGCCTTACGAGTATTTCGACCGCGACGCAATGTTTACCTGTACGGCGGAGACATTATTTAAGATTGCCGACGGGAAGACAGATCCGATCCTTGCGGTGACACTGGGCAAACTCAAAGTCGAAGGCAATATCGACAAGGCCCTGAAACTGAAAGATCTGATCAACAGCAAAAAAGCTGCCAAGAAGGCCGCAAAGAAAGTGGAAAAGAAACAGAACAAATAAGAAACAGCAAAAGCACGATGAATAAAAGCAGGTGATATAAATGGGCAAATTGTTAAAAGGAGCAGCGGCTGTTCTGGGACTGCTGACCGCGGCGGAAGCCGGCGGAACGGCGTATTTCTACAGAAGAACTATGAAACGTTACAATGCAAAGACTGAGCGCACCATGAAGATGTCAGGCGTAGACTGGGAAAAATACTTCCCGCTCATGCATGAGCGCCATGACTGGATGATGGAACAGCCCCACGAGGATGTGTGGATTACTTCCCATGACGGTCTGGAACTGCACGGTACATATTTTGAAGGGGACGGCGGAGATAAGGCGGTAATCTGCTTTCACGGTTATACAAGCCAGGGAACAAACGATTACGGCAGCCTTTCCTATTACTATCTGAATCACGGCTTCCGGATGCTCCTTATAGATGAGCGCGCTCATGGCGAGAGTGAAGGAACCTATATCGGCTTCGGCACCATGGACCGTCTCGACGGCATGGAATGGATCAAATGGATGATCGACAAGATCGGTGATGATGCGCAGATCCTGCTCCATGGCAATTCCATGGGCGGAGCTACGGTATGTATGATGAGCGGATTGAAACTTCCGCCCCAGGTGAAAGGAATCGTTTCAGACTGTGCCTTCACATCGGCAAAGGATGTATTTACACATGTACTGCACAGCATGTATCATCTGCCGGCATTCCCGATGATCCAGATCGCGGACAAACTGAACAAGAGAAATGCCGGGTACGGACTGGACGAGTGCAACGCGGCAAGGGAAGTGAGAAAGGCAGAAGTCCCGATTCTGTTTATCCACGGGGAAAAAGATATCTTCGTACCCTGCTGGATGTGCGATGAAATATACAAGAACTGCGCTTCACAGAAAACGAAACTCATTGTCAAAGATGCGGGCCACGGCGAGAGCTATTACAAAGATACAGAAGCCTATGAAAGAGCCCTGGATTCATTTATCGGAGGAATAATGAAATGATGAAGACAAGAAAAGGACACAAAGTGTATCCGCTTACCGTAGCACAGAAATTTCACCTTTACTATGCACCGCACTGTCCGAACATGGCGGTTCTCAATATCGGAACAAGCCTGACCATCGAAGTAGAGCTGGACTGGGATCAGCTGAAAAAATCGATCAATGAGGCGTATGCCAGAAGTGAGGGAATGCGTGTCCGTTTCGCAAAAGATAAAGAGGGCACATGGTATCAGTATGTGATGGATCCGGAAGAGAAAGATATCGAATTCGTTGATTTCTCGGACCGTACATTGGAAGAAGCTGAAGCAGAGATGCAGAAGTGGACTACTGTGCCGTTCCAGATGTTTGATTCACCTCTGACAAGAGTCGTAATGATCAAGATGCCGGACGGATTTAACGGAGTGTATTTCCTTGGAAATCATATGATCGTGGACGCGCAGTCACTGATCTGTTTCCTGAAAGACATCATTGAGCTCTATTGTAACGCAAAATATGAAGGTGTTCCGTATCCGAAGGATATGGCATCCTACATCGAGCAGCTGCAGAGAGACTTCGCATACGAGGCGGGAAGCAAGGCTCAGTTGAGAGATATTGAATATTTCCAGAAGGAGATTGAGAAAGGCGAGCCCATCTATAATGACCTTCACGGTACGGCAAAACTGGAGTCCATGCGTGAGATGTTCAAGAATCCGGAACTGAGATCAGCGTTTTGTGTCACAGATGATACGAAGTCGGCTCTTGATATCTTCCACCTTGAGGCAGAACCGACGAAACGTCTGATGGATTTCTGCGAGAAGTACCATGTCTCTCTTGCCTGCCTTCTGCTCATGGGACTTCGTACCTATTATCAGAAGATGAACGGCTTTGACGATGTGTCCCTTACTACGACTATAGCAAGGCGCGCGACTTTGAAAGAGAAGAAATCCGGCGGGACAAGAATTCATTCCTTCCCGTTCCGCACGATCTTCCCGCAGGATATGAAGTTCATCGACGGCGTCTATGCGATCCGTGACAAACAGAATGAATATTTCCGGCACGCAAATTATGACCCGACGGCATACTTTGCATACCGTGCAAAGACATATCCGCAGCCGCAGCCGGGTCTCGGATACGAGCCGATCTCACTTACATATCAGCCTTTGACCCTGAAAGAGAAAGGACTGGATCAGCTGGGAGATATCCGCTACAAGACAAAATGGTATCCCAACGGCATCTGCCCGCAGGGAATGTACCTGACTGTAATGCACCGCCCGGAGGATAACGGACTGGACTTCAACTTTGAGCATCAGATCAAAGCGGTCTCAAGAGAAGAACTGGAGTATCTGTACTACTATCTGTGCAAGATCATGTTCAAAGGCGCGGAGAATCCGGATCTGACGATCGGAGAGATCATCAAATTAGTATGATGCCATTCAGGATTGCGGGAGTGAGAAGCACGGAGCAGTCCGCAGGCATTATAGTTGGGGGCATTTGCCCCAACATCATTAATTTGGAAAAGGAGAATAATCATGTTTGAAAGATTAGTTAAAATCATCTGCAATTATGTTGAAGTAGAGCCGGAAAACATTCATCCGGAGTCACGCTTTATGGAGGATCTCGGATTTACCTCCTTCGACTTTATGAGTATGCTGGGCGAGATCGAGGACGAGTTCGACGTTGAAGTAGAGCAGTCAGAAGTGGTAAATATCCGCACAGTACAGGAGGCTGTCGATTACCTTGAAACATTAGTAAAATAGTTGGGAAAGGAATGTGAGTTATGCTTTGCAGTACAGTGCGTCAGATCCTTGTAAATACAGAAAAAAAATACGGACCGGAGGATGCGGTACGCTATAAGATCAGTAAAAATGAGATTGAATCAAAATCATATACACAGCTAAAAAACGACAGTGAGAGCTTTTCCAATGTACTGAAAAGTCTGGGGGAGCTGGGGAAACATATTTCTGTGATCGGCATGACGTCCTATGAATGGCTGGTGACTTACTTCGGAACGGTGAACAGCGGCAGTGTGGTCGTGCCGCTGGATGTCAATCTTCCGGCGGAGGATGTATGCGACCTGATCGCCAGATCAGATTCCACGGTACTTGTATATGATGAAGTGAGAAAAGATGTGGCGGCTATCGCGAAAGACCGCTGTCCGCAGCTTAAGACGATGATTTCCATGCAGCAGAAAGAAAATGACGATCATGCGCTTTCGTTCTGGAAACTGCTGGAGGAGAACAGGGGAAGCTTCGATTATGACCCGGATCCGGATCAGCTCTGTACGATCATGTTTACTTCCGGTACGACGGGGAAGAGTAAAGGCGTTATGCTGACGCACAGAAATGTAGCAGAGAATGCCACATGTCTGGAAATGAAGATTCCGGAGCGTACCGTGATCATGACGGTGCTGCCGATCCATCACGCATACTGCCTGAGTATGGACATCCTTAAGGGAACATCTCTGGGCGCGGTGATCTGTATCAATGACTCCCTGATGCGCGTGGCGAAGAATATCAAACTGTTCAAGCCGGAGATGATCCTGATGGTACCGCTGATGATCGAGACAATGGCGAAGAAGCTGGAGGAGGCTTCTCTCCTTCCGGCCAAGATTGTCAAAAGTCAGGTGTTCGGAAAACAGTTCCATACAATCTGCAGCGGCGGCGCTTATCTGGATCCGAAATATATCGACCTGTTTAAAAAATATGACATTGTTATCCAGCAGGGTTACGGAATGACAGAGTGCGCTCCTGTCATAAGCGTCAACCAGAGCTGGAATATCCGCTCCGACTCCGTGGGCCAGCTCCTGCCAAACTGCGAGGCCAAGACCGTGGACGGTGAACTCTGGGTGAAGGGCAGCAGCGTGATGCAGGGATACTATAAGATGCCGGAAGAGACGGCCGAGACGCTGGAAGACGGCTGGCTGAAGACCGGAGATCTGGGCTATGTGGATGAGGAAGGATTTGTGTACCTGACCGGACGCAAGAAGAACCTGATTATCACAAAGAACGGCGAGAATGTATCACCGGAGGAACTGGAAAACGCACTGAGCACCAACCGCCTTGTGGGCGAAATACTTGTCCGCGAGAAAGACGGCGTGATCGAAGCGGAGATTTATCCGGATCAGGATTACGTGAAGAAAAAACGAATCAAAGACGTGAGAGAAAAACTTCAAGAGATTATCGACGAGTATAATAAGACAGCGGCTCCCCAGAAGAGAATCTACAGCCTGATCGTCAGAGATAAAGAATTTGAGAAGACAACCACGAGAAAAATCAAGAGGTTTTAAAAATTGCCCCTGCCGGGAAGAAGCTTTGCCGGCAGGGGCATTTTACCATCGTGTTGGGGAAACGGAAAGGCGCACTTGACGGAGGCAAGTGATGCTTGGTAAGATATGAGTTAAAGTTCACTTGTAATCTGCAAATATGCGGGAGGAATATATATGCTGCTTACGATCGATGTGGGAAATACAAATATTACAATGGGAGTGTTCAGGGAGGAGGCCCTGCTGGGAATGTTCCGTATGACGACAAAACGGCCGAGAACATCGGATGAATACGGCATGACCATCTGCGGCATACTGGAACACAGGGCCATTGACCCGAAGAAGATCAAAGCGGTTATCATTGCATCGGTCGTACCGGATATCATGCATTCCCTGACAAGCGGAATTATCAAATATCTGCAGATTACTCCGCTGATCGTATCTGCGGATTCGGATACCGGCGTCCGCGTGAATACTGAGAATTCTTCCAGGACAGGTCCTGACCGTATCGTCAATGCGGTCGCTGGATATGCGATTGCGAAAGGTCCGGCCATCGTTATTGATTTCGGGACAGCGACCACTTATGACCTGATCGGCCCGGACAGTACTCTTGAGGCATGCATCATTGCTCCCGGTATCGAGACGGCGGGGCGCTCTCTCTGGGGCGGGGCGGCTATGCTGCCTGCCATCCAGATCCAGAAACCGGACTCCGTCCTTGCACGGGACACTGTCTCGGGTATGCAGGGAGGTCTGGTGTTCGGAGCTATCGGCCAGACGGAATATATTGTGAGAAAGATGAAAGATGAGTCCGGATATACGGATGCTTATGTGATTGCTACAGGCGGTCTGGGGAAAATCATCGCCAAAGAGACGGAATGTATCGATCTGTATGATCCGCAGCTGACGCTGAACGGGCTGAGGCTGATCTATGAGAGGATGAAGGGGACTGAGAAATAAGAGTTATGAAACATTTAAAAATAGGAAATGTAGAACTTGAAAACCGATATGTACTGGGACCCATGGCAGGTGTGACTGACCTGCCATTTCGTCTGCTCTGCCGGGAGCAGGGGGCGGGGCTTCTCTGTATGGAGATGGTGAGCGCGAAGGCAATCTACTATAATAATAGAAATACAGAGAGCCTGCTGGAGATCCATCCGGATGAACGTCCGGTGTCCCTGCAGTTGTTTGGCTCCGATCCGAAGATCATGAGCGAGATGGCGAAACGAATAGAGGAGAGGCCATTTGCCATCCTTGACGTCAACATGGGATGCCCGGTGCCGAAGGTTGTCAAAAACGGCGAGGGCTCCGCGCTTATGAAGAATCCGAAGCTGGTCTACGAGATCGTCAGTGCGCTTGTAAAAGCCATCGATAAGCCGGTAACGGTGAAGATCAGAAAAGGCTTTGACGACGACCACGTAAATGCGGTGGAGATCGCTAAGATCATAGAGGAAGCCGGCGCGGCGGCCGTGGCGGTGCACGGGCGCACGAGAGAGCAGTACTACAGCGGCAAAGCGGACTGGGATATTATCCGTCAGGTAAAGCAAGCGGTGTCCATTCCCGTTATAGGAAACGGAGACGTGACGTCGCCTCAGAAGGCGGACGAGCTGGTGCGGCAGACGGGATGCGATGGAATCATGATCGCAAGAGGCGCCCAGGGTAATCCGTGGATCTTCTCTGAGATGATACACTGGGAGGAGACAGGGAAACTTCCGCCCAGACCGGACAAGGATGAGATCAGGAAAATGATGCTCAGACATGCCCGCCTGCAGCTTGAATATAAGGGGGAATTTTCGGGCATCCGGGAGATGAGAAAACACGTGGCCTGGTACACGAAAGGGCTCAAAGGAGCGGCCCGTCTGAGGGAAAAAGTGAACGCGGTGGAGAGCCTTGAAGAACTGGAAAATCTCTTGACATCATTATAGAGTTTGGTTATAATATTGAAATTGCGAAATAGACTTAAATGACAGCATTACAGGACATAAAGTCCCGTGTAATGGACATCGAAAAATAGAAAGAAAACCAGAGAAACAGAAAGGAAGCGTAACCAATGGCAGAGGCAAAGAAAAGATTACTTACTTATGCCGGATTAAAGGCACTTGAGGATGAACTTGAAGATCTTAAGGTGGTAAAGAGAAAAGAAGTTGCAGCTAAGATCAAAGAGGCCAGAGAGCAGGGAGACCTCTCCGAGAATGCTGAGTATGATGCGGCGAAGGACGAGCAGAGAGACATCGAAGCCCGTATCGAGGAGCTTGAAGGAATCCTGAAGAATGCAGAGGTAGTCGTTGAGGACGAAGTTGACTTTGACAAGATCAATGTGGGATGTACGGTAAAAGTATACGACATCACATATGATGAGGAGATGGAGTTCAAGATCGTAGGTTCTACAGAGGCGAACAGCCTTGAGGGCAAGATCTCCAATGAGTCTCCGGTGGGACAGGCGCTGATCGGAAAGAAAGCCGGCGAGACAGTTACCGTAGAGACACAGGCAGGCGACATCGAGTACAAAGTACTTGAGATCAGCCGTTCAAAGTAAAGATATGACACGACACAGACCTCTTAATTTTTAAGAGGTCTGAATTCGCGTGTATGGGGTTATAAGAAACACCGCGAAGGTGTACCACTATGCCGTGAAATGTACGGCGGGAGTAATGAAAGGAGAAAATACAGTGGCACAGCAGCAGAAAAACGGACAGGAACAGGATCTGAATCAGTTGAGAAAGGTGCGCCGCGAGAAACTTGCGGAGCTGCAGCAGAACGGTAAAGACCCGTTTGTGATTACAAAATATGACCAGACACATCACAGTCAGGAAATCAAGGACAACTTTGACGAGCTGGAAGGAAAACAGGTATCTATCGCAGGACGTATGATGTCCAAGCGTGTGATGGGAAAAGCGTCTTTCTGCAATGTGCAGGATCTGAAAGGCAATATCCAGTCTTATGTGGCAAGGGACAGCGTAGGCGAGGAGAACTACAAAGAGTTCAAAAAGCTGGATGTCGGAGATGTGATCGGCATTGAGGGCGAAGTATTTAAAACAAAGACAGGTGAGATTTCTATCCATGCATCTCATGTGACACTGCTCTCCAAGAGTCTCCAGATTCTTCCGGAGAAGTTCCATGGACTGACCAATACGGATACACGTTACCGTCAGAGATACGTAGATCTGATCATGAACCCGGAAGTAAAAGATACATTTATCAAACGTTCCAGAATCATCAGCTCAATCCGTAAATATCTGGACGGACAGGGCTTCATGGAAGTTGAGACACCGATGCTTGTTGCAAATGCCGGAGGAGCTGCCGCAAGACCGTTCGAAACTCACTTTAATGCTCTGAATGAAGACCTGAAGCTTCGTATTTCTCTGGAACTCTACCTGAAGAGACTGATCGTGGGTGGCCTTGAGAAAGTATACGAGATCGGCCGCGTATTCAGAAACGAAGGCCTTGATACAAGACACAATCCGGAGTTCACACTGATGGAGCTCTATCAGGCATACACAGATTACAACGGAATGATGGATCTGACGGAGAACCTGTACCGTCATGTGGCACAGGAAGTGCTCGGAACGACAAAGATTGTCTACAATGATATCGAGATGGATCTCGGAAAACCGTTCGAGCGTATTACTATGGTTGACGCTGTAAAGAAATATGCAGGCGTGGACTGGAATGAAGTAGAGACACTGGAGCAGGCAAGAGAGCTTGCGAAAGAGCATAACATAGAGTTTGAGGAGAGACATAAGAAGGGTGATATCCTGAACCTGTTCTTCGAGGAATATGTAGAAGAGCATCTGGTGCAGCCGACATTTGTTATGGACCACCCCATCGAGATCTCACCGCTGACCAAGAAGAAACCGGAGAATCCGGACTATGTGGAGCGTTTCGAGTTCTTCATGAACGGCTGGGAGATGGCTAACGCTTACTCCGAGCTGAACGACCCGATCGATCAGAGAGAGCGTTTTGCACAGCAGGATGCCAATGCGGCGGCCGGAGATGATGAGGCGGAGCATACAGATGAGGACTTCCTCAACGCTCTGGAAATCGGCATGCCGCCGACAGGCGGTATCGGCTTCGGTATCGACAGAATGTGTATGCTGCTCACGAACAGCGCTGCCATCCGTGACGTGCTGCTCTTCCCCACCATGAAATCTCAGGGAGCTGCAAAGAATGAAGCAAACAATGCAGCGCAGTCTTCCACACAGGAAGCGCCGGCTGTGAAGATCGATCTCTCCAAAGTAAAGGTTGAGCCGCTCTTCGAGGAGTTTGTTGATTTTGACACATTCAGCAAATCTGATTTCAGAGCTGTGAAAGTAAAAGAATGCGTTGCCGTACCGAAGTCCAAGAAACTGCTGCAGTTCACACTGGATGACGGGACAGGCACAGACCGCACGATCTTAAGCGGCATCCATGAGTATTACGAGCCGGAAGAGCTGGTCGGAAAGACCTGCATCGCGATCGTAAACCTGCCGCCGAGAAAGATGATGGGAATTGATTCCTGCGGTATGCTGATTAGCGCGGTACATGAGTATGATGGAAAAGAAGCGCTGAACCTGCTGATGGTGGACGACAGGATCCCGGCAGGAGCGAAGCTGTACTAAAACGAGATGCACTTCATTTATGAGAAAAGCTTGGAAAATACACCCTTACATTATTTGGTGCAGAAAAATCTGCAGGGGAAAAAGATTGTATTATTTTGAGTTTGGACCTTGAGAGAATAACCTCTTTCAAGGTCCTTTTTTCATTTGTGGGGATACTCGCAAACTATAGAAAATTCCTCTCACCATATGATGTAATGATGTAATCACAGAGGGGGGGGAAGTAGTCCAAGTGCGGCGTTAAACGGAGGGACTATTTATGGTTAGTAAGAAAGCTGAAAGGGATAAACGGATAAGCCTGAAACTTGGGCGTTATGTGAGTAGAGAATCGAGATGACTAGGGTAGATGAAGAATATGATTTATTACGGAAGTTTGTAAATTTTCATTTTTCTTCATTAACATATGCAGATGCTACTATTGATGATTTAAATATAGACTTTACTTATAGCTTATTTCCCTTCAAGATACTTTCCTTTCTGACAGAAGATTGCTGAGACCTTGTGGCGTTACATACCAGGCAGAGTTATGACTGATGTCGAAAGTGAAAAGTTGTTCATAGCAATCCATATCTAACTGGCAGCTCCATTCATACAATATCCGGATTTCTGGCGGTACAGTAAGAATTTCATGTAGTTTTACAAATTAGGTTTCTCTGGAGTAGTTGCTGTACTGCAGGAAGTACTTATAAATTTCACATCATTCTCTGATGCTGTGTAATCTGGAAAAGAAATCTCCGACATGCACCAACTACTGTCACTATGAGCACAGTAAAATTCTGGATAGTCGGATGCGGTAGTGTTCCCGTATTTTTTATAGTATCATTAGTAAAAGGGCGGTTATACAGCCGGACGAGATTTCCCACATTGAGGATCAAAGACCTGTTGTGTCAGACGGGCGGTGAATACCATACTTTTTCTGCTTTCCGGATGGCGGAACAGTTCAGGATTTTTGTCTCAATTTTGTTCATAAGCAACTTCCACCCAGATGATAGCAGCCAACAAAAATAGATAGTTCGAGCTGTCGGTAATCTTTTCATCCCATAATCCTTTTTTGAAGGTTTCATTTTTGGCGTAGCACATATTATATAAAGATATAAGGTGTTCCACCATCATCCCCACTAGGGCTCTCTGAGGCGTGTATCCCTGCAGGGATGCAGCAACCTTAAAAGCCGAAAGACGATCCTGATTGTCTCTGGTATATTCTTTTGTTTCGCTTTGAAAATTTAAACCCTCTCACTAATCATATTGTTTTGTATTGGAAATACAGTGTAGAAAAGAAAAAGATTAAAAAAGAGAATATCGATTTATTTGTAATACAGAATATACTAAGAAAATGTATGCTAAATAAAACTAAATTTACTCATCTTCTTCATCAAAAGAATATTCATTTAGTTCTGGAAAATCAAGAAATTCAGCCAGAGTCATATTAAAGGCAAGTGCGATTTTATGTAGGGTTCGCGCCTTCGGATTATGAGTCTGACCTCGAACGATATTATCTAAAGTAGATTGTTTGACTCCGCTCATTATAGATAACTTATAGATGCTAATTCCACGTTGGGAGCAGAGAGATTTTATTCTTTTTACATACAAATCAGAGTATTCCATAATATTTCTCCATCTACCCAATTTTACCCGTAGTTGAGATTATTTTTATGGTAGCAGGGAAATGATTTGACTATACCCGTATACGGGTTTGCATTAAAAAGAAAAAATAGTATTTTAAAAGAACCCGTATATGGGGGAAAAACAACCTCCTGTAAAAAAGAGGTTGTCAGATTTATTGATTTTCGTAGAGTATCTTACTCTACGTATCCCTTTTTCCTTTTAAGAATCGACAAAATACACAATTTAATATACAAAATTAAGCATGGTTTGTCAATAAGAGACAAGTCCGGAGAATTCATATTATTCGTATTTTTTAATAATTGATAGCATCGATTCTTTATCGCCGTCAAAATAATAGTCTGAAAGGAGGAGCCTTTATGCCAAGAAAAGGTGAAAACATTTATAAAAGAAAAGACGGGAGATGGGAAGGACGATATATCAAAAGCCATGATAGTTCTGGAAGAGCAAAATATGGATATGTTTATGGAAAATCTTATCGTGAAGCAAAGCAAAAACAACGCAGTGCACTAGTAGATCTAAAAGATTCCTTTAATAATGAAAACAATCAGGTCATCTCACATAAGAGTAATATTAAGACCTTATCAGATGACTGGCTTGTTTCAATAAAGCCACAGATTAAACAATCCACGTTCAACAAGTATAGTAATTTGTTGGATTCTTATATATTGCCTTATCTAGGAGATATCGATATTGATAATCTTGCAGTTGATAAACTATATGAATGTTGTAATTATCTCCTGCAAAAAGGCGGTAAAAAAGGAAGTGGAGTTTCGGCTAAAACAGTATCTGATGCATTATCGGTTATTAGAAGAATTATTAGTTATGCCGGCAGCCGGGGATACAACACTTTATGCACAGGGAAAGAGTTATCTATTAATCAACCCTCAAAGGAAATAAATGTTCTGACACGATCAGAGCAGGACATCCTGTGTCAGTATCTATACAACCATCAAAGCGAGAGAAATCAGGGGATTTTACTGTCTTTATTTACCGGTCTACGGATCGGGGAGCTCTGTGCGCTGGAATGGAATGATATATCGCTTGAAAGCGGAACTATATATGTTCATCAAAATATCCAGCGGATACAAACTAAAGAAAGTAGTGCAAAAAAGACAAAAGTAGTGATTACTACACCTAAAAGCCAGTGCTCAATTAGGACCATCCCTATACCAGAGTTTATTATTTCCATGTTAAAAAGCGCCAATATCGAACACAAAGGCTACCTGTTAACAGGAAATAAAAGATATTTAGAGCCACGTACTATGGAAAATCATTTTCATAAAATTTTAAACGAGATATCTATAAGGCAGGTAAATTTTCATACGCTTCGCCACACCTTTGCAACACGATGTATCGAAGTTGGATTTGATATTAAAAGTCTAAGTGAAATTTTAGGACATGCGAATGTTAATATCACTTTAAATCGATATGTTCATCCGCCGTTTCAATTAAAAAAGGAAAATATGGAACGTTTGTCTGTATTCGCCGTCAAATAAAATCGTCATACATCCCTAATGTACTATTAATATCGGAAGTTACTGGCGATAACGTAGAGTAAGATACTCTACGAAATTGTATGTGTGGGGCGATAATGCTATGAAAGACAAAATTAAGCAGGATAATATAGCCATTCTGATTAATAAAAAGAGTGTTTGTTTCAATTTTCAATTATATGACTCTGTTAAACGTATTGGAGATGTATCTCTTTCTATTTTATTGTTTCTAGTTTTATCTCCACTGATATGTATTTTAGCCATTTTAATTAAGCTTGATTCATCTGGCCCGGTGATTTTTTCTCAAGAGAGACTTGGAAAAGATGGGGTCCCTTTTTTAATCTATAAATTTCGTTCAATGAAAGTGGATGCTGAAAAAGATGGACCACAGTGGGCATCGGAAAACGACAACCGGTGCACAAGAGTAGGAAAAATATTGAGAAAAGCAAGATTGGATGAAATTCCACAGCTGCTGAATATTCTTGAAGGGGACATGAGTTTTGTGGGTCCAAGGCCAGAAAGAGAGTATTTTTATAAAAAATTTGAGTCATATATCCCGGAATTTAGAAATCGGCTTGCGGTAAAACCAGGATTAACAGGGCTTGCACAGGTAAATGGAGGATATGATCTGAGACCGGAAGAAAAAATTGTTTATGACATGAAATACATAGAACAAAAATCTTTCCGTTTAGATATGGAGTGTATGCTAAAGACATTTACATTGATTTTTACCCATAAGGGGGCACGATGATGAATAGGAATTATTCCATCGGATTGATCTCTGTTGTTATACCTGCCTATAACGCAGAAAATACAATAGAAAAAGCAATACGGTCTGCAATAGTACAAACATATTCCGATATTGAAGTGATTATTGTAGATGATTGTTCTCGAGATAGCACAGTAAAAATAGCAGCCGATTATGCAAAAAAGGATAAGCGAATAAAAGTATTTCAAAATCAGACCAATAAGGGAGTGGCGTTTTCAAGAAATAGAGGAGTAGAGGAAGCAAGGGGAGATTGGATTGCTTTTCTTGACAGCGATGACAGATGGGATATGTCAAAGCTTGAAAAGCAGTCAGTTATTTTGAAAAGAAATCCGTCATGTCCTTTATGCTTTACTGGGGTAGCCTTTGAAAATACTGAAGGAATAAGGTGTGGTTATACATTGAGTGTTCCAACGAAGATGAAATATCATGATCTGTTAAAGCAGAATCTCATTTCATGTTCATCCGTTTTGGCAAAAAAAGAAGCTCTGATTGAGTTCCCCATGAAATCTGATCCGATGATCCATGAAGATTTAGCAACTTGGTTAAAAATCTTAAAAGATGGATCTGAAGCTATAGGAATTGATGAGCCATTATTAGTGTATAGGATATCATTCCAGAGTAAGTCGGGAAATAAGTTACGGGCAGCAATGATGCAATGGAAAACATATCAGGTGGCGGGGATCGGAAATTTAAAAAGCATAAGATATTTTTTTACATATGCATGGCGGAATATAAAAAAGTATTTGCATATTTTAAATGATTTTGAAAGGGTCAATTCATAAATGAAGGAAAAGCTAAAAGAACATCAATGTGTGATGTATGAGATGTTAAAAGAAGTGGACCGGATATGCAGAAAGAACAATATCAGTTATATGCTTTTTGCGGGTACTTTGTTAGGTGCGGTCAGGCATAAAGGATTTATTCCATGGGATGATGATTTGGATATTCTTATGTTACGACCTGAATATGAACGCTTTTTACAAATTGCAGAAAATGATTTAAATCTGAAAAAATATTTTTTGCAAAAGGAATTTACAACTCACTGGCCTATGTTTTTTTCAAAACTACGATGTAATGGAACTGCATGTATTGAACGGTATGTGCCCAAAGATGAATATACACATATGGGAGTTTACATTGATATTTTCCCTTGTGACAACCTTTACGAAAACAAGCTTATGAGAAAATTACAATTTGTTGCTTCAAAGATCGTGATTGCCAGATCACTTGGAAAGAGAGGATATCTTACCAATAGTAAATTAAAGAAAGCTGTGATTCTGATTTCCCGGATATTACCTGTAAATATGTTGAAGACTTTTGTTGAATACAGGAAGGGAGCAAAATCCAGTATGGTGCATACTTTTTTTGGAGGAGCTTCTCAATATGGTAAAAATATTTATCCGAGAAATTGGCTCTCGCGGACCCGCCTTTGCCGATTTGAGAGTGCCCGATTTCCAATCCCTGTTGGATTTGATGAAATTCTCACGAAATTATATGGGGATTATATGACCCCGTTACCCCCAAATAAAAGAGGACAGAAAGTACATGCAGAAACTGTAGACTTATATAATTCATATACGGTGTACACGGGAATTCAAAAGAATATGCGTTTTCATGAATATACTCGCAGTATAAGATAAAAACAATTAATAAAGGAGGATGAAATGAAAAAGAAGAAAAAAAAGAGACAATCACTTTTTATAGTTCTGCTTGTGGTTATTGTACTGATTATTGGAGTGGCGATAGGATATCTGCTTCATGACACTGGAAAATCATCATTAAGCGGGAAAAAGCAAAGTGAAGTTGTAGAAAATGGAGATATGAAAGATGATCAGTTGGAAGATATGGTTATAGATACAGAATATGGTGATTTGTATTATCCAGAACAATGGGAAGAATACCTCAAGACAGAACAAAATATGAGCAATGATTCCTTGCAGGTATTTTTTTCAGCGCATCTGGGAGACAAAGACTTCCCTATGTTTCAAGTTACGATTGGAGAAAGCGAGGATACAAAGGTGGGTGAACTCACAGATGATTCTGGAACGAAAAGGGGCGTATATATGAATGTGCCAGAGTTGGAAGGTCTGGATGACCTTTCCGAAGCGGAGCAGCATCAGATATATGCGATGCAGGAAGATTTAAATTATGTTATCGATCATTTGAAATAAAGCAATATTGATTAATAGAAATGAGAGGGATAGTAATGAGAACAAGAAGACACATATCCAGTTTGGTAGCCTTGATTACGACGATATGTATGATATTTCCAACTACGGTATATGCGACTGAACAAGAGGAAGGAAAAACAGATGACATAATAGCAGAGCAGAACGCGTCTAATCCTGGAGGTGATGCAGAAGTAGAGATTTCAAAAACATTGGAGTCAGACAATAGATTAGAACAGATATTAGAAGAAAAGAATTCAGAGGGAAATCAAGAGGAAGAAGCATCTAATGGTATGGATACTTCTGAACAGTCTGTAGTTTTGGATTATAATTCTTTCCTTTCTGCATTAAAAGTATTGGAAGGATATGCAAATGATTACGCGATAGCAAATGACGCGGATGCAACAGAGCTGGCAATTAATTATATCCGGACAGGAATTGAAAAATATAATACAGACAGCTGGGCAATTCTCGCTGGAGCTGAAAACACTGGTTTTACCTCATATGTGGCTGGGCAGGATACTGAAAAGGGGACAAACGCTCAGGGGCTTCGCGGGATAGAAAATTTTGTGATTCCAAATGGTCAGACAGTGGAATTTGCTCATATGTTCGGTGCGCTGAATATTGCGTATTATAACGACAATGCCACAGAAAATGCTGACTTCGGAAGCTGGGCAGGAGATATTGTCGATCTTATGGAGTATGCTAATGGAAAAGTGAGTGACACGGATGTGGAAAGCATGTCGCAGGATATTCTGGAAAATTATCTCGGAGTAGATGATCCTGAGGGACATTCTTTTGGATATCTAGACATTTATGGCGATTTGGATTCATTTTATATTATGAGTCAGTTGTCGGCGGGAAACCAACAGTTGAGTTCAATATTTGAAAGCTATTTTACGCCCTCTCTTACTGACACAGACCGGGCAATGTTTTTTATAAGTAACAGGTTTGCCGGAGTAACTACCAGAGAGATGCTACGGGAAGCAATATATGAGGCGTATAGAGGAAATTCAGGAGCAGGTCTTCTGGAGACGGAAAGAGGCCTGTCAGGAGAGGATAACCTAAGGACTGCTTGCTGTTATGCATTTGCCGACTATCTCTATGAACTTGCAAAAGACAAGCTTGACACAGATGAAGAAAGCAATCCGTATTATACTGTATTTTCATCGGAGGACAGTACCCTGGCTCCTGGTATTGAACAGAATATCAGCTATGCGTTAACTGCAGATGAGAAGCAGATTGTATACTATACAGCGACTGTGGATATAGGCCGTGACGACGTAAGTATTTATGCAAATTATAAAGATAATGACGGCTCTTCCTGGGGAATGCAGAGAGTGACAGACCAGATTACGGCTGCAAAAGTAAATTATTCGGATCCATCTAGCGAACGTTATATTGAAAACTTTACGCCAGTTGTGGGCGTGAATGCGGATTTCTATAACATGACAAATGGACAACCGATCGGTGCATTGGTTATGGAAGGTGTAGAATATAACGGTGTGGGCAGCGAGAACTTTTTTGCAATACTGAAAGACGGCACGGCAATAATCGGAAGTCCTTCCGACTATGCGGTATATAAAGACCAGATTAAAGAAGCTGTCGGCGGCGCAAACTATCTCGTAAAAGATGGGAAAATTGCTGTAGCAACAACCGATGATTATTACACTTCCAGAGCGTCAAGAACCTGCGTGGGTATTACCGCAGATGGAAAAGTTGTTCTGATGGTGCTAGATGGAAGACAAGAACCATTCTCAACGGGAGGAAGTGCAGAAGAAATTGCTCAGATTATGCTGGATGCCGGTTGCGTAACGGCAATTAATCTGGACGGTGGCGGTTCTACTACATATGCCGCTAAACAGGAAGGAGAAAATGAGATTTCTGTTGTTAATCGACCTTCTGATGGTTACGAGCGCTCTGTAAGTTCATCCCTGATGGTTGTTTCTACCGCAAAATCTTCTACAGAATTTGATCATGCGCTGGTGACAACTGATACCGACTATATGACTGTTGGAGCTTCCATGTCAGTGTCTGCTCTGGGAGTCAGCGTATCCGGTAGTGCGGCAGATCTGCCGGAGGGAGCGGAACTTACGGTTTCAGATGAGAAAACTGCAACGTTAAAAGACGGTGTCCTTACAGGCGTATCAGAGGGAAGCGTGACTGTATCCGTCATGCTGGATGGAGAGAATCTGGGAAGTAAGACTGTGCAGATAGTTCAGCCGGATGGCCTGAATTTTACCAGGGATGGCATGAATGCGGTTTATGGTTCTGCAATAGAACTGCCGGTTGAGGCTACTTATAATGGCAATAAAGTAACCATATGTCCGGATGACATTACATTTGAACTGAGCACAGAGAATGCCGGAAAAATCGAAGGGTTTAATTTTGTAGGAGATGAGGAATCCGGGATCCGTAATGTGACGGTAACGGCATCCTTGACTCATAATCTGTCTGTAAGCGACACGATGAAAATTGCTCTCTATAAAAATGGAGAAGCTGTTTTTGATTTTGATGATGCAATGGCAGGTGACGCTTCTTTTGCATGGAATCGGGATGTGACAAATTCTACAACGTCCGATAACGTTTACTACCATGTTACTGATCCGAATGAGGAGATGAACCTTTCTTACATATTTGCGCTGGATATGACAGCGATTCCTGTTCCGGAAAAGATTGAACCGCTCCTTGGTCTGGTCGCAGGAGGTGATCTGGAGAATATACGTGCCTGGGACCTGCTCCTTCAGCTGGCGGAACGTGTAGGAACAATGACAACGGTTAAAGTAAGTCTGAAGATGGATCCGAACCTGGAGATCGATTATTCCGGACTGACTCTGGTTAATGAATACTTTACGCTGACTGGAAAAGAATTTGATGAAGAAACAAATACGTTGACGATTACCTGTAACTGGAATAAGCAGACAGCGGCTATCCCGGCAGATACGGCTAACCCTGTCTGCATTGTCAGCGGAATAAAAGCAACGCCTAAGGATGATGCCGGATGGGACAAGAATGAATGTCTGGAGATTACGAATACCGGAGAACTGAATTATGACATTTATCTACGTTCAAGTACTTTGTATAATCTGGCAAATACTTCAGATATGCAGGAAAAGTATGATATCTATCCGTATGTGAATCCTGATGATCAGAGTGAAAAAGGAGGACATTTCTCAACAACTTATAAAACTTTTGAAGATAAATTTACGTTGGATAAATCTTCATGGCAGGGATGGAGAGAGGCCGGAGATGATTTGTACTACTACATAGATAATCAGCCGGCAACCGGGATTCAGTTTGTCCCGGGATATGAGGACGAAGAACATTCTTATTATTACCAGTTTGATGAGAAAGGCATTTGCCAGGGAAAAGTTACAAGTCTTTTCGAATTGGATGGAGAACTGTATTATGCGATTAACGGTGAAGCTGTGACAGGCTGGCGCATGGTAACAGAAAGTGGAGAGGATCGTTATTACTATTTTGACCGGGATACCGGAAAAGCAGTTGATGGTGAACAGACAATTGATGGATATCATTATATATTCAAAGACCATATTCTGACCCGGGGGGATTTGATCCAGAGTTCAGAAGGCTTGCATTACAAATGGGCCGGCGAGTGGGTAATGAACAGCTGGGTTGAGATTGATGGAAATAAGTATTATGCAGGAAAACAGCCATACGGGTATTTTGTTACAGATCTTCACACATACATTTACAAGTATGGAAGCACCATAGAGAAGGCAAATTGCCTGTTTGATGAAAATGGTGTATGGCAGGAGAACTACTCCGGTTTATATACGGAAGAGGACGGCGATACCTATCTGATTGAGAATGGCTATATGGAAGGCGGCGCAGGACTGGTTTATCTGGATGGATATTATTACTATTTCCGCACCAGCACCAGCACGGCTGTCAAAGATCGTGTTTACTGGATAACAGATACGAACGGGCTGCTTCCGGCAGGCCAGTACCAGTTTGATGCAGAAGGAAGAATGGTGAATCCGCCTGATGTACCAGATCCGGATGATCCGGAACCGGAAGTGAAAAACGGAATTGTAGCAGAAAACGGAAGCCTCTATTATTACGTAGATGGACTTCTGACCGGAGCGGGCCTGATCCAGATTGATGGAAGCTACTATTATGTAAGAACATCCAATGGAGAAGTGGTGCATGACCGGACATACTGGGTAACCGCAACCAATGATCTGCTTCCGACAGGTCAGTATCAGTTTGACTCAGAAGGAAAGATGGTGAATCCGCCTGAAACACCTGATCCGGACGATCCGGAACCGGAAGTGAAGAACGGAATCGTAGCAGAGAATGGAAGCCTTTACTATTATGTGGACGGAGTTCTGACCGGGGCAGGTCTGATCCAGATTGATGGAGATTATTACTATGTAAAAACATCTAACGGTGAAGTGATTCATGGAAGAAGCTATTGGATTACAGCAACCAATGGTCTGCTCCCGTCTGCGCAGTATACGTTTGCTGATGACGGAAAAATGATTATAGATTAACAGAATCACCAGAGGAAGCTGATATTAACGTCGGCTTCCGAATCGCTACAGTGAAGGAACGAAGAGGGAGGAGTTCGGTTGAAAGTTTTCTCGGAGCATGCGCTGCTTATTCTGCTTGCAGCAGGAACGGTATTTACATTTTGCTGGCTCTGTCTGCTGCGCGAACGCCTGAGGCTGAAATGGTATGCGGCGATTCCGATTTCAATTCTGCATACGGTATACGGCGTATTTACTGTCAAGGTGTTTGCATTTATGGAGACAGGTTTTTCGGCGGGAAATCTGGACAATATGAGTCTCTTCGGCGGCATATTCTTCATGCCGCTGGCTTACTGGCTCGGAGCCAGACTGTTCAAACGAAGCTGCGCCGAGGTATTTGATATTTTTACGATCTGTATGATCGCGACGGTGATGTGCGCCCGCGTTAACTGTATCCTTGCAGGATGCTGTCAGGGCAATCTAATTCCGGGACTTGATGGTGTACGTTGGCCGACACGGGAATTGGAAATAGTATTTTATATTGTTCTTATAGTGATACTTGCCAGAAAAATCCTTGCAGGGAAGATGCAGGGAGAGGTGTATCCGATTTATATGGTTGCCTACGGTGTTTTCCGTTTTGTTATAGAGGGATTCAGGTATTCGGAGAGCGGAATGCTGATCCATCTGGGACATGTATGGGCACTGCTCTCAATAATCATTGGATTCAGTATATATACGGAACTGAGAAAAAAGAGAGGAAAGAATGGAGGGAGAAAGAGATGAATGAAGTAAAACAAGTGGTCAGGAGGTTTTTGGCATTGTTTCTGGTGCTGGCCATGATCCTGCCCCTGCTTCCGCAGATGAGTATAAAGGTTCATGCTGAGGTAAGCGGTACTTTGACAGGACTTAGCAATGAAGATATAATCGCCACCTACACAGGTACAGACGATGGAGCAAACTCTAGTTGGTCTGTTACGGGAGGAAATACTATATCTGGAAGTGTTATAGGAACTGCTGGTATGTGTAGTGACTCTCATTATAACACTACATTGACGCTTACAAATAACAAACCGACTGCAGCGATTCTTTCATTTGATTATGCCATTGCCCAAAATAGTGGAAGTATTCAGGTTGCAGGTACCACAGTTACGGCAAATGGCAGCTACTCTGGAACTATAGAAGCTGGAAGTTCTATTAATATTTATATTGGCTCTGGAAGTACGGATAATGCAACTACGATAAATATAACAAACCTGTTCTTGATCGCAGATGTGCAGGCAACGACTACCTTCCAGCCATCAGAGAATGGAAGTTATACAGTTGACGATATCCAAATCACGGAGGAAACTGTAAAAACACAGCAGTCAACTACTGCATATAACCTGTCCGCTACCGCCGATGCCGGATATAAATTTGTGGGATGGTACAGCATTACAGATGATAAATATTTATCATCCGAGGAAAATGCGTCTCTGTATATCGACAGTGACCAGACGATTACTGCAATGTTTACACAAGAAAACAATCCTGTATTTGACGTCGGAGGAAAGAAATTCACAGATCTAAATGAAGCGGATAGTTATGCCTTTTCAAATGGAATTGAAAAAATCACTTTGGTATCAGATGGTACTTTAACAAGTGGCGAGTACACTATTTCAGATGGTGTTATTCTCTTGATACCTTTTGACGATGCATACACCTGCTATACCACCGCTCCGGCCACAACCGGGAATATCAGGACAACGCCTTCAGTCTACAAGAAACTCACGATGGCAGAAGGTGCGTCTGTTACTGTTAATGGAGCGATCAGTGTAAGTGCGAAACATTACGCATACAGCCAGGGCGGCGCAGCGGGAGCGCCTGATGGGAAATACGGTTATATTTTTATGAACGAAGGCAGCAGTATTACCATCAATAACGGCGGCGCGTTCTATGTTTATGGATTTGTATCTGGAGATGGTACTGTAACAGCCAAATCCGGCGCAACTGTTTATGAAAATATGCAGATTGCCGATTTCCGCGGGGGTTCGGCAACAATGGGAATGTACAACAATGCACAGAAAATTTTCCCGTTGAACCAGTACTTTGTTCAGAATATTGAAGCAAAACTTATTTTGGAATCCGGTGCAGACGAGTATATTTACACCTCCATCTATGCCAGCAGTATGTCTACATCAACAGCGGTTCATTTTATAGGCAATACTGATGCAATGTTTTCAGTTGGCGAAGGAGGTACCTTTACAAAGGAATACTTGCCGGACCAGGATCGACTTGAGGTAACTGTCAACGGAGATGCAAGAATTAACAGTCTTACTCTTTCGTTATCTGGTATGAGTGTAACTTCTGCAAATTATGTACTGCCGATCAACAATTGCATGACACTGAATGTTGCTTCGGGTACTACACAGATTACGCAGGATGTATCTCTGCTGGCAGGTTCCCGGCTTAATATAGCAGATGGAGCGACTGTGCAGGTGACACAGGGAAGTTCTCTGTATGTCTATGACTCTGATGAATGGACACAGGCGAACTATGCGTCTAATGCAAAATTTAAACGGACGCCATATTCTCCGACAAGAACATATACACGTACGAACAATGATCTGATCGATGTGAAGATTGATCTAAATGGAATTTTGCTGTCAGATGGAGCGGTTTATACGACTGCCGGCGGCGCTGATATTGTAAGCAGCAATGGCACAGGAAAATTTGTATTAACCAATGGGGCGGGAACGAATACAGCTACTTATATGTATAAGGATTATACGACGGATTATGATACAATCCCCATTACTTCAGCAAAGCTCCACAACAGCAGTCAGTACTCTGGAACAGATGAGGAGTACACATTGACAGACGGTGCGGAAACAGGAAGCACTTATATCTATGACTCAAATTCAGGTAAGTGGAAACTGGAAGGCGAAACAGAAGAAACTTATACCGTAACATGGGTTAACGATGACAGTACAGTTCTTGAAACAGATGAGAATGTTGCTTACGGAACTATGCCGGAATATAATGGCGAGACACCTGTGAAGGAAGGAGACGCGCAGTACAGTTATACCTTTACAGGATGGACACCGGAGCTTTCAAAAGTTACGGCGGATATCACCTATAAAGCGGTTTATGAAGAGACTGTGAATGAGTATACGGTTATATGGAAGAACTGGGATGGAACAGTGCTGTCAGAAACACCCGTTCCATATGGCACGGTTCCTGATTATAGCGGAGAACAGCCGGTAAGAGAAGGCGATGAGGAGCATAATTACACATTCAGCGGCTGGACGCCGGAGATTACTGCGGTAACAGGCGATGCAGAATACACCGCAGTGTTTACCGAGAATATTAATACTTATACGGTTACATGGAAGAACTGGGATGGAACAGAACTGGAAAAGGATGAAAATGTTTCCTACGGCGCGACACCGGAATATAACGGAGAGACTCCTGCAAGGGAAGGGGACGCCCAGTATACCTATACTTTTACAGGATGGACTCCGGAGGTTGACATGGTAACCGGAGATATTACTTATACAGCAGTATTTGATCAGACGATAAATCAATACACAATTACCTGGATGAACGGAGAGGAAGTTCTAAAAACAGAGCAGGTTGCTTATGGAGAGACCCCTGTATACAGTGGAGAAACTCCGAAAAAAGAAGATGATGAACGGTATACCTATACCTTCACGGGCTGGGATCCGGAAATTACCCCGGTAACAGAAAATGCTGCTTATACGGCTCAGTTCAGCGCAGCAGAGAAGACGTTTACCGTGACATGGGTAAATGATGATGGGACCGAATTAGAAAAAGATGAGAATGTAGCATACGGATCAACACCGGAATATAACGGCAGTACGCCGACGAAAGAAGCGGATGGCGAGTTCAGCTACGAATTCAGCGGCTGGACGCCGGAAATTGTGCCTGTTACACAGGATATTACCTATAGGGCTGCATATAAGAAAGTACCTTTGATCTGGCATACAGTTACCTTTGACGCCAATGGTGGAGTGGGAAGCATGGAACCGCAGAAAGTTGCTCAGGGTGTAGATACCACGTTGAATAAAAACGGCTTTACCAAGGAGAACTATCAGTTTATTGGCTGGAATACATCAGCTGATGGCACAGGTGCAAGTTATGCGGATGAAGGAGCTCTAATCAATCTGACAGAGGATATTACCCTCTATGCTCAGTGGAAGATTGTGAACGGCCTGTACCATGATGGCGATGACATCTACTGGATGCAGGAGGGAGAAATTGTTAAAGATGCAGGGCTGGTTCGAATTGTATTGGAAAGTGGGGAAGTAAATTATTACTACTTCGGAAAAGACGGAAAAGCTTATAAAGCGACGGCAGAAGAAAAGTATTTTGTTGTCGAGAAGAATAATGGTCTGAAATTACCGGAAGGGATCAATTATGAGTTCGGTGCGGATGGCGTGATCAAACATTTTGATGATACTTCTATCAATGGAATATATAATGATACGGCTTCGGACAATTACTATTACTGTATTGATGGAGTTATTATTGCTAACGGTTTAATGCAGATTGATGGAAATTATTATTATGCAAGGACTTCAACGGGAGCTTTTGTAACGAATCAGAGTTACTGGATTACAAAGACAAACGGATTGCTTGATGAAGGAATCTATCAGTTTGATGAGACCGGCAAGATTATCTTCCCGGAGGAAGGCGAGAAAAAAGATGGAATTGTCGAAGAAAACGGAAGCCTTTACTACTATGTGGATGGAATGCTGACCGGAGCCGGGCTGATACAGATTGATGGAGATTATTATTATGTAAAAACCTCAACAGGCGAAGTGGTGCATGGAAGATCCTACTGGATTACAGCAACAAATGAGCTGCTGCCGTCCGGAGTGTATACTTTCGCGGATGATGGAAAGATGGTCAACCCGCCGGATCCTGATCAGCCGGGGACAGAAGAGAAGAACGGTATCGTGGAGGAAAACGGAAGCCTTTACTATTATGTAGATGGAGTCCTGACCGGAGCCGGGCTGATACAGATTGATGGCAACTACTATTATGTGCGGACATCCACCGGTGAAGTAGTACACGGGAGAACGTATTGGATCACAGATACGAACAATCTTCCTCTTCCGGCTGCACAGTATGAGTTCGCAGATGATGGCAGGCTGATACTGAAGTAAGAGCTACATGTGGTGAAAGATGAAAATGAATAAGCAGAGACAGTTAGAGATCCTTTGTGTCACTATGGATCAGACGGATTTTTCTAAATGCCGGGAAATGAATATCAGGAATTGTGACGTGGTCTTTGCAAATCAGTCAGGAAGATATGGATATGAAGAAATCCATAGTCAGTTTATAACTGCCAGAATGTTGACAACTGCAACGCGAGGGGTCGGTAAAAACCGAAACCTCGCTCTTGTATTGGCGGCGGGAGAAATCCTGCTGTTTGCAGATGATGATCTCACTTATGAAGAGGATATGCCTGAGACAATCAGCAGGGCATACAAGGAATTTCCGAAAGCGGATATGATTTTATTTGGTATCCGGTATACGAAGCAGGGGAAAATATTCTATGAGAGATTACCGGATACCGGAAAACTTTCATTTTTTAAGGCGCTCCGGTACGGAACATGCGTGATCAGTATACGCCGCAGAGCTGTATTAAAATACAATCTCCATTTTACTGAATTGTTTGGTGGGGGCTGTCTGTATTCCTATGGAGAGGATACGGATTTTCTTGTGCAGTGTTTTAAGAAGAGGTTAAAAATATATTCTTATGGAAAAGTGATCGCTTCAAGCAGCAAAGATGCATCGACATGCAATACTGGTTATGGAGAGAAGTATTTCTTTGATAAAGGAGCGCTGGCGAGGCATTCACTGGGAATCATGGCAATGCCGTATATCCTGCATATGTCCCGAAAACAAATGGAGTCAAAGCTGGATCTGCGGCGGAGAATAAAATTGTTATGGAACGGATATGTCAGTTTTCCGGCATTATTATCGTATGACGAGTGGAAAAGACAATATGAAGAAAATAATCATCGTAAATAATAATATGAAAGTCGGAGGCGTGCAGAAAAGCCTATATAACTTGTTATGGTCGATTTCGGATCAATATGATATTACCTTGTACCTGTTCAGCAGAAATGGGGAATATGCGGTTCAGCTGCCGGGAAATGTGAGGATAGAGGAGAGTGGTTCTTTATTCCGCTTTTTTGGAATCAGCCAGAATGAGTGTAAAATATGGAGCCTGGATTATTGGATACGCATTATTCTTGCTTTTCTGTGCCGGATTTTCGGGCGTAAATTTGTGATTCGCATTGCATTGGCCAGTCAAAAATATTTGCCGGAGAAATATGATATTGCTATATCGTATCTGCAAAATGGCAGGACTTCGAATTTATATGGAGGAACGAATGAATTTGTGTTGAACAAAATAGACGCAGAACAGAAAATAGCTTTTTTGCATTGTGATTATTGTCGCTGTGGCGCAGATCATCCGGAAAATAACCGGCTGTATTATGAATTTGACAAAGTTGCCGCATGTTCAGAGGGATGCAGGCAGTCTTTTATAGGAGCGCTTCCTGAATTAACAGGCAAAAGTACAACGGTCAGAAATTTCCATAGATACGAAAAAATCAGAGAAATGGCGCAGGATAATCCTGTGGAATATGAACCGGGATTCTTTCATGTTGTAATGGTTGGAAGACTGGCGCATGAAAAAGGGGTGGAAAGAGCTCTTCAGGCGGCCGCATATGTTGCGGGGAAAACGATCCCGATAGTTTTACATATTATCGGAGACGGGAAGATGATGCCGGAGTTGAAACGGACAGCATCTCTGTTAAAGTTACAGAAGCAGGCGGTTTTTTATGGCGAGCAGAAAAATCCATACCGCTTTATGGTCAATGCGGATCTTCTTTTAATTACATCATACCATGAGGCCGCACCGCTGGTCATTGATGAGGCGTATGCGTTAGGAATACCAGTATTGACTGTGGAGACGACTTCCAGCAGGGAAATGGTAACAGAAAGAGCGGGCGGCTGGGTATGCGATAATTCCCAGCAAGGGATAAATGAAGCACTTGTAGGAGTACTGTCCCAGCCAGAAGTGTTAAGAAAAAAGAAGGGTGATTTATCAAAGATGCAAGTAAATAATACAGAGGCATACAATCAGTTTAAAGAGCTCATTGAGGAATCGTTGCGGCATGAATAAAATAAAATCTGCGGTGGATGAACAAAACATTGAATATCCGATCAGTTCCCTGATCATGATTTTAGCATTGATCTATGCCTCTCCGTTTGTCTCTTTATATTTAAATTATCTGGCTTTTCTTCTTTGTATTTACCGGATTATCAGATATGAAGAGTCTGTGTTTGCAGTTGATTATTGTGTGTTAGCAAGTGTTTCATATATTTTCGTATCTACAGGAATCGTTTCATTGCTTTCTTGGCTTAGCATAATAGCCGCATTGTGGTGGATCATAAAGATGGGAGTAAGAGCAACATCATCCTTTGCGCTGCTTATTATTCTTGTGGATTATATGTTGTTCCGAATGCAGGGTGAAGTAAATACATTCGTGCTGTGTATCAGTCAGTTGATTTTGATGTTTGTTCTTCTCTCGAATCAGAAAAAAGAGGGGATTGTTTGTTGTATAAAAGGATTTTGCCTCAGTGTTATAGTCTCTTCGTTATATGCTTTGCTATTCCGGAATACTTCACAGATCAATTCTTTATTGGGAAATGAAATCGAGGCATACTGGAAAAGCTCTTTTACCCGTTTCCGAGGGTTGTTTCGGGATCCTAATTATTATATGACTATGGTGGCGGTTGCAATGGCCTTATTAGCAATACTTTTTCTAAATACATATCTTTCCCAAAAAGTATTTGTTGTGGGAGTGGGGATATTGATGTTTTTTGGGGCACTTACTTACAGTAAAACGTTTCTGGTCGTACTAGTGATTTTTTCCATACTTTTTGTTGCGATGCTGTTTTCCGGGAAAAAATATATTTGGGGGATTTTGTGCATTTTTATATTTTTTATAGTAGGGGGCATACTTTCAAGAACAGTTTTGTCTGTTACAATCTATCGGATTACGAGTACGAATAATTTATATGAGCTTACGACCGGTCGGAGCGAGCTTATTGCTGAATATCTTCATGAGATTACAAAATCAGCAGGCAATTTATTCTTTGGCGCAGGATTATCAGCAGATATTCTTGGACGGGGGACTCATAATTTGTTTCTGGAGATTGTCTACTACTATGGATTAGTAGGACTTGGTGTTATGATTGCGTATATTGTTTCCCTGATCCGGCTGACCCTTCGAAGATTTGAAGACAGCATGGGGAAAAAGAACGGTATTTTGAAATATACAGTTTTACTGATCTTTCTTTTATTATTCGGTACGCTTCAGGGACTGAGATTTTCAATTACATATGTGCTGTTATATCTTTCCATTCTTGCCATGATTATAATACCAAAAAAAGATAATGATTTTTCAGTGAGAGGTAGTGAAGATGAAACTGTTTATTAGGAAACTTTTACGTAAAATAAAGGGATCTGCATATTCACCGGAAGAATTGCGGTCATATGGTGTTCACGTAGGAGATAACTGTTATATCGGGATTAAACATATAGATCTTGCTCATGGCTTTTTGATTTCTATCGGAAATAACGTTACTGTTTCCAACGCGAGAATTCTGGCGCATGACGCAAGTACAAAACGCTATTTAGGCTACAGCAAAGTCGGAAGAGTAACGATTGGAGATGATACTTTTATAGGAGCAGGAGCAATCATTCTTCCGGGCGTCCATATCGGAAAAAATGTGATTGTGGGCGCTGGGGCTGTAGTTGCTAAGGATATTCCAGACCATTGTGTTGTGGCAGGAAACCCTGCGAGATTTATATGTAGTACGGAAGAGTATATAGAAAAGAACCGAAAGTGCATGAAGAAAAATAATGTATGGAATACACATTATGCAAAGAAAAGCAAAGGAGAAAAGGAAGAAATGACAGCTGTTCTGAGTGATACAAAAATAGGGTTTGATGTATGAGTAATAAGAACAGACTGCGAGACTTAAGATGTCCGCTGTTTTCGATTATTGTCCCTGTATACCAAAATCAAGAGACCTTGAATGAGTGTGTTGACTCTGTTTTGCGCCAGCGCAGTCAGAATTACGAGATGATTCTGGTAGATGACGGATCGACAGATGAAAGCAGAAAAATATGTGATGAATATGCGGAACAATATTCACAGATGATTTCGGTTATACATAAGAGCAATGAAGGACCTTTACTTGCAAGGCTTGATGGCATTAGAAGAGCACAGGGGAAATACCTTCTTTTTTTGGATGCAGATGATACGTATGTCCTCGGAATGCTTCGCAAATTAGAAGACATTATAAAAAGTCAAAAGGCAGATATCATTATTTTTAATTATTACAGATGCTATAAAAATGGAAAATTAGAGCTTAATAAGCCGTTATATACAAATGGTCAGGTATTTGAAAGACAGAAGAAACAGAAGTTATACAAAGAGTTGATCACCGGGTTTCAGTTGAATGCGCTATGGCAAAAGTGTATTCGCAGGGAAGCATTGGGAGATTTGAATGATTTTCTTCGGTTTGGAAAAATGGTGATTGGGGAAGATAAGCTGCTATCTATGGAAGCTATTGACCGGGCAGAAAAGATAGTTTACATAGCAGATGGATATTACAATTATCGTATTGCACAAAGCAGTATTTCCCATAGCCTGTCTTTGAAACATTATGGAGATATGGATATAGTCTACCGCAACACTTTAGAGTATATGAAGTATTGGAAAATGGATGAATACAGAGCGCTTTGTTGTATGAGAAAAGTAGAATCAGGGTTGAGCTGTTTATATTCAACTGCATGTGAAGTCAGGGAAGGGAAGAGATCTTTTGGTGACTTTAAAGTCCTTGCCTCATACATAGTATCGGACAAAGAGTATTGGAATGCATTGGCAGAATGTAAAGAAAAACTTTCATTTCCAAAAAGGATGATCTGCAGATTAATGCAGAACAATCATATAAAGACCGTATTTGGTTTTATGTGCATAGACAATCTGTTTAAAAGGTATTGCAAAAAAATGGAGACGGATTAGGGGATCGGAAAAATGAAGATTGAGAGGGTAAAAAACACATCCCGCAATATGATCTATGGAGCTGCTCTTCAGATTTTAAAACTGGTTGTTCCGTTTTTTATGAGAACGGCAATGATATATCTTCTGGGAGTGGAATATCTGGGATTAAACAGCTTGTTTACTTCTGTCTTATCTGTGCTTAATCTGGCTGAACTGGGGGTCGGATCTGCTATGGTTTATTCTATGTATAAACCTATTGCAGAGGATGATGCAGATAAGATATGCGCGCTAATGGGGGTATATAAAAAATATTACCGTATCATAGGGATTGTGATATTTGTTCTGGGAATGCTTTTGCTTCCTTTTATACCAGAACTGATCAGTGGTGATATCCCGGCAGATATGAATGTCTATGTTTTGTATATTTTGAATCTTTTTGCCACTGTTTTTAGTTACTGGTTGTTTGCGTATAAAGGAAGCATCCTTCAGGCTCATCAGAGAAATGATGTTGTCAGTAAAGTGACACTGGCAACTGACAGTATAAAATATTTGCTCCAGCTTTTGGTATTAATAATTACAAAAAATTATTATTTATATGTCATAGTTATTCTGTTGTCGCAGATTTTAAATAATATTGTCACAGCATTTTTTGCGGAAAAAATGTACCCTCAATATAGAGCAAAGGGAAAACTCTCCCGGAAAGAGCAGAAGACCATTAATTGTCGTATACGAGACCTTTTTACGGCAAAGCTCGGAACAGTGATCGTGTATTCTTCAGACACGATCGTAATTTCTGCTTTCCTTGGCTTGAGGATACTGGCGATTTATCAGAATTACTATTATTTATTCACCGCTGTTACTGCGATGATAACAATTATTTTTACTTCTGTCCGGGCAGGACTCGGCAACAGTATCATTGTAGATAATAAGGCGAAGGTGTTTGCAGATTTTAAGAAGTTTCTGCTTATCATAGTCTGGATTGCCGGATTTTGCAGTACATGCTTTCTCTGTCTGTATCAGCCTTTTATGGAATTATGGGTGGGAAAAGATTTACTGATGGAATTTGGAGTGGTAGTCTGCCTGGTTATATATTTTTATGTACATTGTCTGAATACATTTTTAAATTCGTATAAAGACGCGTCCGGTATATGGCATGAAGACCGCTTCCGGCCGCTGGTTGAAGCGGTGACAAATCTGACTTTAAATATAGTTCTGGTTAATGTTATAGGATTGTATGGCATTGTATTGAGTACAATTTTTTCAATGATCCTTGTGACGCCGTGGCTGATACATAACATATTTAAACTGATCTTTGGAGGAGAGCATATCAGGGAATTCATGATACGCCTTGCTTACTATACTGTTATAACTTTCCTGACAGCGGCGCTTACTTACCAGCTCTGCAGTTTTATTACCGGGAACCTGATTTATGTAGTTATTGTCAGACTGACCGTGTGTGTACTATTTACTAATGTTTTATTCTTAATTTTTTATTTTAAAATACCGGAATTCAAACAGTGTGTGATACTTGCGGATCATATGACAAAGCAGCGGTTATGTATTATTCATAAATTAGCAGCTCGCTATAAACAAGAGGAGAACAATTATGTTCATTGACATACATACACATATTCTTTCGGGGGTTGATGATGGACCGGAAAATGATGATCAGATGTACAGCTTGTTAGAAGCTCTCTATGATGAGGGGATAAGAAAAATTTGTTGTACACCCCATTATCATCCGGGGTATTACGGGAGAAATTATGATAAAATATCCAGCAGTTTCATGCGCCTTAAAACTTATATACGGGAAAAAGAAATGGATATGCAGATTTTTTCTGGTAACGAACTGCATTATTATCAAGGATGCCTTGAATGGGTCGAAGAGGGAAAATGTCGTACACTCAATGGAACACGATATATATTGATAGACTTTAATCCGGGAGAAGAATATAAAACAATCGAATCAGCTGTACTAACATTCCTTCATGAAGGGTATATTCCGGTTTTAGCGCATGTAGAGAGATATCCTTGTTTTGGAAGAAAAAATAACCTTATTAAAAAATTGCGGGATATGGGGGCTGTAATACAAATGAATGCATCGTCAATATTGAAAAGACACAGGCAGCCTTTGGTTAAAAGATTACTGCGATATAAAGAGGTTGATGTAATAGCATCGGATACACATAATCTGGAAATCAGACCGCCGCTGATAAAGGCGGCATACCGGGAAGTAAGTCATAAATACGGAAAAGAATATGCCGATAAACTTTTTATAATTAACCCTGGTAAAATTCTGGGAAATTTGTAGAAGGAGGAATGAAAAGTGAATGATAATTCAAGATTGAAAATGGTTACTTTGAAGGAGTTTTTTACACTGTTTTATACACGCATATGGTTGATCATTCTTGTCCCGATAGTCTGTATGGGAATTGTGTTTGTACAGCAGCATTTTTTCTTTAATCCGGAATACAGATCCACAGCAACGCTTTATATTTTGAAACAGGAAAATGAAGCAGGCTATAACTATACAGATTCGGATTTTTCTTTAGCTCTGGATGTAGTAAATGATTGTACTTATATATTAAAGAGCAATGTGGTACTGGATCAAGTAATCAAATCGCTGGATTTGGATATGAGTTATGATGACCTGTATAATTGTATCGAAACAGAAAATCCTTCTGACACGAGAATTCTTGAAGTAAGTGCCACTACGCATGATGCTTCTCTTTCTAAGAAAATCGTAGATGAAGTATGTACGGTTGGGATTGATGAAATTACAGACGCAATGGGATTTGAACAGGTGAATTTATATGCAAAAGGGATTGAACCGTCAAAACCAAGCAATGATCTGGGTATGATCGGATATATTCTGATAGGTATTTTGGCTGCTATTGTAACATACTCTGTAATTTTGATTATTTATATTTTTGACGATTGTATAAAAACTAAAGAAGATATTGAAACTTATCTTGGGGTAAGTGTATTAGGAGATATACCCAATTTTACTGATAAGGGTAAACATTATGGGAGTTTTTACTCAACTATGACACATGAAAAGCAAAGTACAATCAGTAGAAAGAAAAGGGCAAACAGATATGCAGAAGATTAAATTGAAATTACCAGGAGCAGATAATTTTTATGTTCAGGAAGCTTATAAAGTTCTCCGTACAAATTTACAGTTTTGCGGGCAGAATGTAAAGGTAATTGCGCTCACCAGCTGTAATGAGAATGAGGGAAAGACGACGATTTCTCTTCATTTGGCAAGAAGCCTTGCAGAATTAGGGAAAAAAGTTATTATTATTGATGGCGATATGAGAAAATCGATTTTAGTTGGAAGGAATACTTATGCAACTAAAGTTTTTGGGCTGAGTGAAGCTTTGACTGGTATGAAAGAAGTAAGTGAGTGCATTTATGCCACGCAATATCTAAATTTGAATATAATGTTTGCGGGGAAATGCCCTCCTAATCCAGTAGAGCTACTAAATAGCGATTATTTTTCCAGGTTGATAGAACATATACGAGGAGATTATGATTATATTATCATAGATACGCCACCTTTGGGGCGAGTAATAGATGCTGCTGTAATCGCACCGAATTGTGATGGCATTATCCTTGTCTTGGGCAGTAAGCATATTCATCGGAAGCAGGCACAGGATGTTATTGAACAGATTAATAAAAGTGGTAAAAAAGTTCTTGGAGTTGTACGAAATAATATAAAGCGAATAGAAAGTGGATATTATTATCGGGATAAAAGGTATGGGAAATAAAACAAGTTATAAATTATTGCTATTAAGGGAAAAGTAAAAATTTTATATGTAGAATATTTGTTATATATAACCAATAAAATCTTAAAAATTTCAATAAAATACAAAAAATATTCTATGTTTTCTCTTGAGAATATAAAGTATATTGTTATTATCAACAAAAAAGGCGTGAGAGGATGCGCCGAAAAAAGGAGGAAACGTATATATGAAGAAAAAAATTGTTTTATTGACACTGGCAGCAGTGCTTGCACTTTCAGCTACTGCCTGCTCCTCAGGCGGAGGCGGCGGAGAGTCTTCAGGAGGAGGCGATGCGACTACAAGTGATGTAGCCAACAAGGACAAGCCGCTGGTATGGTACAACCGTCAGCCGTCCAACAGTTCCACAGGAGAACTGGACATGACAGCCCTGAACTTTAACGATGATACATATTACGTAGGATTCGACGCAAATCAGGGAGCTGAGCTGCAGGGAACAATGGTTAAAGATTACATCGAAGCACACATTGATGAAATTGACCGCAACGGCGACGGCGTTATCGGATATGTTCTGGCAATCGGCGATATCGGACACAATGATTCTATCGCACGTACAAGAGGTGTCCGTTCAGCACTTGGAACAGGCGTTGAGACAGACGGCGCAATCAACAGTGAGCCGATCGGAACGAACACAGACGGATCAGCTTCCGCTGTACAGGACGGCTCACTTGAGATCAACGGAAAGACATATGCAGTCCGCGAACTTGCTTCACAGGAGATGAAGAATTCCGCAGGAGCTACATGGGATGCTGCTACAGCAGGTAATGCGATCGGAACATGGGCATCATCCTTCGGCGATCAGATCGATATTGTTGTTTCCAATAACGATGGTATGGGAATGTCAATGTTTAATGCATGGTCAAAGGATAACGGAGTTCCGACATTCGGATACGATGCGAACAGCGACGCTGTTGCTGCTATCGCAGAGGGATACGGCGGAACGATCAGCCAGCATGCAGACGTACAGGCTTATCTGACACTCCGTGTTCTCCGTAACGCACTTGACGGTGTAGATATCGATACAGGTATCGGTACGGCGGACGATGTAGGAAACGTACTGTCAGATGACGTTTATGTATACAATGCAGACGAGCGTTCTTACTACGCGTTAAATGTGGCTGTTACAGCTGAAAACTATCAGGATTTCACAGATTCCACAGTAGTTTGGGAGCCTGTATCCAACCAGCTGGATGAGAGCGCACATCCGACGAAGTCAGTATGGCTTGATATTTACAATGCTTCCGATAACTTCCTCGGTTCAACATATCAGCCGCTGCTTCAGAAATATGACGACCTGCTGAACCTTGACGTTGAGTACATTGGCGGTGACGGACAGACAGAGTCCAATATCACAAACCGTCTCGGAAACCCGAGCCAGTATGATGCATTTGCAATTAACATGGTTAAGACAGATAACGCGGCTTCCTACACATCTATACTTAGTCAATAATATACATTGCAATAAGGATGAAAGGTTATTAGGGAGAAGAAATTCTCCCTAATAACATGCTTGGGGAAAATGTTCTGTGGTTTGACCGCAGGCAGGGGAAAAGATATTAAATACGAATAAAATGTACAGGAGTAATGAGAATGGCAGATAAGAAAGATGATATCGTCTTATCAATACGCGGTATGAGTAAGTCCTTCGGCCGGAACAGAGTCCTCGACCACATCAATCTTGATGTGAAACGGGGAACCGTCATGGGCCTCATGGGTGAGAACGGAGCCGGTAAGTCAACGATGATGAAATGTCTTTTCGGCACGTATCAGAAAGATGAGGGAACGATTATCCTTGACGGGAAAGAAGTTAGTTTCTCGGGACCGAAAGATGCGCTGGAGAACGGGATAGCAATGGTGCATCAGGAACTGAATCAGTGTCTGGAAAGAAATGTAATGGACAACCTGTTCCTTGGCCGTTACCCGGTCAATTCATTAGGTGTTATTGATGAGGGAAGAATGAAAAAAGAAGCTTCGGAGCTGTTCCGAAAGCTGGGCATGACTGTGAACCTTACGCAGCCGATGCGCAAAATGTCTGTTTCACAGAGGCAGATGTGTGAGATTGCAAAGGCAATTTCCTACAATTCAAAAGTAATCGTCCTCGACGAGCCGACCTCCTCCCTGACAGTCCAGGAAGTTGAGAAGCTCTTTGAGATGATGAGGATGCTGAAAGAGCAGGGAATCGCGCTGATCTATATTTCTCATAAGATGGACGAGATCTTTGAGATATGCGACGAAATATCAGTGCTTCGAGACGGTAACCTGGTCATGACAAAACAGGCCGCTGACACGAATATGAACGAGCTGATCGCGGCAATGGTCGGCCGCTCTCTTGAGAACCGGTTCCCGCCTGTAGACAACACACCGGGAGATGTAGTTCTCTCTGTTCAGCATCTGTCTACGAAATATGAACCTCACCTTCAGGATATTACATTCGATGTAAGAGAAGGCGAGATCTTCGGACTGTACGGACTGGTCGGTGCAGGGCGTACAGAACTTCTGGAGACAATCTTCGGCGTCCGTACAAGGGCGGCGGGGCGTGTTTACTTCAGAAATAAGCTGATGAACTTTAATAATGCAAAAGAGGCCATGGAACATGGATTTGCCATGATTACTGAGGAGAGAAAGGCAAACGGACTCTTCCTGAAGACAGACCTTACTTTTAACACTACGATCGCAAACTTGTCTCAGTATAAGACCGGCGCAGCGCTTTCGGATACAAAGATGGTAAATGCGACTGCAAAAGAGATCAAGGTTATGCACACGAAATGTATGGGACCGGATGATATGATCACCAGTCTTTCAGGAGGAAACCAGCAGAAAGTTATTTTCGGAAGATGGCTGGAGCGTGAGCCGCAGGTATTCATGATGGATGAGCCGACACGTGGTATCGATGTAGGCGCGAAATACGAGATCTATGAGCTGATCATCCAGATGGCAAAGCAGGGAAAGACGATTATCGTTGTTTCTTCCGAGATGCCGGAAATCCTAGGAATCACCAACCGGATCGGCGTTATGTCAAACGGGCATCTCTCAGGAATTGTAAATACCAAAGAGACGAATCAGGAAGAGCTCTTGAGGCTCAGTGCAAAATACCTATAATAAGGGAGAATGATGAATATGGCAAACAGTAAAATTCTTACGGCTGAACAGGAGTTGAAGCTGCGTCAGCCGATCGACGATTATGTCGGAAAAATTCAGGCAAAGATTGACAGCCTCAGAGTAGACGGTACGGATAAGGTTGTCGCTATTCAGAATAAAATAGACGGTGTTAAAAGAGACCGTACGCTTCCAAAAGACGAAAAAGAGGCAAGGATCAGCAAGCTCAGGAGAGAACTGGATACTGCAAAAGCCGTGGAGGCACAGAACAAAGATCAGATTTCCAAGCTGATCGCTGACGCCGAGGAATATCTGAAAGTGCATTTTGATAAAGAATATTATAAACCGGTCAAGGAAAGCTGTGTTCAGGAGAAAGCGGCTGCAAAAGAAAAATATGCGAAAAAGCTCGCTGAGCTGGAGAAAGAGCATCAGGCGGCTGTTTCCAAGCTCTCCGATCATCAGGAGATAAAGGATGAGAAGTATGTTTACAAGAACCGCCGGTTTGATGCAAAGCTGGATCTGGACAAGGATTACCAGGAGATAAAGGACAGACGGCACAATGCGTTTGCCCATAAATATCACCTGATCGATCTGCTCCGCATGTCAAAGTTTACTTTCGCGGAGTCGAGGGCACAGAGCTGGGAGAACTACAAGTATACGTTCAATCGGAGATCATTCCTCCTGAAGAACGGTCTTTACATTGCGATCCTCCTTATATTTATTGCTCTCTGTATCATTACGCCTATGGTAAAGGGCTCACCGCTGCTTACATATAACAACATCCTGAACATCCTTCAGCAGGCTTCGCCGAGAATGTTCCTGGCACTTGGTGTTGCGGGCCTGATCCTTCTTGCAGGTACCGACCTTTCTATCGGCCGTATGGTTGGTATGGGTATGACGACGGCAACGATCATCATGCATCAGGGAATCAACACAGGCGGTGTTTTCGGACATATCTTCGATTTTACAGGAATGCCGATTGTAGGAAGAATGATCCTTGCACTTGTAATGTGTATTATCCTTTGTACGATCTTTACAACGATCGCAGGTTTCTTCACCGCCAAGTTCAAGATGCATCCGTTCATCTCCACAATGGCGAACATGCTGATCATCTTCGGTCTGGTAACATACGCGACAAAGGGCGTATCTTTCGGTGCGATTGAGCCGTCAGTTCCGAATATGGTCATCCCGAAGATCGGCGGTTTCCCGACGATCATCATCTGGGCCATTGCGGCAGTAGCGATCGTATGGTTCATCTGGAACAAAACGAAATTCGGTAAAAACCTGTATGCTGTCGGCGGTAACCCGGAAGCAGCTTCCGTTTCAGGTATTTCCGTATTCGCAGTAACAGTAGGAGCGTTCGTCCTGGCAGGTATCCTTTATGGATTCGGTTCCTGGCTGGAATGTGCGAGAATGGTCGGATCCGGTTCGGCGGCTTATGGGCAGGGCTGGGAGACAGACGCGATCGCAGCCTGCGTTGTGGGTGGCGTATCCTTTACAGGTGGTATCGGTAAGATCTCAGGCGTAGTAGTCGGTGTGCTTATCTTCACCGCTCTTACCTACTCTCTTACGATCCTTGGTATCGATACAAACCTTCAGTTTGTATTCTCCGGTATCATCATCCTCGTAGCAGTAACACTTGACTGTCTGAAATACGTTCAGAAGAAATAATGGATTTTATCCGGGCTGCCGCAGACGCGGCAGCCTTTTTGTTTCAGAAAGCGCCGGCGTTTACTTTTATTTATGCGTTTGTTATAATAATCCGAAGTAAACAGATATGCACATGGAGACAAAAAATATGGATACTTATACAGTGCTTTTAGTAGATGATGAGGAAGAAGTGATCCGGGTCATCATGAAGAAGATCAATTGGGAGGGACTCGGATTTTCAGTGATCGGATATGCCAACAACGGAGTGAAGGCTCTGGAGATGGTGGAAGAATTTCAGCCGGATGTTGTCATGACAGACATTAAGATGCCCTATATGGACGGACTGGAGCTTGCCAACCGAATCAAGGAAGGGTTCCCGGCGACAAAGATCCTGCTTTTTACGGGATTTGACGAGTTCGAATACGCGAAGGAAGCAGTTCATCTTGAAGTGGAAGAGTATATTTTAAAGCCTGTGAACTCTGTGGAGCTGACAAATGTCTTTACGCAGCTCAAAACCAAGCTGGATCAGGAGATCAGTGAAAAGAGGAGCGTTGAAGTGATGCAGCAATATTATATGGACTCGCTGCCGCTTCTGCAGGCGAACTTTTATTCTACTCTTATCGAGGGCAGGATCCGGGAGGATGAGCTTGAAAAATATCTGACAGATTATCAGATCACTTTCACAGGACCTTACTACTGTTGTCTGGTTATTCATACGTCCGCCACCCAGGTCCCGAAGGATATGAATCCGCTGCTTCTGGCAACATCTGTCCAGAAGCAGGCGGAAGAACGGCTGCAGGAAAAGTGGAGGGCGAAAAGTTTCACCTACCTTGGAAATGGTGTCATGCTCGCGCAGCTCAAAGGGGAGAATGAAGTGCCTGAGCTGACGGATGAATGCGACAGATTCTGCAGATATGCCCGCAGGATCATCGGGGCCGTGGTCACAGTCGGGATCGGGCAGGTATGTGATAATATACTGGAGCTGGCCCAGTCCTACAGCAGTGCGCGGGAAGCTGTCTCCTACAGGGGCATCTATGGCACGTCCAGGGCGATCAATATCAAGGAGATCGCGCCCAGGGAGATGGGAGAGACCGGTTTCGTGAATGACGGGGATATGTCCGGTCTGTTCAAGAAGATCCGCATGGGTTCACGAAAAGAGATTGTTGAAGCGGTCAATGAGTACATGGAGAGGATGGCGCTTTCCGCCAAAACACTGCCTCAGCATCATATTGCCGTCATGGAACTGATCACCGCCCTGTACAGATTCGCGGTGAATAACGATATCTCGGCAAAAGAGTTCACGGGAGATATGCAGGATCTGTACAGCAGTCTTCCGAATATGGATCCGGATACACTGAAAAAATGGCTCACAGATCTCAGCCTTTCCTTCCATGACAAACTGACCAGCGCCCGGAGCAGATCGACAAAATCTTTTGTGCTCAGGGCAGAGGAATATGTGCGCGGCAACTATGCGGATGAGGAGCTGTCTCTGGATGATATCTGCGAGACTCTTGGAGTATCCAACTCCTATTTTTCTACTATTTTTAAACGGGAGACAGGAAAGTCATTTATCGGTTATCTTACGGATTACCGCATGGACTGCGCTTCCCGTCTTCTGTTGGAAACAAATGAAAAAAGTTACATTATAGCTAAGAAGGTCGGCTATACCGACCCGAACTATTTCAGTTATGTTTTTAAAAGGCGGTTCGGTGTATCGCCTTCGAAATACAGGGCGGAGCATGCAGAAAGTGAAGAATAAGTATTTAGGCAAGTTGAAAAAAATTCAGCCACAGGGGATACAGTCCGCGCTCATGCTCGTGTTTTCCGTGATCTCGGTCTCGATCATGCTGGTCCTCGGAATCGTGATGTACATCAGATTTTCCGCGCTGTCCAGACAGGAGATCGTTCAGACGACACAGAAGATGATGGAACAGACCGGTGAGACTCTGGAAGATTATCTGGTGAGTATGCGCCAGATCTCGGATACAGTCTATTATAATGTGATCAAAGAGAGTGACTTCCCGGATCAGGAGCAGTATATTCAGACAAGGATGAATCTTCTGTATGAGGCGAATAATGACAGTCTGCGGAGCATTGCGATCTACAACAGTTATGGGAGTCTGATGGCGGCAGAGCCTATCGCGCAGCAGAAGGAGGATCCTGACGTTACCAGACAGGACTGGTACAGACAGGCGGTCGGGGAGATGGAAAACATGCATTTTTCGACGCCGCATATCCAGAATCTGTTTGATGACGGGACTATGCGCTACTACTGGGTTATTTCTCTGAGCCGCGCGGTTGAGCTGACGAACAACGGGGAGTCGGAACTTGGCGTACTCCTTGTGGATATGGATTATTCCAGTATTTTCAGGATGATGAGACAGATCAATGAGTCCAACAGCGGACAGTATTATTATCTGTGCGACAGCAATGGCGAGATCATTTACCATCCGAGACAGATCCAGATCAGTGACGGGATCGCCTCTGAAAATAATGAAGAGACTGCGGCGTATAAGGATGGCGTATATGATGAGTCTTTCGGAGGAGAGAAACGTAAAGTCATCGTCAATACTATCAGTTATACCGGCTGGAAGCTGGTGGGTGTGATTCCGTATTCTACATTTACGCAGGGAATGCTGAATATGAGATATTTCATAGGGCTCCTCATGCTCCTGATGGGCATGATGCTGGTGGTCATCAACCGCGTTGTATCGGTGAGGATCTCCCGGCCGATCCTGAAACTGAATGAATCGGTCAAAGAATACGAGGCGGGTGAGAAGCCGGAGATTTATATCGGCGGTTCGCAGGAGATCAGGCATCTTGGGCATTCGATCCAGAAATCCTACGAGCAGATCGATACGCTGATGAAGAAGATCGTGCTGGAACAGAATGAGAGAAGGAAGAGTGAGCTGGATGCACTGCAGAGTCAGATCAATCCGCACTTTTTATATAACACACTTGAATCCATTACCTGGATGGTCGAGGGAGAACGGAATGACGATGCCGCATTTATGATCACACAGCTGGCGAAACTTTTCCGGATCAGCCTGTCAAAGGGGAATACGGTGATCGCGGTGAGAGATGAACTGCAGCACGCGCAGAGCTACATGAACATACAGAAGGTCCGTTATAAAAATACATTCTCCGTTGAGTTTGACGTTGATCGGGAGGTCTGCTCCTACTGTACAGTGAAGCTGATCCTCCAGCCGATCCTTGAAAACGCCATTAATTATGGCGTAAGCGGTATGGACGACTGCGGAGAAATCAGGGTCACAGGCAGGATTGAAGGGGGAAAGGTGATTCTTGCGGTCGAGGACAACGGAATCGGAATGTCGGAAGAGCAGGTGCGCCTGCTTCTGACTGACAGCGGCAGAGAACATAAGCACGGATCCGGAGTGGGACTTGTGAATGTGAATAACCGGCTCCAGCTTCTCTTTGGAAAAGAGTACGGTCTGACTGTTGAGAGTGAGCCGGATGAGGGAACGAAGGTGTCCATCTGTATCCCGGCGATCCTTTATACAGAGGAAAACAGGAAAATCCTCGAGAAAGGATACGGGTTCGGCGGAGAAGAAATGGTTGACGGAAAGAACAGGGAAGATAGAGATGAAGAGCAGCAGTAAGATGTTTATTCTGATAGAAGCAGTTCTGGCAGCGGCGGCAGCCGTGCTTGCCGCACTGATGCTTCTGGGGAAAACAGGAGAAAATTTTGACAAGATATCTGTCATTGTTCAGAATTCGGATGATAACCAGTGGGCTGCATTCAAATACGGGCTTAAGATGGCGGCGGAAGACCATGAAGTGGAGATGTTCGTTGCAGGAACCGAAGGAGAGATGACGGTGGAAGAACAGGAACGCGTGATCGAGCAGGAGATCGATAACGGAGCAGATGCGGTCATCGTGCAGCCTGTGCCGGGAGAAGACACAGAGGCAATGCTGAAGCGGGTGGAGAACAGCGTGCCGGTCATGCTGGCGGGCTCCACGGCATCTCTCGATAAAGAAGCGTCTGCGCTCCCTGTGACAGAACCGGATAACTACGCTATGGGGAAGGCTCTGGCGGAAGAACTGCTGGAAGATTATGCGGGAAACCTGGACGGAAAGACGATAGGTATTCTGACCGAAACGGACGAATCAGAAGCTGCCGTGAACCGCAGGCAGGGGTTCTGTGATGTCCTGCAGGAGACAGGAGGGAGAATTCTCTGGGATGTGGCGGGCAGCTTCGGCTCAGAGGAACAGAGATCACTGGAAGAACTGCCGGGAGCTGATCTGGTAGCGGCGCTGGACGATATGAGTCTGGCTTCCGCCGGCCAGTGCGCGGCGTCCAACCATCTGCACGGTGCGGTAGTATACGGGATCGGGAATTCCACGGAAGCGGTCTACTATCTGGATACGGGAAACGTTGAATGTCTGGTGGTTCCGGATGAATTTAATGTGGGGTATCAGAGCCTGACTGAGATGGCTGCAAGCCTTCAGCATCATTTCCGGGAAGTCAGGAGCAGGACGGCTGATTTTACGGTAATCCGCAGAGAAGAACTCTTTTCAGAAGAGAATCAGGAACTTCTTTTTACGATGAGCCAGTAGAAATGGGATTTTAATAATGAACCCGCCGGATGGAAGCGGGAGATCAGAGGTATGGAATGAAGATCAGAAAAGTTTTGGCTGCGGGAATAATCTGCTGTATCAGCGCTCAGCTCCTGTGTGCCTGCGCAGAACAGCAGACGGAGCGGGAGGATAAAATATATGTGGGAGTTGCATCTTATAATCGGAGCGATACATTTGTCGAGGAGATGATCGCAGCATTTAAAGACAAAATGAGTGATCTGGAAGAAGAGGATATTGATTCGGTGGTAACGATACGGGATGCGGCGGGCTCACAGCGGACACAGAATGATCAGGTGAGAGAACTGATCAATGCCGGATGTAATGTCCTGTGTGTAAATCTGGTGGACAGGGCTGATCCGTCTGAGATCATCGATCTTGCCAGAGAAAGTGATGTGCCGATCATCTTCTTCAACAGAGAGCCTGTGGCTGAGGATCTGCAGCAGTGGGACAAGATGTATTACGTGGGCGCGGACGCTAAGGAATCCGGTGTGATGCAGGGGGAGATCGCGGCCGACGTGATTCAGGAGGACGGCCGGATCGACCGCAATAAGGACGGAAAGATACAGTATGTGGTGCTTGAGGGGGAACCGGGGCATCAGGATGCGATCATAAGGACAGAGAATGTGGTGGATACTTTGCGCAGCAGGGGGATCAAACTGGAGAAGCTGAGCTACGGCATCGCGAACTGGAACCGGGCGCAGGCACAGAACAGGATGCAGCAGCTGATCGGCCAGTATCAGAATGAGATAGAGCTTGTCCTGGCAAACAATGATGATATGGCCCTGGGAGCGATCGACGCGTATAAGAAGCTGAACCGGACAGAAGCGGGAATGCCGGTTTTCTTCGGAATCGACGGTACAGATGTTGGGCTGAAGGCGGTAGCGGATTCAGAACTGGCGGGAACGGTCTACAACGATAAGGAAGGTCAGGCGGAGGCAATGGCGAAGCTGGCGGCTGCACTCGTGACAGGAAAAGGAATGGATGAGATTGAGCTTGAGAACGGGAAATATGTCTATGTGCCGTATTCTAAAGTGACAATGGAAAATGTGGAAGACTACATAAAAAAAGAACAGCAGGACAGATAGAAGAAAATGTATTGACAATAAATAGATAATCACACGTAAAATCCAGATAAGGGGGAAGATCAGTGATAAAAGAGGATGTACGCCGGAATCTGGCGAAAAAAGCTCTTGAGATGCGGAAAATGGCCTACACTCCGTATTCTCATTTCAAGGTAGGGGCAGCGCTGTTGTGCGAAGACGGTTCCGTATACACCGGCTGCAATATTGAAAATGCGGCTTTTACACCGGGAAACTGCGCAGAGCGCACTGCAATTTTTAAAGCGGTCAGTGAAGGAAAAAGGAAATTCCGTGCCATCGCCATTGCCGGAGGAAAGGAGAACGGCAGTGAACCGGACTATTGTCCTCCCTGCGGTGTATGCCGGCAGGTTATGAGGGAATTCTGCGAGGATTCTTTTGAGATCATTCTGGCCAGATCAGAGACAGATTACCGGATCACTAGTCTGGGGGAATTACTGCCGGAAAGTTTTGGCCCGGATTTTGTAAAGGAGGAATACGATGCTTGACAGTAAACTGTTTGATCATACTATTTTAAAAGCGGATGCCACTGAAGGACAGGTGCGAAGAGTATGCGCCGAAGCCCGCGATCATGGGTTCGCTTCGGTATGTGTAAATTCATTTTATACAGCCTTTGTAGCTGAAGAACTGCGGGGAAGCGGAGTAAAGACCTGTACCGTAGTTGGTTTCCCGCTGGGACAGATGAGTACCCGGGCAAAACGGATGGAGGCTGCCTGCGCTGTGGAGGACGGTGCTGATGAGATTGATATGGTCCTGAATATCGCAGCGCTGAAAGACGGACACGACAAAGTGGTGCTCCGGGATATCTGCGAAGTGAGGGAAGCCTGCGGGGAAGATGTAGTACTGAAAGTAATTATTGAAACCTGTCTTCTCTCTGAGGAAGAGAAAATAAGAGCGTGTAATCTCGCCCAAAAAGCCGGCGCGGATTTTGTAAAAACATCTACCGGTTTTTCGACAGGCGGGGCGACAGTAGAGGATGTACGCCTGATGCGGGCAACAGTGGGAGATTCCATGGGAGTGAAGGCAAGCGGAGGCATTCATACCTGTGAGATGGCGGAAGCGCTGGTGGCAGCAGGGGCAAACAGGCTGGGGACGAGCGCGACGCTTGCTATAGTAGAAGAAAAATAATAAAGCCAGGAGAAGAAATGGAAAAGACTCAGTTCCAGGACGTGAAATTCCTCGGTGTGCGCGATGAATTTGAAGCAGCCAGCAGACATCTGGATACATTTTATTTTCAGGACCTTGCATAAGGATAAAGAATTATCCGGCAGCAAAGGAGCGGTTCCGGTTACCGGAGATGAGGCCCGGACGGCCAGATGGCTGCTGCTTATGGCGGCAGCGCTATGTGTGATCTCTGGGCGGAAAGCGGGTATTTTTGCCAGGAAAAATAGATAAAAGGACGAAAGAGCCAAAGGGGAGACCGGTCAGTCGGTTTCCCCTTCGTCATGTCCGCCATGTCTGTAGCCGTTGTGCTCTTCGCCGTGATGTCCGTCTGTTCCGTGACCGGCGTCTGATGTATCCGTCCCGGTTCCGGCTGCATCAGTGTCAGAGCCGGCGCTTCCGGAGTTCCGGTTCCCGGAATACGTATCGATCAGATCATAGATCTCCCGCATGGACAGATCACGTACGTCATCCAGAGACACTGAGGGATCCAGATCTTTAAGTATGAGATATGCACGGTATTTCCCGAATGAGACCCCTTCATCGTGGGCCTCGTGCATCTCTTCCGTATCACCGGAGTGGCAGTGGATATTCTCATGATCAGAGGCACAGGTCTCCACAGTGTCATATATCTCGCTGTACTGTGTCTCGTTGTCGCCTGCGACAGTCAGGGACATGACGGCATCCTGCGCCAGATAATCTTCAATACTCTGGCTGGAGAGGATTTCCTCCAGTGCGTCATTATAATTCATGAATGTGATATGAAAAGTCCGGGCCAGATTTTCCCCGTCTTCGTTATAGCTGTCCACTGAGACAATGCGGTCAAACCGGTTGATCCCCAGCTCGAGGGAAGGATTGATATCGATGCTGATGTAGGCGGTGGGAGTCAGGAAAATGTACGATCCGCCGATAAACAGCAGGATGACCAGGCCGGCGGCTGCCATGGCAAACTGCCTGAACAGAGGGTGAAAGGCCGGTTTGCGGCTGTAGACTTTCTTTGAGAGATATTCTTTTGTATGCTCTTTTAATTTATCCTCTGCATGGATCTGGTCAAAAGCCGATTTCCATTTATCATTCATCATCGATCACCCCTTCCAGTTTGGTCTTCAGTATCTGTCTGGCGCGTGTGAGAAGTGTATATACAGTATTTACATTCTTTTTGAGGATACTCCCGATTTCGGCTGCGGAGTATCCCTCGTAATAATAAAGATATATCACATCTTTATATTTCTCGGGCAGAGCCAGGACTGCCTCCAGCAGATCGGAATGATCCTCGGTCATTTCCTGAGGCTTTTCGATGATCTGATCCAGCGGAACGGTCCTGCGCCGGAATACATTTTTCAGGAAATCTTTACAGGCGTTGATCGTAACTCTTATGATCCATGCTTTCTCATGCTCTTCACTGTCGAAGGGCGCAGAATGAAGAACATATTTCAGAAATACAGTCTGAAATATGTCTTCTGTGTCGTCATAATTTTTAAGATGGACCATACATATCCTCCGGACGGTGTCAGCGTACTGATCGATCGCCCGGCTGGCATCTTCCTCGCTGCGCATAACTCTTTCCCCGTTTCTTATTATCTGTGTCCGTATCTGTGTCCGGCGTGATGCCCGGTTCCGTCACAATGATATGCGGATCCTCCGGGACATCCGGTATCGGATGTGCTGTGTATATACTTGTAGCACGTGCCTGCGTCTGTAGTGTGTGAAGCGCGGTGGTCGCAGATTCCGTCGCCGTTGGAATCTGTGTAACAGTGTCCCGTTTCGCCGCAGTATGTGCATTCGTTGTATTGATTATACCCCATACCGGCTGCCCTATCTACAGTATTCTGGCTGTCGGACTGTCCGGCACGGTTGAATGCAAACGCCGTGGTCCCTCCAAGTGTAATTACAAGAGCTGCTGCAATAATGGCTGCTGCTGTTTTCTTCATATAAATCTCCATTCCGCCGCCTTTCAGTTGGCGGCACAAATAGTAATGAAAGTTTC
>CAMLYF010000011.1:0-78721 GCA_946491795.1 uncultured Lachnoclostridium sp. | reverse complement strand
CTGTTACCTCCACATTCTTTTTTATTTTGAATGTCCGCAAAATCCGTCCTACATCCCGTGGACGCCACGGGCAGTCTAGATCGTGACTGGCTATGATCCGATCCTGCACGTTTGTTCCGGCTCCCATCTTAAACGTACTTCCCATAAGGATACGGACAGTGCCTCGTCTGACCTTTGAAAAGAGTTTTTTCTTCCGCACATCCGTATTGGCGTCATGGATAAAGGCAATCTCCTCCGGCGGGATTCCCCTCGCAATCAGCTTATCCCGGATGTCGTTATACACACTGAAAGTACCGTCTGTTTTCGGTGTGGACTGATCACAGAATACCAACTGCGTCAGCTTTTTATCCTTTCCCTCCTCCCAGTGACGATAGATTTCCTCCACGCAGGCATTGATTTTACTTCCCGGATCATCCGGCAGAAGCGGATTCGCAAGCCTTTGGTCAAGAGCCAGTTTCCTTCCGTCATTGGTAATCTTAAGCATGTTATCTTCTCTTGGGTTTACTTGGTGGTTCCGTACCTTTTCCGCCCGGTTTCCCAGTTCCTCCACCATATCCCGCTGTAAATCGGTAGCTTCCACCTTTACTACCCGGTACACCGTTTCCGGCACAGGAAGATTCAGCATATCCGCTGTCTGGATGTCTGCCACCTCCCGGAACATCTGCAGAAGTTCCGGGAGGTTATAGAACCGGGCAAACCGTGTCTTTAGGCGGTATCCGTTCCCCTCCGGCGCAATCTCCAGTGCGGTCACAGTTTCTCCAAAGGTGGACGCCCATGCGTCAAAATGCTGTAAATGTTTCTCCCCTAATGTTCCATACTGAAGGTAACGCTGCATGGTGTAGAGCTCATAAGGTAGGAAACGCCACGCCATACTTCCTTTCGTCCGTGGTCTTGGCGTAACCCCCTCCAGAACCGTGCTTACACCTCTCGATGTACACGGCTCGCCATCTTTCATAGTTTAAGTGATTTTGTCTTTGCTTCTTCGTAGCATTTCGGGCAGAGAGCCAATGACTTCCGCCTTTTCAGTAACATCAGTTCATCAAATTCATTATCAGCGTTCAAATCTTTTAAGCGCTTTACATGGTGCATATACACTTTCACGGGGTTTGCTCCGCACATCTCGCATTGTCCGCTTTTTAAACGTCCTGCAAGACTATTCGGTTTTATCTGCCCTCTGTATTTCGGCATAATGTCTACAAATTCAGGTGCGATATTGTTATTACGCCTAAATCCTTCATTGTAAAACTCACACCGCTTTGTTCCACTCTTGGTTTTGTAATCTGCGCCAAAGTCGCCCTTTACGCTACGGTATTTCTTATACATCTTCATAACAGAAGAATTATATTTTGCCGCCAACGTCTTTAAACAGCTTCCACGCATGATAGAATGAAATTTCCCCAGATTGCATACATTGATTGCTAACCTGTAATAATTGTACAATCCTCTGATTTCAGAATTATATTTACTGATGATTGCCACATCGTCTAATGGCATAAGCGCCCCTCTGTGGAGTGGCTTCCAAATCTCTTTGCCGTTTTCGTCTTTTTTGATTTTAAACGCACCGTATTCGTGCAGTTTCGCAATCCATTTTTCTTTCGGCATATATAACTGCACTTTTCCATACCACACCCGTTGCAGACCTTTTTTCGTCCGCTTTGTGTCCTGACTTCTTGATATTCTTATGTCGTATCCAAGATACCGCACCTTTTCAGAGGAATGGGTAACGTGAGTTTTCTCCTCCGACATTGTGAGATTTAGCTTGTCTTTTAGAAATATCTTTACCTGTTCCTTGATATTTTCAGCATCCTGCTTTGAACCTGTTATTGAAATCAGGAAATCGTCAGCGTAACGGTTGTATTGAAGTCTTTTGTAATTCTCATCCATCTCGTCTAAATGTGGTGTGGACAACATCACTTTCCTTGCTTCTTTAAATGCTGCTAGGTTTGCTTCTGTGCGCTCTATTTCCAGATTTTTCTGCGCTTTCCGATAAGCCCAGCGTACCTTATCATGGTCTTTGTGGACTTTACGGCTTCTTGTATCGCCTTTGTCAAAACTCTTTTTCATCCTTGCCATGAACTCATCAAGTTCATTCAGATAGATGTTGGCAAGTATCGGACTGACACCGGAGCCTTGTGGACTGCCGGAGTACGTTTCATGGTATGTCCACTGTTCCATATATCCTGCCCTTAGAAACTTCCACATCAGCGATATGAACGCTTCATCTTTTATGCGCTTTCTCAAAAGCTGTATTGTGATATGGTGGTCGAAGCTGTCAAAACAAGCCTTAATGTCTCCTTCGATTATCCACTTTGCACCAGTGAACAGCGTTACGATTTCTTTTAACGCTGTGTGGCAACTTCTTTTCGGTCTGAAACCATGTGAATTATCAGAGAATGTCGGCTCATAGATTGCTTCAAGTATCATACGGACAACTTCCTGTAACAGTTTATCGTCCGTTGACGGAATCCCCAATGGGCGCTTTTTACTGCTGTTTTTCTTCGCAATATAAACACGCCTTGCAGGGTTCGGCTGGTATGAGTGGTCTCTCAGCTTCTGAATGAGCTTTTCAATGCGCTCCATGCTCATACCGTCAAGAGTGAATCCGTCTGCACCTGCCGTCATGCTCCCCTGAGAGGTCGCAATATTCTGGTATGCAAGCAGATAGAACTCTGGGTTGTACAGGTTACGGTATAATCTCTCGTACCTGTACTCTTTGTTTTTTGCTTTTTCACTTAAACTTTTCAATACATTTTCGGGACTTCTCATAATGCCTCACGCACCTTTCCTTATTATTTGTATTGAAGAAAGACTGTCTCCCTTCGCCATGTGGACGGCTTTCCCGTCCTCGGACTACTACGGAGACTCTGTTGCCATAGTAAATATTCAGAGTCACTTTTCTCATAGCACTCATAGCCGATTTTCGGCATTTTACCTTAGGCAATCCCCGTTTAGAACTGTAATAACATAAGCCTGTTATGATTTCGGATGTGACGTTCGTCGTTTTCCATTATCCTATGGCTGATTTACTCTGGGTATCTTGTGGATACGCATGGCCGACTCATATCCACCAGAGTACATGCGAGTATAACTTCCTTACGCATGGAGCAACATTTTGCCCAATCTCCGACTGTCATTCAGGCAGTTTAGCTTTCATCCTTATTCATAACTTTTCGCCACTACCACGCAAACACTTTGGAAGTTTCCGTGTTTCGTGCCCTCCGACATGCTACACTCCCCATCGGGTTTCCCCTTTTGGATAAGTCGGGTGACGATAGGGTGCGGATTATTCCGCTTTGATACCTTGCCCTATTACTTGCTCAAGGTAAGATTATTACAGCCCCTTACGGGCGCACCACCATAGAATTACTGACCGGAGTTCCGGTGGAAAAGATCACGCCTTTTCCTCCCGTGATCTCATCCAGATAGCGGCACTTCATATACATATCGGAAGATTTCTGTGCCTCGGTCTGTGCGATCCCGCCTACATTTCTCATCTTGGTGGTCAGATAGAGGTTCTTATAATTATCCGCTTCATCCACAAACAGACGGTCAACGCCCAGCTCCTCAAAGGTAATCATATCATCCTTCCGGCTCTGGTCATGGAGCCTTTTCAGACGTGTTTCCAGTGATTTCTTTGTCCGCTCCATCTGCTTGATTGTGAATCGGCTCCCCTGGATCTTCTTTGCCTCAGCAATTCCCTCCATGATTTCCTCAATCTCCTCCTCCAGCATACGCTCCTGCCGCTCCACACTTAATGGGATCTTCTCGAACTGGGAATGCCCGATGATCACGGCGTCTATATCGCTGGTAGCGATTCTCCCACAGAACTTTTTCCTGTTTTTCTTCTCAAAATCCTTTTTTGTTGCCACCAGAATATTGGCCGCCGGATAGAGCTGCAGCCATTCAGCGGCAAACTGTTCGATGATGTGGTTCGGCACCACGACCATAGATTTATTGCACAGCCCCAACCGTTTGCACTCCATCGCAGCCGCCACCATCGTATAGGTCTTTCCTGCGCCCACCACATAGGCCAGCAGCGTATTCCCGCCGTAAATGATCCGGGCCACGCCGTCCTTCTGGTGTTTCCGCAAAGTAATTTCCGGGTTCATGCCATAGAAATGCAGATGGCTCCCGTCATACTCCCTTGGGCGGATGGAATTAAACTGCTCATTATAATCTGCGGTCAGTCTCTGTCTGCGCTCCGGCTCTCTCCAGATCCATTCCTGGAACGCCTGCTTAATTAAGTCCTGTTTTCCCTGTGCAATGGCGGTTTCTTTTTTATTCAGAACCGGCTTTCTCTTGCCTTCCTCGTCCTCCACATAATCAAACACACGGGTATCCCGCAGATTTAGCGTATCCTCTATGATCTTATAAGCATTTACCCGGTTCGTGCCATAGGTATTATTGGCACGGGGATTTCCCCGGTCCATGCTCTTCCCTTCGATATTCCATTCCCCGGTATGCCGGGAGAAATGGACTTTGATCTTCCACTGGGAATAATTCGGCGTCTGCAAAAGTTCAAACATAAAGTCGGCAATATCCGACTCCGGTATCCATGTGGCTCCCAGACGCACACTGATCTCAGAAGCGGTCAGATCCTTTGGCTGTACTTTTTCCAGTGCCTCCACATTACTTTGATAAACTTCGGAAATCTCTGCCGCACGTTTCGCCTCCCGCAGTTTCTGGCGCACGTTGCCGGAAAGGTATTCATCCTCAGATACGAATCGGGGATGTTCCAGATCCTCAGACTCCGGCAGACGGAAGATCACGCCCTGTAATTCCTGTTCCACTTCCTGGGCGCTTTTTCCAGTCAGGGAACACAGATACTCCATATCCACGCAGGCTTTTTCGGAGAGAGACAAAGATAAAGCCTCACTTGCGGTATCCACTCTCGTTACCGTTTCGTGAGGCTTGATCGTCCGCTTTGTGAACATATCGGCTTTCCGCTCTAAAGTTCCATCTTCTGCTATAATCTCTAAGGAGCAAAGAAGCGGATAACTGCTGTCATCAGAAAAGGCCATGCTGTTCGCTCTGGAATTCAGCAGACCATATTTTCTCTGGAACAGGTCGTACAGATGGTTCAGCTTTTTCTGCTGTTCTTCGATTTCTTTATCGGGATAACCTTCCGCCTGATAAGTGATCAGCTCTCTGGTACAGTCCCGGATAGCAATCATGCCTTTCACACGGTTCTGCGCTGTCACGGACAGTTCCACCGGTTTCATGCGGCTGTTTTCCCGGTAATAGATCTTCCCGTCATAAACCGTATAGGAAAAGTTTGCCACAGACGGATCAGCCGGGATTGAATGGTCCTCTTCCTCCACCAACTCTTCCGCCTCATAATCCGTGATCTCCGCCTCAAGGTTCTCCACTGCCTGTTCCAGAAGTTCCTTTAAATCCCTGTCTGGATAAGGCTTGCATACAAGCTGTGGCCCATACGGCCCGGACACGATCTCCTGCTCGCCCAGTACCATTTCCGGGTGCTGCTGAAAATAGGGATTGATACTGACCACCCGGTGTCGGCTCTCGCCCTGTTCATTCACATGGTCATTTTCATAGATCTGCTCCACTTCCACCCAGTCCGGCAGATCCACATTTAAGTCTCTCGGCGTCTCCCGCTTCTGGAAAAAGAGAATATCCGTATTGATCTCTGTACCGGCATTGGCAAGGAAAGCATTATTTGGCAGGCGGATCGCCCCTAACAGGTCGCACCGCTGGGCGATATATCTCCGCACCCGGTCATCCCGCTTATCCATTGTCCCGCCGCTGATCCCGTTGGACGTGATCAATGCAAGCACACCCTTCGGCCTCGTTTTATCGATAGATTTTGCGATAAAATAGTCGTGGATCATAAAGTTATACTTATCATATTTCCTGTCCAGTACCTTATAACTTCCAAAAGGTACATTTCCTATGACCACATCAAAAAAGCTGTCCGGCAGATCTGCGTCCTCAAAGCCCTGAGCAGCGATGGTGGACTTCTGGTAAAGCTGCTGTGCGATCCGGGCGGAAATGCTGTCGATCTCCACACCGTAAACCTTGCAGTCAGACAAACTCTCCGGTTTCCGTCCGATAAAATTTCCCGTTCCGCAGCTTGGCTCCAGAATGTTCCCGGATTTCAATCCCATGTTCTCCAACGCCTGATACATGGCGCTGATGACCACCGGCGGCGTATAAAAGGCGGTTAGCGTGGACTGTCTCGCCGCAGCATACTCTTCCTCTGTCAGGACCGTCTTTAATTCCAGATATTCCGTTGACCAGGAAGATTTCGTCTCGTCAAAAGCGTCAGATAAGCCGCCCCAGCCAACATATCCGGAAAGGATTTCCTGTTCCTCCGGCGTGGCAAAGCGGTTTTCTTCCTCACACTTCTTCAATAGCTGGATTGCCATGATGTTGGCACGGAACTTTTCTTTTTCAGTTCCCTCCCCTAAATGCTCATCCGTGATCTGATACTGGCTGCGGCTCTCCTGGGGAATCTCCGGGTGCGGATCAAACCCTCTTACCCTCCCGGCAGGTTTCTTCTGTGCCCATGCCGGGGCCAGATCCTCCAGAACTTCTTCCGGTTCCTTCTCAAAAGGATTGTCCTCCGGTTTTATCCCGGTAAATCCGTCCTCCTGCTCCTGCGCCATTTCCTGTGTGGGAGCCGGTTCCTCCTTGTCTTTTTCGGCTGGTTCCTCTGATGGTTTCCTGTATACCTTCAGATGATCATTCGCCGGATTTTCCCGTACCCGGCGGTCAAACACCTCTCTTGGCATTTCCTCTGTGAAAAGCGGATACATCTGGTCACGCAGAACCACCATCTCATCGGAGATAAAGTCAATGGAATATTCCTTTGTGCCTATTGTGACAATCGTATCCACCTGCAGGTCATAAGGCGGATTCATAGCAGGTAAGTCTGCAATCCCGGCGATCAGTTCAGACACTTCGGAATAGTTTTCATCCTCCGTGTCCATCCCTTCCCGGACACTGGTCAGATAGCTGTAAATTTCCTGCACAGACTGGGGATCGGCCAACTGTTCCCGCAACTGACGCAGAACATCCTCCTGTGTCTCTCCTGCCTCAATCGTATCCTGGTATTCATACCAGTCATACGCCTGGTAAAATGCATTGAGACGTCCTGCCAGAACCTCCTCCCGGCTCTGTGCCGGAACAGGCTCCAGGGGAGCCTGCGTGTTTTCTCTTTCGGCTGGTATGGGAGTAAACAAACGGAATACTCCGTCCCGGTAATCCTTAAGGTCTTGGTGCGCCTTCTGCATGGACGGATATCGCTGATCGTAATCTGCGGTTCCCGCAAGTACCTCTTCCATCATGGAAAGGATTTCTTTTACCTGGTTTGGATCATCAAGCTGCGGGCGGATCTGTTCCATTGCTTTGTCATATTCCATGCCAAACGGGTACGGACGTAAAAATCTCTCCGGCTGATGATAGAAAAAGTTATAAATACTTCTCGCCAAAATTGTTCTTTCATACTCCGGGATATACGCCAGTTCCTTTTCCGTCATATACCGTCCGGCAGCAATCAGCTCATCAATCCTCTTTGCAACTGCCGTCCATTTCAAAGTAGTCTCATAATTCTTCCACTGGATGGTATAACCTTTCGCATTTGTATCCTGGTGAAATCTTTCTCCTAAATAATCAGTTACAGATCCTCCCATGCCATATTCCTGCTTTAAAAATTCTGCTTTTTCCTTATTGCTGTGTTCTTGCAGAAAATAGGAGTAAATTCTGTATTTGCCATGTTCAAAGGAAGAACCAGACTGCAGGGTATGGTCAATGATTTCCTGTGGCATAGAAAAAGCAGGAGATTCCTCTCCTGCCAGTTCTTCTAATAATGACTGTTGTTCCGCTACCGTTGGCTGTGGCTCTGCAGTCGGTTCCTGCCTTTCCTCTTCCGGCTGTGGTTCTTGTCCGGTTAGCTGTAGATCAGCTCTCTCATCACGATCTCTTCCGCTGCCTGCCGGATGTTGTTCATCTGCTGTACCCACGCCATCTGGTCTTTCGCTTTCAGTTCCTCTGTCACGCCCCAGGCTGCTTTCATCTGCCCGGTCAGAACTTCCATCCGCTCCTGTGCCTCCCGCTGCACTTCGTTCAGATGGCGGTTCAGTTCTCCTTTTGTCAGCAGGTTCAGATACATCCCGTACCGGTAATTTTTCAGATAAGTCTGACGGAGGGAAGCGTACTTCCCACGGTGTACTTCCGGTTCGTCCGGCACGGTCAGATCCGGAAGAAGATAATCGCCCTGTCTGCTGTATGTGATCGCTCTCATGTGTAACGCCCCTTTCTATAATCTGTTCTCTGTTTTCGCTTTCATTATATCGGCCCGCTTCTCTTCCGGCAAAGGTGCGATTTTTCTTTCTCTCCGCCTTTCTCAGCTTATTAACGGTATCGGAAATCTCGGATAATGCCATTTCCACCACATCACTGGCCGCAACACCAAACAGGTTGACCATTTCCGGCGTATTAAAATCCGTGATATTCCGGAAGTCCTCTGTATCCAGATACAGGTCGGTATCCACGCCGCACCGTACCATGACCATGTAGGCAACACTGGCCGATAAAAGCTGGCGGGCCTCCACCTCCACATTGTACTCGTCCACCTCTTCCAGATAGCTGTTCTTTCGTTCTGAGAACAGATCCGGCAGATAATCCGCAAGGTTATCTTCTGCCGCAATCTTTGCCGCCTCCAGTATGGTTTCCGCAAGTCCTGTCACTGTCTCGTCCACGCCAAAAGCATTGGCAAGGGTTTCCCGCACATCCGGCTGATATTCTTCTGGCACTTCCCACAATGGCACTGGACGGAGCAATCGGCGGTAACGTCCTTCCTGCGTATCTGAAACGTCATAATAGTATTTCAATCTCAGTTTTGGGCTGTCCTTGTCAAAAACTGCAATCCCTTTGGAATCCCGCTTTACCCACCGCCCAAACTTCTCATTCCAGACTTTCATAGGCAGCACTGCGGACGCCTCCGGGCGCTGTGCATAGATTAGAATCTGGTCATCAAAAGGCAGCCGGAAGTTCCGGCAGGCAGAGTGCAAAAAAGACAGCCAGTTTTCCGGACTGGCAATTACTTCTTTTACAGTCTCTGTATAAAGGTCTGTGATCAAGTCATATTTCTTCTTTGCCACAACTCGCCCCTCCTATCGTTCCTGTTCTTTTTCTTTCTGTCGGGCAGGCGGGTATTTTTCCATAAACTCCCGGACTGTGCGGCAATCTCCGTCACAAAAATCCCAGTCCTTTTCCGGATCAATATCTAAATATCCGTCCGGCGGCAACCTGATGGGTTCACGGGTAATGATGGAACCAAAATGATTGACCATAATCCCTTTTGCAATCTGTACCGGATCTCCCAGCCCTTCGTCATCATGCCGCACTTCATATAAATATAGCCCCTTTGGCACGGTATTCCGGTCAATCCTCAGATCATGGAAAAGTGCCGGCCTTCCCAACACCTGGACTTCTGTAAAGGTTTCTTCCATTGCGTCATATCTCGCCATACATCCTGCCTCCTTTCCGTTTTGTCTCACTCATGGGCCGATAACGAATCCCATTCTTTTCCATCTGCCTTGCAAACTGGCGGATATTCTTGCACCTTCCGTCTATTTCCACCTGTTCCTCACTGTGATAGCGGCAGAAAGCGCAGGAGCAATCCCCGTTGTCATACTCCAGACGCAGAAAAGAACTGTCCGGAAGAGAAAAAAGCGGGTTTCCCCGGCTGTCCGTAAAGCAGATCATTTTCCCACTGCTCATATCTCCCCGCCTCCCAAAAATGTTATGAACTTTCCGGCTTTTACTGCTTTCTGAATCTCATTGATCATCCCGATTTCTGCTACTGTGATCCCTGGCAGAGACAAAATATCATCCATTGTCATATTTAAAACTGCTTTTTCATTGTCAAATCCCGCCTCCATCAGCTTTGAAAGGGAGCGGACAGCCTTATTGTTGATCTGTGCCAACTTCCACACCTACCTTTCCTGTTCTGTTTTCTGTATTTCCCTTTTTGTTCCTTTGCGCTGCTCCCGCTGTTCCAGATATGCGATTTCTTCCAAAGCCCTCTCACACAGATCTTTGGTTGCTTTCAGCAGGCTGTCAGTATAATGCCCCCAGTAATAATCCGTCTTTCCACTGCATTTCCATGTCACAAACTGTTCCGAATGATACTGGCTGACGCCTAAAACAAACTCCGATGTTCCCACCTCAATGGACTGGACAATTTCATATCCCTGATTTACCCGTTTTTCCATCAGTACACCTCCCGTGACAAAGACGCTTTTTCTATCTCTTGTTTCTGCACTTTCTCACGCATAGTCCTCATCCTCGCTTTCTTCCATGACCTTTCTCCCATAGGGCGTAAACGTATACCAGCCTGTCCGGTCAGACTGTCCTTTGTTCCACTCGCCTTTTATGAGGACGCCTGCCCGTTTCAGCCTTGCAAGGCCCGTGCTGACCATGTGTTTTGTCAGATAGGGCATACGGATCAGAAACATTTTCCGGCTGCAGCACATCCAGGTTTCCCCGTCATACTGGCAGCGTCCATGAAATTCATTCTCTTTTATTTCCGTCCAGATTGCCTCCGCAAGCAAAGCTGCGGCTATCCCATACCGTCTGGCAATCCCGGTATTAAACTTCTGTATCAATGGCTTTTCCTCCTTTCGTCCGGTATGTAAGGAGGCGGCTTACCGCCGCCTCCTGTCACGTTCTGTCTATTTCTTCCGGTTCCGCAGGTTCAGCCAAATCAAGGCTCCTGCGATAAATGCCACTAAGATGACCGTGATCCACATCTTTGCGTTCATGCCTTATCTTCCCCTTTCTTTTTTCTTATTTTTACTGCGGTCAGAACACCAAAGGCTGCCACGCCTGCTCCGGACAGGGCGGATAACCCGATCCACAGGCCCGGCCTGCTGTCATCCCCGGTCTTCGGTGTCGTGATCAGTTCCTCCGGGATCTTTTCATTCGTCATAGTGGCCTTTACGATCTGCCCGTCCTCCTTGATCTCAAAGGCGTATTCGGACTCATCAATCTCGTAACCTTCCGGCGCATTATACTCCTGATAGGTGTATTTTCCATACCGCAGGGTAAAGATGGCGATCCCGTTCTCATCTGTTACGCCTGTGGCAACGATATTCCCATCCTCGTCCTTAATACGGAATCCGGCATTTGGAAGAGGTTTCCCATCCGCAACGTCTGTCTTGGTCAGTTCCAGTTTTCCGGTAATCGGCTGGTTGATAAAGCCAACGCCTGCCTCATTTTCCACATCTACAATCTTTCCGTCCTCGCTGATCTCAAAGTAATAAGCGTTCTCATCCAGCTTGAAGCCTTCCGGGGCAGTCTTTTCTTTCACAAAATATCCTCCGTAAAGCAGACCGTCCGTCTGGTAAATGCCCTCTGAGATTTCCGGGATTTCTCCCACAAGCTCATCCTTTTCGGTCAGTTTCTGGTCTTTGTCCGTATCTGCATACAACTCAAATACAGCGCCCGTCAGCTTGTTCGCCGGATATTCTGCGTCCACTTTTGTCAGACGGACACTGCCCTCAATGAGTTTGTTGATCAGCTCCACCTCGATCACTTCCTCATCTTCCGTAACCGATACATAGTGGAGGGCCTCATTCAGCACATATCCTTCCGGGCTTGCGATCTCCCGGACGATCCATCTGCCAAACGGTACATCCTCAAAGGCAAAGGCTCCGTCCTCATCAGAAGTAGTTACCATTAAGGCAGTATCTTCCGTAAATTCTTCTGTACCTGCGGAAAACAGGCCAATCGTTGCGCCTTCCAGTGCCTCCCCGTCCGTGTCTACTTTCCGTCCTGAGATCTTTCCCCGGATCAGTTCATTCTCAATGGCATTTCCCTCATTTGCGGAAATATGGACAACAGCGGTATCCTGCCCCTGGTAGGTAAAGTCCACAGGATAGGTTTCTTCTGACAGAAGATAATGCTGGTCAGTGGCAACTTCTTTCACATAATACTTGCCAAAAGGCAGGTCTGTCTGAAATGCGGCGGTTCCCTCTGCACTGCAGAACACGATCTCGATCAGACCGTCCGCCGGAATCACGGAACCGTCCGCTGCTGTCAGATCCTCTGCAGCATACAGGCCAAAGGCCACGTTCTGGATCTCTCCTGCACTTCCGATCCCAAAGATTTCATCCTGTTCCAGTGTCTTTGTAAGATCAACCGTCACTTTCTGCCGCTCATTATAGAAAGCGGTGTCCGCCTCTGTTACAGATACTTCCTGTCCGGCATAGGTCAGCTCCACCTCATGGGTTTCTGTATTCAGCACCAGACCTTCCGGCGCTGTCTTTTCCACGATCTGATACTTGCCCAGATACAACTCTTTTGTCTCTGCTTTGCCTTCCTCATCTGTGGTAATGGTATCCACCACATCCCCGGCGGCGGCCCGCACGGTTCCGTCCGGCGTCACAATGTCCTCGGCGGCGATCACTTCATATACCGCCCCGGCCTGCCCGGTTACTGCATAAACAGGCGTGTAAATATTCTCGCCTTCCGCAAGGTTCCCGTCTTTATCTACTACACCGTCTCCAGACACCTGCACAGAGGAGAACTCCTCCCCGGTTTTCGTCACAAGGATCTTGCCTTTCTGCGGCATATCCTCTTTTTCCACCGTGATCACGGTCACTCCGCTGTCCTGCCCGGACTGTTCCTCAGATACTGTAAATGGAACCGGCGTACTGTCCAGTACATACCCGTAAGGAGCCTGTACCTCCACTAATGTGTAATTTCCATAAGGCAGTACCTCCGGTGTAATCAGATAACCGTCACTTCCGGTATAGAACGTATCCAGCTTTGTGACTTCCGGATAGGTATACTGCATGGTCACAAGGTTCCCGGATTCGTCATAGATCTGGAACCCGGCTCCTGCAAGGGGGATGGTGTTTCCCGTTTCTGCGTCTTTCTTGACTACTTTGATATAGGATTCAAACAGGCGGTTGTTGATGAGGTAGCGGTAAACTTCTCCGTCACTGCTGATATACACATCAAAGTCTCCGATCATCTCCCGGCCTTCCCAGCCTTTTGTCTGGTGTACCGTATAAATGCCATAAGGCAGGTCTTTCGTCTCGGCATATCCGTTCTCATCACACACCAGCGTATCCCGCTCGCTGTCCTTTGCGCTGTCATAGCTGCCTGCGCTCTTTAAATACACCTGGAACTCTGCGCCTTCCTCCGGTGTTTCGATCTGCGTACTTCCGTCATCCGTGTGCTTGATGATAGAAATTCTTCCCTTGATGACCTGCTCATTCACGTCATTGAAAGTATCGTTCAGCTCCACGGTATAAAGAGTTGCCTCTGCCCCCACATGGTAGGAAGTCTCGTCCAGCAGATACCCTTCGGACGGGCTGATCTCCCGGATTGTCCAGTTATCCCCGCACACATAATATTTCGTGGTAAAACTGCCATTGCTGTCCGTGGTGTAAGTGTCAATCAGTGTATCCCCGTCATAAATCCCGTACACTGCGCCTGCCAGCGTAGCGTCTCCCTGCGGGATTCCTGTCTCCCGGTCTGTCTTTGTGACCGTTACCCGGAACTTTTTCAGTACGTTATGGACGGTGGCATTGGTCACTTCGTTCCAGTTGACGGTCACGTTCTGGGCCGCCGGAACCACATACCGGTCTGCTGTCTCCACTTCCTCCAGCGTATAGGGCGTATCGCCGGAGATCAGAATGTCTGAAAACATGGCAACGCCTGTGTTGTCCGTAACCGCATATTCATCCACCGGAATACCGGAAAGAGAGGTCCCGTAGAGATGGAACTTCATGCCTTCCACCAGGCCGTCCTCAGAAGTCTTGGTCACTTTCAAATCTCCACGCTTGAGGATATTGGAAAAGTCCACGGTAGCGGTTTCCCCGCCTTTGACCTCCACAGTCTTCGCTTTCTGCGGTTCATATCGGTTCTCTGTCAGCTCTGTTACCGTGTAAGTTCCCGGCTGAAGGTTCTCCACTTTGATCGTTCCGTCCTCCCCGGTTGTCACGGTCTGATCAATCCCGTTGCCCGTGATCTGGAATTTTAATCCAGCCACCACACCGTCCTCCGATGTTTTCACAATCTGAACGTGGCCATAAGGAATCTTTACATTCAGATATGCCTGCACCGCTGCTGTATTCTCCACGCCTGTAACCACGTCCTGTAAAGACGGATCTCCATAGGCAATCAGCTTTGCGCTGCTGCTCACTGTGGGGATCTTCTTGGTTGCGGACAACTGCACGTTCCCGGCAATCGCTTTACTGGATGTGATGGTCAGTGTGTTTCCGGATGTGCTGACTTTCACATCACTGTTGGACGATGTGAAATTGAATTTCGACAGGACACCATTGGTATCTGTCAGTTTCAGCACATATTGGTTTCCGTCCCATTTCAGTTCCTGCGGAGTGCTGTCTGTACTGCCGGACGCAAAACTGGGGATAGTTCCGTGGCTGACCATACCGGAAATAATCTGGTTATAAGCCGCTGCCACACCGCTGTTTGCCCCGCCTACGCAAAGACTGTTATAGAATTTGGCGTCTGTCCGGGCATAGGGGGCGGTGGCATTTCTGCACCCGGTTACGATCTCCCAGATGACCATCTGTGTCGCAAGGACTTTCTCATCTTCCGTGCCGGACAGACTGCCCATGCTGCCCTGTGCGCCATACAAAAGGGCAAGGTTCACAGCGTCCTGTTTCTCTTTCCCTAAGTTGTTCCACACCACAGAAGCGTCCTTCTCCAGTGTGTTCCCGGTATGCAGGGAGATTCCCGGTTCAATACAGTAGGCATTTTCTCCATCCGCATAAATCCTGGTTCTGGCCTCTCCTGCATGGCTGCAGGTAATCCCATTGTGGGAAACTGTCTGCTGATAACGGATGGTGTTCCCGTTTCCGTCATAGCAGTAAGCGAATGTGATCGTTGCCCGCTCGGACGCAGCCGATACCGTGCTCGCCGGCAGGACGGACAGTGTCGTGACCGCCGCCAGTGCCAGTGCGATCCCTTTCTTGAATAACTGCTTGATTTTCTTCACTTCATTCTCCTCCATTTCTGAGCCTTTCGGCCCACATAAAAAATCCCTGCTTGCTGGCAGGGCTGGGTACTGATCCGGTGGAATGTGGATAGCCACCGGCTCCTTATTCTTCTTTTCGGCTGGTAAACTGCTGGTAATCCGGAAGGGGTAGGGTGTGGGGAGGGGAAACCGGAAAACCCGGAAAAAGGAAAGCACCAAAGGAACCCACTTTCCCCCAGGTGTCCTCTTACCTTTCCCGTCCTCTCTCCCGTCTGCGGTACAGTTCCAGTGCCTTAATGATCGTGTCTTCCATTTGCTTTGGCGTGGTTCCCGGAGAGAAATATTTGTCAATCCTCTTTTTCGGGATTTTAAACTGCTCCACCTGGTTCGGCTTTTCTTCGGTCATGATCGACAGAATCACGTCCTCATTCAGCTTTCCCGCCTTCGCAAACTTCCGCATTTTAATCGCCTGTGCGTGGCTGGGCGTACAGTCCTCCAGTTCCATTGTGTCAAAAAGTGCCTGCTGTTGCTCTTTCGGCAAGTAAGACAGCTCTACTGCCGGACGCATGGCAATCTTTCCCTCGTCCACCATATCCAGAATAGGTGTGATGAGTTCAGTAAGACGGATATAGCGGCGAATTTGATCTTTGCTTTCTCCCACTTGTTCAGCTAACACATCTCTCGATTTCATTCCTTTTAACTTGTGCGCCAGTGGCTCACAAGTTAAATCCGTTCTCTGCCCCTGTCGTTTCATTGCGTCCAGTTTCATCTTATAGGCGAAGGATTTTTCTGACGGTAGGATTTTCTCCCTTTGCAGGTTGGAGTCCACCATGATAATCGTAGCTTCATCATCTGTCAGATTTCGCACAATACATGGCATATCCGTTTTCCCGGCAAGTTCACTTGCTAATTTTCTCCGGTGTCCTGCCACCATTTCATAACCGCCTTCCGGTTTCGGACGAACCAGAGCGGGATTGACCACGCCTTTCTCCCGGATACTGGCCGCCAACTCCAGCATACTTTCATCCTGCTTTACTTTATACGGATGATTAGGAAAGTCACTGATCTCCGTCAGAGGAATATCTGCTACATACTCCCGTTTTGCCTCGTCACGTTCCTCCTGGGTGCTGAACAGGTCATCGGCTGCGGGAAGGTTCAGCCTTATTTCTCTGCCTTTCGCCATCCCGTACCACCTCCCTTGTAAATGACGCATAGGCTTTTGCCACTGTTCCGTTTTTGTCATAACGGTAAATGCTCTGTCCTGCGGCACTTGTTTCCGCCGCTTTCACGCCAACCGGAACGACAGTCTGGTAAACCTTGATCATTCTCCCGTAATTCTGCCGGATACTTTCTGCGGTCACACGGGCCAGATTTGTCCGCATATCTGCAAGTGTCAAAAGTACACCGTCCACCTTCAGCGCCGGATTGATCTGCCTTTGTACCTTCCCGATTGTTTTCATAAGCTGTGTCATTCCCTTTGCCGGAAGGTACTGGGCCTGTACCGGTACAATCACACTGTCAGACGCCGCCAGTGCATTGATCGTCAGCATACCTAAACTCGGCATACAGTCAATCAGCACATAGTCGTATCCGCTTTTCACTTCATTGAGATAGTTTTTCAGAGTGAGTTCCCGGCTCATGGCGTTAACAAGCATAACTTCCAGTCCTGCCAGTTCGATATTGGACGGGATCAGATCAACGCCTTCCTCATGGTGTAAAATTCCGGCGTGGCTATCCATTTCCCGGTCAGCCACAATCCCCTCTAACTGTGTGGCAAGTGTCACAGAAAGGTTATCCTGCTCCGGCCATCCCAGTGAGGTTGTCAGATCGCCCTGTGGATCAGCGTCCACTAAAAGTACCTTTTTTCCTTCTCTGGCAAGCCCGATCCCTAAGTTGACGGTCGTGGTGGTTTTCCCCGTTCCGCCTTTCTGGTTGGCAATCGCAATTACTTTGCAATTCGCCATACGATTCCCTCCTTTCCTAAAATTTAATAGCCATCTTCCTGTGTAGGGAAATGGCTATGTATAAAAATAGGCATGAAAAAAGCCGGAGGATTTTCGTTCATTGAAAACCTTCCGGCTATGTATTTTCTATATTCAGTTATTGTTTCCTATTGGTAAGATTGGCTAATCCTAATTTGAGGATATTTTCTGTATAAAAATCAAGTTTCAAACTCTTTTAACTCGTCAAGCGGATCTTTTGAAGTATCAATTCCCATACCCTCTTTCAACCAATCTGCTTTATTGTAACCAGTTCCTGTCAATTCAAATATTTCTCCTTTATACCCTAAAGATTTAACCCATCCCCATTCTATAAGTCGATCTAATGCCTCTACCCATCTTGCTGATTCTCTTTTTGAGTTATCAGACATAAACTTTTTACCTGATGTAAAAATCTGAGTAGGCGAGTCAAGTGTCTGTATCTTTATGATTTGCCCATCACCATCAGCTGCATACACTAGCAGAAAAGCTGATTCCACAGGGATGTTACCAACATCATCTTGACCTATAATTGGTTTATCTCCCTTTGGCTTTCCAATATTTAATGTCTCATTTTCAACCCGAAACAATTTATTTATATCCTCATTTGTTACTGTGGGAATTTCTCCCCAGGTTAACTTATTATTTTCTAACTCAGCAAGCCTACTGCCAAATTGAGAGAACATCTTTTTCATATCTTCTAACATATTCTGTTGATGTTCTACAACTTCAGCATTAATCTTATTCCGCCCTTCTGCTTCTTCATTAATTATATCTACTATATCTCGATATCGAACCCATCCAGCATTATCATCAGCATAATTAATGGCTTTACTAAATGTCGATGATGCCTTATACATTAAGTTATTTAAATCCGTGAAAAAATCAACAGTATTTTTATCATTTTTTACCCTCTCTCTGAACTTATCAAGTCTTTGCATTTTATCGTATTTGTCTTCTCCAGCATCCTTTTCACTTTCAACAATAGCTGAAGGCTCTTTAATCAAAACAAGCACTGGTAATCTCTTATCTTTTGCGTAATTGTATTCCTTCTCTGTGTAACTTATTCCAGCTTCTTCATCGATTGATCCATACCGTCCTCCAATAACAAGAAGGTAAAAATCGCACTCATCAATCATCTTTGTTATAACATTCCATTGGCTTGTAGGAGCGGCATGAAATTGCTCCATTCCTACAGGTATGAAATTATTCTCAAGCGCTACACCTACCAATGCCTGCCTCTCTTCTTTAAGGTCTTCATAGGTAGAGCTTATAAAAATAGAAAACTTTCGTCTATTCTCCATATCAATATTCTCCATATATTTATCGCTTATCACTTTACAGTATAATCAATTGCCCAGAAAGTCGGAATTTACCAACTCTACAAACACCAATTTGTACGTTGAACAAACTGGAATTTAGAGTTGGGTATTTATGCTAAAATACTTGCAATAATAGCAATCGTACAGACTAATAATATTCCCACACTAAATACGACAATCACTTTTTTAACCTTTTGTCTCCTTTGACAGCCGTATCTATTTTATCAGCAAATAAGGCACAAACGATAGCTATTATCATTAACAACACAGAAAATTTTTCCATACCGTTCTCTCCATAACTTCAAAAATACACATGTTCAATGTTGTCTTTCATAAATATTCCTATAAAGGCAGTAAATAATCCACATAATACTATGGCAAATTTAAGGAGATTATTTGATGCCAACCAAATACCAACTCCAGTATTAACAATATGCAGAAATAAAACTAAAAGAATAAATTTGATTTTTGATATACTTTTCATCAATACCAACCTCCGTAATTCTATAATTTTGAAATCAAATTCCAATTTTCTACTCTACAACTTCCAATTTATCAATCTACAATATTATTATAGCTTGCCCTCAGTTAAAGAGCAAACAGTTCTCTCAATTCCTTTATTTAGTTTTAGATAATTCTTCTTCCATTTTTTCTTGTATTTTCTCGATATCTGGAAAAATCAAATGGATTCCTCGTTTATACATAGCCAATACCTCTCTCAAATTGATTGTAAGCTCTCGATCCAATTTTTTATGTATGATAATCGGCTTATTCTCAATCGTATGCACATGATCAAAATATTTCGCTAAAATTGGGAAAGCATTTTGAATTAAAAAAGCATTATCCTTTCCGGCGAATTTACCTATTATAATCGTATTGCATTTTCCGTATCTTTGTTTTTTCTTTTCTATAATGACTTTATTTTTTTCAACCTGCGAACTAATGGGAATCATCCAATACAAATTCTTATTCTTACTATCTTGAATTGCAAGAAAATGTGGACGATAATTTCCCCCTTCTTTGTTACTCATCAAATACTTATCTTGTATCATATCAAAAAATTCATCTTTGATATGATAAGAGTATCCTTGTTTTATTTCCATTTTTTCTCCTTATAAAAAATCCCCATCATTGACTGACGGGGATTCATTTACGCACTATACTATTTGTATCCCACCTGTATAGCAAGTGGCAATCATTTACATACCGAATCATTTATATCCCACACCATCGGCAAGTGGCAAAAATACTTGTTATACATCTTGTACCCCGTCGTATAACAAACGGCAAACATTTACTTCTATACATAGTATAGCAAAAACTCTAAAAAAAGCAAGTCAGAATTTTTCGGTGTTTCAACCACCATACTATGTACCTATATTATATTACGCAACTACTCATTCTATGCTACTGCACTTTCTATATCTAATCTCATTACGAATTTTTCCTGCAAAAAGTCACAAAATCATTTTGTCCGTCTGGTATTATCCAGTCCGTTTCGTCCTGTTCTGTCCACAAAATCTGGACGAAACAGCACGAAAAAGCACTAAATATACCTCATTTTCCGGCTCCGGCACACTAGGAGACAAAATACTCTACGGCATTGTTCGGAAAGAACTCCTTGAACTCACCGTAGAGCTGCGCGGCCAGTGTCTTATTATGCGCAATGATCAGAGTCGGTTTATTTAATTGCTGGATGACATTCGCCATCGTGAAAGTTTTACCGGAACCGGTGACGCCCAGAAGGGTCTGGCACTGATTTCCTTCTTTAAATCCTTTGACCAGCTGCTCGATTGCCTGGGGCTGGTCGCCGGTGGGTTTGTATTCTGATACTAATTCAAAATGGTCCATTACTATTCTTTCTCCTCTTCATGACGGATTTTCTTCGCAGATTTTCAACTACTTCTTCCAAGTAACTTTTACTGAACACTCCCACGATCTTACCTCTTATATTAACTTGCTGAACACGTTTTCAATCTTATTTTTATCAGAGTTAATCAAAGCATACATTGCCACTCTTTCGCTATTATAACAGAATGCAAAAGCAAAGTACAGAACAAACATTCGATTTTCTTTTTACGCATTCAAAATGTATTTATTCTCAATAATATCCCAAGCAAAACAAGACACAGAATATTGTCTCTGTGTCTCATCCTATCGTTCACTCTTTCAATAAGTCTCTTCTATTATACTTTTGTTTTCCTGTCAGAACAGATGAGCCCGCGGATGGCTTCCACTGCCACCTGAACCGCCATATCAGTATCGTGCACAACCGGATTATCCAGTCCTAATTTCTCTCTTTCCTGATTTGCAAGAACGAGGAAGCATGAGCCGACTCGCACTTTGAGGCAGCTTGCGACTACAAACAGCGCCGCCGATTCCATTTCTGAAGCGAGACAGCCGAGACGCTTCCACGCTTCCCATTTATTAAGCAATTCATAGCTTACCGGCTTTACTTCCGGTTCATGCTGTCCGTAAAAGGAATCCTTGCACTGTACAACGCCGGTATGATATGAATACCCCTTCTGTTCTGCGGCTTCGACCAGGGCATTCGTCACTTTCAGATCCGGAACCGCAGGAAATTCGATAGGCGCATATTCCCGGCTGGTTCCTTCCATGCGGATCGCCCCCGTGGCGATTACGATATCGCCGCTTTTTACATCCGGCTGCATTCCTCCGCATGTTCCGATCCGGACAAATGTATCTGCTCCGCAACGGTATAGTTCTTCCATTGCGATCGAAGCGGACGGACCGCCAATTCCCGTAGACGTCACACTGACCTTTTCGCCGTCCAGTGTTCCGGTATATGTAATGAATTCCCGGTTGTCGGCAATCAGCACAGGATTGTCAAAATATTTTGCAATCTTGACACACCGTTTCGGATCTCCCGGCATGATCACGTATCGTCCTACTTCTCCTTTTGCCACCTGTATATGATACTGTCTGCTGGCATCCTCTGAATAATTTTTCATAATGCTTCCTCCTCTCTTTTTATCTTTCCGGAACATTCCACAGAATCTGAAATGTCCCTCCACGCTCATACTTATATCATATTTGTATGGTATCACATTCCTGCACAAAATTCATCTATATACTTTAAACCTCTGGATTTGAAGAAAGCCGGGTACCCCTTTCTCCAGAGTGCCCGGCTTTCCGCATCTTTTTTCTTATTTCATGACGATATTCACAATTTTCTTCGGCACGTAAATTTCTTTGATCACATTTCCTGTCAGTTTGTCAGCAACAGCCTCTTTTCCTGCTGCGATCGCCTCGTCTTTTGTCGCCTCGGCGGAAATGCTGATGACTGCTTTTGTCTTACCGTTAATCTGTACCGGAATCTCGATCTCGTCGTCCTTCATCTCGTTCTCATCGTAGGTCGGCCATCCTGCCTTGAAGACAGTCTCATTGTGACCCAGCTGCTCCCACATCTCCTCTGCGAAATGCGGTGCAAACGGAGAGATGAGCACTGCGATAGTCTCCAGCGTCTCTTTATCAATGCCGCCCTCTTTCTTGGCAACCTCGATGAACTTATTGTTGTACTCCATGAAACCGGATACAACAGTATTCAGGCTGAAGCTCTCCAGACGGCTTGTGATATCGTATACCATCTTGTGACGGAGCTTGATCATTTCTTTTGTAGCCTTGATATCTTTATCCTTGCTGTCCTGAAGCAGATTCCAGAGACGTTTCAGGAAACGGTTTACGCCGTCGATTCCGCGGTCATCCCACTCGGCATCCAGCTCCGGCGGTCCTACGAAGAGCTCGTACATTCTCAGGGAGTCGCAGCCGTAATCACGTACAAGATCATCCGGAGAAACTACATTTCCCTTGGACTTGCTCATCTTGATACCGTTCTTTCCTGTGATCATGCCCTGATTAAACAGCTTGTGGAACGGCTCGTCAAAGTCGATCACTCCGATATCATACAGGAACTTTGTATAGAATCTGGAGTACAGAAGATGCAGTACCGCGTGCTCCACGCCGCCGATATACATATCTACCGGCAGGTATTTGTCGGCCTTCTCTCTGGAAACCAGTTCTTTATCATTGTGATTGTCCACGTAGCGCAGGAAGTACCATGAAGATCCTGCCCACTGAGGCATCGTGTTAGTCTCTCTCTTGGCCGGTTTTCCGCACTTCGGACACTTGCAGTTCACCCACTCGTCGATTGCGGCAAGCGGTGACTCCCCGGTTCCTGTCGGTTCATAAGAATCTACATCCGGCAGACACAGCGGCAGCTCTTCCTCCGGTACAGGCACACATCCGCAGTCCGGACAGTGCACGATCGGGATCGGCTCGCCCCAGTAACGCTGGCGGGAGAATACCCAGTCGCGGAGTTTGTAGTTTACAGTCGCACGTCCGATGCCGCGCTCCTCGATAATATGCGGAGCTTCTTTTTTCAGAACAGCAGATTCCATGCCGTTCCACTCACCGGAATTGATCATTGTTCCGGCAGCCTCTGTATAAGCCTCTGTCATATTCTCGATCTCTTTGCCGTCTTTTGCGATGACCTGAATGATCGGAATATCAAATTTCTTTGCGAACTCAAAGTCACGGTCGTCGTGAGCCGGCACACACATGATAGCTCCTGTACCGTAATCGGCAAGTACATAATCGGACAGCCAGATCGGCGTCTTTGCGCCGTTTAACGGGTTGATCGCATAGCTTCCCGTAAATACACCTGTCTTCTCTTTATCCTGCATACGGTCTACATTTGACTTCATGGATGCTTCGTAGATGTATTTCTCTACCGCGTCTTTTGTCTCCGGTGTGGCGAGAGATTTTGCAAGTGCGTGCTCCGGGGCAAGTACCATAAATGTTGCGCCGTAAAGGGTATCCGGTCTTGTCGTGTAGACCGTAATCTTTTCATCTCTTCCTTCAACCGGGAAATCAACCTCTGCGCCGTAGGATTTTCCGATCCAGTCTGTCTGCATCTTCTTAACCTTCTCCGGCCAGTCCAGCTTATCGAGGTCGTTTAACAGACAGTCCGCGTACTTTGTAATGCGGAGCATCCACTGGCGGAGATTCTTCTTCGTCACTTCCGCGCCGCAGCGTTCACATTTACCGTTTACAACTTCCTCGTTCGCAAGACCTGTCTTACAGGACGGACACCAGTTGATCGGGAATTCCTTCTCATATGCAAGACCTGCCTTGAACATTTTTACGAAAATCCACTGTGTCCATTTGTAGAAATTCGGATCTGTTGTGTTTACTTCCATATCCCAGTCATAAAGCGCTGCGATATCATTGATCTGTCTCTTGATATTTGCTACGTTCTCAGCAGTAGATTTTGCCGGGTGAACCCCCATCTTGATCGCATAGTTCTCAGCCGGGAGTCCGAAAGCATCCCAGCCCATAGGATGAATAATATAGTATCCCTGCTGAAGTTTATAACGGCTCCACACATCAGAGATCACATAGCCTCTCCAGTGTCCTACATGAAGTCCGTTTCCTGACGGATACGGGAACATATCGAGGCAGTAGTATTTCTCCTTCTCTTTACCATTGTCATCCACTTTCGGATTGACCGGATTCTCTTCCCATCTCTCACGCCATTTTTTCTCAATTGCTCTGTGGTTGTACACAATCTTTGTACCCATCTGACGATTCCTCTCTTTCTTCTCTTACTGAATGTCCGCCTGAAGACTGTTCTGATCATTCATTTTGACCGGACGCATAGAAAAAGCCTTTTCTTCTCATATCAAGAGACGAAAAGGCTTATTTTCCGTGGTACCACTCTCGTTCATCTGTCCTAAAACAGATGCACTCATTGATTCTGTAACGGGAATTCCCGCTTCCGGCTGCCTGTGTCACTCGACGAGGTTCTTACAAGTTCACCGAAAGAACTCCAAGATGAGTTCGGAGTTTACGCTACTGCCTCACACCTCCCGGCAGCTCTCTGGAAACGATACTCTCCTACTACTTCTCTTCTTTGTCTTTGCAATATACTCAATTATTATATGAAGAAGCTTAAAATAAGTCAAGGAAAATTTTTTGCATTTCTGTGTGTTTTGTGCAACCTTTTCCAGCCTGGGAGAGTCTAATCAGTGTAAGATAAAAGGAGCTCCCTTTCCATCTGAACATAAGGAGGAACTGTTTATGAGACAAGATGAGGAACTGCATTTTGCCAGAAAAGCAATGCATGGAAATCCCGACGCCTATGCCTGGCTGATCACCCGGCATCAGGAATATTTGTACAAAATGGCTTTTCTGTATATGAAAAATGAGCAGGATGCTCTGGATCTGGTCGGCGTCACGATATTAAAAGGATATCAGAATATTCGCCATCTGAAAAAGCCGCAGTTATTCAGAACATGGATCACGAGCATTCTAATCAACACAGCCAAAAGTGAACTTAAAAAAATTGTCTACTATGAGGAGATTGACGAGAAACATCTTTCTGACCGGTATCAGGCAGTATCACTTGAAGAGAGACTGGATCTGGAATCAGCGATTGAACTTCTTCCGGAAAAATATCGCACAGCCATCATCCTGAAATATTTCAGCGAACTGTCCGTACACGAGATCTCATATATCATGAACGCACCTGAAGGAACTGTCAAAGCATACTTAAGCCGTGCGCGTAATGAACTCAAAAATATATTAAAGGAGGACTATTTTTATGCGGATTGATTTTAATAACATATATGTTCCAGACGAAAAGCTGAATCATGTTGTGAAAGAAAGCCTGCAAAAAGTAAAAAAGATTCATAGAAAAAATCGTTTCCGCCGTATTGCAGGCGGCACGGTTGCCGCGGCTGTCGCGCTCGCCGTACTGACTGGTATCTGTGCTTCTAATCCTGTGATTGCCGAACAATTTACAAAGCTGGGGGAAATCTTCGGTCTGGTGGAGAACGAACAGTATTATCCGGGCGATTATTCATCTGTTAGTGTTCCCGTTCCCGGAGAAAACATAAGCCAGTCTGAAGGGATTACCATCACTCTCTCGGAATTCGTCTGCAGCAGTGAATCTTTGAATATTTCCATTCTGATAGATTCTGAAGATCCATTCCCTGAGCTCTTTCGCCAAAGTGTAGCGGATGCAGATAAAAATGGCAGTTCTTATATCATGCTGGTTACCGAACAGAATACTGATTTTGCAGATATTCCGATGAATCCTGACGGAAATATGTATCTAGAAGCCAGGGGGGCATTTCAGGACGAATATACTTTTGCCGGAGTGATCCGCATTGACTTTAATTTGTATCCTTATGCGCTATACGAAATCCCTGATTCTTTTATATGGGATCTTAAGATAACTAATATCTACAGTCCGGACTGGACCGGGAAATCAGACAGTCCACTGGCAATTCCCGGAAAATGGACTTTCTCCAGCCAGATCACCCGGCAGGAAATCGGTACGAAGACAGTTGATGTGAACCAATATGCCCCCAACGGCGACGGTATTGTAAGCGTTACCATAACTCCCTATGAAGTTGACGTAGAAATGGGATACGACGAAAGCAAAGTCCAGCCCGGATATGAACGATTTGACAGTATACAGTCTGTAATGCTGGATGGATCAGGTAAACAGATCGAGGATAATATAGGGCTGTTTTCCCCAGACGGATATGATCTGTCAATGATCACCGTCTATTATGTAGAGACTCCGGATGAGACCTCCTGGTTGGAAATACAGGATAAACTGCTTGATGAGAATTTTGCGCCACAGCTTCAAGAATATCTGGAAGACATTGCGATCCAGAAAATAGAAATACCATTGTAATACCTTTCTTTCGTATACAGATAAACACAGTTCCCATCAGCCGGGAACTGTGTTTATCTATACAACAAAGGCAGAATTCACATTCCGCGCTTCACTTTTGCTTCCCACAGCACAATCTTACCGCTCTCCAGACTTTTCTTCACATCAATGATCCGCTGGTTCGATGAACCGCGGAACACAAGCCGGATGTCTTTTAACTTCTCCACAAATCTTCCATCTACAAGTATATCGATCATGGACAGCATCTCATCCGTATATTCACACCGGGCCCGGCTTTCACTCAGAAGCTCCCTGTCAAACAGATAACCGCTGTAGCACCAGACAGTCTTCTGCGGATACTGTTCTCGCACTTTTCTTAAGAGCTGAACGAGCACTTTCTGATTCTGAGGTTCAAAAGGCTCTCCTCCGAGCAGAGACAGCCCGTTTATATAATCTGGAGAAAGCGCGTCAAGGATCTCCTGTTCAGTCTCATCCGTATATTCTTTCCCGTAGCAGAAGTCCCATGTATCCTGATTAAAGCATCCCGGACAGTGATGGGTACAGCCGGAAACGAAGAGGGAGACTCTGACTCCCTCTCCGTTGGCGATATCGCATTTTTTAATTTCTCCGTAATACATATTTCCTCCTGTTGCCGCACATTCACTGTGCGGGCATACATCCGTCTCCTTGCACCAGATGGCTGAACTGTTATTACAAATGCAGCACTCTTTCCTTGATTTCCTGTGTCCTTCCCTGATTCCAGAATTGTGTTCCGATATAACCGCAGGTACGTCTTGCCACGTTCAGTTTATCCTGATCTCTGTTTCCGCAGTGCGGACACTCCCATTCAAGCTTTCCATCTTCTGTCGTCACGATCTGGATCTCTCCGTCGTATCCGCATACCTGACAGTAATCACTCTTCGTGTTCAGTTCTGCATACATGATATTATCATAAATAAACCGCATCACCTGAAGCACTGCCGGTATATTGTCCTGCATGTTCGGCACTTCCACATAACTGATCGCTCCGCCCGTGGAAAGAGCCTGGAACTGAGACTCAAATTTCAATTTAGAAAATGCATCGATTTCTTCCGTCACATGTACATGATAGCTGTTTGTGATATAACTCTTATCTGTCACGCCCGGCACGATGCCGAATCTTTTCTGGAGGCATTTTGCAAATTTATATGTAGTACTCTCAATCGGTGAGCCGTAGATGCTGAATCCGATATTTGTCTCTTCTTTCCACTTATCACACGCCTCATTCATATGCTTCATCACATCCAAGGCAAAAGGTGTTGCCTCCGGATCTGTATGTGATTTACCCGTCATATATTTCACACATTCATACAGGCCTGCATATCCGAGAGAAATTGTGGAATATCCGCCATAAAGCAGTTTGTCGATGGTCTCTCCCTTTTTCAGCCGTGCCAGCGCGCCGTACTGCCAGAGGATCGGAGCCGCGTCAGAAAATGTTCCTTTCAGTCTGTTGTGTCTGCACATCAGAGCGCGGTAGCACAGTTCCAGCCTGTCATCAAAGATCTTCCAGAATTTATCCATATCTCCGCCGGAAGACAGAGCCACATCCACAAGGTTGATCGTGACAACCCCCTGATTGAAGCGGCCGTAGAACTTATACTCGCCATTCTCGTCTTTCCACGGGCTTAAGGCACTTCTGCATCCCATTACCGGGAAACAGTTTCCTTCTTTGAGTTCTTTCATCTTTTTCTCGGAAATATAATCCGGCACGAGACGTTTCGCCGTACACTTTGCAGCCAGCTCTGTCAGATAATAATACGGTGTTCCCTCGTCAATATTGTCTTCCTCAAGCACATAGATCAGCTTCGGAAATGCAGGCGTCACCCACACGCCGGCTTCATTCTTTACGCCTTTATATCTCTGTTTGAGCGTCTCTTCAATGATCATGGCAAGATCTTTTTTCTCAGTCTCATTCTTCGCCTCGTTCAGATACATAAACACAGTGAGGAAAGGAGCCTGCCCGTTTGTTGTCATCAGTGTGATCACCTGATATTCAATGGTCTGAACACCTTTTGTGATCTCCTTTTTTAACCGTCCCTCCACGATCTCATCGAGCTGATCCGCCGGACAGTCAAACCCGATCACACGCATCTCTTCTACCACCTCTGCACGTATCTTATCTCTTGAGACCTGCACAAACGGAGCCAGATGAGCGAGAGAAATACTCTGTCCTCCATACTGGTTGCTGGCAACCTGGGCAATGATCTGCGTAGCGATATTACATGCTGTCGAAAAGCTGTGAGGCTTCTCGATCATAGTACCGCTGATGACAGTGCCATTCTGCAGCATGTCTTCCAGATTTACCAGATCGCAGTTGTGCATATGCTGTGCATAGTAGTCCGAATCATGAAAATGGATGATTCCCTGCTTGTCTGCCTCCACGATATCCTCCGGAAGGAGCATCCTCTGGGTAAGGTCACGGCTTACTTCGCCTGCCATATAATCCCTCTGTACACTGTTGACTGCCGGATTCTTATTGGAATTTTCCTGTTTTACATCCTCGTTATTGCACTCAATAAGGGAAAGGATACGATTATCCGTCGTATTGGCCTTACGCACAAGGGAACGTTTATAGCGGTACCGCACGTATCTCCTCGCAAGATCAAACGCGCCTGTCGCCATGATCTGATTTTCAACCATATCCTGTATCTCTTCGACAGACACAGCACGGTTCAGTTTGTTGCACTTGAATTCCACAAATTCAGCGATATCCTCAATCTGCGCGTCCGTCAGGCTTCTGTTCTCTGCCTTTACATCTGCTTTTGTGACAGCTCTTATAATCTTTTTGTTGTCAAATGCTTCCTCGGAACCATTTCTTTTTATAATCTTCATTCTGCCTTCTCCTTAATTGTCTCTATTTGGGACAGCCCCGCAGCTTCTTCGAAAAGTTTCCAATGCAAGGTCTGTATATCCGTCTGGAATCCATTCTAATACAAAATATAGTGTAATGCAATCCCAAAAACACATTATCATGTATTTTCAGAACAACCCTTGTCCCCGAGGCGATTATCAAGAAAAAGAAATCATTTTATTTTTTTGTAATGACAACAGATACCGGTCCGCAAAATATTCTGTTATTTTCAGACAATAAAAAAGAACAGTCTGTACTCAACCGCGCCGAATAAAGACTGTTCTTTCCTTTATATGTAATTATTACTTATTCAGTTTATTTCATTGTCTTCAGTCTTGTAAAATAATCTTTTGACTCTCTGACAACAACGCCGTTCAGTGCCAGCAGCGCTATCAGGTTCGGGAATGCCATCAGCGCGTTAAATACATCCGCGATATTCCATACCGCCGCCACTGTCATGTACGGTCCGATAAAGACTGCCACAATATACAGCCATCTGTATCCTTTTACTACAGATTTGTTTCTATTAAAAAGATATTCCACACAGCGCTCTCCGTAGTAATTCCATCCGAGTATCGTCGTAAATGCGAAGAATACAAGACAGATCATCAGAGAGAATGTCGCCACTTCCGACGGGAACGGAAGTCCCTTCTGAAATGCGTCCATCGTAATTTCCACACCCTCCAGATTCGGATTCATCCATGAGCCTGCGATCACAACAGAAATACCTGTCATAGTACAGATCACGATCGTGTCGATAAATGTTCCTGTCATCGATACAAGTCCCTGACGCGCCGGCTCCTTCGTTACCGCTGCCGCTGCCGCTATCGGCGCACTACCAAGTCCGGATTCATTTGAAAAGATACCTCTCGCGATACCCTGCTGCATTGCAACCACCATGCTTCCCATAGCGCCGCCTGCAAGCGCGCTTCCTGTAAATGCGGATTTCACAATAGATACAATCGCCGCGGGAACCGCTGTAATATTTGTAAAGATAATAATCAGTCCCAGTACGACATACAGAACCGCCATGAATGGTACAACGATCTCAGATACTTTCGCGATCCTTTTGATACCTCCGATCACGACCAGTCCGACGCAGAGAGTCAGAATGATACATGTGATCACTGTACTCCATGAATACGTTCTTCCAAACAGCGAAACTACATTGTTCGCATTCGGATCAAAGAAGTTCGTCACTGCGGATGAAATACTGTTCACCTGAGTAAATGTACCGATTCCGAAAAGGCCTACACACGCGCCGAAAAACGCAAAGATCTTAGCCAGCCATTTCCATTTCTTTCCCATACCATTCTCAATATAATAGAACGGTCCTCCGAGAATGTGTCCGTCCTTGTCCACAGTACGGTACTTGATCGCCAGCAGTCCTTCTGCATACTTTGTAGCCATTCCGAAAAACGCAGCCACGATCATCCAGAACAATGCTCCCGGTCCTCCGGCCGCAAGCGCAGTCGCCACACCGGCGATATTTCCTGTTCCGATAGTCGCGGATAATGCAGTGCACAGCGCTCCGAAACTGGTCACTTCCCCGTGTCCTTCTTCTTCATTTTTGATCATGAATTTGAATGCTTTGCCGAGATACCTTACCTGTAAAAGCCCCAGCCTGACTGTGAGTAGAAATCCTGTAAACAGGATAAGAAGAATCAGTGGCAGCCCCCACACAGCGCCCTGAACTGCAGTAATGATTTTGTTGATCTGCTCCAACATTCCTTTATACCTCCATCCTTTTGCCTGAGAGACTCACGTTTACCCCCGCTTTTTAATAAAAAAACGACTGATAACGCTTACACCTTCGGCGCCCTTCTACAGATATGCCGGTTCTGATGACCGGTATGATACCGTAAAAGAGACTCTCCTGAGTACTTTTTCACTGTGTATTGACACAGCAAAATAAAGGATAGCACTATTGGAATATAAATTCAAGTGTAAATTCGAATTTTCCATACTAGCAAAGTATCCGCCGGGAGACAGGTATTGCTAGCGCACCCGCTTTCGCTCGGGCCGTAACGCAGCGGTACATAGGAGCGCAAAAGACGCGCTCCAAGTGCCGGCGTTACTCTACGGTGCGTACACAATACCTGTCTCCCGGCTGCTTTCTTTCCTAGCCCGAAAAACAAATTTAAACGGAAGGATCAAAATCGGAACTTTATCGACTAAGATTTATTCGGATTCTAATTGATAAAGGATCGGTTAAGCCAGAAAATGGAGTGTTTGAGGCGAAACCGAGTTCTCCATTTTCTGGCTTTGTATTTAATCATCTTTCGGAACCTTTATTTTTTCCCGAATTATGTAGCGGAGCCTGAAGCACATGCTGTCATCTCGAAAAAGTATTTCAGTGCCTCATCTCCGTCCGTTTTCGGACCTTATATCATCGGCATTCAGTCCGACAAATACAAATTTTATTTCTTCAGATCAATCTCTTCTTTGATTTTCTCTACAAACTCTCCGAGTCCGCACTGTCCTTCATCGCCATTTTTCCTGCTTCTGACGGACACTTTTTCTTCTTCCTCTTCTTTTGCTCCGACTACGAGCATGTACGGGATCTTCTTCATCTGAGCCTCGCGGATCTTGTATCCGATCTTCTCGGCGCGGGTATCGATCTCAGCGCGGATTCCTGCTGCCTGCAGCTCGTTCAGGACTTTCGTGCCATACTCCATATGTTTGTCGGAGATCGGAAGGACTTTTACCTGTACCGGCGCAAGCCATGTCGGGAACGCACCTGCAAAATGCTCGATAAGGATACCGATGAAACGCTCGATGGAACCGAATACGACACGATGGATCATGATCGGTCTGTGCTTCTCTCCGTCTGCCCCTGTATATTCCAGGTTGAACCGCAGAGGAAGCTGGAAGTCCAGCTGGATCGTACCACACTGCCATGTTCTTCCGATAGAGTCCTCCAGATGGAAGTCAATCTTCGGTCCGTAGAACGCACCGTCTCCTTCATTTACGACATAAGAAAGCCCGATATCATCGAGGGCTGCCCTGAGGGCGTCTGTTGCCATCTCCCAGTCTTCATCACTTCCCATGCTGTCCTCCGGACGTGTGGAAAGTTCTACATGATATTTGAATCCGAAGAGGCTGTATACCTCGTCGATCAGTTTTACAACGCCTTTGATCTCATCCTTGATCTGCTCCGGAGTCATGAAAATATGCGCATCATCCTGTGTAAAGCAGCGCACACGCATCAGTCCGTGGAGCTGTCCGGATTTCTCATGGCGGTGCACCAGACCGAGCTCACCCATACGGATCGGCAGATCACGATAGGAACGCGGCTCTGACTCATAGACAAGGATACCGCCCGGACAGTTCATCGGCTTGATAGCAAAATCCACATCATCGATCACTGTTGTATACATATTCTCTTTATAGTGATCCCAGTGTCCGGAAGTCTCCCACAGATGGCGGCTCAGCATGATCGGTGTGCTGATCTCCACGTATCCCGCCTTGCGGTGGATCTCTCTCCAATAGTCAAGCAGTGTGTTCTTAAGCACCATACCGTTCGGCAGGAAGAACGGGAATCCGGGTCCTTCCTCACGCATCATAAACAGCCCCAGCTCTTTTCCGAGTTTTCTGTGATCACGCTTCTTCGCCTCTTCGATCATAGTCAGATACTCTTCCAGTTCCGCTTTCTTCGGGAACGCAGTACCATAAATTCTCTGGAGCATCTTATTGTGCTCGTCGCCTCTCCAGTATGCGCCTGCAAGGCTTGTCAGCTTGAAAGCTTTTACCGGTTTCGTAGTCATAAGGTGAGGACCTGCACAGAGATCTGTGAATTCTCCCTGGGAATAGAAACTGATTGTCTCACCCTCAGGAAGATCTTCGATCAGCTCTACTTTGTAAGGCTCGTTTTTCTCTTTAAAGTACTCGATTGCCTCATTTCTCGGCATCGTATACTGTTTGATCTCAAGGTTCTCCTTGACGATCTTCTTCATCTCCGCCTCGATCTTCTCCAGATCTTCTGCCGTAAACGGAGTCTCTCTGTCTACATCATAGTAGAATCCGTCTGCAATTGACGGTCCGATGGCAAGTTTTGTCTCAGGATACAGGCGCTTGATCGCCTGCGCCATAATATGGGAAGCAGTATGGCGGAACGCTCCTTTTCCTTTTTCATCGTTAAATGTCAGGATACTGAGCCCGCAGTCATGATCGATCACTGTCCTCAGATCAACGATTTCTCCGTCGACTTCACCGGATGTAGCAACTCTGGCAAGTCCTTCACTGATATCAGCAGCGATCTCATATACACTCTTTGGTTCCTGATACTCTTTAAATGAGCCGTCTTTTAATGTGATCTTCATTTTTCTCTTCCTTTCTCTGTTTATCTCTTTTGTTTTCCGGCTGACGCAGATAAAAGTCCTGTCCGCAAGATTTTTATAGAAAACAAAAGAGACATTCCACGGAATGTCTCTTACTTTTCTGAAATCTATGCAGTCACACGGAAACACTCCACACAGGGACGGGAAATATTCCCGCGGTTCCACCCTGCTTGTTTTCCATGGAAAACCATCTTAATTCATATGATGATAACGGAATCACCGTGCCTGATTAGGGCCGCTCGGAGGTGGTCTTCAGACATGCCGTACAACAGGATCTTTTCAGCCCGCGATCCCTCTCTGTCGATGCACAGACAGCTTACTGTCCTCTTCAACGCTTTCTCTACATCGGTTATTCTACCCCAGGCAGTACAACCGTGTCAAGGTGAAATAATTTTATTTTTCTTCATAGTCACCTATATAATATAAACGCCTCATAAGGTCTCAGCCTCAGGCACTCCCCCGTTTGCTCCGGCGCACTATCTTTATAATTATGGATCAGCACCTGTGCGTCCTTCCACTCCGCGCTTATCGCACACTCTGCCGGTTCACCGGTAAAGTTGGCGCAGACGAGCATCTGTGAATCGTCGTCCCTGCGCACATAAGCAAAGATCTGCCCGTCGTCGGGGAGGAGAAGTTCAAATTTCCCATCTACAAAAACCGGATATTCTTTCCTCATATGGATCAGTCTCCGGTAGAAATGGTACACTGAATCCGGATCTTTCCTCTCGCTTTCTGCATTGATCTCCGTATAGTTCGGATTCATCCTGATCCACGGTCTGCCTGTTGTAAATCCTGCATTTTCTTCGGAACTCCACTGCATCGGCGTACGGGCGTTATCACGGCTTTTCGCGTAAATGGAACGCATGATGTCATCTTTCTTATATCCTGCTTCCAGCCTCTCATGATACATGTTGACCGTCTCGATATCCTCATAACAGCTGATGTCCGGGAATTTTACATTTGTCATGCCCAGTTCCTCGCCCTGGTAGACATAGGGCGTTCCCTGCATTCCGTGGAGCACGAGGGCGAGCATCTTGGCAGATTCTTTGCGGTATTTGCCGTCGTCACCCCACCGAGAGACTATTCGGGGCAGATCATGGTTATCGAAAAACAGGCTGTTCCAGCCCTTCCCGTACAGTTCATTCTGCCATTTTGCCAGACATTTTTTCAGTTTTACAAATGGAAGAGGCGCAAGATCCCACTTTTCCTTTCCTTCCTGCTGATCCATTACCATGTGTTCAAACTGAAATACCATAGAAAACTCGCTTCCGTCCGGATTGCTGTAGAGCTTCGCGATCTCCGGAGTAGCTCCCCACGCCTCGCCCACAGTGATCAGATCTCCTTTCTGGAATGTCTCTCTGCTCATCTCCTGCAGGAATTCATGGAGTCTGGGGCCGTTGTTGGTAATCATTTTATCCGGCTCCTTGGCGATCTGATCGATCACGTCAAGCCGGAATCCTCCCACACCTTTGTCCATCCACCAGAGGATCATATCATAGATTTCCCTGCGGACTTTCGGATTCTCCCAGTTCAAATCCGGCTGTTTTACAGAAAACTGATGAAAATAATACTGCTTCAGCTCCGGAACCCACTCCCATGCCGGACCGCCGAACGTAGCTTTCATATCATTGGGATATACTCCTTCCTCGCCGTCTCTCCACACATAGTAATCGTGGTATGGATTATCTTTTGACTTTTTTGCCTCAAGGAACCACCGGTGTTCGTCTGAAGTGTGGTTCAGCACCAGATCCATTATAATCCGTATATTCTTTTCTTTCGCTTTCGCGATCAGCTCTTCCATATCATCCAGGCTGCCGAACATGGGATCGATGTCCTGATAATCGGAAATATCATAACCGTTATCATCCTGAGGAGAGCAGTACATGGGAGAAATCCACACCGCATCGATTCCCAGGTCTTCAAGGTAATCCAGCCGGCTGATAACCCCCTGAATATCTCCTATTCCGTCTCCATTTGAATCCTGAAAGCTTTTCGGATAAATCTGATAGACTACTGCATTTTTCCACCACGGCTGTTTCTTTTCTGTCATCATTACACCTCTTTCTTTCTGATCAGCGTACCATTCTTTCCCAGAATGCCGCCGTCATAATTTCTCTCAAACAGGATTTCTCCGCCTTCTTCTACCGAAACCGGTTCTTCCGAGCAGTTCAGGACGACCTCCAGCTTCCGGTTCTCCGAGTCGAGTTTGATATACTCCACGCACCTGCTCTCTGCATAATGGTTCGGGAAATGGAAATGCGGACTTCTGCACGTTTCTTCTGTCTGCCGCATCCGGATCAGCTGTCTCATGGACCGGATCTTCTCCTGATTTTCCTCGCTTCCGATCTCGTCCCATGGCATGCACCTGCGGCAGTCCGGATCAAATCCGCCCTCCATGGCAATCTCCGTACCATAGAAGATGCATGGGCTTCCCGGCAGGGTAAACAGGACGGCAAGCTGCTGATAAAAAATGTCCAGGTCATGGAAGCGGTTCATCAGCCTTTCCGTGTCATGAGAGTCGAGAAGATTGAACAATACATTGTTATTCTGCTGCATATACATAGTATAACAGCGGTTAACCATGTACTCAAACTCTTTTTTATCCATAGAGGCGTCCAGAAAGAAATCGTGAATACCGCTCATCAGCGGATAATTCATGACAGAGTCATACTCGTCTCCTGTCAGCCACTGGCTGGCATCATGCCAGATCTCTCCCAGCAGATAAATGTCCGGTTTGATCAGTTTCAGATGTGTCCGTATCTGTTTCAAGAAACGGTGCGATACTTCATTTCCCACGTCAAAACGGATAGCGTCAATGTCAAAATCCCGCACCCACTGTTCGCATACTTTGCAGAAATATCCGATCACTTCCGGATTGTTCGTATTCAGCTTCGGCATCCAGTCTGCAAAGGCAAAAGAATAGAACCTGCCGTCTCTTGTATCTTCTCTCTTTTTAATCTGTGTCCAGTCATTGACCATAAACCAGTCCGCATAAGGCGAGGCCGCTCCCTTTTCCTGCACATCCAGCCAGGGGGCGAATTTTCTTCCGCAGTGGTTGAACACCGCGTCCACCATCACCCGGATGCCCAGTTCATGAGCTTCGGACACAAGTTTTGTCATAGTTTTCCCATCGCCGAAAGAGGGATCTATCTTCGTATAATCTTTTGTATCATACTTATGATTTGTCTCAGCTTCCATGATCGGAGTCAGATAGATGCCTGTGATCCCCAGATCACTTAAATACGGGAGCTTCTGTCGGATTCCTTCCAGATCACCGCCGTACTTTTCCTGATTTGTCACCGGACCTGTCTGCCATGGCAGTATCCCCTCGTCTCCGCGGCCGGGTCTGCCGTTGCAGAATCTGTCCGGGAAGATCTGATACCATACCGTATCGTTGACCCACGAAGGCGTCCTGTTCACATCCGCAGGATTCATCCACGGCACAATAAAATACTGGAGCAGGCGCCCCGGCATGTTGACCTGTTCTTCTGTGAGAAATCCATCCTCAAAATAATACCAGACTTCATCTTCCGTATGAAGTTCGAAGTAATATTTACACCGTTTATAAGGCGGCACAAGTGTTGTTGTCCACCAGATCTGATGGGGAAGACGCTTTTTGTAGACAATCTCCTCTCTCCTGCCTGTCCATCTCTCATTCCCGCCCAGAATTCCGGCGTCAAATGGATCTCCGTGGATAATAAACACTCTCTTTACGTCGTATCCCGTTTTCAGATTAACTACCAGCCGTTCCTCATCCAGCGCGTAGCTCATCTGTTCTGATGTCTTGTGATATACTGCTGCAAAATCCATTTTCGTCTCCTCCTCTTTCCAATGCCTCGTACACCCGGAGCAGCTCGCCTGTGCTCCACGCCTGCGCGAAACACCCTTTTGACGAAACAGGATTCTCTCCGTCATAGATCTCGGGGAGCTGCCCGATACAGCCTTCACGAAGAGCGTTTTCAAGCACTTCCATCTGCTTTCTGATATATGCCTTTGCCTCGTCACTGTATCCGTTGACCTTCAGATATGCAAGATAGTATGCGCCCAGCGGATAGGTCCACACGGTGCCCTGATGATAGGCCAGATCCCTTTTCAGCACTTCGCCTCCGTATACAGGCTGAAATTCGGGGTCATCTTTGTCGAGAGTTCTGAGTCCGTACGGAGTATACAGCCTTTCGAATACGGTATCCACTACCTGTCTCTCCTTCTCCCTGTCAAGCATCGTAAACGGCATGGACACTGCCCATATCTGATTGCATCGTATCTGCGCATCCGCCCCGGTTCCCGATAACACGTCTTTCAGACAATGCCGGCTTTCCATCCAGAACTTCTCTGTAAATGCTTTTTTTACCCCCGCGGCAATCCTTTCATACGCCGACGGATCTTTCCGCAGCAGGCGCGCGCACTCTCCCATGATTCTGAGAGCGTTGTACCAGTACGCATTGATCTCCACCGGTTTTCCGTGGCGGGGCGTGGGAAGGATATCGTTTATCCGCACATCCATCCATGTGACCTGGTCAAGACCGCTGCCCGCTGTGATCAGACAGTCGTCGTCCATACGTATATCATAATCTGTTCCATTCTGATAGCTGGTAATGATCCGCTCCATAACCGGATACATTTCTTCTATAAACGCCGCATCCGATGAAGCCCTGTAGTACAGCCAGACACAGTTAATGAAAAGCAGCGCCGCATCCGCCGTATTATAGCGGGGCTCATTCTTTCCTTCCGGAAACAGATTTGGCATAAGTCCTTGTCTTTCATAGCGCGCAAATGTTCTCAGGATCGATCTGGCGTCTTCATACTGACGTGTAGACAGACATACTCCCGGAAGAGCGATCATCGTATCGCGACCCCAGTCCTCGAAGAAAGGAAAGCCCGCCAGGATTGTTTTCCCCCCGGTAGATTTCCGGCGGGAAACAAACTGGTGTGCACTCTTCACAAGGAAACGTGCAGTCTCATCACATAACCCCGACTGGAGTTCCAGTTTCTTTCGTCCTTCTTTCATCTCCTGTATGACAGATTCTGCCACGTCAACAGCGCTTCGCGTCTGTTCTTCTGCAAAATCCCTTTCCACGCTGAACACAACAGACAATGTACTGCTGCCACCGCTCTCAACATCCAGGCTGATCCGGTGACACGCCTCAGCTGAACCGGTACTTTTTCTGCCATCACAGGCATCATATGAATAATAATACTGCTCCTTAGTCTCCGGAATCTCTGTCACACATCCGTTTGTCATATAGTACAATCCAAGATGTCCGTTTTCCATCCTGCCGGCCAGGTGACGGAATGTTCCATTCAGTTCCTCTCCCCCGCCTTTTGGAGCGAACTGGTAAAACGGCGTCACCGTCAGGCGTACATCCTTCCCGCTCCGGTTGGTCACTCTATAACAGACTGCAGCTGTATTCTCATCCTGTTTCAGCGCCGCTTCCTTTTCAATTTCCACGCCATTTATAAGAAAGCGCCATACAGGCGTATCTTCATAGACAAATTCTGTCAGATACCGATAACCTTTTTCGCGGCTCCTGTCCGCAAATTCCTGAGATGACATGGTGTAAACTTCCCGTCCTGTCTCCAGCTGTTCTGCCAGCCGGTGGATCATATTATACCGGTTATTCGGCGCTTTCGTACATGCCATAAGAAATGCATGGTCATTGCGGGCCGCAGATCCCGTCATGGTAAGCGATGAATATCCGCCCAGCCCGTTTGTCATAAGATAACAGTTTTCCTGCCCTCTCTCAAATGTCTTCCAATCCTGTTTCCCATATATCCATTTCATACCGCTTTCTTCTCCCAAGTCTCTTTTTCCGCTGTCTCTTCTTCATCCCCGCAGGATCCTGTGCCTCTCTGCGTTTCCGCCGCAAGTCTGCCCAGAATAAGCACGCTCTGTGGAGCAGCCTGAAGGTCCGGATCCGCATATCTTACGGATGTCCACAGTCCGCTGTCCTCCCCGTCACAGAGAATTGTCCAGATGCCGCCCTCTGCCGCAACATGCCTGTATTCACGGGTACTGTTGTATATGATCTTTAGCCGATCCCATTTCTGCTCTCCTGATTCTGACCGGTTATCCACCTCAAAACTTACCAGCCCGTCTGATGTTTCCACACTGCCGATCCGATCCGCCGCACCCGCGGACTTGTCACAGAGGCCCGGGAGCCTGGTCCTCAGGGCAATAAGTCCTTTATAATATTCTACAAGAGACCTGTTCTCCCATGCCTGTTTCCAGTCCAGACGGTTCAGCGCGATAGGCGCATTAAACGAATCTTCCAGTCCGTTTTTCGTCCGTGCGAACTCCTCTCCGGACAGTAAGAACAGATTTCCCTGACATGTCATATAGAGCGCCGCCGCCATGCGGTTCAGGCGCATACGTTCCGCCTCGTCCGACTCCGGCAGCGTCTCGGTAAGCTTATCCCACAGCGTCTGGTTATCATGAGCCGATACATATGTAATGACCTGGGACGGCGCTTTAACCCGTGTCACGGCGTCACCACCCGTTTCTGTACTGCCTGCATCTATATAGTCTGTATCTGCACTGCCGCGCTCCGGTTCGCACCATGCCTGAGTACTCCGGACAATATCCTTTTCTTTTCCTGCTGCACCGTTGATAAAGCCCGGTCTTTTAATCTTTAAGGCTGAGCCTTTCACCGCATCTCGTGTATCATCACAGAACATTCCGATATTCTCATCAAGAAGCCCGATGTTCTTCTTCAATGCCGGCACCGCATTTCCTTCCATGGCAGTTTCCGCCGCTGCCCACGGTTCTCCGAAAATCAGCTTTTCGCCTTTGCCGTAACGGATATCAAGTTCCCGTCTGATCCGGTTCATCAGATCTACATCCAGCAGTCCCATCAGATCGAAACGAAAGCCGTCGATATGATATTCTTCCGTCCAGTACAGAACCGACTCCAGAATGTATTTCGCGCACATTTCACGTTCACTCGCCACGTCATTACCGCATGCCGAGCCGTTGGAAATACGTCCGTCGTCAAACACACGGTAAAAATACCACGGAGCTGTTCTCTGGAACCAGGAATCCAGGGAATATGTGTGATTATAGACCACGTCCATTATAACACGGAAGCCCTGTGAATGAAACACCTGTATCATCTCTTTCATCTCCCGGATGCGCACTTCTCCATGTGCCGGATCCGTAGAGTAGGACCCTTCAGGTACATTATAGTTCACCGGATCGTATCCCCAGTTGAACTCTGTGTCTTTTCCCGCCTCATTGACTGAACCATAGTCATAAGCCGGCATGATCTGTACGTGTGTAACGCCCAGATCTTTCATATATCTTATTCCCGTAGGATGGATGCCGTCTCCGAACAGAGTCGTATCCGGGCATGTAAATGCTTTATACTTTCCCCTGTACTTCTCAGGGAAACCGCCGGACGGATCCCAGGAAAATTCCTTTATATGAAGCTCATAGATGATCTGCTCCGTCCCTTTTTCAGGCGCACGGTCGTTTTCCCAGTTTTCCGGATCCGTCATCTTCAGATCCACCGCCATGCTCCGCCTGCCGTTGACGCCGCAGGCATATGCATAAGGATCCGCGGAGCGCACTGTCTCCCCCTCAAACATCAGCGTATAGTCATAATAGACCCCGTGCAGATTTTTATCAGAAGACCAGTTCCATACTCCTTTGTCTTCTTTCTCCATGTCAATACGGGCGTATGCATCACATCCGCTTCCTTCCTGATACAGATTCAGGGTGACACTGTCTGCCGAAGGACTCCACAGCTTAAAAGAAGTCCCGCTGTCCGTACAGCTCACCCCCAAATCGTTTTTCTCATATATATAATGTTCCCGGAATTCCGGGCTGGAATAATACTTTTTCCACTCTAATGCTGTCTTCATATATCATGCCCTTTCTTGTATTATTACATTTTTCCGCCCGAAACGGGCAGTCTTCTATATGCCAGAATATGAGATGAACACAGGTTACAGTTCACACAGCACCTGACTGTCCATCTCATATCAGTTACTTTTCTACATTAGCCTTTGACCGCTCCTGACAGTCCGTCTACATAGTATCTCTGCATGTACAGGAACAATGCCGCGATCGGAATCGAGATCAGTACCGCGCCGGCCGCGAAACAAGTATACCAGTTATCGATATACTCTTTCTGAAGCATATTCCAAAGACCGATAGCGATTGTATACTGGTCTGAGTTTGCACGGCAGATAACCTTTGCAAAGATAAAGTCCAGCCATGGTGACATAAAAGATGTAAGTACTGTATAGATGACGATCGGTTTGCTCAACGGAAGCGTGATCTTCGTAAAGATCTGCCACCTCGTACATCCGTCCAGAAGAGCTGCCTCATCCACTGCGAACGGAACAGTATCGAAGAATCCTTTTGCGATCTGGAAGCTCAAACCCGCTCCTCCCGAGTACACAAGGATCAGCGCCAGTTTGATCAGATTTCCCTCTGTAAGGCCGATAGCCTTGAGGATGAAATACACTGCGATCATTGACATGAAACCCGGGAACAATCCGAGGATCATCGCCATATTCATATAAGGCTTTCTCAGCTTAAAGCGAAGCCTTGACAGGCAGTAAGAAACTGCCAGCACATAAAATGTCGAAAGAATACATGAAAAGACCGCAATAAACAGTGTATTCATAAACATCTGCGGGAAATTCAGGATCGTCGTGTCAGTAAACAGTCTTATATAATTGTCCAGTGTATAGGACTGCGGAAGAAAGGTTGACACATAGGAACCCTGCTCCGCACGGAAACTTGTCAGTACCACCCACACGATCGGGAATACCCAGATTACTGCCAGGATTGCCAGAATCACATGGACAATCGAATTGTTTATAAAACGCTTTCTTTTTGCTGACTGTATTTTCTTTCCTGCCATGCCTAAAACCCTCCTTCTTCTTTATATGACTTCGTATTTCTGTAGGTCAGCAGTGCCGCTACAGCAAGGATGACGAATGTCAGGATGCCTATGACAGCACCGATATTGTAGTACTGTTTGTCAATGGTCAGTTTGTACAGCCATGTAACAAGCAGATCCGTCTTGCCCGCCGTGGATGACAGATCGGTAACGGGATCGCCGCCGGACAGCAGGTATATGACATTGAAGTTATTGACATTTCCGGTAAATGTAACGATCAGGTACGGTGTCGTCACATACAGCATATACGGAAGCGTAATCTTAGTGAAAATCTGTAGTGCATTCGCCCCGTCCACTCTTGCCGCTTCATAAAGCTCTGCCGGGATATTCTGCAGTACGCCGGTCAACTGCAGAAGTGTGTACGGCACACCAACCCATACATTGATTACGATGACAGTCACCCTCGCCCACGTCGGATCTGTGAAGAACGGAAGGCTTGCATCCTGAGCGATCAGACCCAGATTTCTCAGCAGCACATTGATCGCACCTTCCGGCTGCAGCATCGTTCTCATGATCAGAAGAGAAACAAACATCGGTACTGCACATGAGAGAACAAAACAGAATCTCCAGAATCCTTTTGCCCTTGTTCCCTTGCGGTTGATCAGCAGAGATACGATCATACCGAATATGTAATTTGAAAATGTTGCAAAAAACGCCCATACAAGAGTCCAACCAAGCACTGACCAGAATGTACTTCCAAGAATACTCGATGAATCAAACAGCGCCTTGAAATTATCAAGTCCCACCCAGTCAAAAAGCATCAAATGGCTATCAATCTTACTGTAATTTGTAAAAGCCATACAAATCATGAAAACCAGCGGCAGGATCGTAAATGCTCCGACAAAAAACATCGGCGGTGTCATGAGCAGTCTCTGCAGATTCTCATGGAGCAGTGTCTTTAAATCCTCCACGAAATTATTGACATGCTTTCCTTCTTTTGCAAGGCATTCGGCCTTGTACGCGCTCCTTAAAGTTCCTCTCCATGCGCACACCATAAGAAATGTGATCAGCACGGTAGCCACACCGAACAACAGGATCAATATAGACTGATCGCCTTCTGTGTAAGTGTAAATCTGCTGCGCTTCATCCCATACCTCTTCCTGTGCAACACTTCCAAGCGACGGCAGCATTGCAAGGCAGTGTGCTCCTGTCATAACCATAAATACGATATATGCCACTTCCACGGCCAGATACAGCAGACCTTTTATGATCTGTCCGTGTACAATATTGCCCAGCCCCATCAGCACCATGGAAAGCTTTGTCTCAAGCCCGCCCTTGCGGATTGCATTCGCACATGTATACGGAGTCGGAAACTCATTTACTCTCTTTTTTAATATTCCCATCCTCATCACCTCATTCTCAGATTCCATCACTGTTCATTGCTTCATTCATCTGCTCGGTCTGTTCTGCCGAATTCTCATGGGTGATCGATCCGTTTCGGATTCCTTTTCCCATATTTTCCACCGGCGTCCAGCAGTTGCTCATCTCAGCCAGATTCGGCTGCAGGATCGATGTGCGGTTAAATGTTTCATTGACCGCAGCCACAACTTCATCTGACATAATATCTTCATTTTCAAGAAGCTTGGTATTACACGGAACTACGTTCTCCAGTTCATAGTGGAGACGCTGGGAATATTCATTTCCAAGGAAAATGGCAAGTTCTACAGCCTGTACCATATAATCACTCTGTGTGTTCACTCCTACTGCTTTTGTTCCGGCATAAGAATACATCTGTTTCTCTTCCCCATTCAGAGTATATGTCGGCAGAGCCGCCACACCCATATTATCGCCGAGCGCTTCCTGTATTGCCGCCGCATCCCAGGATCCAGTGAACATGGCATTGATACTGCCGTCACGTATTCCCGCGATACCGGAACCATCCGCATCGATCCGGAAGTTTGGATTAGATTCAAGATCAATGAGGTAATCTGTCACTTCCTGTGCTTTCTCGCCGCCGAAATCAACCCCGGCAGACGCGTCCGTCCCGTCTCCAAAGAGAGTACAGCCGTTTCCGATATAGAATGACGCCAGATACCAGGAGTTCGTAAACGGGAATGACACAACGCCTTTCTCTAACATGGTATCTAGATTCTTGACATCCTCCTCCGAAAATACGCTCTTGTCATAGAACATAAACCATGTATTGATAGCGAACGGCACACCATATATCTCACCGTCCTTTGTCACTGAATCAAGAGACGTCTGTGAGTTTGTCGCCTCAATCTCCTCCCTGTACTTTCCCCCGAATTTCACCAGAGCATTTGCGTCCGTCATTGTTGTCAGATTATCATTTGCATACAGAAATACATCCGCACTCGCATCTGCATCCTGTGAAACCTGGCCTGCAGAACTGGCCTCATCCGCTACACCGTAGACAAATGTGATATCCCACTCTGGATGTTCTTCAGCGAAAGCATTGCAGCAGGTCTGCAGCCACTGTCCCTGATCAACCGACTGATCGCCCTGCGGCGACCAGACCATCAGACGCACAGACTCTTTTCCGCCGTCTCCGCTCCCACATCCCGTGAGTCCTGTTACAGCCAGCGATGCGGCCATAACTGCCGCTGTCAGTGCTGATACCGCTCTTTTCTTCATTTTTCTTCCTCCCTTGCATAAGTTTCGTATTGTTTCGGTAATTCATATCATACTCTTTCACCTGTTAATCGTCAATCAAATTTCATTTTCCGCTATGATTTTATCTGTTATGCACAATTTTCTCATTATTTTTTTGTGCATATTTATTATCTCAAACTTCATTTTTATCCATTCTCGAAACTTATCTAAACCATTTTGAGCCAATTATCATTCACATTGAATTAAAGGCCGTTTTTTTATATAATATTTTCAGAAGTTTTTTCGGAAATCAGGGGGATAACAGATTATGACAACTATACAGGATATTGCTGATAAACTGGGGATTTCCAAAAGTACTGTCTCAAAAGCACTGAATAACGCCCCCGATATCAGCGAAACATTACAAAAACAAATACTTGAAACCGCAGTTGAGCTCGGATACACAAAGCTGCGCCGTTATAAGAAACCGGCAAAAAAACTGTGTGTTATCGTGCAGAGAAACAACATTCAATACGAAGAGCCTCACCACTTTGCCTATGATATCATCATGGGATTCCGGCAGATCGCTGAACCGTCCGGATATGAGGTGGCGGTAGTTCCGGTAGATGCAGATGTCCAGAGAGAGATCTCCTACGAAGCATTTATGCTGCAGCATGATTTCTCCGGAGCCTTTCTGCTCGGTTTCTCCCTTGCAGAACCGTGGATGAAAGAGTTTCACACCTGCCACACCCCGACCGTCCTCTATGATAATCACATCGTCGGGAACCCGATGATCTCCTACGTAGGTATCGACAATGAAGAAGGCATGTACCTGGCCATAGGCCACCTGAAGGAACTGGGCCACAAAAAGATCGGATATCTAAGCAGTGCGCTCGGTTCCCATATCATGCAGGTGCGTCACAGAGCGTTCTTTCAGGCGATGCGCAGCCACGGACTGAAAACCGACTCGTCGTACTCCGGATGTTCCTATTATCTGTCCGAGTGCATGGAAAAGCATCTGCCCCGTTTTCTCGACATGGGTATGACAGCGATCATCTGCTGCCAGGATACATTCGCCAGCGCAGCGATTACACAATGCCAGCAGCTCGGCTATCAGATTCCGAGAGATATCAGCATCATCGGTTTCGACGACATACCTCTCTCCGCCTACACGTCGCCGCCTCTGACCACTGTCCGGCAGGATCGCATCCAGCTTGGGAAAAGCGGATTCAACGCACTGAGCGGACTGTTAAACGGGGTACCGCTGGGCACTGTCCTGCTCCACGCAGAACTTATCGTGCGCGATTCTACAGCCGCGCCCGCCGTACACTGAAGCATCTTTCCATACGATAAACTTATATTCCGACAGCGGTAAACAGAAAGGAGACTCGCCATGACAGCATTACGGATCGCACAGGCGCAGATGCCCGTATACACAGACAGAAAGGAACTCACCGAAGTACTGAAAGCCCTCGCAGAGCAGACCGTAAATGGAAGCGCCGGCTTCCTGGCTCTTCCCGAGATGTTCTGCTGTCCTTATGACGTCAGCTGTTTTCCTGCTTTTGCAGAAGAAGAGGGCGGGCCGCTCTGGCAGATATGCTCTGACCTCGCCCGCGCTTTCGGTATATATCTCTCAGCCGGCACCATGCCCGAAAGAGACTCTGACGGGAAGATATACAACACAGCCTATATATTCGACCGCAACGGCCGGCAGATTGCAAAGCACCGGAAAATGCACCTTTTCGATATCAATGTAAAAAACGGTCAGCATTTTCAGGAATCTGCCGTTCTCTCTCCCGGAAATGATATCACAGTATTTGAAACCGAATTCTGTACCATGGGACTTGCAGTCTGTTATGATATCCGCTTTCCGGAACTGTTCCGGCTTATGGTCACAAAAGGGGCAAAGGTCATCCTTGTTCCCGCATCTTTCAATATGACGACCGGTCCCATGCACTGGGAACTTCTGTTCCGCTCTCAGGCGGTCTTCAATCAGGCGTTTATCGTCGGCACCGCCCCGGCAAGAGATACGGATTCCTCTTATGTATCCTGGGGACACAGTATCATAACCGACCCATGGGGCAATACGATCTCTCAGATGGAAGCGAAAGGAGAACTTCAGATCACGGAAATAGATCTGAGACGGTGTGATGAAGTGAGAGAACAAATTCCTGTTCTCAGGCATTTAAGAGAAGATGTATATACTCTGAGAGAGCGCCGCGGATAACCGCAGCGCTCTCTCTTTCATCGCTTCGCTTTATGTACATATTCCAGCAGACAGCTCTCCAGCTCTTTCATTGTCTCTGCTGTCTCCGAATCCGTATACGGAATCCTGTGTATGATCCGCCGCACGTAGTCATGCTCTTCCACAATATCCAGACTCTCCCGGAAATTCAAATCGTAAAAGTATGCCAGATAGGAGACCCAGTAGTCCATAAGGGTCACCCTGTCTGCCGACAGGATACTCTTCCCTTCAAGAGCATCTCTGCGTATCTTCGGCGATATCGCTGCAGCGCCGATCTCTTCTGCGTCCGCTCCCATAAATGTCTCAAGCGCGTCCACAAGCTTGACCCTGCAATTGTCCAGCTTATCCGCGTCACGTATTATACGTGCATGGAGAAGTGTCCGCTCATCTTCTATACCCTCCAGAACAAAATCACTGTGCTTTGCGATCGCCGTCTCAATGATATCATCCCATGTATCTTCTGACACGAATCTGCGGATCATCCCCTCTCTGAACAAGACCTGCACGCCATAGGACGCATGGTCCATTGTATCCGGCATAAAACTGTCATATCTTTTGAGCTGCTCGAATCTTCCGATATCGTGGAGAAGAGCGATAATACGCGCAAGTGATACATCCTCCACGGGAAGCCCCATGCGCTTTGTGATCTCAGTACTCTGCGCCACCACGCCATAGGTATGCACAATCTTAAGCTTCACCTTATCGTTTTCTCTGTCATAGCCGTCCAGATACCACTCAAACTCTTCTCTCGCCATCCTGTAATCTATCATTATTTCCGTACCTCCATCCGCTTATATCCCAATATAACACAACCGGCCGCCATGTGCACCTCTTATCCCAATGCCACATCCAGTATCATCATGAGAACAAAACCGGCAGCCACCCCCACAGTACTGATATTTGAATGTGATCCGGTCTGAGCCTCGGGGATCAGCTCCTCCACCACAACATAGATCATCGCTCCGGCGGCAAAGGCAAGAAGATATGGAAGCAGCGGGACTACAAGCCCGGTAAGAAGGATCGTAACAAGCGCTGCCGCCGGCTCTACGATCCCGGAAAGCGCGCCGTATATAAATGCTCTCGCTTTCGACAGTCCCTGACTTTTCAGAGGCATGGAGATGATCGCTCCCTCCGGGAAATTCTGAATGGCAATGCCGGCAGAAAGGGCGAAAGCCCCCGCCAGGGACATTGTCGTATTCGCGGTCAGTACGCCGGCAAAAGTAACGCCCACCGCCATACCCTCCGGTATGTTATGCAGTGTGACCGCAAGGACAAGCATGGTTGTTTTTTTTAAATGTGCCGGAACTCCTTCCGGTTTTTCATCCGTAAAATGCAGATGAGGCGTCAGGGTATCCAGAACAAGCAGGAATCCCATTCCCAGCAGAAAACCGACCGCAGGAGGGAGCCAGGATATTCCCCCTTTCTGCTCCGCCATATCAATAGCAGGGATCAGCAGCGACCACACCGAGGCCGCCATCATAACCCCCGATGCAAAACCCAGAAGCAGTTTCTGCAGCCGTTCATTCATATCTTTTTTCATAAAAAATACCATCGCCGAGCCAAGGGCGGTCCCGGCAAATGGTATTAATATTCCGATCAGTGTATTCTGATTCATATCTTCTCTCCCTTTTATCCGGCAATTATATATCAAATGTATGACTTTTGTTGTCGGTATTTTTTCGTTGTCTTATGATATGCACGAGGAGAAGATTTTGTCAACGCCTTTCGGATATCCGAATAGCATTTTCCTCCGGATATGAGGGCAGTTTTATACTCCTGCCGCCAGCTCTTTACCTGCAGTCCGGCACTCTTCAAGAGCCGCGTCGTCAGGAGCGTCATTTGCGATGATTCCCTCATCTCTTACCAGAACAGCGCCCGCATTCTTCATGCGATCCGCCCACTCTCTCATCCACTCTCCGTCTCCCCATCCGTAGGAGCCGAACAGCAGAATCTTCTTTCCCGACACCAGAGACTCCAGAGACTCCACAAAAGGCTCCATCTCCGTCTCTTCCAGCTGTTCTGCCCCCATAGACGGGCACCCGAGCGCAAACGCATTCTCCAATGCAAGGGCTGCCGCATCGGCATCAGCTACTTCTACAACATTCGCTTCTGCTCCGGCTGCCTGAATCCCCTCCGCAACAGCTTCCGCCATAGCCTGAGTATTCCCCGTTCCGCTCCAATATACTACTGATACACTCATTTTTTCTCCTCCGTTCCACATATTTCCCGGATACTTTTTCCGGTGATAAATTCATTTACCGCACAGTCTTTCGCGCGGTCATATTCCTTGAAGATCATTCTGGCTTTAGCGAGATCGCTGTATACTTTCCAGTATCCGATCATCAGATATCTGTTCCCCCTGTTCTCAATAAATCCCTTCACATCGTCAGCAGGATATCCGAGAAACGCTCCGATCTCATGGGGGAATCCCATCCCCCGCTTTGCAAAATCCTCCACACGGGAGTACAGACGATCAAGCATTCTCTCAAGATACGTATCCGTATATCCGTATTCCCGTATCAGACTGCGTATCTTCGGACTGTTCAGGTATCTTTCCAGCTCGTCAGGTCGGTAAAAAAGGACAAGGCATTTCCCTTCCTGGCAAGAAAGTCTGTGATATAAGATACCCGTATCGCAAAGCAGATCTGAAAGCTCTTCATAGAGAGTCTCCTCCAGCGATATAACACAGGATATTTTCAATCCTTTCAGAAAAGGTGCGCACTGAAGCACTACCTGAAACGCCAGTCTCAGTCTCCGGTCACGATTTTTGAGAAAATATGATAATACTTCCGCAGGCATGTTTCCTCCTTGATTATGAGAATGATTTTCAATTGAGCTAATACTATCATATTTGATTTTTGTTTTCAATAAGCTTTTTGAGAACTTTTATCATTTCTCCATTATAGTCAGATTGCTCAATTAATTTTATTTTTTTATCCTTTTTTTAGTTGTTCCCCACATATCTTTAGTGTATAATGAGTATATGATATTTGAGAGGTGATATTCTCAAACAATACATACATAAAGGAGAGATTCGCCATGGTAAATTTAATTACAGGCCCAAGAGGCAGCGGAAAGACACAGCAAATGATCGAACTTGCAAACGAGAAGGTGAAAACTTCCAACGGAAACGTAGTATTTATCAAGAAAAGCCACAAGGATACTTACACGGTAGATTTTAACATCCGTGCGATCCGTATGGCTGATTATCCAGATATCCTTACCCTTGAAGAATTCGTAGGATTCCTTTACGGCATGGTAGCCGGCAATCACGACATCGAAACAATTTTTATCGACAGCGTGCTGAAACAGGCAAACATCACTCTTGAAAGTCTTCCTGTTTTCCTGCAGAAACTGAGTAAGATAAGCTCCGAAAACAACATCGATTTTTATCTGAGCATCGGCGCGGATAAAAAAGAGATTTCCGGTATTGATTCATCTGATTACAATGTAATTTCCTAGAAAGAACATACCGATATATCAATGCAGATGCACAGTCAGCTGCATAAGAAATTTAAAAGGGAACAGCGGCGGCAGGTAAATAATTCTGCCGCCGCTGTTCCCTTTATTGTTCTTTTCTGAAAATTTCATTCCCCGTCCGCCGCATCCGGGCCGGATTTATCTGTCGTTCCGGATACCTGCGTCCCGTTCATCGACAGAACCGTATTGGTCTCCTCTCCTTCTTTATACTCAATCGTCACCTCGTCTCCCACATCAAAACGGATGACGTCGATATAATCCACAACAGACACATCAAATATTCCTTCTGACCCTTCTACCATAATATAGTAATGAGAGTTGCCTTCAATAACGCCCTGGGCGATTTTTGTAATTTTCCCTGTAACTGTCTGAATTTCTCTTGTATCTTCTTCTACTTCCTTTATTCCGTTCTGATACATCAGAGTTGTATACTGCTCTTCACACTCGCTTACCGTATTTCCCGTAGCTACGATCTGGTATTTCTGCACATTGACCATAGCATACATCTTCACCAGCCCCGCATCATCCTTCAGGGCAATAAAATACGTAGGCTCGCCCGATATATTGAGCAGAAGCGGGAAAGTCGCGGTGTAGTGCAGATTCTGTACCTGTCCTTCCGCCGAATCCATGGCCGACTGTTCCGTTGCCCCTTCAACCTCGTAGAACTTTGTCTCCATCGTCCTCTGATTCATCAGAACAAAACCGACATTTGACTGGTCACCGGTAATGGAGGTAACTCCCGTATACACCCACACGTCATCATCGATCGCCAGATAATTGTATCCGTCTGTGGTCGCCAGACAGTCTTTCTGTCCGAGCACACTGTTGAGGAAACCATGCTGCAGAGTTCCATGGTAATCGTACAGTTCTACAAGAAGGTCCGCCGAATACGCCCGGTCGATCCACTGCGGCGCATCCTCGATCGCATAATCTTCCGTTTCTCCTGTAATCGCATTGCAGAGTACTACTCTTCCGATCGTCACTCCCCCGAACAGTCCAATATTAAATTTCTTTACCGGACAGATCCAGTAGGGAGTTCCTTCTTCGTCCACCTCGAAACTCAGGTCATTAAAAATATAAGTCGGATAGCGGAACCTGAGATGCCGGTAGATATTCCGGTTAAAATGATCGCTCGTCGTATACTTCATTCCTTCGTCCAGCTTCACAAGCTCTGTATCCTGAGTCGCCATATCAATCTTCATATATGCAGGGATACCTTCACCGTTATTTGTCAGCCATTTGATAATACTGGCATATCTCAGCGGCGACACGCGTACCGGGCGGTCCTGATAATTGATCTGGGAATACAGCTCATCCACCTCGAACTGAGACACCATATCCACCATACTTCCCATCTCCCGGTTTCCCAGAAGAGTAGCGGAATCCCTGTCAAGGAGCGGAATCTGGTCAAATGAAAGTTCTTCTATATCCGCGGCAAATTCTCCGGATTCAACTGTCATAAGCTTCTGGTACTTATCCGCGTTGACGATCGGTGATGACAAAAGCGAGCCCGCCAGATACGCAATAACCACCACGGCAAACAGTCCCAGGATAACTTTCAGCCCCTTTGATTCTTTGAGCTCATATCCGTTCAGTCCCTTTTTCTTCACAAACAACGCCGCGCCCAGCAGGATGAGTATGCCGATAAATATCCAGAATTCTGTGGAGTGGATATTAAATGCCGGAAGCGCCGCATAATAATAAATTCCCAGCAAAAGGATCACGACTACTATAGCAATTATTTTATGTCTGATCTTTTTCATATTTTCCCCTTTCTTTTAAAAAAGCCCCGCAGCAATCCCTGCGGGGCATCATTCGTTGATACTTCTTCCGAATCTTCCTTGTCAGAATTTCTTTCTCCAGAGTGCCGGTGATAAAAGGAGCAGGAATGGAATAATCTCCAGTCTTCCCACAAGCATGTCAAAACAGAACACGATCTTGGAAAGAGGTGAAAACATATGGAAATTCTCCACAGGTCCCACTTTAGAGATTCCCGGTCCTACATTATTTATTGTTGTCAGGACTCCGCTGAAAGATGTAGCAAAATCAAAATTATCAATAGACACGATCAAAACGGATGCAACCAGTATAAATACATATGCGGCAAAATACACATTTATACCTCTGAGTGTATCCTGCCCTACTTTCTTTCCGTTCAGTTTTACAACACTAATGGCATTCGGGTGGAGAATCTTATGGATCTCCTGCCGGATCGACTTGAGCAGGATCACAAAACGGCACACTTTAATACCGCCGCCGGTGGACCCGGCGCTCGCGCCTATAAACATAATCGCCAGAAGAATCGCCTTCGACAGTTCAGGCCATAGTTCATAATCCGCTGTATAAAATCCTGTTGTTGTAATGACCGACGCCACCTGAAACGCCGCATACCGGAACGCGTGGAATACATTCTCGTATATGCTCAGAATATTTACCGTTATCACCGCAATAGAAGCCGCTATGATTCCGAGATAAGCACGGAGTTCCTCATTCTTCAGCACACTCTTCCAGTCCTTTAAAAGAAGCAGGAAATACAGGTTGAAGTTTACTCCGAACAAAATCATAAATACAGTGATCACACCGTCGATGTAAGCACTGTCATAAAAAGCAACGCTTGAGTTCCGGTTATTAAATCCTCCGGTTCCCGCGGTACTGAATGAATGGATCAGGGCATCGCAGAGATTCATTCCACCCAGCATAAGCAGTACGACTTCCACCGCCGTCATCACAAAATACATTCCGTAAAGGATCGCCGCTGTATTTCTCGCCTTAGGAACCAGTTTATCCGACTCCGGGCCCGGCATCTCCGCACGCATGAGCGGCATAGAATTTTCATCGTCAAGGGATGTGATCATAAGCACAAAGACCAGCACTCCCATTCCTCCGATCCAGTGAGTCAGACACCGCCAGAAGTTGATTCCCATAGGCAGGCTCTCAATCTCCTGAAGGATCGTGGAACCGGTCGTAGTAAATCCTGATACTGTCTCAAAGAACGCATCGATATAGTTCGGGATACTGCCAGATATCACAAACGGAAGCGCCCCGAAAAGCGACCATAAAAGCCACGCCAAAGCCACGATGGCAAAGCTTTCTTTTCCGTATATTCTCGTGCACTTGGGCCTCTTCCTTCCGAATATGAGAAAAATAACACCCAGAATCACACTTACGATCAGGAAAGAAAATCCGCTCTTCTCCCAGTATATAAGTGAGACAAACGCAGGGATCAAAAGCACCGCGCCCTCGACGCCCAGCATCTTTCCCAGTATGTATATAATCATCTTTTTATTCATTTTTCCGCACCTACACCAAAATATCCTCAAGATCTTCTATGTGAGTATCCATCGTGACCACAATCACACTGTCTCCCACCTCTATACAGTCATCTCCTCCCGGGATAATGATCTGTCTCTTTCTTGATATGCACGCGATCAGATTGTTTGTTTTAAGCTCCAGCTCCTTGAGCGGGATCCCGGTATATCTGGTTTCGGATTTTATAATAAATTCCAGCGCTTCGATCTTATCGTCGACCAGCTGGTAAAGCGTCTCCACGTTGGAACTTCCCTGCGAGTTCTTTCTCGCCCTGACATAACTCAGAATCGCATCTGCGGTCGCTGTCTTAGCGGAAACAATACTGTCAATGCCAAAGTCCTCCACCATGCTGGCACGCTGGTCTTCATTGATCTTCGCGATGATCTTGGACGCACCCTGCTTCTTGGCGAAGAGCGCTGTAATGATATTCTCCTCGTCCATTCCCGTCAGGCCTACAAACGCGTCCGCCTCTTCGATTCCTTCTTCAATCAGAAGATCATGGTCCGTGGCATCTCCGTTGATGATCGTTGCCTTCGGAAGCAATTCGCAGAGTTCCTCACAGCGGTTCACGTCGCGTTCAATAATCTTAATCTGCATTCCCAGCCTGCAAAGCTGTAAAGAAAGATAGTAAGCCACTCTTCCGCCGCCGCAGATAATAACCTTTTTGATCTTTCCCTTGTGTTTTCCGAACATACGGAAAAAGCGTTCCATCTCACTGTGAGAAACCGCGATATGGAGTTTATCCCCTTCCCGTATCTCATAATATCCGTCCGGAATAAGTACATCCCCGCCGTGTTCAACCGCACAGACCAGCAGCTTAATCTGGAATTTACTGTACATATCGGCCAGAGACATTCCGATAAGCCTGCTTTCTTTCTGGATCGGGTATTCAATCAGCTCCACTTTACCTTTTGCAAACGTCTCTATCTTGCTTGCATCAGGGAACAGCAGAAGCCTGCTGATCTCATCCGCCACGATCAGTTCCGGATTCACCGCCATACTGAGGTGCAGATCTTCTTTCAGAAGTCCGATCTGTTTAAAATAGATCGGGTTACGCACACGCGCAATCGTGTGTTTTGCGCCGAGCCTCCTTGCGATCAGACAGCTCAGCATATTGCACTCATCTTCCGACGTACATGCAATCACAAGATCCGCATGAGGTACATCTGCCTGTTTCTGTACCTCGACGTCCGCCGCATCCCCTGTCACACAGGCGATATCCAGCCGGTCCACAGCATATTTCAGTTTCTTTTCATTGCTGTCGATCATCACCACATCATAGTTTTCGACGGAAAGCTGTCTCGCAAGCTTGTACCCCACTTTCCCGTCTCCAATGATAACAATCTTCATTACTTTTCCCTCTGTAGTATCAATAGTATAGTGCCGCAATACAGCATTTTCACATTGTCTGCATATACAGCAGAGCAATTATAGCACCTTTAAAATCAAAGTACAACAATCTTAGCACTTTCTTGACACGGATTCTAAAACGCTTATAAACATACAGAAACAGGGAGGCAGAGGCCGCCCTTACGGACGGCTCCCGCATCCCCGCGTGCGCGGATAATTATTTCCCCGCTCTATTCTTCTGCTGCCCTTGCAGCAATCTCTTTCTCCTGTACGTCGGACGGAGCCTGCTCGTATCTCGCAAATGTATACTCATAGGTTCCGCGTCCGCCAGTCATGGATCTCAGTGTGGTACAATATCCGAACAGTCCTGTCATAGGAATATCCGCCTCAATGACCTGTTTGCCGCCGGCCACCGGGTTCATGCCGAGCACACGCCCCCGTCTCTTATTCAGATCTCCCATTACGTCTCCTGTATAATCATCCGGAACCGTAACTTTGATCGAAGCGATAGGCTCAAGCAGTACCGGAGACGCCTCCATGAATCCTTTCTTGAACGCCTGGATGGTGGCTGTCTTGAACGCCATCTCTGAAGAGTCTACCGGATGATAGGATCCATCGTAAAGGATGGCTTTTACGCCGACTACCGGATATCCGGCAAGAGGTCCTTTGACCACAGATTCCTGAAGTCCCTTTTCAACTGCAGGGAAGTAGTTCTTCGGAACCGCTCCGCCGACAACGCATTCTTCGAATACGTAAGGTGTGTCAAGATCGCCCGACGGTTCGAATTTCATCTTAACATGCCCGTACTGTCCGTGTCCTCCGGTCTGTTTCTTATATTTCATATCCACATCGGAATTCTTGCGGATCGTCTCACGGAACGCAACTTTCGGAGTCTCCAGAGCTATCTCCACTTTATATCTTGCAGCCAGCTTGCTCGCCGTAATCTCCAGATGCTGGTCTCCCATACCATAGATAAGGGACTGCCTGTTCTCACTGTCGTTCACAACCTTGAGCGTCACATCCTCGGCTGTCATTCTCGCCAGCGCCTGCGATACTTTGTCCTCATCGCCCTTATTCTTCACGGTATATTTCATATATGTATAAGGTACAGAATAATCTGTCTTTGCATAAGTCACCTGATTTGCTTTTGTGGAGAGAGTGTCGCCTGTGCGTGTATTCGCAAGTTTTGCAATAGCGCCGATATCGCCGGCAAAAAGCTCTGATACCTCCGAGGGTTTATTGCCGCACATTGTGTAGAGCTTGCCCGGTTTTTCCTCTGATTCCGTATTTGCATTGTAGAGAACGTCATCTCCCTTGAGGACTCCGGAGCACACTTTTATAAATGAATACTTTCCGATAAACGGATCCACCATTGTCTTGAACACGTATGCTGTCTTAGCCTTTGAGAAATCATAGTTTGCCTCAAAGATATCATTTGTCGTACGGTTGATTCCCGCGCACGTTCTCTTGTCCGGACTCGGGAAGAAACGAACGATGTCGGACAGCAGGTTGGCAACGCCCTGCGCCTGAACATTAGATCCCATCGCCACCGGAACGATATCGCCGTCCATAACCTCAGTACGCATGGCTGCACGGATCTCCTCTATAGAGAACTCCTCACCGTTAAAATAGCGTTCCATAAACTCTTCGCTTGTCTCAGCTACCGCTTCCATAAGAGAATCTCTCAGGATCTCAAGATTCGGCTTACAGTAATCCGGGATCTCACATTCTTCTCTCTGACCGATTCCCGTATATCTGCGTCCTGCATTTTTAATGACATTTATATATCCGACAAGCTTTTCATTCTCGCGGATCGGCTGGAAATGCGGAGCAATCTTCTTGCCGTAGCGGGCAGTCAGATCCTCGACTACCTGACGGAAACTTGCGTCATCTACATCCATCTCTGTCACATATACCATCCTGGGCAGATTATACTTATCGCAGAGTTCCCACGCCTTCTCCGTTCCTACCTGCACGCCGGCCTTTCCGGATACCACTATAACAGCCGCATCCGCCGCGCTGACCGCTTCTTCTACCTCACCGACAAAATCAAAATATCCCGGGGTATCAAGAATATTGATCTTCGCCTTTTCCCACTCGATCGGAACCAGGCTTGTGCTGATAGAAAATCCACGTTTCTGCTCCTCTTTATCAAAGTCGCTTACCGTACTGGCATCTGATACTTTACCCATACGGTTCGTCGCTCCCGATACGTACAGCATTGCCTCAACAAGACTTGTCTTTCCGCTTCCGCCATGTCCAAGCAATACCACGTTTCTTATTTCGTCCGTTCTGTAAACCTTCATGCTGCTGCCTCCTTGTATGTAGTTATTCTGCCCACCATATTTTCAGCCAGGCAGGCACATCATGGATATATTGTACTAAAATTACGCTGTAATTACAACTATTTTATTCATTTTTCACATACATTATTTATCGTTTACTTTTACGATGTAAAGTGCTAAGATATCTCTGTAAACGTGGGTTTCTTCGGTTTCCCACTATTATTTATGAAAGGAATACAGCTTATCATGGCTTCTACCAAAATTGGATTTATCGGGCTTGGGCTGATCGGAGGCTCCGTTGCCAAAGCCCTGCGTAAATATTATCCCGGCTACGAAATTATTGCATTTGACAAGAACAGGGAGACTCTTGCTCTCGCCGTTCAGGACGATATCATACATACCGCATGCTCTTCTATCGATGATAATTTCAGAGAATGCAGCTATATTTTCCTGTGCGCTCCGGTTTCGTGCAACACAGCGTATCTGTCACAGTTAAAAAACATCATGAGCCCTGACTGCATCCTTACGGACGTGGGAAGTGTAAAAACTTCCATCCATGAGGAGATCAAGGCTCTGGATATGGAAGAAAACTTTATCGGCGGACATCCGATGGCAGGTTCTGAGAAAAGCGGATTTGCCAATTCCAAGGCGCATCTTATCGAAAACGCTTATTACGTCCTGACGCCCACAGAAAAAGTACCAGAGGAAAAGATCAAAGCTTACCGGGACCTCATCGCTTCCCTGAAAGCGATACCGATCGTTCTGGATTACCGGGAACACGACTATGTCACAGGCACTATCAGTCATCTCCCGCACATCATCGCATCGACTCTTGTAAATTACGTGCGCGATACGGATACAAAAGACGAGCTGATGAAAGCTCTGGCGGCCGGCGGATTCAAAGATATCACGAGGATCGCATCCTCCTCTCCTGTTATGTGGCAGCAGATCTGCCTGAAAAACCGTTCAAATATCTCTCATATCCTCGGGGGATATATCGATGCACTTGAACACGCGAAAGCACTTGTGGACAGCGGAAATGAAAGCGCACTTTATTCGCTCTTCGAAACCTCCAGAGACTATCGGAATTCCATGCCAAACAGCTCCGCCGGACCGATCAAGAAACAGTTTGCTTTTTATTGTGATATCATTGACGAGGCAGGCGGGATCGCAACCATCGCCACTATACTTGCCACCAACAATATCAGTATTAAAAATATCGGCATTGTACACAACAGGGAGTTTGAGGAGGGCGCACTTAAGATCGAGTTCTACGATGAATCTTCTTCTACCAAGGCGTCCCGTCTTCTGCAGAAACATCATTATATTGTATATGAGACCTGATCCCGGCGCCTCAACGCGGTACAGACAACAGTTTACATTTTACAGATCACACATAATACCGGAGCGCCAGAAAAAGGCGTCCGGAAGAAAGGATAAAACATATGGAATTATGCAGTATTACAGGATTAAAAGGTAAGATTTCAGTTCCCGGTGATAAGTCAATTTCACACCGGTGCGTAATGTTCGGATCTATCGCAAGCGGTACGACGGAGATACACAATTTCCTAAAAGGCGCAGACTGTCTTGCAACCATCCGGTGTTTCCGCACACTGGGCATTGATATTGAAGAAAAAGATTCCACTGTTCTCGTACACGGCAAAGGACTTCACGGTCTGTCCGCGCCGACAGACATCCTTGATGTGGGCAACAGCGGTACGACGACACGTCTTCTGTCCGGAATTCTCGTCGGACAGCCTTTTGAATCAAAACTTTCCGGGGATGAATCGCTGAATTCACGTCCGATGAAGCGCATCATTGATCCGCTGACTCAGATGGGAGCAAATATATCGAGCATCCTGCGGAACGGATGCGCCCCGCTGTACATTTCTCCCGGCAGCCTTCACGGAATCCATTACAATTCTCCTGTTGCCTCCGCACAGGTAAAGTCTTGTATCCTGCTGGCCGGACTGTATGCCGACGGAGAAACTTCCGTCACCGAGCCGTCCCTTTCCAGGAACCATACCGAGCTTATGCTCAAAGAGTTCGGCGCCGATATCCGCTCTACATATGAACTTGGAAGCACAAAGGCGACCGCTTCCATTTCTCCCTGCAGGGAGCTGTACGCTCAGAATATCACCGTGCCCGGCGATATCTCTTCAGCCGCATATTTTATCGCGGCGGGCCTGATCGTACCGGATTCGGAGATTCTCATTGAGAATGTGGGTATCAACCCGACCCGTGCCGGCATCCTGAAGGTTTGCGAAGATATGGGCGGGGACATCACTCTCCTCAACGAACGTGTCGAGGGCGGGGAGAAGATTGCCGACATTCTCGTACGCACAAGTAAACTTCACGGTATCACGATCGAGGGCGATATTATCCCTACACTCATCGATGAAATTCCGGTCATCGCTGTCATGGCAGCTGTCGCGGAAGGCACCACCGTCATCAAAGACGCTGCCGAGCTGAAAGTCAAAGAGACTGACCGCATCGAAACAATCTGTGACAATCTCAAGTTAATGGGCTGTAATGTAACCCCCGCATCAGACGGAATGACAATTACCGGCGGAAAGCTCAAAGGTGCATCCATCCACACCCTGCTCGACCACCGCATCGCAATGGCGTTCAGCATCGCCGCGCTGGTGGCAGATGGGAATACGAAAATACTGGACAGCAAATGCGTGGATGTGTCGTATCCTACATTCTATGATACCTTTGAGGAATTGCTGTAAATCCATATTCGGACTGACAAAATATCCGACGGGAGGCAGGTATTGTTTGCGCACCCGTTTTCACTCGGTCGCAGCGCAGCGGTACATAAGAGCGCAAAAAACGCGCTCTAAGTGCCGGCGCAGCTCCAACGGTGCGTACACAATACCTGCCTCCCGTCTGCTTTGGCCTCATTCCGAAAATCAGTCGGATACAGTGGATTGACTCACGTATCCAGAACGGGTGGAGAGAGGATGCTTCCGGCTCCGGTTACGGAATATAAGACAAAGTAACAAGCCTGTGATACAGCTAAAAACAATCAGGAAAATGAAGAACTCACTTTGCTCAGACAACTTCATTTTCCTGATTAACGCCGTATCGCAGGCTTTAACTTTGTCTAATATTCCTGCACAGTCACCGTCAGCATCCTCTCCCCGCCCGTCCTGAAAGGTTCATCAAAAGAACTGTATCCGACTGATTTTCTGCATTAACCCAATCGGAAGTGTCTCTCCGATAATCACAAAATTTACAGAAAACCAGCTGAAAGGGCAAACTTTATCAGCCACATTCCCATTTCAACCAGTTTCTATAATTTTCAGTTTTGTCCCGGATTTTTATATTATGCCATGTTCACCCCTATCAGCAGTGCCATGAATCCTGTTATTGCGAGCGTACATATGACCGCTGCTATGTTAAGGATTTTTACTGTTTTTTCTTTCAGGAGTTTAGTAATCAGAAATACCAGAAAGATTCCGGCTGCCCCGCCCAGTGTATTCATGATCAGATCTGTGATATCGCTGGCGCCTATTGCGAAGATAAACTGGATCACTTCGTAAAGCAGGCTGAGTCCGAATATCGGAGCGATCTTTCTTAGCGGGGATGATTTCGGCATCAGCATCCCGAGATACAGCCCCACAGGGATAAACACAATAAAGTTGTTTAAGATCTCGTCCAGATCAACTTTTCCGTTTATCACAACAGAACCGGCAAAAGGAATCAAATTGACCTATAGAAATCTTTAATATTTTTTTAAATTTAAGACGTGACCAGTATGTGAGGAAGGCGACTTCGAAGTAATTCGAAAGAAAAAGTTAAGGATCAGAAAGATGATGTTGAGTCTGAAAATGAAGTGTTTGAGGCGAAGCCGAGTTCTTCATTTTCAGGCTTTGTTTTTAATCAGCTTTCTGATCCTTTAGTTTTTCCGAATTACGGAGCGGAGTCTGATGCACATGCCGGTCATCTCGAAAAAGTATTTCCGCACCTCATCTCCGTCCGTTTTCGGACACTATACGCAACGGCTTTCAGTCCGACAAATACGTAATTCAGATTCCGGCGTCCACCGCCGCTCTTTCAATCGCCAGTCCTTTCGTATATCTCTCCATAAATTTCTCATAACCTTCCACATCTTCCGGCACCGGATCCATTCCCGAACCTTTTGTATCATGGAATACTTTGTTGTTGAGGTAGTCTGTCAGACTCTCGCCATCTTCCTTGCGGACAAGGTAATCTGCCAGCAGTGCGATTCCCCATGCGCCGCCTTCTCCCGCCGTCTCCATGACATATACAGGTGTATCGATAGCTCCGGCGAGGATTCTCTGTCCGACGCCTTTTGTCTTGAACAGGCCGCCATGTCCCATCATACGGTCAAGTTTTACGTTTTCTTTTTTGAGCAGGATATCCATTCCTGTCTTCAGGGCGCCAAGAGATGTATAGAGATTCACTCTCATAAAGTTTGCCAGATTAAATCTGCTCTCGGGAGAGCGCACGAAGAGCGGGCGTCCCTCGTCGAACCCTGTAATATGTTCGCCTGAGAAGTAGTTGTATGCAAGCAGGCCGCCACAGTCGGCATCACCCTCAAGCGCTTTATTGTAAAGGGTTCCGAACAGCTTGTTCATATCCACGTCGATGCCGAAACTCTCCGCAAATTCTTTGAACAGCCCTACCCATGCATTCAGGTCCGAGGTACAGTTGTTGCAGTGTACCATCGCTACAAGGTCTCCTGACGGCGTCGTTACGAGGTCAATCTCCTCATACGGTTTTGTCAGGTCTTTCTCAAGGACTGCCATGGCAAACACACTTGTTCCGGCAGATACATTTCCTGTTCTCACGGCAACGCTGTTTGTCGCTGTCATTCCCGTACCCGCATCGCCTTCGGGCGGACACATCGGGATGTCTGCAGCCAGATTACCCGCAGGATCAAGCAGCTTAGCCCCCTCTTCCGTTATGCATCCCGCATCTTCTCCTGCCAGGAGTACTTTCGGAAGGAGATCCCTGATCTTCCACGGGAAACCTTTATCTGCCACCAGTTCATCAAACTGATCCAGCATTCTGCTGTCGTAATCTTTCGCCTCGATATTGATAGGGAACATGCCGGCCGCATCACCGCTTCCAATCACTTTCTGACCGGTCAGCCGCCAGTGGATATATCCTGCAAGCGTCGTAAAGAAACGCACCTTGCTGACATGTTCCTCCTCATTCAGAATTGCCTGATACAGATGAGCGATACTCCAGCGCTGCGGAATATGATACTTAAAGAGCCCGGACAGCTTCTCCGACGCCTCTCCCGTGATCGTATTTCGCCAGGTGCGGAACGGCACGAGAAGCTCATCATTCTCGTCAAATGCCAGATAGCCGTGCATCATCGCGCTGACTCCGGCCGCCGCCAGATTTGTAATAGTGACTCCATATTCCTCCTGCACATTTTTCACAAGGTCCTGATAGCTTCCCTGAAGCCCTTTCCATATTTCGTCGATATCATACGTCCAGATATGATCCACATACTGGTTTTCCCAGTCATAGCTTCCTGAAGCGACAGGTGTTTTGTCCACATCGATAAGCACTGCTTTGATCCTTGTCGATCCCAGCTCTATGCCGAGCACTGCCTGCCCTGAAGTTATCATATCTCTGATCTCTTCTCTGCTTCGCATTTATCCACTCCTCCTTTAATATTCCTACTTTGTATAATAATCAGCAGGCGCCGGTTCATGCGCCTGCTGACCTGTACTCTACAGCATTGTTTTCCGCAGTTCTTCACCGCTCTTTGCGCTCAGATATGCGGGCGCGATATCAAAGACTGTCCTGCATCCGCTCTGTCCTTCCTGCGATAACCGGTATGCCGCGCGGGCATATGCGATCAGAACCGAAGATGTAAACTCCGGATTGGAATCCAGCTTCAGGCTGTATTCGATCAGATGGCTGTTCTCACCGTTCCATCCGGTCTTTCCGCTTCTTAAGACGAACCCGCCGTGAGGGATGCCGCTGTGGTCTCTCTTTAACTCTTCTTCGCTGATAAAATGCACGGTCGTGTCATAATCCGAGAAATAATTCGGCATTGTCTTGATCTCTTCTTCAACCTTCGCCGCATCCGCACCTTCCTCGAGGACGACAAAACACTCTCTTGTGTGCTTCTGTCTCGTCGTAAGATCAGGATTCTCCCCGTTCCTGACAGCTTCAAGCGCCGCATCTACAGGAATCGTATACTGTTTTGCATCTTTGACTCCCTCAATCCTGCGGACAGCGTCGGAATGCCCCTGACTTACGCCTTTGCCCCAGAATGTATAGTCCTTGCCGTCCGGAAGGATGGCATTTGCATACAGTCTGTTAAGGGAGAACATACCCGGATCCCAGCCGACGGAAATGATACCGATCTTTCCTGCTTCTCTGGCAGCCGCATCCACATTCGCATAATGCTCCGGAATCTTTGCATGTGTGTCGAAGCTGTCAATGACATTGAACATGCGGGCATACTCCGGCGTCTGTTTGGGAAGATCTGTAGCGCTGCCGCCGCAGAGAATCATAACATCAATTTTATCTTTCCATTCGCCGGCTTCATCTGCTCTGCACACCGGAACCCCATCTGTCATAATCTGAACTGATGACGGATCCCTTCTTGTAAATACCGCTGCAAGCTCCATGTCCGGATTCTGCTTTATGGCGCACTCTATTCCCCGCCCAAGATTTCCATAACCTAAAATACCTATTCTGATACTCATTTTCCTGCTCCTTTTCTGTTGTTCTATTTTGTACATTCTGTTTTATTATACAGATGCCAAAGCAAGTTTTCAATGAATACACAGCTATTTTCTGTATGCTATATCATTCCATCTGAGCTCGTTTTTCAGACCGCGGATCGTTGTATCTTTATCAATGTAAACCGCTTCAATTCCCATGGCTGCCGCCCAGTCTCCCATCTGCTCGCTTGTCAGATCGTAGGAGAAAGCAGTGTGGTGGGCTCCACCGCAGAGAATCCATGCCTCCGCTCCCGTCCTGAGGTTCGGTTCCGGAGTCCAGAATGCTGTTGCAACCGGAAGTTTCGGCATCGGTTTCTCTGTTTTCTTGCAGTTCACATCATTGATGATCAGACGGAAACGATCGCCCAGGTCGATCAGGGAAGTAGCCACAGCCGGTCCTGTCTTCGCCGTAAATACCAGTCTCGCCGGATCTTCACGGTCGCCCATGGAAAGCGGCTGTACCTTAATGCTGATCGGGCCGTCGGAAATCGTCGGGCACACTTCCAGCATATGAGCCTGGAGAATTCCTTCTTTGCCCGGAACCAGATTGTATGTATAGTCCTCCATAAAGGATGTTCCCTTCGCGTCTTTCATACCCTCCGTCATAATCTTCATTATACGGACCATAGCTGCTGTCTTCCAGTCTCCTTCTGCTCCGAAGCCGTATCCCTTCTGCATCAGTCTCTGGATAGCAAGTCCCGGAAGCTGTTTCAGGCTTCCCAGATCTCCGAAATGTGTGACGATAGCCTGATAGTTTTTCTCCTCAAGGAATCTCTCGAAACCGATCTCGATCTGCGCCTGTACAGCCACATGACGGCGGAACTCTTCAGGATCTCTGCCCTCGAGAAGGATATCATATGTATCATAATATTCATCTGTCAGAGCTTTTACATCGCTCTCAGATACCGCCTCTACAGCTTCCGCTATCTCATTGACCGGATAAGCATCCACTTCCCAGCCGAATTTGATCTGCGCTTCCACTTTATCTCCGTCTGTGACCGCTACATTTCTCATATTGTCGGCAACTCTCATAACACGTACATGGCTGCTCTCGATAACGCCTACCGCCGTGCGCATCCATGATCCGATCTTCTTCTGTACATCCTCGTCAGCCCAGTATCCGACGATCACTTTGCGCTCGATTCCCATGCGGGTAAAAATATGTCCGAACTCACGCCCGCCGTGTGCAGACTGGTTCTCATTCATGAAATCCATGTCAATGGTATCATAAGGAATCTCACGGTTAAACTGAGTGTGCAGGTGAAGAAGCGGTTTTCTGTACTCCTGAAGTCCGAGAATCCATGATTTTGCCGGTGAGAATGTATGCATCCATGTGATAACGCCGGCACATGTCTCGTCCATATTTGCCTCATTGAACGTCTTTCTGATCAGTTCATTTGTGATCAGAGTCGGTTTTAATACCACCTCATAGGGGAGATTTCCCGACTCATTGAGCTTCTCCACGATAATGCGGGAATGCTCTGCCACATGAGCAAGGCACTCATCTCCGTAAAGATCCTGTGAACCTGTGCAGAACCAGAACTTGTACTCTTTTCTTTTTAACATCTTTGTATCCTCCTTATTTATGAAAAATTTATTTGTGCCCTATACACAGCGATACTATTTTTCTCCCGGCTGACCGTAGTATGCGTTTGCTCCGTGCTTTCTGTAATAATGCTTATCCTGAAGCTCCTGTGGAGCAGGCTTAACATCCGGGTTGATAAGTTCACAGCGCGCCGCCATTTTGGCCACTTCTTCAGCCACCACTGCATTGTGTACAGCTTCGTGGGCATCTTTACCCCATGTAAACACGCCGTGGTTCTTGCAGAGCACTGCGGGAACTGCAATATAGTCCTTCTCCAGCCTCTCAAATTCATCAGCGATAAGAACACCAGTATTCTTCTCATACGCTTCCTCGATTTCCTCTTTTGTGAGATTTCTTACGCAGGGGATTTCTCCGTAGATATAATCCGCATGTGTCGTTCCGTAGCAGGGAATGTCCCTTCCCGCCTGCGCCCAGCTTGTCGCCCACGAAGAGTGTGTGTGCACGACTCCGCCGATTTTCGGAAAACGGTTATAGAGCACGACGTGGGTCGGTGTATCCGAAGAAGGATTATATCTTCCCTCCACTCTGTTGCCGTCAAGGTCAACAACGACCATATCATCCGGAGTCAGCTTATCATACTCCACCCCGCTCGGCTTGATTACAAACAGACCGCTCTCACGGTCAATCCCGCTTACATTTCCCCATGTAAATGTCACAAGACTGTATTTCGGCAGGAGCATGTTCGCCTCATAGACCTCTTTTTTTAATTGTTCCAGCATAATGATTTTCCTCCTTTTATTCATATCTCATGGATAACCTGTACGGAACTGCGCATGATAAGTTTTGGCGCGAATTCTCTGGTCTCCATCTCTTCATTTTTAAGTATCTTTCCGATCATCCGCTCGGCGGCTATCCTTCCCAGCTCTTCGCCCGGGTTCTCCACTGACGTAAGCGGCACAGGGCAGAACTTCGCCAGTCCCGAATTATCGATTCCCACCACAGACAGATCGTCCGGCACCCTGCGTCCGGCTTTTCGATAAATACTTACAAGCTTATATGCGGTTTCGTCATTGTAACAGACACAGGCCGTACATCCTTTGAGCCGCTTTAAAAACTTCGCGCTCTCATCTTCCATCGATCTCAGTTCCTCCGAATCAATCCAGATGATCTGATCGCCGCGGATCTTTATCTCCCGCTCCATCAATGCATCCGTATACCCCGCATACCGCAGATGTCCCTGTCCGTCGTCCGCTTTGAATATCCCGCCTATGCGGGTATGGCCGCAGTCTGCGAGATGTTTTGCGGCAAGGTATCCGGCCATTCGGTCGTCCATACTGATGTGCGGAATATCCAGTTCCTTGTAGTAACTGTTGACGAACAGCACGGGGATTCCCTGATTCTCGATTTCTCTGTAAAGCTGCATGTTCGGGTTCGGCAGAGCACTCTTTACCGTCTCCGCAATGATCCCGTCCACCGACTGTGTACGGATAAAATCTTTAAGCAGCATCCGTTCCTTTTCCACCGCATTGTCTGTCATCGCAATCTGCAGGGTGCATCCTTCCCTGGAAAACACAGATTCGATTCCCTTTATAATTGAAGGAAAGATGTAGGTATCCACGTAAGTCAGCATAACAGCGATTCTTATTTCTTTTCCCGCATACCGGCGGGTATTCACGGTCACATAAGTCCCGCTTCCTCTGCGGCCCTCGACAATACCGTTTTCTGTCAGCTCTTCCATTGCCCGCCGGACAGTCTGTCGGCTCACGCCGAAGCGGTCCATCATATCATTTTCCGAGGGAAGCTTATCTCCGCGGCTTAAAAATCCGTTTTCGATCTCCTCCTGAATCCATGAGACAATCCGCTCATATTTCTTCTGCATCCATCAGCCCCCTTTCTTCTTATTCCGCATATCTTCGCTCGATATTTTATATTTATATGATATAGCATAACAACTTTCAATACAATTCGCAATTTGAATAAATATCTCAGCCTATTTTTAGCATAAAATAAGAAGTTGTATTGCTTTTTATGATAAAATTCAATACAACTTCTTATTTCTTATCTTATTCGTTCCTGATTGCAGCCAATGGACTGAGCTTCATCGCCCGCACCGCCGGGAAATATCCCGCCGCCATTCCTACAAGTACCGCAAACCCCATAGACGCCAGCATTAGCCAGACGGGAATATAGGAAATATTTCCTTCTGTTCCCCAAAGGCTTTCCCCTGGGACAAGCACATTTATAACTGCCGATATAACGAGACTCAGGACATTTCCCGCGATTCCGCCGATAAACCCGATGAATGCAGCCTCCAGCAGAAAAAGCTGGCGGATATTCTTCAGGCTGCAGCCTATCACTTTCATAACGCCGATCTCTTTTGTCCGTTCATAGATCGCCATCATCATCGTGTTGGCGATACCGATCGCGGCGACGAGCAGTGATACCGCTCCTATTCCGCCGAGCACTGCCTGAACCATACCGAGCGTTTTCTTCATACCATTGATATATTCCATGTTGGTATACACGTCATATCCGAGGCTCCGGATCGTCTGTGCCAGTTCTTCCACATTCTCCATATTATCTGCCTGAAGAGAAGCTGATGAATATACAAACTGACTGTAAGGCTTTCCGCTCTGTGTCGTCGGCTGCCCCGGTATCGCGCGTCCCCGGAATTCTTTCTGGAGATATTCTTTTAATTTATAGATATCACAGAGTACATTGTATGAATTGGCATTGTAGGTATCCGGTCCACCCGCAATAACTCCACAGGCGCCAAGGACGTATTTCTTAGGCGTCCGAACCGTATTCGCACCGCCGTTTCCGTCTCCCTCTGACACCCCAGCCGCTCCCATATCCTGCGTATCCTGTGTCTGATAATAGCTGTCCTGATCGAGAATAACGAAAAGCTTGTCGTTCTGAAGATCAATATCAGGAAGCTCTCCGGTATCCCAGTATCCGCTTCCGGTCCCTTTCTCATAGAAATCAACAAGGACCATATTTCCAAATACAAGTTCAAGCTCAGGGCTGTCCGGATCAGGCAGCCGGCCGCCCGGTTCAAGCTCCAGATTCAGCTTTTCCATCGCCTCCGGAGTCATACCGCACAGCTGAAGATATCCCTCATACTTTCCCTTCAGCGCAAGTGCGGAAAAATTGAGCACCGGATCCGCGCTTTTTACGTGCTCCAGTGATTTAAGTTCCTCAATCGTCTCATCGGTAATATATTTATCAGGTTCTTCCTCACTGCTCGTATCATAACTGTACATCATCATACCATCGGCAGTTTTCCCTGTGACAGTAAGACCTGTCGTGCCTCCGTCGAGCTCCATCTGCTCATACATAGACTGCTGCAGCCCCAGGCCGAGTGAGATCATGACCACGATAGACGCCGTTCCGATCACCACCCCGAGGATCGTCAGGAATGCCCGCAGTTTCCGCCGCTTAAGGCTCCCTGCGCTCATCCTCAGTAAATCGCTCCACCTCATCTAACAACTCCTCCTCTTCCGACGACTGGATCTTTTTCTTTCTCCTCTTCAGCAATACAGCCGTTACGACAGCTGCCACTGCCGCCACTCCGACAATCACTGCGACGATAAGTCCAACCGGACTTCCCGTATCTTCCGGTATATCTGTCATCATCTCCATATCCGCCGGCTCCATCTCGGATGTAATTGTCATCGTAAATGGCTGCTCTACCGAATATTCTTTGCCGGAGTCATCTTCATATGTTAAGACCAGCTTACAGTTGGACTCGTCATAGGATTCCGCTACAGCTGTCACAATCCCGTCGATCGTTCCCGTAGCGCCGGATTCCAGGTTTCCGATAAACTGTTCCTCGCCTTCAATAGCGTCTCCTTCAAACTTTGCTTTCACATTGTACATCTTCACCCGTCCGAGATTATAAAGATTACACGTGATATTTGCCTCTTCATAGACCGCCACTGTATCCGGCATGATCTGGATTTCACTGAATTCAAATCTCGCCTCCTGGGTTACAGGAATCGCAAGACTGGACTCGCCTTCGAACTGTGTGGCATTGCCGTCTTCATATTTCATCGTCATTGTGATGCTGTACGGCTTCTGAATCAGATCTGCACGACTGTTCAGGTCAATGGAAATATCCTTCGTTCCGTTCGCCGGTATCTTATCCAGATAGATAGAACTGGATCCTGATACCGGAAGAAAGGCCGGGGCCTCCGCCGCTTCATCTGTTCCTGATGCGGGTGCCTGCAGATCAAAAAGCATGTTTGTGACCGCCGTCTTTTTGGATGTATTTTTCAGATGGATCACCAGCTTAAAGTTACTTCCCGCTTTTACAGTCCCCGGATCCGTATCAAATCCCGTAACAATAACACGCGGTACAGAACCGTCCCCGGTACTCGCAGCATCTCCTCCCGTTGAAACAGGTTCACTGTTGTATACGCCGCCGTCATAGAAATCACTGCCGGAGAAGACCGCACTGCCGTCTCCGCTGCTGCCTCCGCTGCCATCTCCCGATCCGATGTTGTTCACCTGATCTTTACCGGTATTATTACTGTTTCCACTATTATTACCATTTCCGGTATTATTACTGTTTCCGCTGTCGGATGTGCTTTTCTTTGCCTCCGTCTTCACAAAGACATAACGGTCAGCTTCATATATTTTCTCACCGTCATCATATGTGAGCCTGAACGTAAGTTTATAAGACTTACCAGTTACATCAGACCTGACAGTCAGCTTATCGTCACCGCCGCCCCACAGAGCCGTTGTCTGTGAACCGGCCGAGATCGTCCCCAGGCTCTGTTCGTAATTCAGTTTTTCCATGTCAAAAGGCCATTCATCCGTGCTGGAAATAACCGGCGCAATCGACACATTCTGTGCGTCCATATTTCCTTTGTTCAGAACATTAATCTTGAGTTCCGCTTTTTCTCCCGCTTTATAGACAGGAGTCTTCTGCTCATCTCCCACACTCAGTGTAATCTGATTTATTACCTTTGGCTCCTGTGTTTTTTCTTCCTCGGCACGGGCCCCCATTGGTGCGAGCATAGAGATAGTAAATATCATGCACAGCAGCATTACCCCCGCTCTTTTCCATCGTTTCATCCTCTTTTTCCTCCATCACTAGGTTCAGATTTGTTTACATCGATCTTTACGATCTGGCCGTCAATGATATGGAAGACTCTGTCTGCGTATTCTGCCAGGTGATCATCGTGTGTCACCATCACAAGAGTCTTGCCCTGTTCCTGTACGACTCTCTGCATAAGCCGCATCACATCCTCCGACGTGTGGGAATCCAGGTTTCCTGTCGGCTCATCGGCAAAAATAATCTCCGGATCCGCCACAAGCGCCCTTGCCACACCTACTCTCTGCTGCTGACCTCCTGACATCTGATTCGGCATATGCTTCTTATGTCTGCTTAAACCGACCATATTCAGCATCCTGTCCGCTTTTTTCAGCCTTACTTTTGGAGCTTCTCCCCGGAATGTAAGCGGCAGGGCGACATTTTCCAGCGCATTCATCGTGCCGATGAGATGAAAGGACTGGAAGATAAAGCCGACATTTTCCCTGCGGAAACGCACGAGTTCATCTTCCTTCAGCTTCTCAATATGACTTCCGTTTATAATCACCTCGCCCTTCGTAGGCCGTTCAAGACCTGCCAGCATGTTGAGAAGCGTTGACTTTCCGGAACCGCTGGTACCGACGATCGCACAGAACTCTCCCTTATGTATCTCGAAACTCACGCCGTTCAGTGCCCGGACGACGGAGTCTCCAACACGGTAGAGTTTGTAAAGATCTCTTACAGTGATTGCTTCTATCACTTTCTCCCCCTCTCCTTTGCATAGTTTCTTTTTATTTTAATAGATGAAATGGAATATTTTAGAGAGAATATTATGAAGTTTTTCTTAAATTAATCCGAAAAAGGCGGCACCATCACAATGTGCCGCCTGATAAGATGTGTCTGCCAAAAAGCAAAATCTCCGATTCAAAACATATTTTCTTTGTTAATCCACCCCATAAAACCGCCTTTTTACAGCATCTACAAGGAAATCCGCCGTCCCTTCCGTACCGAACATACTGCTGTCGATCATTATATTTTTGAATCGCTGGTCCTCCGGGCGGAATCCGGCATAATGCAGGTGGTACTGTTCTCTTGCCTCATCCACTGACCGTATCATCTTTTTGGCTTCCTGCTCCTCAAGCTTCAGATCCTGTATACAATTTTTCACCCGCGCGTTATACGGAGCATATATATAAATATGCATACTGTCCGGTCTGTCAGCAAAGATAAAGTCTGAACATCTGCCTACGATAATACAGGACTCTCTCTCCGCGAAAAACTGCATAATATTCTTCTGTGTCTCAAACACTTTGTCCTGGGCACTGCTCGCCTGAGTTCCCAATGGATACATCATTCTCATAAAACCGTTTTTTGTCGACTTTTCCGCTCTTTCCTCCAGTTCATCAATCCGGGAAACCGGAAGATTTAATTTCTTTGACGCCTCTTCCACAATATCCCTGTCAAAATAATCGATTCCCAATTTCTGGCTCATCAACCTTGCGATCGGGCGTCCCAGGCTTCCGAACTGTCTCGTAATTGTCACTACATATTTCTTCTGTTTTTCCATTATATGCCCTCTCCTTCTATTAAAATACAAATCCGAAAATCAGAAAACCGACCACGCTTACCGCTACTGCGATAAGGGAATATGGCAGCTGAGACATAGCATGGTCAAAATTATCAATTCCGCTTCCCTGTGATGACAGAACCATGGTATCCGAATAGAAGCAGGCATGATTTCCAAATACACATCCGGAAAGAATCGCAGCCATAATCAGTACCGGATTGGCTCCGACAGATGCTCCCATAGAAAGAAGCACCGGAGCCACAAGCGAACATACTCCCCATGCATTTGCGATCATAAAAGCCAGCAGTGCAACAAGGATAAACGCGATCATCGGGAACAGCTGTGCTGACAGAATCGGTTCCGTAATCTTGATAAAGAACTCTGTCATCTGCATATCCGCTGCGATCTGCTGAAAGGTTAACGCGGAAATAATCAGTGTTATAATCGGCAGCATATCGGCAAAGCCTTTAATAAAGCAGTCCCAGAACTCAGTAAAATTCATCACTTTTGTCACAAGATAAAGTACCAATGTCAGAAGCAGGGAAACAACCTGAGCAACAACAAGATCACCTGTTATAACTGCTACCACTACCAGCACGGCCATAGGTATGATAAAGTTCCAAATATTGCCATCCTGGTCATCTGCCTCTGTTAAATTATACTTCCTGCTGGCTTCACTGTATGTCATTCCGGTTCTTGCTGTTCTCTCATAAGCTTTTTTCATCCCGCCCAGTTTGGGAAAGAGCCCCAGCGAAAACAGCAGAATAATCAGGATTGTCACAATCGGATAGATACAGAAAGGAATCGCCCTCACATATGCTCCCATCCATGTAGAATCTCCCAGAGCTTTCACACTGTCCTGAGCAAAAAAGATGGAACCGAAATATACTGCCCACGAAGAAAACGGAATGAGCACACATACCGGAGAACCTGTGCTGTCAATAAGATAAGCCAGAGTCTCTCTCGGTACTTTCCTCTTGTCATATACACCTTTCATTGCGGTTCCTATAGACAGTACATTCAGATAATCATCAATAAAGATAATAATTCCCAGAATTACTGTTGTGATCATTGTCTTTTTTTCTGTATTACATAATTTTGCAACTATCTTTGAAAAGCCATAACTTCCCTTTGAAGCTGTAAGCAGGGCAATCAGACTTCCGAAAAGCCCGCATACAAGGATCAGGTAAGCCTCATTGCTCATCACATCTTCCAGAACAGTCACCCACTTTGCCAGAAAATCCTGTCTGTAAAGAAATACGGCCCCGATAATAGAGCCGCCTATAAGAAACGGCTCACATTTCTTTGTCACGATCGAACCTACTACGATCATGATCACAATCACTACTGCAATTAGTCCTAAACTCATGTCTGCCTCCATTCTGTGTTTACCGGCAAAGCTTCATGCATAAGATCGCATTCATAAATTCCAGCTTCGTAGCAGCATCTTCCAGGGATCTTCCGGTCAGTTCCTCGATCCGTCCGATCCGATACTTTACGGTATTCCGATGCATATGAAGCTCTCTGGATGCGTAGAGAAGACTGTTGTTATTCCAGAGATAACTGGTCAGAGTCTGTAAAAAAGCAGTGTGATTCTCTTTATCATACTCCAACACCGCTCCCAGCGTATTTTCTATAAATTCATCAATAATCTGTTTATCGCCCGACTCCAGGATCAGATTATACAGACCAATTTCTTCAAATTGATATATTCCCTGTCCATCGCCTGTTTTCTCAATCACACGAATACACTTAGAAGCCTCCTCATAGCTTTTATGAAAATCCTCAATCTCTGTATATGCTTTTCCTATTCCCATACCGGCGTTCCAGTTCTCATATTCTTCGGATATCCACTCCGATACTTTTTTATAAACCGCTTTCACAGCGGAATATGCGCCCTTCTCAATGCCGAAACAGCCAATACAGCTGCTGCCGAATCCTGACAGCAGGACAGGAATCCCTGCCTCTTCAAAACACTCTTTTATCTTGCTTATCACATTGCCGCAGTCAAACATCTGCATTTTTTCCAAAGAATTCAAACGTATAATGAACATTCGCTGAGGGGTATCTATTTCATACCCCGTTTCTCTGCATTTTGATAAAAATGCATCCGCGTTTACTGCATTGCCAAATATGATGTTTGTAAACAATCCGCTGTTTTCAAATTCTTTTTCATCATCATACGCAATTGCATGACCGATTTCCTCAAAAATGTCAATCAGCGGAATTTCTCCCGAAATGCAAAAGATCGGGAATCGTTTTATATTGGAGCAGGAAATCACATCGGCAGGTATCTGCGTGATATATTTCTCCCCGACCAGCAGAAGCATTCCTGCCATACGCAGTTTCACAGCCTGGTTCAGGAGTTTTCGAAGGTCAAAATCCCTGCTTTTTATTACCGGAACACTTATAATAAGCAGCTCGTTTCCCCGAACCCATTTTGCGAAATGCATATCCTCAGGTTTATAGACCCAACGGATCAGACGATCCAGTCCCCCCTGGCCTGATATCAGTTTTGCTTCTGCCATAGACGGAAGCATCATCAAATCTCTGCATCTGAACATTTTCCTTCTCCCTGCCTGACATTATTCTTTCATAAAATCATTCTGTACTTCGTAAGATACAGGCGCTTTTTTAAACAGAAATTCACCGTTTCTCACACTTGCCGAAACGTCCGCCCGTTCCGCGACTGCATCGAATTCGTTTTTCGCGTCAAGTACGATGAAGTTTGCCGGTTTTCCTGCCTCGATTCCATAACTGTCTATAAGATGCATTGTCCGCGCACCGTTTACTGTGATCAGATCCAAGACATTATCCAGTTCTTCAAAGGACATCATCTGTGCAATATGAATCCCGTTGTCCAGTACATTCATCAGGTTTCCGTTGCCCAGAGGATACCATGGATCCTGTATGGAATCCTGAGCAAAACATACATTAATTCCGTTTTCGTATAATTCCTTCACTCTGGTTATACCTCTCCTCTTCGGATATGTATCCTGCCGTCCCTGAAGATATGTATTTTCCGTCGGACATGAGATCATGTTCAGCCCTGCCTTTTTCAGATTTTTCATCAGCTTGAACGCGTAGCTGTTGTCAGCAGATCCGAAAGAACAGGTATGGCTGGCAGTAGTTTTCTCACCGATTCCTTCCATAATTGAAAGGGCTGTCAGCAGTTCAAGGAATCTGCTCTGTACATCATCTGTCTCGTCACAGTGGATATCGATCAGCCTGTCATACTTTACTGCCAGCTCCACAACTTTGTGAACCGACTTTTCTCCGAACTCTCTCGCCAGTTCATAATGAGGGATTCCTCCTACGCAGTCTGCTCCCATTTTCAATCCTTCTTCTACCAGTTCATCGCCCCCGCGATACGCGTACATTCCTTCCTGCGGAAAGGATACAATCTGGATAGTCACAAGATCTTTTAATTCTTCCTTCAGCTCCAGCATTGCTTTGAGAGAAGTAAGCGCCGGATCGGTAACATCCACATGAGTCCTTATATACTGAACACCGTGTGACAGTTCTTTTCTCACCGCCTTGACCGCTCTTGCCTTAATCTCCTCTACCGTAAGGTCACTTTTTGTCTCACTCCATCTCTGAATTCCTTCAAAAAGTGTACCCGTTCCATTTTTTGCGCCCTGTTTCCTTGCTGTAAATACATAGTCAAGATGAATATGCGGATCTACATAGGGAGGCAGTGTCAGCTTTCCCTGTAAATCGATGACCGGGCAGTCTGTAGCATCAATATGGGACGAAATTTCTTTAAACACACCGTCCTCAACCAGCATTTCCTGTAATTCATCTACACCTTTTATTTTCGCATTAATAAACTTTTTTCTGTTCATACCTGTTCACTCCCTGTACTCTTTTCTAACAGCTGTTTTCTCCAAAAGCAAAAAAGAGACTTATGCAACAATATGCATAAGCCTCTTTGCTCATCTGCTTTTGACGAAGATGAATATAGCACTGAAAAGCCGGAAGGTCAATGTGTTTTTTATTATTTCGATGAATTTTATTCTCTTCACACAAAATAATTAAAAATGATTTGTACCCCGGGTACAAACCTTATAGCATTGACAGCTCTCCGCCTGCCTGCGGGAAGACCTACATTTCAAAACAGCTTGCCAGAAACCTGAAACATGTCGTCTATCTTGACAAAGATACTTTGATTCCGTTATCCAACCGGGTGTTTGCAGCCGCCGGCGAGGAGATCAACCGCAGTTCAAAGTTTTTTGAGGAAAATATCCGTGACTACGAATATGAAACGATTGTAGACATCGGCGTAGAGGCGCTGGAGTATGACGACATCGTCCTGATCAATGCTCCGTTTACAAAGGAAGTCCACAACGAGGAAACTCTGGAACTCAAGACTGTGGATTTTTCCATTCCCGAGCCTCTGGAAAGACTGGATGCAGGGCACGACCTGATTCTCTTCCACAACTCCTCTGATGCTGAATTCGATGAATCCATGCGATCAATCCTGCCGAAACTTGAAGAAGATTAAGAAAAAGAACCCGCAGAAAGCCTGCGGATTCTCTCGTTTGTTTCATTATAAATTTACAGAAAGCTGCGTATTACGCGTTCATCTGTTTTGCTACTTCCTCTGCGAAGTTCTCTTCTTTCTTCTCGATTCCTTCGCCTGTCTCGTAGCGTACGAACTTCGTAACTGTTACTTTTGCGTTGTTCTCTTTTGCTACTTTGTCAACATATTTTGCAACTGTCAGATCGCTGTCCTGTACATATACCTGATCAAGCAGGCAGATTTCTTTCATCTCTTTGTTGAGACGTCCGATGATCATCTTCTCAATGATGTTATCCGGTTTCTCCGGATTCTCTTTCTTAGCCTGAGCAAGAAGGATCTCTTTCTCGTGATCCATGTACTCCTGAGATACCTCATCACGGGATACATACTTCGGAGACATAGCTGCGATCTGCATAGCTACGTTCTTCAGGCATGTCTTGATCTCATCGTTTACTACGTCTGTATCAGCAACTACGAGAACACCGATACGTCCGCCGCCGTGAATGTAGGATACAACGCATCCGTTCTCAGCTTCTACTCTCTCGAATCTTCTGATGTTCAGGTTCTCTCCGATAACTGCAATCTTCTCTACAAGAGCGTCTTTTACAGTCTTGGATGTATCTGCTGCCCATGCCTCTGCCATGAAAGCGTCCATGTCAGCCGGATTGCTGTCTGCAACCTGATTTACAACTGTATCAACGAATCCCTGGAACTCATCGTTCTTTGCAACGAAGTCTGTCTCAGAGTTAACCTCAACGATAGCTGCAACCTTGTCGTCTCTTACAACAGTCTTAACAATACCCTCTGCTGCGATTCTTCCGGCTTTCTTCTCAGCCTTTGCCTGTCCGTTCTTTCTGAGGAACTCAACAGCTGCGTCCATATCGCCGTTTGTCTCTGTAAGGGCTTTCTTGCAGTCCATCATTCCTGCGCCTGTCATTTCTCTTAATTCTTTTACCATTCCTGCTGTGATTGCCATGATAAATTCCTCCATTAAATCAAGATATTACTCTTCTACTGCCTCTTCTGCTTCCTCAGCAGCCTCTACTTCATAGTATTCTTCCTCTGCTTCAGCAGCTGCTCCCTGGTTTGCCTCGATAACAGCGTCAGCCATCTTGGAAACGATCAGTTTCACTGCTCTGATAGCGTCATCGTTACCCGGGATCACGTAGTCAAGCTCTTCCGGATCACAGTTTGTATCACAGATACCGATCAGTGTGATTCCCAGTGTGTGTGCTTCCTGTACGCAGATTCTCTCTTTTTTCGGGTCAACTACGAAGATTGCATCCGGCAGTCTCTTCATCTCTTTGATACCGCCGAGGTTCTTCTCAAGTTTAGCCCACTCTTTTTTCAGTGCGATAACTTCTTTCTTCGGAAGTACGTCGAATGTTCCGTCCTCTGACATAGCCTCGATCTCTTTAAGACGTTTTACACGGCTCTGGATCGTCTTGAAGTTTGTGAGCATACCGCCCAGCCATCTCTCGTTTACATAGAACATACCGCAGCGCTCTGCCTCTGCCTTGATAGCATCCTGAGCCTGTTTCTTTGTTCCTACGAAAAGAATTGTGCCGCCCTCTGCAGCGATGTCAGAAACGGCCTTATATGCGTCATCAACCATTCCTACAGATTTCTGCAGGTCGATGATGTAAATACCATTTCTCTCTGTGTAGATGTACGGAGCCATTTTCGGGTTCCATCTTCTTGTCTGGTGTCCGAAGTGTACACCTGCTTCTAAAAGCTGTTTCATTGAAATAACACTCATGTTTCTTTCCTCCATTTGGTTTTTGATCTTCCGCATGTTTTGTTCTCTGAGACCGTCCCGTTATCCGGTTTTGGCACCGTCAGAGAAATCCGCATACGTGTTTTTTTGCAACATTCGTAGTATATCACAGATAAATATGCATTGCAAGGAGTTTTTCCTGTTAGTTCAAAGCGGTGAAATGAAATTTTAAATTCTAGTTCACTGACATGAGATAGACTTTACTCTT
>CAMLYF010000010.1:0-81460 GCA_946491795.1 uncultured Lachnoclostridium sp. | reverse complement strand
AAAAGATGCTGCCGCATCTATGATTTTCTAATCATTGATGCGACAGCCCCTTTTTTTTATGTCCTGGCTGCGGCTTTACACTTTTTGCACGCCCATGATATAATGGTTGCGCAAAGCGCAATCCGAAGCGGTGTGATCGCTTCGAGTTTCTGCGCATGGGTTCCGCCGCAAAAGTAACAGAATAAGACAATGGGAGGATACAATGAGTCTGATCAACAGAATTCCCCATGATTTTTATAAATTATTTACAAGTAAATATACGGAATATTACATGACCTTCCTCGTGGCGATCTATGATGCCATGGAACAGTCCTACTCGGTTCTGGGCCTGACGGAGAAAGAATGCCGGGCTGTTATGAATGAGAAGATTGCTGCTGCTGCGATTCTGTGGGACGCGGAAAATTATGACGAAGAGGGCGTGTTTCTCACCCGGTCCAATATGGCGTCGGTCTGCCTGAAGCATTTTGAAGACTGGGGATGGCTCAAGCAGGATTATGACGAGACACTGAACAGCTACGTGGTCACATTTCCGGAGTACAGTCAGATGTATGTGGAGCTTTTTGCCCGGCTGCTGGATGAGAGTGACAGTCAGGAGCGGGAGAGCGTTCTCGCGATCTACAGTTATCTGTATACATACAGCGTAGATAGTGAGAAGAATAATGAAATACTCAGGAGCGCCCTGAATGCGTCGAAAAGACTTGTACGTATGCTGGTCAATATGCAGGACGGCATGAGAGAATACTTTGACGAGCTTTCCAGACAGAAGGATTTTAAGGGGATTCAGGACGTCCTTGTCAAAGAGATCAACAACAGCGACAGCCGGAAGTATGCTATCCTTACGACGACGGACAGCTTCTACCGGTACAAAGAAGCTGTCAAGGAGCTGATTGTGAAAAATCTGGACGAAAACGAGGCGCGCAGAAGAAAGAAGGAGCGGGAGCTGACAGGCCTTGAGCAGGGGACGCCGGCTTTTGTGCGCTGTGAGCGTGCGATCGGGCTCTGCGATGAAGCTGCGGATATTATGTTCCGGATCGAGCGGCAGTCGGATGTGATCGAGCGCAGATACAATAAGCTGATCGAGCAGAAGACAATATTCGCAGGCCGGGCGGCGGCCCGTATCCGCTATATTATGCAGGAGGGCGCGGATGGCGATGACCGGACGGCTGTTTTTGTCAGCCTTCTGAACAGGAGCAGGAAGAAAGAGGAGATTCTGGACTGCCTCTCGGAGCGCGTACGGATGAGCATGCCTCATCAGCTTATGTCTCAGGAGAGTCTGTACCGCAGAAAATCTGCAGAAAGGGATGAGTTTGTCCCTCAGGCTGTAAAACCGGAGGAACAGACGGGAACAGATCAGATGGATTCCTTTGTCCTTAAACCTCTTTACACCCGAAGGGAAATTGAACGCTTCCGCAGGAAGAATGAGAAGGATGGAGTATTCTGTGTGACAGAGGATACCGTACAAAACGTGGAAGATCTGGAAAAGCTGTTCTTTGTGTGGCAGGAGGCGACTGAGACGGCTGAGAGCAGTCAGGAGATTGAACTGGGCGATGAGCAGGAAAACAGTTTCGGATTCCGCTATTCCGCTTTAAAAATCCGCAATGCAGATTGATCTGCAGTATGTGAAATGCCGGAAATGAGGATGGCATAAAAGTGAGATTGAGGCATCATGAAAGGAAGTATTTATGTTTACATATCTGGAAGAACTGACAGTGACAGAAGCAGAACAGGTGAGAAAGACGATACAGGCGCTGTTCCGGCAGACCTGTATCCTTCAGGTGAAGTATGATCCGGCTACGCTGACGCCGAGGGACAATCCGCAGTATGAGATCTGCGCAAGGCACAGAGGATTTATCGAAAACTATATCGAAGTGCTCGGCTGCGAGCTTGTCCACGATGCGCAGGAGCATATATTCCGACTGTCCGGAGAGCATATGCCGCGCGAGAAGCTGAGCCTTACAAGTACGGTGATCCTGCTTCTGATCAAGCTGATCTACAGAGACCGGATCATGGGAGAGGGGCTGAACGCTCCGCTTACGACTTTGAAAGAAATCCGTGAATACGGCAGGAATACAAACCTGATCACGGAAAAACTGACACAGGCACAGTGGCGCGAGGCGCTTTATCTGCTGCGGATCCATCAGATTATCGATCTGCCCGGGGCGGTGAAAGATGTGGAAGACGATACGCCGATCTATATCTACAGTACTGTGAATCTTTTTGTGACGGCGGCGGATATTAATGCGCTGATCGAGGAATACAGAGAAGAGGAGGAAGAGCATGAGACAGCCGAAGAAATTATTTACCCGGATTCTGATCAATAACTGGGGCGGCATCAGCCATAAGATACTTCAACTGCACGAGTATGTAAACCTCTTCAGCGGAAAGAGCGGCTCGGGAAAATCTACGGTGATGGATGCGATTCAGGTCGTTCTCTACGGAAGCGTATCCGCAAATTTCCTGAACAAGGCGGCGGATGATTCGAAAAATAAAAGAAGTGTCCTCAGCTATCTGCGGGGAGCCCAGAAAGACGGAAGCGCGAACAGGGCGGGGATGGATTTCTGTTCCCAGATCGTGATGGAGATCGAGGATACAGGCACTCACATTACCACCTGTATCGGTGTGGCCTTTGAAGTGGGAAAGAATGATACGGAACTCAGGCGGTACAACTTCTTCAGTCATTCCGGAAAGATGCCGGAGGATGAATATCTCTGTGACGGTGTGCCATATACCATCGACCGGATCAGAAAGCTGGCAAAAGAGCGGTCCGTCAGTGTGGATAACCGGGGGCACGGAGATGTGAACCGTGTCTATCCGTCAAAGGAAGCCTATCTGAATACACTCTATGAGGTGATCTTCGGCTATGTGGAGCAGGGGCGGATGATCACCATGGAGAAGAGCGCCATTGCGCTGCGGATGACAAGCGGGACAGGACAGTTCATCCGGGATTATATGTTCCCTAAGAGCCGGGAGAATACGGTTGCCGTGATCAGCGAGCAGCTGGGAGCCTACCGGGAGATCCGGGAACGGGTGGAGGATCTGGAGAAGAGGCTTGAAATGCTGGATGCAGTCCATGCGGCGGATCTGGAACTTACCGGCGTCCGGGCGGATAAAGTACGCTTAGAGACGATCCTTAAATATATCGAGATCGAGGGATGCAGGGCGAAGCTCGCTTCCCGGGGCGATGATCTGGATCATGCAAAAGATGCGGCGGGAAAAGCGCAGGAAAGGCAGAACAGGCTTCAGGAAGAACTTGCAACACTCAGAAACCGGCTCATCGATGTTAAGGCGGAGCTGAAAAAGAGCGACTACGGTCAGAAACAGCAGGAACTTCAGGAGATGGAGCATACCATCCGGCTTCTGGCGGACAGTTCCGCGGACTGGCGCAGGATCATAAACGGGCTGAAGCACTGGGAAGATGATGAGACTGCGACCGATTACGTGAGCAACCGGGCCCTGCAGCTGATCGATGATTTTGCCCGCGGGGAGGTTACGGAAGAGGCCTGCGGCGAACTGCGGACGCATTTAAAAGCGGCCATGGACAATATCTCGGAAGAGCTGGCAGAGACGGCGGTTTCCATCCGCGAAACAACGAAGGAACTTCGGGAGAAAGAGGAAGCTCTGGAGGATATGAATAATGACAGAAAGCCGTATCCGAAAGAACTCAAGGAGGCAAGACAGCAGCTCCAGAGCGCATTGAGCGACCGCTACGGAAGGACGATCCATGTACATATCCTTGCGGATCTTTTTGATATTACGGACGAGAAGTGGAAAAACGCAGTGGAAGGAAGGCTCGGCCGTCTGAAAAAGAGCATGATCACCGAACCTGCGTATGCTCTGGACGCGGCAAAGATCTTCCGGAAGATGAAGCGGTTCGAGGAGGCGGATCTGATCAACAGTGCCGCCATAAAAAGAGAGTCGCCTGCGGCAGAGAGAAATTCATTATATGAAGCGGTATATACGGATCTGGATTATGTGGACTGGTGCCTGAAACGGTATCTGGGCAGGATTCAGAAGTGCGAGACAGTGGAAGAACTGGACAGCGTGCGCGACGGCGTGACGCCGGACTGCTATTCTTACAGCAATTACATTTTCCGCCATCTGCGCAGCAGAGATTATACGAAAGGCGCCTGCATCGGGACAAGGATATCGAAAGCCCGCTTAAGAGAGCTGGCGGACGAGATTGAAAGCCTTCAGGAGAATCTGATCGGAGAGCGCCAGAGAGAAGCCGCTCTTAAGGGCGCCCAGAAGTATGAGGCGCTGACTCAGGAAACGGGACAGCTTCTGCGTCTGTCCTCGGCGGCGGATGAGCTGGAGGAATATTACCGGAAGCAGGAAAAGCTTCAAAAAGAATTGAAGGAACTGGAAGACGGAACGAGGACCGCGGAACTGAAAGCCGAGCAGGAGATGCTGGAAACGGATGTCACAGAAAAAGAACAGGCGTCACAGAATATCCAGAAAGAACAGATCCGCCTTGGCGGAGTAGTTCAGACAGCAGAGCGTGATATCCGGGAGCTGAAGTCAAAACTTGATGAGCTTACGACCGGATTTGTGGAAAACAAGGAACTGACGGAAGAGGTGACGGCGGAGATCGCAAAACGCACGGAATCCGCTTACCGTCAGTCGGTGAAAACACAGTTTGAACGGCTCGCTGAAAAGGAGGCGGAATTTGCGGATGAGAGGACCATTGCGAGAAACCGTTTCAACAGGGAGTATCCTGCATACGGTTTCACGGGAGTGGAACATTCCAACGAGGTTTACGATCAGGTGCTTGAGCGCTGCCGGAAAGATTTTGAACCGAAATATAAAGAAGAATTCCGGAAGCAGTACGAGCTTGTCTACCATTCCTTGAGGGACAATGTGATCGCTACGATACACGGGGAGATCAAGGCGGCCTACCGCCACAGGAGAGACATCAACCGGATGCTCTCGAAGATCCGTTTCTCTGACAGTATTTATCAGATTGATATCCTGCCGGCGAAGAATGAGAACGGTCAGTTCTACGATATGCTGATGGCCGAGGAACTTGACAGCAAGGTAATCGATACCGGCGGCATAGATGGACAGATGAGCCTCATGGAGGACGACTTCTTCCGGAAGTATGAACAGAAGATCCGGCTTCTCACAGAGAAGTTTATGCCTCTGCGTGAGGAGGACAGCCAGAACCGGGAGAAACACCGTCAGGAGATGGAGAAGTTTGCCGACTACCGCAATTATCTGACCTTCAGTATGTACGAGCAGGTGATCGATGAAAACGGAATGGAGAAAAAGAATTATGTAGACGATATGGCGGGCGTGGACTCGGGCGGAGAGGGACAGAACCCGAAATACGTTGCCCTGCTTGCGGGATTTGCCATGCTGTATATGCAGCAGAGCAACCGGGATTCCAAGATTCGTCTCGTGCTCCTTGATGAAGCGTTCTCTAAGATGGATAAAGAGCGAAGCGAGGTCTGTCTGCGGTATGCGCGGGAACTGGAACTCCAGCTTATCGTCTGCGTGCCGGACGAGCGTCTTCAGTCGCTGATCCGGAATGTGGACAGCGTGTATGGATTCCGGAGATTTAAGAATCAGGTCAGTATGATGCATATCGATAAGGGAAATTACCTCGAAATGATAGAGGGAGATGATACGGATGGAGTGTCTGACAAAGTATCTGATCCGGACAGCTGACGGCTCCGCCTACCGCTCGGGAAATCTGGACGGGATGCGCCATCCCGCCGTGGACGGGAAAATGATCCGCGCGGCGGGCGGCATGAGAAAGCTTCTGGAAGAGTCGGATGAACTGGAGAAGGCGGGGCTGATCCGGACAGAACGGAAAAATCTGGGAGCCGATATCGTGCGTATCCATTATCCGGTCAGTGCAATTCCCGAGCTCTGCCGGCGTGCCGGAGTGGAAGATTCCAGGGAAAGACAGCTGAGATGGATCCGGACTGCGGAAAAATGGGCACGCGAAGCGGAAGGAACCTTTCTTGAGGCATATTACGGAACACTGATGCAGCGGCTGGAGTCCGGGCAGGAGGTAAAGAAGCCGGATATGGAGGATGAGGATTTCTTCCGCTGTCTGAACCGGGCGGCGGCAGTTGACACTCCGGTCTGGAGAAGAGAGTTCAGCAGTGAAGTGCTGCACGACTCCAAATTGTTTGAGAAGAAATATCAGGATAAAGTCGTGACCGTGCTGGAAAAGTATTCTCCCCTGAGTGAAGAGGGAATGACAGCGGACGATATCCTGAGAGTGCACGGGATCAAGACTTACTCTCAGACGCTGGAGTGGAAAGGCCCTCTGATCTACCGGATCGGAAACGGAAGTCCGGTCGACAGTTCTGTAAATATATTCGGGACCGTGATCAATGCACAGACACTGGAACAGGCAGTGCCGGCAGCTGCTCCGGGAATCCGGCGGATCCTGCTGATTGAGAATAAGGCAAATTATGAATCTATGGACTTCCGGGCGGATACGCTTTATATATACTGCCACGGGTTCTTTTCTCCGAAAGAACTAAAGTTCCTCGGTACACTGACCGAGATCGCGGGAGAGAATACGGAATATCTGCACTGGGGCGATATGGATCTGGGCGGTATCAGGATTTTTCTGTATAATCAGCGGAAATTGTTTCCGGGGCTGAAGCCGTACCGGATGGATGAAGCGGAATATAAAGCCGCCGTAGAGGGCGGCGCCGGTATCCCGCTGAAAAAGGAAAAGAAAGAGAAGCTTCAGAAACTGGATGCAGGGTGTCTGGAAAAACTTAAGAGGCTGATTCTGGAAAATGAAATGGAAATTGAACAGGAAAGTTTGCTGTCTGCAGAAAACAGGACAAAATACTGAAGAAAATACTTGACAAAACATAATTCGGGTGTTATGGTAATACAGCAACTGCCGAAGACAGTAGGTGCTGTAAAGCGTAAGGTTCAAAACGCCTACCGAGGAGAGTCAGATTTATTACGTGAGTATGAATTTACAAACCTCTGTGTCTTTGCGGCACAGGGGTTTTTACTTTGGCAGTACACGCAGAATATATAAGGAGGTGTACCAGAAGTGGCAAAAGTTGAATTAAAACAGCCGATCGTAGAGGCAATCGCAGAAGAGATCAAAGATGCTCAGTCAGTTGTGCTTGTTGATTACCGCGGACTTACAGTTGCTCAGGATACAGAGCTCCGTAAACAGCTCAGAGAAGCCGGCGTTGTATACAAGGTATACAAGAACACAATGATGAAGAGAGCTTTTGAAGGAACTGAGTTTGAAGGCCTTGAGAGCTGTCTGGAAGGACCGAGCGCTATCGCGGTATCCAAGGATGATGCGACAGCTCCGGCAAGAATCCTGTGCAATTTCGCAAAGGATGCACCGGCACTCGAACTGAAGGGCGGTGTTGTAGAAGGAAATGTCTATGACGTAGCAGGGCTGACAGAACTGTCCAAGATTCCGTCAAGAGAAGTACTTCTCTCCAGACTGCTTGGAAGCATGCAGTCACCGATTGCAAACTTTGCTCGTGTTATTAAGCAGATCGCTGAGAAAGACGGCGAGGCGGCACCGGCAGAGGAAGCGGCAGCTGATACAGCTGAAGCACCGGCAGCTGAGGCAGAGGCGCCGGCAGCAGAGTAAGCGCGAAAGCGTGTATGAATGTGCACATAAAACGTGCATGGTATAAATAACAGCAGGGATATGACCTGCAGAACAAAATGATATAAAAAGAAAGAAAAATGGAGGATATCAAAAATGGCTAAATTGACAACAGCTGAAATGATCGATGCGATCAAAGAGTTATCAGTATTAGAGTTAAACGAGCTTGTTAAAGCTTGTGAAGAAGAGTTCGGCGTATCTGCAGCAGCAGGCGTTGTAGTTGCAGCAGCAGGCGGAGACGCAGCAGGCGCAGCAGAAGAGAAAGATGAGTTTGATGTAGAGCTTGTATCTGCAGGTGCTTCCAAGGTTAAAGTTATCAAGGCTGTTCGTGAGATCACAGGTCTTGGACTTAAAGAGGCTAAAGAGCTCGTAGACAACGCTCCGAAGGTAGTAAAAGAGGCTGTTTCCAAGGCAGAGGCTGAGGAGATTAAGGCTAAACTTGAGGAGCAGGGCGCAGAGGTTAACCTGAAATAATCACTCTGTAGTATCTTTCGGACACATGTCCGGGATGAGCGGGATATGCGGGGCTGCGGAAGCGAGTAGACTTCTGCCGCCCCGTATATTATTAAAAAAAGAGGCGTATGATACCACATATGCCGAAAAATGTCAAGAAAAAAAGAAAAATAGTTGTTGACAATAGAAAGAGCTTTGTGATATAGTTAAAAATGCACTATTATGGAAAGGTATGCCATATAAGACGCATTATTATGATGTCACAAGGCTCTTTTCATTATGTATAGATTAACAAGAGGAGTGAAACGTCAATGGAGAAAAACAGGATCCGTCCCATTAAAACCGGAAACAGCTTCCGCATGAGCTATTCCAGGCAGAAGGAAGTATTGGAGATGCCCAATCTCATTGAGGTTCAGAAAGATTCCTATCAGTGGTTTCTGGATGAAGGTCTCAAAGAGGTGTTCGATGATATTTCCCCGATTTCAGATTTCAGCGGCCATTTAAGCCTGAAATTTGTGGATTTCACACTCTGCGAAGATGATGTGAAATACACGATCGACGAATGCAAAGAACGCGATGCGACTTATGCGGCACCCTTGAAAGTAAGGGTGAGGCTCCACAATAAAGAGACTGATGAGATCAACGAGCACGAGATCTTCATGGGAGATCTCCCGCTGATGACAAAGACAGGTACGTTTGTCATTAATGGGGCAGAACGTGTCATCGTCAGCCAGCTTGTGCGTTCCCCGGGAATTTATTATGGCATAGCCCATGATAAACTCGGAAAGAAGCTCTATTCGGCGACCGTCATCCCGAACAGAGGTGCATGGCTTGAGTACGAGACTGACTCCAATGACGTTTTTTACGTACGCGTCGACCGTACGAGAAAAGTGCCGATCACAGTTCTGATCCGTGCACTTGGAATCGGTACAAATGCTGAGATCATCGACCTGTTCGGCGAGGAACCTAAGATCCTTGCAAGCTTTGGAAAGGACACTGCTGAGAATTATCAGGAGGGTCTGTTAGAGCTGTACAAAAAGATCCGTCCGGGCGAGCCGCTTGCAGTGGACAGTGCGGAGAGCCTGATCAACAGTATGTTCTTCGATCCGAGACGCTACGATCTGGCGAAAGTAGGACGCTATAAATTTAATAAGAAACTTATGCTCAGAAACCGTGTGAACGGATGTGTCCTGGCAGAAGATGTTGTCAGCCCTCTGACTGGTGAAGTTGTGGCTGAAAAGGGGACAAAGATCACACGTGAGATCGCGGACGCCATCCAGAATTCCGCTGTTGAATATCTGTGGGTAGAGGGAGAGGATGCTTCCAGAAATATTAAGATCCTTTCCAATATGATGGTAGACCTTCAGGCAATCGTTGATATCGATCCGAAAGAGGTCGGTGTGACAGAGCAGGTTTACTATCCGGTTCTGGCAGGTATCATCGAGGAATCCGCAGGCGACATCGATGAGATGAAGCGCATGATCAAACGCGACATTCACGATCTGATTCCGAAGCATATTACAAAGGAAGACATTTTTGCTTCCATTAACTACAATATTCATCTTGAGTACGGTATCGGTAATGACGATGATATCGATCATCTGGGTAACCGCCGTATCCGTGCGGTAGGCGAACTTCTCCAGAATCAGTACAGAATCGGTCTGTCCAGACTGGAGAGAGTTGTGCGCGAGCGTATGACGACACAGGATCAGGAGGGAATTTCCCCACAGTCACTGATCAATATCAAACCGGTGACAGCAGCGGTAAAAGAGTTCTTCGGATCTTCCCAGCTGTCCCAGTTCATGGATCAGAATAACCCGCTTGGAGAGCTGACTCATAAGAGACGTCTCTCCGCACTTGGACCGGGAGGTCTTTCCAGAGACCGTGCCGGATTCGAGGTGCGTGACGTACACTATTCTCACTATGGAAGAATGTGTCCGATCGAGACTCCCGAGGGTCCGAACATCGGTCTGATCAACTCTCTTGCATGTTATGCGAGAATCAACCAGTACGGATTTATCGAGGCGCCGTACCGTAAGGTCGACAAATCAGATCCGGCAAATCCGCGTGTAACGGATGAAGTAGTCTACATGACTGCGGATGAAGAAGATAACTACCATGTGGCTCAGGCGAATACGCCTCTGGACGAAGAAGGACATTTCGTGAATAAGAACGTGTCTGGTCGTTACCGCGAAGAGACACAGGAGTATGAGAGAAATAAATTCGACTACATGGACGTATCCCCGAAGATGGTGTTCTCTGTGGCTACGGCTCTGATTCCGTTCCTGCAGAACGACGATGCGAACCGTGCCCTTATGGGATCTAACATGCAGCGTCAGGCAGTGCCGCTGCTGACGACAGAAGCTCCGGTAGTCGGTACGGGAATGGAAGTAAAAGCGGCTGTCGACTCCGGCGTGTGTGTTGTCGCTGAGGAGGCAGGAACAGTTGAAAGCTCTACTTCTACAGAGATTGTGATCCGTCATGAGGATGGAACAAAGAAATCATACAAGCTGACAAAGTTCCAGAGAAGTAACCAGAGCAACTGCTACAACCAGAGGCCGATCGTTGACAAAGGCGATGTAGTGGAAAAGGGACAGGTGATCGCAGACGGTCCGTCTACTTCCGGCGGTGAGATGGCACTTGGAAAGAATCCGCTGATCGGATTTATGACATGGGAAGGTTACAACTACGAGGATGCCGTTCTCTTAAGTGAGAGACTGGTACAGGATGACGTTTATACTTCTGTTCATATTGAAGAGTATGAGGCAGAAGCAAGAGATACTAAACTCGGACCCGAGGAGATCACAAGGGACATCCCGGGCGTGGGCGATGACGCACTGAAAGATCTGGATGAAAGAGGTATCATCCGCATTGGCGCAGAGGTTCGTGCAGGAGATATCCTGGTCGGCAAAGTGACTCCGAAAGGTGAGACAGAACTGACTGCAGAGGAGAGACTTCTCCGCGCGATCTTCGGCGAGAAAGCACGTGAGGTAAGGGATACTTCCCTGAAAGTACCTCACGGAGAGTATGGTATCGTTGTGGATGCCAAAGTGTTTACAAGAGAAAACGGCGACGAACTGTCACCGGGAGTAAATCAGGCAGTCCGCATTTATATCGCACAGAAGAGAAAGATCTCCGTCGGAGATAAGATGGCCGGACGTCATGGTAACAAGGGTGTCGTTTCACGTGTGCTCCCTGTAGAAGATATGCCGTTCCTGCCGAACGGACGTCCGCTTGATATCGTGCTTAACCCGCTGGGCGTGCCGTCACGTATGAATATCGGACAGGTACTTGAAATCCACCTGAGTCTTGCGGCGAAAGCGCTTGGATTTAACATCTCCACACCTGTATTCGACGGTGCGAACGAGGTGGATATCATGGATACGCTTGACCTCGCAAATGATTATGTAAACCTTGAGTGGGATGAGTTTGAGAAGAAACATGGTGAGGAGCTCCTTCCGGAAGTACTCCAGTATCTCTCTGACAATAGGGAACACAGAAAACTGTGGAAAGGAGTACCGCTCTCCAGAGATGGTAAGGTACGCCTGAGAGACGGCCGTACAGGAGAATTCTTCGACAGCCCGGTTACGATCGGACACATGCATTACCTGAAACTGCATCACCTTGTTGATGACAAGATCCATGCGCGTTCTACAGGTCCGTACTCCCTTGTTACACAGCAGCCGCTGGGTGGTAAGGCACAGTTCGGCGGACAGCGTTTCGGAGAGATGGAGGTGTGGGCTCTCGAGGCCTACGGCGCATCTTATACTCTCCAGGAGATCCTGACAGTAAAATCTGATGATGTAGTAGGACGTGTGAAGACATACGAGGCAATCATCAAAGGTGAGAATATACCTGAGCCGGGTGTTCCGGAGTCCTTCAAGGTGCTCTTAAAAGAGCTGCAGTCACTGGCGCTGGATGTCCGCGTACTGCGTGATGATAATACAGAAGTTGAGATCATGGAGAATGTCGATTATGGCGAGACAGATCTGCGTCATATCATCGAGGGAGACAGAAAGTACCGCGATGAAAATGAATCATTCGGTGATCACGGCTTTACGGAGCAGGAGTTCGTGGGAGAAGAACTGGAGGATGTTGAGCCCGAAGAAGAACCGGACAGCAGCGATTTAGACGAGATCCAGTTCGACGAGTATTCAGGATATGATGAAAACTGATAGGAGGAGCCATATCTATGCCAAATAACAATGAACAACAATATCAACCGTTAACATTTGATGCGATCAGGATCGGGCTGGCTTCACCGGAAAAGATCCTGGAGTGGTCCAGAGGCGAAGTTACAAAGCCGGAGACGATCAACTACAGGACATTAAAGCCTGAGAAAGACGGCCTGTTCTGTGAAAGGATCTTCGGACCCAGCAAAGACTGGGAGTGCCACTGCGGTAAGTATAAGAAGATCCGCTACAAAGGTGTTGTGTGTGACCGGTGCGGAGTTGAGGTTACAAAGGCGAGCGTACGCCGTGAACGTATGGGACACATCGCCCTTGCGGCTCCTGTATCCCATATCTGGTACTTTAAGGGGATTCCGAGCCGTATGGGACTGATCCTCGATATTTCCCCGAGAACACTGGAGAGAGTTCTTTATTTTGCTTCTTATATTGTACTGGACAAAGGCGAGACAGATCTGCAGAATAAGCAGATCCTCTCCGAAGCAGAGTATCAGGAGCAGAAAGAGAAATGGGGAAGCGGCGCATTCCGTGTAGGAATGGGCGCCGAGGCCATCAAAGAACTTCTCGAGGCAATTGATCTGGAGAAAGAGTGTGACGAACTCCAGAAAGCTCTGGAGAACGCGACAGGTCAGAAGAGAGCAAGGATTGTGAAGAGACTGGAAGTTGTTGAGGCGTTCCTTGAGTCCGGCAACCGTCCGGAGTGGATGATCCTGACAGCTATCCCGGTTATCCCGCCGGATCTGCGTCCGATGGTGCAGCTGGACGGAGGCCGTTTTGCCACATCTGACTTAAATGATCTTTACAGAAGAATTATCAACAGAAATAACCGTCTGAAGAGACTGCTGGAGCTGGGCGCGCCGGATATTATCGTTCGCAATGAAAAGCGTATGCTCCAGGAGGCGGTAGACGCCCTGATCGACAACGGCCGCCGCGGCCGTCCGGTAACAGGTCCTGGAAACAGAGCCCTTAAATCCCTTTCCGATATGTTGAAAGGTAAATCCGGACGTTTCCGTCAGAACCTGCTTGGAAAACGTGTCGACTATTCCGGACGTTCCGTTATCGTCGTAGGACCGGAGCTGAAGATTTACCAGTGCGGTCTTCCGAAAGAGATGGCGATCGAGCTGTTTAAACCGTTTGTTATGAAGGAGCTTGTTGCGAACGGTACAGCACATAATATTAAGAATGCCAAGAAGATGGTCGAGAGACTGCAGCCGGAGGTATGGGATGTGCTCGAGGAAGTGATCAAAGAGCATCCGGTTATGCTGAACCGTGCCCCCACGCTTCACAGACTTGGTATTCAGGCATTTGAGCCGATCCTTGTAGAAGGTAAGGCAATCAAACTTCATCCGCTCGTATGTACTGCTTACAATGCGGACTTCGACGGAGACCAGATGGCGGTCCACGTACCGCTGTCCCAGGAAGCACAGGCTGAGTGCCGTTTCCTGCTCCTGTCTCCGAACAACCTGCTGAAACCGTCAGACGGTGGTCCGGTGGCTGTTCCGTCACAGGATATGGTCCTTGGTATCTACTATCTGACACAGGTAAGACCGGGTGCCAAGGGAGAGGGAATGTTCTTCCGCAGCGTGAGCGAGGCAATTCTTGCTTATGAGAACGGATATATTACCCTGCATTCACAGATCAAGGTACGTGTCTCTAAGACAATGCCGGACGGCACTGTGAAGACAGGAACTATCGATGCAACACTGGGACGCCTGCTCTTCAATGAGATCATTCCGCAGGATCTTGGATTTGTCGACAGAGAGGTGCCGGGCAATGAACTGAAGATGGAAATTGATTTCCATGTAGGAAAGAAACAGTTAAAACAGATTCTTGAGAAGGTTATCAATACGCACGGCGCTACACAGACAGCGGAAGTACTTGATGATGTAAAATCTATCGGATACAAGTATTCTACAAGAGCTGCCATGACCGTATCTATTTCAGATATGACAGTGCCGCCGCAGAAACCGCAGATGATCGAGGAAGCTCAGAATACTGTGGACCGGATCACGAAGAACTACAAGCGTGGTCTTATCACAGAGGAAGAGCGTTACAAAGAAGTTGTAGAGACATGGAAAGCGACAGATGATAAGCTGACAGAGGCTCTGCTTACCGGTCTCGATAAGTATAATAATATTTATATGATGGCTGACTCAGGAGCCCGTGGTTCTGACAAGCAGATCAAACAGCTTGCCGGTATGCGTGGTCTTATGGCTGATACGACAGGACGTACAATCGAGCTGCCTATCAAGTCCAATTTCCGTGAGGGTCTGGACGTACTGGAATACTTTATGTCTGCCCATGGAGCCCGTAAAGGTCTGTCCGATACAGCGCTTCGTACAGCCGATTCCGGTTACCTGACAAGACGTCTGGTAGACGTGTCTCAGCAGCTGATCATTCATGACGCAGACTGCGTGGGACCGGACGATGAAATTCCGGGTATGTATGTACATGCGTTCACGGATGGTAATGAAGAGATTGAAAGCCTGCAGGATCGTATAACAGGTCGTTTCTCCTGTGAGGATATCAAAGATAAAGACGGAAATATCCTTGTTAAGAAGAATCATATGATTACACCGCATCGTGCAGAGCGCGTGATCAAGAAGGGCGTAGACGAGAGCGGTGAACCGATCAGCAAGGTCAAGATCCGTACAATTCTTACCTGCCGCTGCAAAGACGGCGTATGCGCGAAGTGCTACGGCGCCAACATGGCAACCGGAGAAGTTGTACAGGTCGGAGAGGCTGTCGGTATTGTGGCTGCGCAGTCTATCGGTGAGCCGGGTACTCAGCTTACCATGCGTACGTTCCATACCGGAGGAGTTGCCGGTGACGATATCACACAGGGTCTTCCCCGTGTCGAGGAGCTTTTCGAGGCGAGAAAGCCGAAGGGACTTGCGATCATCACAGAGTTTGCCGGAAAGGCAACTATCAGTGATACAAAGAAGAAACGTGAAGTTATCGTCACAAATGACGAGACTGGCGAATCCAAGGCATACCTTATTCCGTACGGATCACGTATCAAGATCCAGGACGGAGCTATGCTTGAGGCCGGCGATGAGCTTACAGAAGGTAGCGTAAATCCGCATGATATCCTTAAGATCAAAGGACTTCGCGCGGTTCAGGACTATATGCTTCGCGAGGTTCAGAGAGTATACCGTCTGCAGGGTGTTGATATCAATGATAAGCATATCGAGGTTATTGTCCGTCAGATGCTTAAGAAAGTACGAGTAGAGAATAAAGGTGATTCCGAATTCCTTCCGGGAACAATGGTAGATGTGCTTGAGTTTGAGGATGTGAATAAGCAGCTTGAGGCTGAAGGTAAAGAACCGGCGGCTGGCGAGCAGATCATGCTTGGTATTACAAAAGCATCCCTTGCAACAGATTCCTTCCTGTCAGCGGCGTCTTTCCAGGAGACGACTAAAGTACTGACAGAGGCGGCAATCAAAGGTAAAGTCGACCACCTGAAAGGTCTGAAGGAAAATGTTATTATCGGTAAACATATCCCGGCAGGTACGGGTATGAAGAAATACCGTGATGTAGCTCTGAATACTGATGTTCATATGGAGCAGGAACTGAATCTTGACGATGATCTGAATCTGGATCTTGATATGGATTCCGGGGACGGTACAGCAGAGGAGACAGCAGAGACTGTGACATCAGAAGAAGCGAATGCTGAAGAAACAAACACAGAAGAAACAGCAGTGGAAACAGAGATACCAGAAGATGATGAGACTGCTTCAGCAGACGAAGAAGAATAAAGTCATAATAAATGAAAAATACATCCGCAGGGGATTCCCTGCGGATGTATTTTTCGTTATATAGCAGTTTGTGGTATCACTCTTCCTCGTCTTCAGCCATTCGATATCCGACGCCGACTTCCGTGAAGATATATTTCGGCTGCGCGGGATCATCTTCAATCTTACGGCGGATATTCGCCATATTTACACGCAGGATTTTGTTATCCCCGTCGGCGTAAGGTCCCCATACATTTGACAGAATAGCAGAATAGGTGATCACTTTTCCGGAATTCTGGGCAAGGTAGGCAACGATTTTATATTCAATCGGTGTCAGATGAACCTCTTCGTTATTGACTTTAAGCAGACGCTTTGAAAAATCCAGTATCATGCCGGCGTGCCTGTACGGGCGGATATAAAGTTCACTGTCAGTCCGAAGGCGGTTGCTGTGACGCAGTGAAGCACGTATCCGGGCAAGAAGCTCTGACGTCCCAAACGGCTTGGTTATGTAATCGTCTGCGCCCAGATCCAGAGCCAGAACTTTTTCACGTTCCGCCGTACGTGCCGATATTACGATGATAGGAATACTGCTCCATGTTCGGACTTCGCGGATGAGACTGTCGCCATTCATATCCGGAAGCCCAAGATCCAGAAGAATGATATCCGGACACTGGGAACGTATCACTTCGAGGCCCTGGGCGCCGGTATCAGCATACAGAACCCGGTATTCATGGCGTTTAAGAACCTTTCCCATAAAGGTCTGTATATTCTTTTCGTCTTCTATAATCAGAACTGTACATTTAGACATTGTCGTAATCCTCCTTTTCCTTCGGGAGCGTAAAAGTAAATTCGGCTCCGCAGGAATGGTTTGAGGCTCTGATCTCTCCACCATGTGCCTGAATAATCGTCTTGCATATGGAAAGACCGATCCCGATACCTTTGTGGCCGTCCGCGGTTTCGGAGACAGTCTGCTGACCCTCGAAAATGTACGGAAGTTGTTTTTCACTGATACCCCTGCCGTAATCCCGGACTGTAAATGAAATGTATGCCGGACTTTCAGCTATGATCAGGTCAATAGGATCAGCACTTCCGGAATGGACCCGGGCATTTTCCAGCAGATTGATCAATACCTGCTCGATGAGTGTCGGATCCATAGAAAGCATGAGAAAATCATTTGGCATATTTACGCGTATTTTGATGTCTGGAAGTCTTTTGCGAAGCCGGAGTATAGCCTCAGAGACGACTTCTTCAACAACTTCGGGAGACTTTTTTACCTTATCTATGTCATTATCTTTGATGCGGGTGACTGTGAGCAGATTTTCCACCATATTAAGGAGCCATTGAGAATCTTCCTTTATGTTCCCCACAAGTTCCGTCCGTTCCTCCTCTGAAAGATCAGCATAATTTTCCAGATAGGATGATGAAGATCCGATAATACTGGTAAGCGGTGTCCTCAGATCATGGGATACAGCTCTGAGAAGATTGGCGCGCAGTTTTTCTTTGTCGGCTTCTGCAAGCGCTTTCTCGCGTTCCGCAATAGCCTGTCTCTGGCGTTTCAGAGTGGTAGTGGTCGCACTCGTAATCAGTGAGATCGCAAGCATTCCTATAAAAGTGACAGGATATCCGTTCAGGGAAAAGTTGATCCTGAAATATGGATATGAAAAGAAATAATTTATAGCGATCACACAAAATAACGAAGTGATGATCCCGAAGAGATAGCCTGAAGTATAAAGTGCGGTCAGGATCAGCGCAAGTGTATAGACAATAGCGATATTTGCCACATTTTTGTTGCCGAGATAAAAGAAACCAAAAGATATGGCGGTTGCAGCCGCCAGCATCAGGAGAGTAAATACAATCTCGGATATAAGTTTTTTATTCATAGCCATATGATAGTCAGAGCGCGCTTCAATTGAGCGCGCTCAGGATAGATAATATAGTCAGGGTACACCGGATTAGATCGGTTCTCCGTTTTTGTATTTGCGGAGTACATTCTGAATTCGTTCATTCGGGCTCAGGATGGAGCTGATTGAGCCGTCATGGTTCAGAGTATCGATGATAAGAGCGATATATTTACTCATATCACAGTTAATATAATAAGGTTTGGAGAGAAGTTCCGGTGTCTGATAGATCAGATTGGTTGTCAGTATACCGGTTATAATTCCTTCTTCATAAGCTTTGTCAAACTTCTCCATACCGTTTGTGAACAGACCAAATGTTGCAGCGGCAAAGATTCTATTCGCTTTTCTCCGTTTAAGCTCCGTTGCCACATCGATAATGCTGTCACCGGATGAGATCATGTCATCGATGATGATCACATCTTTTCCTTCTACAGAACTTCCGAGAAATTCGTGAGCCACGATCGGGTTGCGTCCGTTTACGATCTGTGTATAATCACGGCGTTTATAGAACATACCCATATCCAGGCCAAGAACGTTTGCCAGATAGACAGCACGGTTGGTGCCGCCTTCATCCGGGCTGATCGCCATCATATGTTTGCTGTCAATCTTAAGATCTTTTACGGTGCGCAGCAGTCCCTTGATAAACTGATAAGTAGGCGCGACAGTCTCAAATCCGCTTAAAGGTATCGCATTCTGGACCCTGGGATCGTGGGCATCGAAAGTGATGATATTTTCCACTCCCATGCGCACGAGTTCCTGAAGCGCCAGGGCACAGTCTAATGATTCCCGGGAACTTCTTTTATGCTGACGGCTTTCATACAGAAACGGCATAATGACATTAATACGTCTGCCCTTTCCGCCGATTGCGGCAATAATTCTCTTCAGATTCTGGAAATGATCATCCGGAGACATGTGGTTGACCTGCCCGGTAAGCGAATAAGTAACGCTGTAATTGCAGACGTCCACCATCAGATAGAGATCCTTTCCACGTACGGATTCTCCGATGATGCCCTTTGCTTCACCGGAACCGAAACGCGGTACTTTGGCATTGATCAGATAAGTATCTTTTTCATATCCGGAAAATGCGATGTCATCTTTATATTCGTGTGCGCTTTCATGACGCCACTGGACAAGATAATCATCTACTTTTTTTCCGAGTTCCTCACATCCTTCCAGTGAGATAAGTCCGAGACTTCCCACGGGTATGTTTTCCAAGATTCGTTCTGTTCGGCGTACCATTAATGTTCCTCCCTGTGTTCTAACTTTTTCCTGATACGTATATCATCACCGATGATCTTCAACAGTGCATAACTGCTCGTGATTCTGGAAAAAGACCGCTCTGTATAGAGATCGGCGATCGATTCCAGAGACAGATTTGTTGAGATGATCGTTGACTTCCTGTGTATGAGCCTTTCGTTGATGCACGTAAAAAACTGTGCGGAAATAAAGGCGTTTGTGTATTCACTGCCCAGATCATCAATAATCAGGAGATCGCAGTTGTATATATAGTCTGTCATATTTTTAGCGTCTGTATCGCCCTTGTTGAATTTGGTCTGGGCAAGTGTGTTGAAAAGCTGCGGCGCTGAAAAATAGACGACAGAGAATTCTTTCTCCATAATTTCGCGGGCAATGCATGTGGAAAGAAAAGTCTTTCCCACGCCGACACTTCCATAGAAGAAGAGGTTCTGGAACTCTTTGCCAAAAGTGTCGACAAAGCGATGGCAGATTTTCAAAGTATCCTCCATCATAGCGCGGGCACTGCGCCCGGTTGTTTTATCATAAAGTGTAGAAGGGTAAAAATCAAGCCTGAAATGATCAAAAGATGCTTCTGTCGGAAATTCTTTTATATTTGACTCTTCATACAAAAGCTTTATGACGGCCTGTTTAAAACAGTGACATTTCTGATTTCCGATATATCCGGTGTCCTTACAGTCAGGACAGTCATAGATCGGTTCAAGATAATCTTCCGGAAATCCTGCAGAAGTCAGAAGCTGTTTTTTGCTGCTGCGCAGGATTTCCAGTTCCTCTTTCAGCGATGAAAGAGCGCTCTCATCCCCGTTTAGGAGTTTCTTTCCGTACTGGACGGAGAGAATGGAGATAGATTCATCCAGTGACTTAAATTCGGGAAGCTTCTCATAAACTTCTTCGTAGCGGGCGTTCAGAAGATCATGGTTTTTCAGGCGGATCCTTTCGTATTCCCGCATGATTGCGTAATATTGTGAATTCTTAAGTGCCATGGATATGCTCCTTTAATTGCTGTTTAATAACTGTTCCTCAAGAGAATCCATATCGTAACTGCGGCGCTCAAAATTATTGAGATTCCGGGCAGTTGTTCTGGATCTTGCAGACGTCTTTGACGCGCTGTGTTCTTTCTGATATTCTTCGTCCAGAGAAGTGATATCTCTGAGATGTCGGATATTTCTGCCATGCCATTTAGTAAGGATCTTATCCGCATACTCAAAACTCGGCTGATGCGTTGCGCTTATGGTGCGGCGGCATGCCTCTTCAATGATATCCGGAGAGAATCCGTATTCCTCCGCCCACTTTTTGATATATGTAAGTTCTGAAGCGGCAGGACCACGGTTTTTGATTCCGAAAGCATTGAGCACCGTATAGCAGTTGCGGCTGTATAGCGTTGACTGTTCCTTTGCCTGCGCAACTGATTCAATCCCGGACTCCGCCCATGAAAAGGCGACTTTCTGAATATAATGCATACTTTTATGACCATTCTCAACGCATGTTTCGAGCAGATATTCAATCAGGTCTGCTGACATATGCAGTGTATCATAAAAGTAAGTGATCGCCTCCATCTCGGAATGTGTCAGTGTTTTTCCCAGATATTGTTCTGCAATGAATAGCAGTGACTTGATCTCTTTCTGCGCCCGGAATGTATCGATCTGAACAGCCTTGGAATTTGCTTTCGGACCATCGGAAGCTTTTCGGACAGGCTGCTCCTCCTGATGATTTTCTTTTGGTGTGACAGTAGCTGTTTTGCCGATCCGCGCTGTCTTCTGCAGCTCCAGCCCTGTAATCTTGCCGTCTGTATCGCGTTCGACGCAGAGCAGACCTTCTTTTTCCCAGTAGCGGAAAGCGCGAAGTATATCGTTCTCGGTATTATTAAGGCAGTCGGCAATCATGGAGATCGTGATCGAAGAACACGGATCATCCAGATGGCGCAGTAAAAAGAGATAAACCTTTACAAATTCTCCGTTGGCATCGACCATGTAATTGTCTATAAAATCATTCGGAAGCAAAGTCGCGTTAGTCTGGAATCTGTTCTTCAATGTTAATGTTTTCATAATCTTTTTGTCCCGCTTTCTTTCTGTCTCGGTTATTTATCTTAAGAGTTTAAAATAGAAAGCAGACCGGACAGATCCGCTTTCCTTGCTTAAATAATAATAGCATTTTCTCTACAGGTTAAAAAGAACTTTTTCGTGGGTAAGTGGCTCTTTTTTGTAGATAACTCTGTGTAGAAAGTGTGGATAACTCTTACAGGCCCGATAAACAGGACGTTTCTGCTGCCGACACTGCTGTGTTTTTTCAGGCAAGAAGATCTTCTCCGACTTTGACGATATCTCCCGCTCCCATTGTGATGAGCAGATCGCCTGCTTTGCAGTTTTCCCTTAAAAATTTCTCGATTTCTTCAAAACTCGGGAAATAATGAGTGTCTGTACCAAGCTTTTTCACTTCTTCCGCAAGATCTGCGGAGGAGACGCCCAGTGTGTCCGTCTCACGCGCGGCATAGATATCAGCCAGAACCAGATGGTCAGCATGAGAGAGCGCTTCCGCAAATTCGTGGAAGAACGCCTTGGTACGGGTATAAGTGTGCGGCTGGAATACACACCACACTTTATTATGCGGGTAGTGCTGGGCCGCTTTTAATGTAGCCGCTATCTCGGTCGGGTGATGAGCGTAATCATCAACTACCGTGACGCCGTTGAACTCTCCTTTATATTCAAATCTGCGGTCTGTTCCGGAAAATGACAGAAGCCCTTTTTTGGTTATATCCATAGGGATATCAAGCAGATCTGCCACGGCAATCGCAGCGAGAGCATTGGATACGTTATGGTCGCCTGTTACGGATAATGTAATATGATCAGTATGTTCGCCGTGGCGGATCAGATCAAATGAAACATGTCCGTTTTCGTCATATGTGATGTTGTCGGCGCTGTAATCAAATTCGGCGGAAGATCCGTATGTTACGACATTACAGCTGAGTCCGCTGTAAATTTCGCGATAATCTTTAATATCTCCGTTGATGACCAGGGTGCCGTCTTCCGGCAGCAGTCCGGCAAACTGATGAAATGAATGACGGATATCTTCCAGATCCTTAAAGAAATCAAGATGATCTTCTTCGATATTCAGGATCACACTGATCTTCGGGAAAAAGTGAAGAAAACTGTTTGTATATTCACAGGCCTCCGTAATAAAAGTTTCCGAATTGCCGACACGGATATTACCTCCGATCGCTTTGAGGATACCGCCTACGGAGATTGTAGGATCCATGTTGCCCTCCAGCAGTATATGGGAGATCATGGAAGTTGTCGTCGTCTTTCCGTGGGTCCCTGATACGGCGATAGGTGTGTCATAGTTCTTCATAAGCTGTCCGAGCAGCTCGGCCCGTGTCAGCATCGGGATCTTCTGGGCCACTGCTTCGATCAGCTCCGGGTTGCTGCGGCTGATAGCTGCTGTGTAGACTACACAGTCGATATCCGGAGTGATATTTTCCGCTTTCTGACCGTAAGCGATATGTGCGCCTTCAGACTCAAGCTTCTTTGTAAGCGGAGACTCTTTTGAGTCAGATCCGGATACAGTGAAGCCCTCTTCCAGCAGGATCTCGGCGAGACCGCTCATGCTGATACCGCCGATACCGATAAAATGAATATGGATAGGTTTTTCAAAATTAATCTTATACATAGGTATTCCTCTTCTCTAATTTTTTGTTTTACCAGTCATAAAATACCTCAGCCTTTTATATTATACTATATATGGCAAAAAATGAAAGCGGTTCTTTTTTGTGCGAAATCAATAAAAAGTTAAAAAAAAATAAGAAAAAATTGTAAATAATTATTTTCTAAAGACAAATATATGGTATAATAAACGCATATAACTAGAAATGAGGTGACGCAATGTATAAAAAGGAAATGATTGCCATGCTGTTGGCGGGCGGACAGGGCAGTCGACTTGGGGTTCTTACGGCGAAAGTCGCAAAACCCGCAGTAGCTTTTGGCGGCAAATACAGGATTATTGATTTTCCGCTGAGCAACTGTATTAATTCAGGAATCGATACAGTGGGTGTACTGACACAGTATCAGCCTCTGCGGCTGAATACCCATATCGGTATCGGTATTCCATGGGATCTGGATCGCAATGTGGGAGGTGTATCTATCCTTCCTCCTTATGAAAAGAGTTCCAACAGTGAATGGTATACCGGAACGGCAAATGCGATCTATCAGAACCTGAACTATATGGAAACATATAACCCGGATTATGTTCTTATTCTCTCAGGCGACCATATCTACAAGATGGATTATGAAGTGATGCTTGACTACCATAAGGCGAACAAAGCGGACGTGACGATCGCGGCAATGCCGGTTCCGATCGAGGAGGCAAGCAGGTTCGGAATTGTTGTTACGGACAATGACGGACAGATTAAGGAGTTTGAGGAAAAACCTGAGAAACCGAGCAGCAATCTGGCATCCATGGGAATTTATATTTTCAGCTGGCCGGTCCTCAAAGAAGCGCTGATTAAACTCAAAGACCAGCCAAATTGTGATTTCGGAAAACATATTATCCCTTACTGTCATGAAAAAGGGTACAGGCTTTTTGCCTATGAATATACCGGGTACTGGAAAGATGTGGGAACATTGAGTTCCTACTGGGAAGCCAATATGGAGCTGATCGATATTATCCCGGAATTCAATCTGTATGAAGAGTTCTGGAAGATCTACACAAACAGTGCGAATATTCCACCTCAGTATATCGCGGAACAGGGTGTGGTAGACCGTTGTATCATCAGCAACGGATCTGAGATTTACGGAGAAGTGCACAGTTCGGTCCTCGGCGGAAGCGTGACGATCGGAAAAGGCAGCGTAGTACGTGATTCCATTATCATGCAGGGTGTGACGATCGGTGAAAACTGTGTAATAGAAAAGGCGATAATTGCGGAGGATACGGTAGTCGGAGATAATACGGTTATCGGTATCGGAAGCGATGTTCCGAACAAGTCAAAGCCGAATATTTACAGTGGAGGTCTGGCGACGATCGGTGAAAATTCCGTGATTCCGTCCGGCGTACAGATCGGAAAGAATACTGCTGTCAGCGGAGTGACTGTCGCGGAGGATTATCCGAACGGCGTACTGGAGAGCGGCGAGACTTTGATAAAGGCAGGTGACAGAGTATGAGAGCAGTAGGAATTATCCTGGCGGGTGGAAACAGCAGGAAGATGCATGAATTGACTGCGAAACGCGCAGTTGCGGCTATGCCTATAGCGGGAAGCTACCGGGCGATTGATTTTGCACTCAGCAACATGACTAATTCTCATATTCAGAAAGTCGCGGTGCTGACCCAGTATAATGCAAGATCATTAAATGAACATCTGAATTCCTCCAAGTGGTGGGATTTCGGCAGGAAACAGGGAGGGCTGTTTGTATTTACTCCTACGATCACCGCCGATAACGGCTACTGGTACAGAGGAACTGCAGACGCTATCTACCAGAATCTTGATTTTCTGAGAAAATGCCATGAGCCTTATGTAATCATCACCTCCGGTGACGCGGTGTACAAGATGGATTATAATAAGGTACTGGAATATCATATTGCCAAGAAGGCAGATATTACGGTCGTATGTAAGGAACTTGGGCCGAATGAGGATGCTACGAGATTCGGTACGATCCGCATGAATGAAAGCTGCAGGGTCGAGGAGTTTGAGGAAAAACCGATGGTGGCACATTCACAGACGGTATCTACCGGAATTTATGTAATCCGCAGAAGACAGCTGATTGATCTGGTGGAGCACTGTGCTGAGGAAGAAAGACATGATTTTGTAACCGATATTCTGATCAGGTATAAGAATCTGAAGAAGATATACGGTTATAAAATAAACAGCTACTGGAGTAACATCTCTACAGTAGACGCGTATTATCGGACGAATATGGATTTCCTGAAACCTGAAGTACGCAATTATTTCTTCAAGGAACTTCCGAGCGTTTACTCCAAGGTGAGCGATCAGCCGCCGGCAAAATATAACCCCGGCGCGGTTGTGAAGAACAGCCTTGTAGGAAGCGGAAGCATTATCAACGGAACCGTGGAGAATTCCGTGATCTTTAAGAAAGTATTTGTGGGAAATAACTGTGTAATCAAGAATTCCATTATTCTGAATGATGTATACCTTGGGGACAATACTTACATTGAAAATTGCATCGTTGAGAGCCGTGACACAATCAGGGCGAACACAAGGCACGTCGGAGAAAATGGTGTGAAAGTCGTAGTTGAAAAAAATGAACGATATGCATTATGACCTTGTACAGGGATAATAACTGCAGGGCCGTAAAGGGAGGATATGAGACTGGACATTTGAGACTTGACATATAAAACACTGACAGGCCCCGCAGGTAATGCAATAGAGAAAGGAGACCTGGAGAGTATGCAGATCACAGATGTACGCGTTCGCAAAGTCACGAAAGAGGGGAAATTAAAAGCCGTGGTATCTATCACGATCGATGATGAGTTCGTGGTTCATGATATCAAAGTAATAGAGGGAGAAAAGGGAATGTTTATCGCAATGCCGAGCAAGAAAGCTCTGGACGGCGAATATAGAGACATTGCACATCCGATCAATTCCGCTACAAGAGAGCGGATTCAGTCCACGATTCTTGAAAAGTATGAAGAGTCGCTCGAAGAGGAAGAACCGGTCGTGGTTGACGAGATGTAGGCAGGAAGGACGAAAAAAGTTCGGACTGCCGGGAACGGAAAAATAATATGGAAAAGCGAGAGGGGCTGCCGTGTTTACGGCGGCCCTTCTTATATTGCGTGTCTGCATCCGCAGGCTAAATTCCGGGAACAACCGGTAGTTCAAATACCATTTCTTTCCTGTTTACGGGATGTTTGAATTCGAGTCTGTATGCAAGTAATTTCAGTGAGGAAGCATCTGTTTTCCCGTACTTCCTGTCTCCGACGAGGGGGCATCCGATATTTGCCATCTGCACCCGGATCTGGTGATGACGTCCGGTATCTAATTTGATTTTTACAAGCGAGGTGACAGGACAGGAGTCTTTATAAATCTCTTCTACCTGATAATGAAGTTTTGCCAGTTTTGCACCTGAAGTTTCCTTTGTGCAGACCCGGGATATATTGTTCCGCCCGTCCTTTATCAGATAGTTTTCCAGTGTGCCTTCAGCCGGATCGGGGACCCCGGTTACGATGGCGCGGTAATATTTGCCGAATCCGGAGGTGGTGAGCTGGCGCGTCAGATCTTTGGCGGCGGCAGGTGTTCTGGCAAATACGAGGAGCCCTTCTACCGGCTGGTCGAGTCGGTGGATGACGGCAAGGTATGGAGTCCTGATTGAGCTGTTCCTTTTCTCAGAAGAAACCAGATAATTTTTTAAAAGGCTTACCATATCGGCCGTGCCGATCCGGGCGCTCTGAACGGGAATGCCTGCCGGTTTATGGCAGACGATAATGTGTGGGTCTTCATATATAATAAGTGTTTTGATGTCCGGCTTCATTGTTTCTGTTCCTTTCTTGACTTTTATACGGGCAGCGACTAAACTGATTATCATATAAAAGAATTTTGCGGTCAAGCTTTTTTAGGAGGCGCTTCATGATAAATAACGATTGGGAACGATTTGGAGACGAGATACGAAGAACGATTCAGAATGCTGTGGATAACAGAGATTTCAGCAGGCTGAACCAGACGGTCTCGGATACGATCGGAAAAGCGATGGATACGGTATCCCGGGGGATGAAGGACGCTAAGGGCGCTGCCGGTGTAAATATGGATAGTGTGTTCGGAAATAATTCCGGCAGCCGGAAGAACAATTATAATACGCGTCGCGCCGATGCCGGACAGCAGCAGTATCAGCAGACTGCAAGTCCGGCGAAGAAGCTGCTGTATCTCAAAGGAACATCTACAAGGATAGGCGGAATGTTTCTGGCGGTGACAGGATATATTTTCACCGCAGGCTCTGTCATATTTCTGCTGCTTCTGGCCCTGGGCGCAGCGGCGACAGGTTTTGATATCGTGCTGAAAGTCGGGATGACAATCTTCGGGCTGTTTGGCATTGTTTTCCTTGTCATGGCTCTTGCCGGTACGAACATGGTGTGTTCGGTAGGGAGGTTCCGGAAATATGTCAAGGTGATCAAAGACAGAGAATACTGTGATATAAAAGAGCTTGCCCAGAAAACAGGACGGTCCGTAAAAGCGGTAGTGAAAGATCTGAAGAAGATGATCCGAAAAGGATGGTTCTGTCAGGGCCATCTGGATGAGCAGGGCACCTGTCTGATGACCAGCAACGATGCTTACAGCCAGTACACGGCCCTGATGGAGCGGACAAAAAGGGAAAAAGCCGAGCGCGAGGCTGCCGCAGCGAAACAGCAGGAGGAGTTCTCGAAACTTTCACCTGAAGTACAGAAGATCGTTCAGGCCGGAGACGACTATGTGAGAAAGATCCGGGAGGCAAACGACGCAATTCCGGGGGAGGAGATATCTGCAAAAATATCGAGAATGGAAATGCTTGTAGACCGGATTTTTGACCGGGTGGAGGAACATCCGGAATCGGTCGATGACATCCGGAAACTGATGGAATACTACCTGCCGACAACAATCAAACTTCTGGACGCGTATGAAGATCTGGATGCGCAGCCGGTGCAGGGAGAAAATATTATAACAGCCAAGCGGGAAATCGAGAAAACAATAGACACGCTGAATGTGGCGTTTGAAAAACTTCTGGACGACCTGTTTCAGGATACGGCGTGGGATCTGTCCTCTGATATCTCCGTGCTGCAGACAATGCTGGCACAGGAAGGACTGACCGAAGATGGCTTGAAAAGTGCAGGAAAGAAAATTTAAATGCAGAATAAATGGAGGAAGAGAAAATGGGTAATGATTTTCAGGATGTAAGCACGGCACCTACACTGACTCTGGACCCGTTCCAGACACAGGAGGCAAAGCAGCCGCCTGTTGAGGAGAAAAAAGAAGAACCGGCGCTGGATGAGAGTATTCTTACAGACGAAGAACGCAGGACAGTGGATGCGTTTGCACAGCAGATCGATCTGACTAATTCCACGCTGGTACTGCAGTACGGAGCGGGAACCCAGAAGAAAATGGCGGATTTTTCAGAAGACGCACTCAATAATGTGCGCTCGAAAGATCTCGGGGAAGTGGGCGAACTCTTAAGCGGCGTGGTAAAAGAATTGAAAGGCTTCGACGAAGAGGAAGAAAAGGGCGGTATCTTCGGGCTTTTTAAGAAAGCGTCGAATAAGATCGATTCCATGAAAGCAAAGTATGCCAAAGCCGAGGCAAATGTCAATGAGATCGTGAAAGTGCTTGAAAAGCACCAGGTGCAGCTCATGAAAGATACAGCTCTGCTGGACAAGATGTATGAACTGAACCTGACCTATTTTAAGGAATTGTCCATGTATATCCTCGCCGGCAAAAAGAAGCTGGCCGAAGTAAGGAATACTCAGCTCAAGGAGCTCCTGGATAAAGCAAAACTGTCCGGCCTTCCGGAGGACGCACAGGCTGCAAAAGATCTGGATTCGATGTGTAATCGTTTTGAGAAGAAGATCCATGATCTTGAACTGACACGGATGATCTCAATCCAGACAGCTCCCCAGATCCGGCTTGTCCAGAACAATGATACACTGATGGTGGAGAAAATCCAGTCTACTATTGTCAATACTATTCCGCTGTGGAAGAGTCAGATGGTGCTCGCCCTCGGCGTAGAGCATTCCGCACAGGCGGCTGCTGCGCAGAGGGAAGTGACGGACATGACCAATGAACTTCTGAAGAAGAATGCGGAGAAGCTGAAGATGGCGACCATCGACACGGCGAAAGAGTCCGAGCGCGGCATCGTGGATATGGAGACGCTTAAAGCGACGAACGAATCCCTGATCTCTACGCTGGATGAGGTTATGAATATCCAGAGGGAAGGACGCCAGAAGAGGGCGGAGGCAGAGGAAGGTCTGCGGAATATGGAGCAGGAACTCAAAGCAAAGCTGCTGGAGATTCAGGGGTAAAGCTGTCCGTTTATTACAGGCGGCAGAGTGATGCCAGAATAACAGCCGGTTGACATACCGCGTGATTTCGGTTACAATCACAGTTACGGACAGCGATGAACGGGATTAGTATATACGGAAAAATGCTACAGAGAGAAGGCGGATGGTGCGAGCCTTTTGCAGGACTGTATAGAACCGGCCCGGGAGCTTCTGCATGAAAGTGCAGCGTATGTACCGCGTTAAGGACGAAAGAGTGAACTGCGCAGGCGCAGTTAATTAGGGTGGTACCGCCGGGATATCCGGTCCCTTGTTATGAGGGACACAAGATGTCCCGGCGTTCTTTTTTATGAAGGAGCGCATTTAGAAAATGTGTAAAGGAGAAGAAAGATGGCAAAGGAAAAGAAACTGGTACAGTCTATTACATCCAGAGATGAAGATTTCGCCCAGTGGTACACGGACGTTGTACGCGAGGCGAAGCTGTGTGATTATTCAGGCGTAAAAGGATGTCTGAATTACCTGCCGAACGGCTATGCGCTGTGGGAGAATATTCAGGCGGATCTTGACAGACGTTTTAAAGAGACGGGAGTGGAAAATGTATATCTTCCGGTCCTGATCCCGGAGAGTCTGCTCCAGAAGGAAAAAGACCATATCGAGGGCTTTGCTCCCGAGGTGGCATGGGTGACACACGGCGGAATGGAGCCGCTTCAGGAGCGTTTCTGCATCCGTCCTACATCCGAGACTCTGTTCTGCGATGTATGGAGCAAGACAGTGCAGTCCTACCGTGACCTGCCGAAGGTGTGGAACCAGTGGTGTTCTGTTCTCCGCTGGGAGAAGACTACAAGACCGTTCCTCCGCTCCAGAGAGTTCCTGTGGCAGGAGGGGCATACGATCCACGCGACATATGAGGAAGCGGAAGAGCGTACAAAGATGATGTGGGAAGTCTACAAGAGCTTTGTAGAAGATGACCTCGCAATTCCGGTTGTTGCAGGACGCAAGACAGAGAGCGAGAAATTTGCCGGAGCTCAGGATACTTATACGATCGAGGCGCTGATGCATGACGGACAGGCGCTTCAGTCTGCGACAAGTCATTTCTTCGGAAATGCATTCCCGGATGCGTTTAATATCAAATATGCAGATAAGAATAACGAACTTCACAGTGTCTATGAGACTTCATGGGGACTGTCAACGAGAATCATCGGAGCGATCATCATGGTACACGGCGATGACAGCGGTCTGGTGCTTCCGCCGAGGATCGCACCGGTCCAGACGAGAGTCATTCCGATCGCACAGCACAAAGAGGGTGTGCTTGATAAGGCAAATGAACTTCTCGATGCCCTGAAGGCAGCAGGCTACCGTGCGAAGATCGATGATTCCGAGAAGAGCCCGGGATGGAAATTCAGCGAGCAGGAGATGCTTGGTATCCCGACACGTATCGAGATCGGTCCGAAGGATATTGAGAACGGACAGGTTGTAGTTGTCCGCCGTGATACGAGAGAAAAGATCGTTGTTGCTATCGATGAGATCACGACAAAGCTTGGCGAGATCCTCGAGACAATCCAGAAAGATCTCTATGCAAAGGCAAAAGCATTTCTTGATGACCATATCAGCACGGCGACTACGATGGACGAGATGAAAGATGCTGTCCAGAACAAGAAAGGCTTCGTCAAAGCAATGTGGTGCGGCGAGGAAGAGTGCGAGGATGAGATCAAGGCCCAGACAGGCGGTGTGACATCCAGATGTATTCCTATGGAAGAAGAACATCTCTCCGATGTGTGCGTATGCTGCGGGAAACCGGCGAAACACATGGTTTACTGGGGAAGAGCATATTAAAATATCTGAAAATCAGTTGAGCTCTCCTGCGTGTCGTAATATAATAATATGATGGGATGAATGATTTTCAGAAAGGTATGAGAACACAATGATATACAATAATATTCTAGAAGCAATGGGAAATACACCTCTGATCCGTCTGGAACGCATGGTAGAAGAAGGAAGCGCCCAGATCCTCGTAAAGTTTGAAGGACTTAATGTGGGCGGCTCCATTAAGACGAGGACCGCTTACAATATGATAAGGGATGCCGAGGAAAAAGGGCTTATTAAGGAAGACACCATTATCGTTGAACCTACCAGCGGCAATCAGGGAATCGGTCTGGCTCTTGTTGGGGCAGTGCGCGGTTACAAGACAAGGATCATCATGCCTGATTCTGTCAGCGAGGAGCGCAGGAAGCTGATGAAGCATTACGGCGCGGAGGTTGTTCTGATCCATGACGCCGGCAATATCGGCGAGTGTATCGAAGAATGTCTGAATACGGCGCTGAGGATGGCCAAGGAAGACCCGAGGGTCTTTGTGCCTCAGCAGTTTGAAAATCCGGCCAATCCGGCAGTGCACAGATCTCAGACAGCTGTCGAGATTCTGGAGCAGGCGGACTGCAAGATCGACGGATTCTGCTCGGGAATCGGAACCGGCGGAACGATCACGGGAATCGGGGAAGTTCTTAAGGAGAAGAATCCGGAGATAGAGATCTGGGCGGTGGAGCCGGAACATGCGGCGATTCTTTCCGGCGGCTCTATTGGAACGCATATCCAGATGGGAATCGGGGACGGCCTGATCCCGGCAATCCTGAATACACAGATTTATGATGATATCTGTATTGTGACGGATGAAGAGGCGATCCAGACTTCCAGAGACCTTGCGTCTAAAGAAGGAATTATGTGCGGCATATCATCAGGAACGAATGTGGCTGCCGCGCTGAAGCTGGCTAAGAAGCTGGGAAAAGGAAAGACTGTGGTAACGGTTCTGCCGGATACAGCGGAACGGTATTTCTCCACACCGCTGTTTGAAGAGTAAATGAATAACAGGAGGATGCCCGGGGCAGAACGGGGGGGCCTCCTGTTTTTATGTAAATATCGAAAAATCCCTTGACTTTCCAATATAAACGTAATAAACTAGTCTAGCGTGCACGAAAAGCATCGTTCTTTTTGTGCGCCAAAAAGGATAATGACAAGATTATCCGCAGCCCCTCACGGCATAAGCCATGAGGAAACGAATAATTCATAGGAGGTGAAAAGGAATGCCAACATTTAACCAGTTAGTTAGAAAAGGACGTCAGACTTCTGAGAAAAAGTCTACAGCACCGGCACTTCAGAAAGGATACAACTCTCTGAGAAAACGTGCGACAAACACATCTTCACCGCAGAAGAGAGGTGTCTGCACAGCTGTTAAGACTGCTACACCGAAGAAGCCTAACTCAGCTCTTAGAAAGATCGCCAGAGTTCGTCTTTCTAACGGAATCGAAGTAACAAGCTACATCCCGGGCGAGGGACACAACCTTCAGGAGCATAGCGTTGTTATGATCCGTGGAGGAAGAGTTAAGGACCTGCCTGGTACAAGATACCACATCATCCGTGGTACACTGGATACAGCAGGTGTTGCGAAGAGACGTCAGGCGCGTTCTAAATACGGCGCTAAGAGACCGAAAGACGCAAAGAAATAAGTAACTGATAGTTAAATCGTATCACAAACAGAACTATGATTATCGTAAGGTTGCGGATTAAACATCTATATATAGAGTCCCGCGGCCGCGAGCACATGAATTGCGATTCCATAGAAAGACACATGTGAGTACCGATGAATTAATCCCGGTTTGACCGGAAAATATGATTAAGGAGGGAAGGACCGTGCCACGTAAAGGACATACTCAGAAAAGAGATGTATTAGCCGATCCGATATACAACAATAAAGTTGTTACCAAACTTATCAACAACATCATGCTGGATGGTAAGAAAGGTGTAGCACAGAAGATTGTATACGGAGCGTTTGAGAGAGTTGAGGCAAAGGCTGAGAAGCCGGCAATCGAAGTGTTCGAGGAAGCTATGAACAACATGATGCCGGTTCTGGAGGTTAAGGCAAGACGTATCGGTGGTGCAACATACCAGGTGCCGATCGAGGTCAGAGCTGACAGAAGACAGGCTCTCGCTCTTCGCTGGCTGACAATGTATTCCCGTCAGAGAGGCGAGAAGACAATGGAAGAGAGGCTGGCAAATGAGATTCTTGACGCAGCGAACAATACAGGCGGAGCTGTGAAGAGAAAAGAAGATATGCACAAGATGGCAGAGGCAAACAAGGCGTTTGCACACTATCGTTTCTAATTATTTTAGGAGGAAAAAATCTTGGCTGGAAGAGAATATCCATTAGAGAGAACCAGAAATATCGGTATCATGGCGCATATCGATGCGGGTAAGACGACGCTTACAGAGCGTATTCTCTACTATACCGGTGTTAACTATAAGATTGGTGATACTCACGAAGGTACTGCTACCATGGACTGGATGGAGCAGGAGCAGGAAAGAGGTATCACGATCACTTCAGCCGCTACGACATGTCACTGGACTCTGGAAGAGAAGACAAAACCGAAGCCGGGGGCACTGGAGCATCGTATCAATATCATCGATACTCCGGGACACGTTGACTTTACCGTAGAGGTTGAGCGTTCACTTCGTGTGCTGGATGGTGCCGTAGGCGTTTTCTGTGCAAAGGGCGGTGTTGAGCCTCAGTCAGAGAATGTATGGCGTCAGGCGGACACATACAACGTACCGAGAATGGCATTCATCAACAAGATGGACATTCTTGGAGCTGATTTCTACAACGCAGTAGATCAGATCAGAACAAGACTTGGTAAAAATGCGATCTGTCTTCAGCTTCCGATCGGAAAAGAAGACGAATTCAAAGGAATCATCGACCTGTTCGAGATGCAGGCTTATATCTACAATGATGAGAAAGGTGATGACATCTCTGTTGTAGATATTCCGGAAGAAATGAAGGATGAGGCTGAGCTGTATCATACAGAGCTTGTTGAAAAGATCTGCGATCTGGACGATGACCTGATGATGGAGTACCTCGAGGGAGAGGAACCGTCAGTTGAGGCTATGAAAGCAGCGCTGAGAAAAGCTACATGTGAATGTACAGCTGTTCCGGTATGCTGCGGATCTGCATACAGAAACAAAGGTGTTCAGAAACTTCTGGACGCAATTCTTGAGTTCATGCCTGCTCCGACAGACATCCCGGCTATCAAGGGTGTTGACGAGGATGGCAACGAAGTAGAGAGACATTCATCTGATGATGAGCCGTTCTCCGCTCTCGTATTCAAGATCATGACAGACCCGTTCGTAGGTAAGCTGGCTTACTTCAGGGTTTACTCCGGTACAATGAACTCCGGTTCTTATGTACTGAATGCAACAAAGAATAAGAAAGAACGTGTCGGACGTATCCTTCAGATGCACGCAAACCACCGTGCAGAGCTGGATAAGGTATACTCCGGAGATATTGCTGCAGCGATCGGATTCAAGATCTCCACAACAGGTGATACGATCTGTGACGAGCAGCATCCGGTAATCCTTGAGTCCATGGAGTTCCCGGATCCGGTTATCGAGCTCGCAATCGAGCCGAAGACAAAGGCATCCCAGGGTAAACTTGGTGAATCTCTTGCAAAACTTGCAGAAGAAGACCCGACATTCCGTGCTCATACAGATCCTGAGACAGGACAGACGATCATCGCCGGTATGGGTGAGCTTCATCTGGAGATCATCGTTGACCGTCTTCTCCGTGAGTTCAAGGTAGAGGCTAATGTAGGCGCACCTCAGGTTGCTTACAAAGAGACTATTACTAAGGCTACGGACATCGACAGCAAATATGCAAAACAGTCTGGTGGACGTGGACAGTACGGACACTGTAAAGTTAAATTTGAGCCAATGGATGCCAACGGCGAAGAGACATACTCTTTCGAGTCTACTGTTGTCGGCGGTTCTATTCCGAAGGAGTATATCCCGGCTGTAGACGAAGGTATCCAGGACGCTATGAAGTCAGGTGTCCTCGGCGGATTCCCGGTAGTAGGCGTTCACGCAAACTGCTACGACGGATCCTACCATGAGGTCGACTCTTCCGAGATGGCATTCCATATCGCAGGTTCCCTTGCATTTAAGGATGCTATGAAACAGGGGGCTCCGGTGCTGCTTGAGCCTATCATGAAGGTTGAGGTAACAATGCCGGAAGAGTATATGGGTGATATCATCGGTGACCTGAACTCACGCCGCGGACGTATTGAAGGTATGGACGATCTCGGCGGCGGAAAGATCGTACGCGCATTCGTTCCGCTTTCAGAGATGTTCGGATACTCCACAGATCTTCGTTCCAGAACGCAGGGACGTGGTAACTACTCAATGTTCTTCGAGAAATACGAGCAGGTACCGAAGTCTGTACAGGAAAAAGTATTATCCAATAAAAATGCGTAAATCGCATAAAAAGGCTTGAAAAACGGCTAGGTTTGAAATATAATCAAACTTAGCCGGGTAAAATCGAAAACCAGAAATATGCCCGTAAGAGCGGGCGCAGATTTAAGGAGGATATTCAAAATGGCAAAAGCTAAATTTGAAAGAACAAAACCGCATTGTAATATCGGTACTATCGGCCACGTTGACCACGGTAAAACAACTCTGACAGCTGCTATTACTAAAGTACTTTCTCACAGAGTATCTGGTAACGCAGAGGTTGCTTTCGATAACATCGACAAAGCTCCGGAAGAGAGAGAGCGTGGAATCACGATCTCTACAGCTCACGTTGAGTATGAGACAGAGAAACGTCACTATGCACACGTTGACTGCCCGGGACATGCTGACTACGTTAAGAACATGATCACAGGTGCTGCTCAGATGGACGGCGCTATCCTCGTAGTTGCTGCTACTGACGGTGTTATGGCTCAGACAAAGGAGCACATCCTTCTGTCCCGTCAGGTTAACGTTCCGTATATCGTAGTATTCATGAACAAATGCGATATGGTAGACGACGAAGAGCTGCTTGAGCTCGTAGAGATGGAGATCCGTGAGGTTCTCAACGAGTATGAGTTCCCGGGAGATGACACACCGGTTATCCAGGGTTCAGCTCTGAAAGCTCTCGAAGATCCGGACGGACCGTGGGGAGACAAGATCATGGAGCTTATGGACGCTGTTGACGAGTGGATCCCGACTCCTGAGCGTGACACAGACAAACCGTTCCTGATGCCGGTAGAGGACGTATTCTCTATCACAGGACGTGGTACTGTTGCTACAGGTAGAGTAGAGCGTGGTACACTTCACATTTCTGATGAAGTTGAAATCATCGGTATCCATGAGGATGTTAAGAAAACAGTTGTAACAGGTATCGAGATGTTCCGTAAACTGCTCGACGAGGCTCGCGCAGGTGATAACATCGGTGCTCTGCTTCGTGGTATCCAGAGAACAGAGATCGAAAGAGGACAGTGTCTGATCAAACCGGGTACTGTTACATGCCATACAAAATTCACATGCCAGGTTTACGTCCTGACAAAAGATGAGGGTGGCCGTCATACACCGTTCTTCAACAACTATCGTCCGCAGTTCTACTTCAGAACAACAGACGTAACAGGTGTTTGCGAGCTTCCGGAAGGCACAGAGATGTGCATGCCTGGAGATCACGTTACAATGACAGTTGAACTGATCCACCCGGTACCGATGGAGGAAGGTCTGAGATTCGCTATCCGTGAGGGTGGTCGTACAGTAGGATCAGGTACAGTAGCATCCATCGTTGAGTAAGGATATACGCGTAAGGCTATAAGCCGTGCGAAAATGCAAATAAAATCAGGGAAGAGTGCTTGCATTCTTCCCTGTATTTTTTGCGTTTTCATAGGGCGCCAGCCCGCGAGCGAAATGGAGCGAAGCGGAATTGAGCTGCGCACGGCAAAAAACAGAATATTGATACAAATACAACCCCAGAGACTTCGGTTTCTGGGGTTTTTGTGCGTCTAAAAAGGATTTGCTTTACAGCGTAATAAGAGCTGATTATAATCAAAATATAGAAAGCGGATCTTATTAAATAACAGCGTGAAATAAATAGTAAGAAAAGGGGGGATACCAATGAAAGTAAGAATGATTTGCATGATATTACTTATAAGCAGTATCAGCGTTTTATCAGCGTGCGGAAGCAAAGAAAAAAATGTGGAAAAAAATGATACAGATGTTCTGCCTTTAAATGATAGTGTGCCAGGATGGCTGGAAAGTTTTTACAACAGTGACTATGAATACCGGAAGAGTACATTTGTTTTAGAAAATGACATTGAGGATACCATTGCTGTTGTAGAGGGAAAAGTTGAAGCTTCTCCGTATAAAGAGTATGTGAAAATCGTTGAGCCGGCTGAATCATCGTGGTCAGAAGTCTGGTTTTATGGTGATGGAGATGATGTTACTGCAATTTTGAATATAGAAAATGATTATGTTCTGCAGAATACAAGACGTTTTTACCCTTACGGATATGGCAGTAATCTGTCCCTGTCAAAAGACCGCACAGAAGAATACAACGGTATACCCTGCGATGTCTATACGGCGGAGTATACAGTCAATCTTACAGGACAGATAAATCAGAAGAGTGGAGAAGCGATAATAACAGAACCAATTACAGCGGTTGTATCACAGGAATACTATGTTGATCCGAAAAAGGATCAGCTTCTATGTATGATCACGGATTCATCAGACCGTCAGGAAAAAACAGAAATCGCCAATAGGGTTATGAATGACAATATCACGGTGGAAGAGGCGCAAAAGGTAGTTTCTGTTGATGAAGTGACGAAAGAAAAGATGGAGATCCTTTCTTATGATGATTCGATTTCAATAGATATTCCGGAGATTTAGAGAACGTGTCTTGCACACTAAAGTTAAAAGCTGTGAAATAAGAGGAGACAGAGATATGGGAAAATATGGAAAAAGAGCAATAGTTGTTTTAGCTGGTATTTGGTTGTGGACTTTTTACATATTTCAGGAGGAACTGTCTCGGTACGGCCTTTATACCATTATTAGTTATAAAATACACGAGATTGCTTCTGTAATTCCGTTTCTCTGTATAGGAATAGCGGCAGTGTGGTTCGTATATCTTTTAGTGAAAGTGATTAAAAAGGAAAGTGACAGATATGATCAGGTCTTCCTAATAATTTTGTTAGCTGCAGTGATCTTAATTGGACTATATATTAAAGAAAATAGTAAAGGCACGACAACAGTTATTGCTTCTGTCGAAAGTGTAGATGACCAGAATGGAGAGATCATAATAATAGATGTTGCAGGACAGAAAATGACACTCCAGTCTCCAGAACTGGTAAACAGAATAATAGAGACGGACGGACAAAAGTATATAATCCAATATGATGACAATTCATCAGGAATACGAAAACTCCGTACGATTTCGCTGCCTGAAAATCAGAAATAGAATTTAGAAGAATAAGGAATCCGCTAAAAAAGTAAAGCTATTTTTGAATTTTCAAATAGCTTTATTTTTTGGGATTATCCCGTTATCTTTTATATATTTTACCTTCCATCAGTGAGATGGGGTCAGAACTGGCGCCTATGAGGCAGATATAATATTCCCCGTCCCGTTCGGCTGTGAGTTCATATTTTAAATCCAATTCTCTTAAGGAAGTGTCACTTTTTCTCATCAATGTGTTATTAAAGACATAGTAAAATCCTACGCACTGTCCCTTATCTGGAGTCACTGCATTGATCTCGGAAGGATATTCTGTGCTCTCAAATACAAGTGTCTCACCCTTCTTCAGATGCCATCCGCTCCCATCCTCTTTTGTAAAGATGACCATGACGTCATTGTCAAAGATGATCACCGGGGTAGTGCAGGAATTGCCGTTTTCCTTGACGGCGAAGTGCGTGATGGAATGTGGGAGCGGGAGAGGCTCGTTCGTACCGGCAGCGTGTTCTATATCTTTTATGATATCGGTTTCTTCGATAACATCTTCCAGTGTGGGTTCCGGCGCGAGACCGGGGCCGCTGACCAGATTCCCGTTTTTATCATATATGCTCGCCGTCATATTTTTTATTTCTTTTCCCACAAGATCCCGGTTTTCATCAGTGATCAGTGCGGCGCCGTCTTTGAACAGATCATACTGATATGCGGCGCATGCAATTCCTGACAAAGAAAGTACAATAACTGCTGCGATGAGAAGATGCAGACGGAAAGTTTTTTTATGTGAGCGTTTTTTTTGGCTCTCTGTTTCTTTGATTTTTTCCTTGACGGCTGTTATTGTGGTGTCCGATGAATAATTTTCCGGATGTATGGGGGACTGTTCTGCCTGGGATAAGAGTTTCCCGGCATCTTCTGCGATCATATCAAACAGATCGTAATAACTAACTTTCATAATTAAAACCCCTTTCTTCCAATATTTTTCTGAACTTTTTCCGGCTCCTCTGCAGACGGCTTTTGACGGTTGGAAGAGGCTGCCCGGATTCATCGGCAATCTCCTGAAGTGTTTTGCTCTGAAAATAAAACTTGAGCAGGCCAGTCTGTTCTTCGGGATTCAGCTCCTTTAACGCGGATAAGATCATGCTCCTGAGTTCGATCTGATGAAAGTGGTCGGGAACCTCTCCTAAAATATCTTCCTCAAGAGGGAAGGCGTGCCGTAATTTTTTCTTTTCCGTGAGTGCAGTGTTTCTTGCGAGGGCACCTATGTATGACTTTAGATTGTTTTCCTGCCCGGCTTTGATATGGTCAGCGCTTTCCCACAGTCGGAAAAAGATATCGTTGATCACGCTCTGGATATCTGTCTGATCTGTCTGACCATACAGGATCCTGCATATGATTGATGCAACATACTGGTGAAACAGACGGATGATCTCTCCCAGTGCTTTCTGGTCTTTCTTCTTTAACCGTTGGATCAGTTCGAGCTCTTTATCATTCATGGCTTTCTCTTCCTTTTTAACTATATATACTGTTTCTTGAACAGAAAAGATGCAAATCTGAAATAAGAATATTTTTTTCAAGATTGAACATACTATACCTGTATCCGGCATATATCGGGCACTGATGCAGAGCGGCAGGTGTGTATGTGAAATGAACGATAAGAAAACACTTCCTAAATTAAATAGAAAATTTGATCATAAGATCCTGCTATGGGATTTACTCTATGATATTGCCGGCAGTATACTCTATGCTGCCGGCATTTATACCTTTGCGGGCAATGCAGGATTTGCGCCCGGCGGTGTATCCGGCCTGGCGCTGATTCTGAATTATCTTCTGGGGCTGCCCGTGGGGACGGTAACACTTCTGTTTAATATACCCCTTGTTATTATCAGCTATAAAGCTGTCGGACGGCAGCTTCTGCTCAAAAGCGCGAAGACAATGGTGATCTCTTCGCTGTTTCTTGATGTAATATTTCCTTATATACCTATGTATACGGGCAGCCGGCTGATGGCTGCACTCTGTTCCGGTGTTTTTATGGGAGCCGGGATGGCGCTCTTCTATATACGTGGTTCATCGTCGGGAGGAATCGACTTTCTTGCTCTGACGATCAAGAAGAAAAAGCCGCACATGACGATGGGCGTGATCACGCTTCTTATAGATCTTGTGGTCATACTGCTCGGCTGGCCGGTATTCGGAGATATCGATGCCGTGCTTTACGGAGTAGCGTCCACTGGAGTTTCTACTATTGTGATTGATAAGATCCTGTATGGCACGGGCGCCGGGACGCTGGCGATCATTATAACGGAAAAAGGAGAAGAGATTGCAGTTAAAATCGGTGAAAATGTAAGGCGCGGCGTTACTACGATCCCGGCATCCGGCGGCTATACGAGAATGCACAGGGATGTGCTTCTCTGCGCATGCTCTAAGGCGGAGGCATATCTGGTCAAAAGCGCTGTACAGGAGACAGATGCTCAGGCTTTTTTAATGTTTACTGAGACAAGCGAGGTGTTTGGCGAAGGATTTAAGCGTGAGATAAAATAAAAAAGTTGTAATAATTCACAAAAAGTAAAGATATATTTCTGAAATATTGCCTGATATACACAAATATGATAGTATAACTATCAGAAGCAAACTTTGGAAGGAGTACAGAAAATGAGAGAGTCTGCAGCGCGGATGCGCAGGACACAGTACCGTGCGCAGAAGATTCTTGAAGCGGCGATGGAACTTTTCTGTGACAAAGGGCTGGAAGAGACGTCAATTGATGAGATCGCGGAGCGGGCGGGAGTCGGAAGCGCTACGATCTACCGCTATTATGAGACAAAAGCCCGGCTTGCGATCCAGAGCGGTGCAGCCTACTGGAGGAAGATTGCGGGAAAATATTTGAATGTCACGGAGATAAAAGGCTATTCTGATATGACCGGGCGGGAACAGCTTGAGTGTATTATGGATGCTCTGGTCGTGATATTTGAGCAGGAAAGAGGCTTCCTCAAATATCTGCAGGAATTTGAAGTATTTGTGCGCAGGTATAAGATTGACATGGAACGGCTTGCCGAGTACGAAGAGAGCATTATGAGCCTGAAACCGAGAGTAACGGACGCACTGGAGAAAGGGCTGCAGGACGGTACGCTTTTTTTCGAGTGGTCGCCGAATGAAGTGTGTTATTCCCTTGCGCATACGGCTTTCGGAGTGATGAAGCGGTTCGCGTGGAACGGAAGCATGTTTGAGCTGGACAGCAAGGTGGAGCTGATCCTTCAGGTGAAGATTGCCATAAAGCTGCTGATCAGAGGACTGGCAGGAGAGGAGCGGAACAATGTACAAAGTATATGAGATCAAGAAAAGAATCTTTGACGACAATGATCAGGAGGCGGAGAAAGTAAGAGAGGAACTGAAAGCGGACGGAACATTTCTCATAAATCTCATGTCATCCCCCGGCGGCGGGAAGACAACGACTCTTAAGAGAACCATTGATGCGTTAAAAAATGAGATGCGGATCGGCGTTATGGAGGCGGATATCGACAGTGCTGTGGATGCGGACGCCATCAGTGAAACGGGTGCGAAAGTGATCCAGTTACATACCGGCGGCATGTGCCATCTGGATGCGGATATGACAAGGCAGGGACTGGAAGAACTGGGGACGGAAGATATCGATCTTGCCATACTGGAAAATGTGGGCAATCTTGTATGTCCGGCGGAGTTTGACACGGGGGCGGTAAAGAATGTCATGATCCTGAGCGTGCCGGAGGGAGACGATAAACCATTGAAGTATCCGCTGATGTTTCAGGTATCCCACTGTCTGCTGATCAATAAGATCGACGCCCTGTCCTGCTTTGATTTTGATTTCGATGCATGCAGAGAGCGGGTGCTGCGGCTGAATCCGGATATGAAGATCATTCCGATCTCGGCGAAGACAGGCGAAGGAATGGATGAATGGTACGGATGGATAAGAGAACAGGTAAAAGAATGGAAGGAGGCGGGTAAATGAGTGAAGAAAGAAAGCTGATCCTGAAACTGGGGCAGATGATCACGGACCGCATCGGACACAAGGTAACGGTGGACGACCCCGAGTACTGGGGACTGGCGGAAGTGCTCACTGATGAGATGGCGGAAGTATGTCTGTCCATGAAAGTCAGGAAACCGATGACAGTGGAGCAGATCGCGAAGAAGTCGGGAAAGGATAAGGAGAGAGTGCAGCAGCTCCTCGATGAGATGGCCGTCATCGGTATGATTGAGTACAACTGGGAAAATGAAGACCGGCACAAACAGTATGTACTGCCCATGTTTGTCCCTGGCTGTGCGGAGTTCATGGTAATGAACAAGAAGCAGTGTGAGGAACATCCGATACTTGCTGACTTTTTTGAAAATATGTCCCGGCTGCCTCTTGAGAAAGTGACTCCCATGGTGCCGCCCGGAGGTTCCGGCATCGGTATGCACGTGATTCCGGTTGAGAAGGCAATCCCGGCGCACCAGCAGTCTGCAAGCGTAGAGCATATTTCGCACTGGCTGAAGAAATATCAGGACAAGTATGCAGTGGGTGCCTGCTCCTGCCGCCGGCAGCAGAGGATCCGCGGCGAGGGATGCGGAGAGATCGAGGGAGATCTGTGCATCGGTGTGGGTGATATGGCAGATTATCTCGTCGAGACAGGCAAAGGTCGGTACATAGATTTTGACGAAGTAATGGAGATACTGGAACGGGCCGAGCGAAATGGTTTTGTACACCAGATTACCAACATTGACGGTGAGGATAAGATATTTGCCATCTGCAACTGTGCGCCCGGTGTGTGTAACGGCCTGAGGACGTCGCAGCTTTTCAATACTCCGAATATGTCCCGCTCTGCATACAGGGCGCATGTAGAGAAAGAAAAATGCGTTGCCTGCGGGAAATGCGTTGAGGTCTGTCCTGTAGGCGCGGCGAAACTGGGACAGAAGCTGTGCACAAAGCACGGAGAGATTAAATACCCGAAAGCGCTGCTCCCGGATGCGGAAAAGTGGGGAAGAGACAAGTGGGATCCGGATTATAAGGATCATGCCAAGATCAACTGCTACGAGACGGGGACGTCGCCGTGCAAGACGGCCTGTCCGGCTCACCTTGCAGTACAGGGATACATTAAGATGGCAGCGGAAGGCAGATATATGGATGCCCTGAAGCTGATCAAACAGGATAACCCGTTTCCGGCCGTGTGCGGCGCAATCTGCAACCGCCGATGCGAGGACGCCTGTACGAGAGGAACTGTGGATAAGGCGGTTGCCATCGATGAGATCAAGAAGTTTATCGCCGAGAAAGAGCTCCATGAGGAGCACCGCTATGTTCCGCTCTGCGAAAATCATGAAGGAAAACAGTTTGAACAGAAGATCGCGGTCATCGGGGCAGGTCCGGCGGGAATGTCGGCGGCATATTATCTCAGAACAAAAGGATATCCGGTGACGGTATTTGAAAAAGAGAAAAGACCGGGAGGTATGCTGCTCAACGGGATCCCGTCTTTCCGGCTGGAGAAATCAGTCATTGAGGCGGAGATCGACGTGCTCCGGCAGATGGACGTGGAGTTCCGGTGCGGCGTGGAAGTTGGGAAAGATGTTACGATTCCGGAGCTCAGGGCAGAAGGATACAAAGCATTCTATGTGGCTGTAGGCGCGCAGGGCGGAAGAATGGCAGGCGTTCCCGGAGAGGAAGCAGAAGGCGTCCGGACGGGAGTGGAGTTCCTGCGGAAGGTCAATCTTGCGGAAGAAGCCGTCATGTCTGCTGACAGTGCCGGGAGACCGGACAGTGAAAAAACGCCGGAATATGAAATGTTCTCAGCTGATGTAAGACTTTCCGGACGGACTGTCGTGATTGGCGGCGGAAATGTAGCGATCGACGTGGCAAGGACGGCTCTCCGTTCCGGATCTGAGAGTGTGAGCATGTACTGTCTGGAGTCTCTGGCGGAGATGCCGGCTGCCGCGGATGAAGTGGCTGAAGCACGTGAAGAAGGCATCGTGGTATGGAACGGCTGGGGGCCGAAAGAGATTCTTGCAGATAATGGAAAGGTAAAGGGGATTATCCTGAAGAAATGCGTTTCTGTGTTTAATTCGGAAGGGAAATTTGAACCTGTATATGACGAAGACGACTGCATCACAGTGGAGTGCGAGAATGTGCTCCTCTCCATCGGACAGTCCGTCTGCTGGGGAGAACTGTTGAAAGATACGGCGGTAGAATTCAACCCCAACGGTACGGCAAAAGCAGATCCGGTAACATATCAGACGAAAGAACCGGACATCTTTGTGGGCGGTGACGTGTATACAGGACCGAAATTTGCCATCGATGCCATCGCGGCCGGAAAACAGGGCTGCGAGTCCATCCACCGCTTTGTCCATGAGGGGCATTCCCTGACTCTGGGACGCGACCTGCGGCAGTTCATTGAGCTGGATAAGGACAGTGCCATAATAGAAGAGTTCGACAACGCAAAACGCCAGATCCCGGGAAAGAAAGCGGGCGTTGCAAAAGAGAGTTTCCGCGACCTGCGTTCTACATTTACAGAGGAGCAGGTAAAAACGGAGGCGGCCAGATGCCTCGGGTGCGGTGCGACGATCGTAGATGAGAACAAGTGCATCGGCTGCGGCCTGTGTACAACGAGGTGTGAGTTCGATGCCATTCATTTAAGCCGGGACCTGCCGGAGATGAGCACGATGCGGAAAGCTGAGGACAAGCTGAAGGGGATCCTTCCCTATGCGGTCAAACGTGCCATAAAGATCAAGATGAAGAAATAGAATAGTGCCGCAGTGCAGAAGCAAAGGCGGACTATCAGAAGAAAACATGCATGAATTAGGAATTATAGTACATATTACAAAGACGCTGCAGAGTGTTGCGGCGGAAAATAACTTAAGAGAAATCGCTTCTGTCACTCTGGAGGTAGGTGAAGTGAGTTCCATCGTTCCGGATTATCTCACGGACTGCTGGCAGTATTACAGAAAGAAATTTCCGCTGATCGAACACGCGGAGATGAAGATTGAGATGATGCCGGCAGTCACATACTGCGAATCCTGTGAGAAGACATATCCTACCGTGGAGTACGGGCGGCAGTGCCCGCACTGCGGAAGCTGGGAGACTTATCTGGTGACCGGGGACGAATGCAATATCCGGGAGATTGAGGCACAGTGACAGGCGGCTTTGACGCCGCCGGAGAGAAAAGGGGGTAATATTTATGCTGTTTCATGTTTACGGTTCGGAAGCCATACCGCAATGGATCGCCATGCTGGGCGTGCTGGCGGCGCTGATCCTGCTGAATGAATTCGCGAGGCGGACGAAAGCCGGAGGAATCATTATGTTCTTTGTTATTCCGGCTGCACTGACCGTTTATTTTATCGCCATCGCCGTAGGCGCGGGGATGGGAGCGCAGTGGGCGCTGGAGAATCAGACTTATGTATATATGAACGGCTGGTTCCATTACGCGAAGCTGTATGCATCGCTGGCGGGCTGTATCGGATTCATGATGATCAAATACGAGTGGGGAATCGGCAAGACACATTGGTTTAAAGCGTATCCGTTTGTGATCGTTGCCATCAACATCCTGATCGCTGTGGCAAGCGACTTTGAATCCGCGATCAACGGCTGGTATTCATGGTGGCTGTCCTCCGAGGATGTGTGGCTGTTTGGCGGCTGGCACAATATATTTAACGGCGTCGCCGGTATTATCAATATCTTCTGTATGACAGGATGGTGGGCCGTTTACTCCTCAAAAGACAAGAAAGACATGATCTGGCCGGATATGATCTGGGTATATATTATCGTGTATGATATCTGGAATTTTGCCTATACATATAACTGTCTGCCGACGCACGCGTGGTTCTGCGGCATCGCCCTTCTGCTGGCGCCGACGATCGCGGCGCTTTTGTGGAATAAGGGCGGCTGGATCATGAACCGGGCGAACACCCTCTGTATCTGGTGTATGTTTGCCCAGGTATTTCCGCTCTTTCAGGAGACGCTGTCTGACGGAACGCAGATCTTTCCGTGGGCAACGCTTCCGAAGCTCTATGCGGACGGCACGCTGAACGGCATCACGGCGGGCGGAAATGCAAATGCGGACCCGACGATGATGACGGTGGTGAGCGTACTTGCTCTTGTGACAAATATCATTGCGCTGGCATATATCATTTACGTGTCTGTAAAGAGGAAGAGAAATCCGTACAAGAATGAAGTATTTACAGAGTTCAAGTACTATAAAGACGCAGCGGCGAGAGCTGAGATCAAATAAAACAAAAACATATGAAATAATATGCAGGAGGAAGCATGGGAAAGAGGTATTTGGACTGTACGTCGTCGGAAATTGCGAAAATGGATGGAAAGCAGCTTGTTGAGGCAATAGCGGGAAGTGAAGGACGCGTCCTCGTCTGCGAGACGATCGGCGCTGTACGTCCTATGCTGGGAGATGTAACGAATGCTGAATTCGCTGCGGCTATGGGCGCAGACCTGCTCATCCTCAATCTGTTTGATGTGAACGAGCCTCTGATACTGGGACTGCCGGATACTGCGCCGGAGGATACGATCCGGGAAGTGAAGCGGCTGACCGGAAGAGCTGTGGGGATCAATCTGGAGCCGCTGGAGACGGATGTGGAAAGTTCTGTGGAGACAAATGCGGAATGGCAGTTTACTTCAGGCCGCGCGGCAACTGTGGAAAATGCCCGGAAAGCTATAGAGATGGGTGTAGATTTTATCGTGCTTACGGGAAATCCGGGAGTCGGTGTGACAAACAGCGCGATCATCCATACGCTCAGAAAATTCAGGAAAGAGTTCGGCGACCGGATAATGCTCATTGCCGGGAAAATGCATGCGGCAGGAATTCTCTCGGAAAGCGGAGAAAATATTATTACAGAAGAGGATACAAGAGCGTTTGCCGGTGCGGGCGCGGATGTCATACTCATGCCGGCGCCGGGGACAGTTCCGGGCATTACTACAGAGTATATCCGGAAGCTGGTATCCTGTGCCCATAAGCTGGGGAAACTGACGATCACTGCAGTGGGAACATCTCAGGAGGGCGCCGATGCCGCAACGATCCGGGAGATTGCCCTTATGTGCAAGATGACGGGGACAGATCTCCATCATCTGGGGGATTCCGGGTATGTGGGCATGGCTCTTCCGGAAAATATTCTGGAGTACGGCAAGGTGATCCGGGGTGTGAGACATACCTATCACAGGATGGCGTCGTCAATCAACCGTTGATGAAAACGCAGTGAAATGATATATTAATAATTGTGAGCCCTCTCCCGGAGCGGGCAGGATGTTTTGAAGAAAGCGCCTGTCTGCTCCGGGAGTTTTTTTGCAATTGTGATTGTGATTGAGAATTCAGCATGCGGTATCGCGGGAGGACAGATAAATACTGTATTCCATTGCGGTATTGCAAAATGCCCCGGGATGCCGTACAATAAAACCCAGTGAATCCGGGCAATCCGGACAGATGACAGACAATCCGGATATCTGTGGGAAGAGAAGCAGGTATCCGACATGAAACTGATATTACGATGAAACGGATGGAGGGCGGATCATGCCGACAGAGATGATACAGGCCGAGAAACTGATCTATGAATATGATAAACGGGATGAAGAGGGCAATATAATCGGATCCGAGCGCGCTATCGACGGTGTGGATATTGATGTGCCGGCCGGTTCCTTTGTGGCGATACTGGGACATAACGGTTCCGGAAAATCTACTCTCGCAAAGCATATGAATGCAATTCTGGTTCCCACGGGAGGAACTATGTGGGTGGACGGAAGAGATACGAAAGATCCGGATGAACTGTGGAATGTGCGCCAGACTGCCGGCATGGTATTCCAGAATCCGGACAATCAGATCATCGGTACCGTGGTGGAAGAGGATGTAGGATTCGGACCGGAGAATCTGGGCGTGCCTACGGATGAGATCTGGCAGCGTGTGGAAGAGAGCCTGAAGGCAGTGGGGATGCTTGACCGGCGGAAAGACTCGCCGAATAAGCTTTCCGGGGGCCAGAAGCAGCGCGTGGCTATTGCGGGAGTCCTTGCAATGGAGCCGAAGTGTATTGTGCTGGACGAGCCCACAGCCATGCTGGATCCGAACGGAAGAAAAGAAGTGATCCGTGCGGTGGAGGAACTGCGTAAGAAAAAGAATGTTACAGTTATCCTGATCACACATTATATGGAAGAAGTAATAGACGCGGATCAGGTGTTTGTCATGGATGACGGACACATTGTGATGCACGGGACTCCCCGGGAGATATTCAGCCGCGTGGACGAGCTGAAATCATACCGGATGGATGTGCCGCAGGTGACAATGCTTGCGGAAGCCTTGAGGAAACGGGGGCTAAATCTTCCTAAAGGAATCCTGAGAAGAGAAGAGTTGGTGGAGGCATTATGTCAATTGCGTTAGAACATGTAAGTTATGTATACAGCCCGGGGACAGCATATGAAAAGCATGCGCTCAAAGACGTGAGCTTTGAGATCCCGCAGGGACAGTTTGTCGGGATCATCGGACATACCGGTTCGGGAAAGTCCACCTTGATCCAGCATCTGAACGGGCTTGTCAGGGCAACGTCCGGTAAGGTGCTCTATGAAGGACAGAATATTTACGATGAGGGCTACAATATGCGTGCCCTGCGCAGTCAGGTAGGGCTGGTGTTCCAGTATCCGGAGTATCAGCTCTTTGAGGTGGATGTGCTCAGCGATGTCTGCTTTGGCCCGAAGAATCAGGGGCTGTCTCCCGAGGAATGCGAGAAGAATGCGCGGGAAGCACTAGAACTGGTCGGTTTCCCGGAGAAGTATTATAAGCAGTCGCCCTTCGAACTGTCGGGCGGACAGAAGAGGAGAGTGGCGATCGCCGGAGTACTGGCGATGAAGCCGAAGGTGCTGATTCTGGATGAGCCGACAGCGGGGCTTGATCCGAAAGGAAGAGATGAGATCCTGGATCAGGTGGAGAAACTCCATAAAGAGACGGGGATGACTGTCATTCTGGTTTCTCACAGCATGGAGGATATCGCGCGTTATGTGGAGCGCATTATCGTTATGAATCACGGTGAGAAGATGTTGGACGGTACTCCGAAAGAGGTGTTCCGGCATTATAAAGAACTTGAGCAGGTGGGGCTTGCCGCACCTCAGGTGACTTATGTGATGCATGACCTGAAAGAGAGGGGATTCGATGTTTCCCCGGATGCCACGACGATCGAAGAGGCTGCGGACGAGATTATGAGATCTTTCCGGGGCTGATTCTGAGTTTACAGATACAGAGGAGTTATTATGATCAGAGATATAACAATCGGGCAGTATTACCCGGCCCAGAGCCGGATACACAGACTGGATCCCAGAGTGAAGATTGTCTGCACTCTGCTTTTCCTTGTGTCCCTTTTTATACAGAACAGTCTGCTGGGATATGTGATCGCGACGATTTATCTGGGAACCGTGATACGATTGTCGAAAGTGCCTCTTAAATATATTGTAAAAGGTCTGAAGCCGATCGTGATCCTGCTTCTGTTTACCGTAGTGATGAACCTCTTTCTTACACGGAACGGAGACACGCTGGTACATTTCTGGATATTTACAATTACGGAAGGCGGACTGAGAACATCTGTATTTATGGCAATCCGGCTGATGTATCTTGTGGCAGGATCGTCTATAATGACATTTACAACATCGCCTAACGGACTGACAGACGGTATGGAAAAGCTGCTTCATCCCTTGAATAAGCTGAATGTGCCGGTTCACGAAGTGGCGATGATGATGTCGATCGCACTTCGTTTTATCCCGATCCTGTTGGAAGAGACGGATAAAATCATGAAAGCGCAGCAGGCCAGGGGAGCGGACTTTGAGAGCGGAAACATTATCCAGAGGGCAAAGGCGATGGTGCCGATCCTTGTGCCGCTGTTTGTGTCCGCGTTCCGGCGGGCCAATGATCTGGCAATGGCTATGGAGTCGAGGTGTTATCATGGCGGAGAAGGCCGAACAAAGATGAAGCCGCTCCGGTATAAGAGCAGGGACCGGATCGCATATATTTTGACATTGATCTATCTTGTTGTAATATTTGTAGTTGGAAGATTTGTTCCCTTTAAATTGTGGATATTTTAAATTGAGATGATTGATCAATATCCGCTTTGGGACAGGCTGATGTTTAATTGGGGACGTAGTAAAACCGAGATTTACTACGTCCCCAATCGGGGGTGTTATGAGGAGAATTAAACTTACCGTTGCCTACGACGGCACGAACTACTGCGGCTGGCAGATCCAGCCTAACGGTATTACGGTAGAAGAAGTTTTGAACCGCGCTCTCTCCCGGCTGACAGGAGAGGAGCTCCGGGTGACCGGAGCCAGTCGTACGGATGCGGGAGTACATGCGCGGGGAAATATAGCGGTCTTTGACACGGCGTCTACGATACCTGCCGAACGTTTTGCTTATGCGGTGAATTCGCTTCTGCCGGAAGATATCGCGGTGGTAAACTCGGAGGAGGTGCCGCAGGACTGGCATCCGAGATATCAGAATTCTGTCAAGACTTATGAATACCGTATCCTGAACCGGGAGATGCCGGACCCGCTCAGAAGGAAGTACACATGGCATGTGTCATTCCCGTTGGATCTTGATAAGATGAGAGCGGCGGCGGAGTACCTGAAAGGTGAACATGATTTCCGGAGTTTCTGCAGCGTCCATACCGGGGCTAAGACTACTGTGCGGACAGTCTGTACGTTGGATATAGAGAAAACAGGCGATGAAATTATTATCCGTATCAGTGGAAACGGATTCCTCTATAATATGGTGCGTATCATTGCCGGAACCCTGACCGAAGTGGGGAGAGGCTTAAGGACGCCCGAGAATGTAAAGAAGATACTTGAAGCAGAAGAACGGGAGAAGTCAGGGGCTACGGCGCCGCCGCAGGGTTTGACGCTGATCAGTATTGAATACAAATAGTAATAATATGTCTATATAAGTAAGAAAATAGACTGTTATCATTGTCTGTGCTATAATCCCACCGGACAAATATATAATCATATACTCAAATGTCCAAAGAACGGAAAGGTTCTTAAGGAAAAGAAAGGAATGAAAAGAAACAATGGGAAACAATAATAATTCAGGTGTTTTAAAATTTTTCGGCGTTCTGATGATCCTGTTCGGTATGATCTATGCGATTCTTGGAACAGTAGCTCTGATGGGAAAACTCGGAGGAGTGTTTCCGGGACATGACGCGCAGGAAACTCTGATCGTAGTCCTTGCATATGTGGTTGCGGTTCTTGCGATCATCTGCGGTGTTGTGTGTGTGAAAGGCATTCTCGGCGCATGCCGCGTATGCGGCCTGGTGATTGCTGCGCTCGGTCTCGTATCTCTGATCTGGCTTCAGGTGACACAGGATACATTCAGTATTTTCGACTGTATCGCACTGGTACTTGGTGTGGCTATCTTTTATCTGGCGGGAAAGAAAAACTGATTTGTTTTAAACCATAAGTTTAAACGCTGATAGAACTTGACAAAAGCTCTGGTGATTGCTAGTATTAACTTATCAGAAGGCTGGATTGTTACTTCCAGGAGGCAAAACCAGATTTTCAGGTGTTGAAGGATATCTTTATGCCTGAAAATCTGGTTTTTATTTTACAGAAAAATATTGTGTTATCTGTAAGATGAAAACTGCCCGGAACAGCCATTTTGTCATGCGGGAAAAGGAGGAATAGGAAATGAGAATCTATGAGACGGCAAATTATGAGGAGATGAGCAGAAAAGCTGCGAACATTCTGTCAGCACAGGTGATTTTAAAGCCTGACTGTGTACTGGGACTCGCTACGGGATCCACGCCGATCGGTACATATGATCAGCTTGTAGAATGGTATAAAAAAGGCGATGTTGATTTTGCGGAAGTGAAGACGGTGAACCTGGATGAATACAGGGGACTGACACGTGACAATGACCAGAGTTATTATTACTTTATGCATAAGCATCTGTTTGACCGGGTAAATATCAAACCGGAAAACACAAATGTGCCGGATGGAACAGAGCCGGATGCGGAAAAAGAATGTGACAGATATGAAAAGCTGATCGAATCTATGGGCGGCGTTGACATTCAGCTTCTCGGTCTGGGACACAACGGACATATCGGATTTAATGAGCCGGACAGCGCGTTCGCAAAGAAAACGCATTGCGTAGATCTGACGGAGAGTACCATTGAGGCGAATAAGAGATTCTTTGCATCTGCGGATGATGTTCCGCGTCAGGCATATACTATGGGCATAGGAACAATTATGAAAGCAAAGAAGATTCTGCTTATTGTAAATGGAGAGGCAAAAGCAGATATTGTCGCGAAAGCATTTTTCGGACCGGTGACACCTGAAGTTCCGGCGTCGGTTCTTCAGCTTCATAATGATGTAGTTATTGTAGGCGACAAGGCGGCTCTCTCCAAGATACCGTCTCGGGCATAAGCGCTGTATAATCAGGGTAAGGGGGTACAGGCCATGATAGTTAAGAATGTAAAAGTATATACAGAAGATAAGAAATTTGTTCCAGGTGAAGTAGTTGTAAATGACGGCAGATTTGCTGCGGCCCCTGCCGATGACGGAGAAGTGCTTGACGGCGAAGGATGCTATATGATTCCGGGGCTGGTAGATATTCATTTTCACGGGTGCGTGGGAGATGACTTCTGTGATGCGAAAGAAGAGGGAATCGCGAATATGGCAAAATATGAGGCTTCCATCGGTGTTACCTCCATCTGTCCGGCAACAATGACTCTGTCAGAGGAGGAACTTCATAATATCATGAAGACTGCCGGGAACTACAAGGGAACTGAAGGCGCCAAGCTGGCAGGAATCAACATGGAAGGACCTTTTATCAGTGAGAAGAAAAAGGGGGCGCAGGCAGCAGAACATATCAGAAAATGTGATGTAGAGCTTTTCAGAAAACTTCAGGAAGAATCAGGCGGTCTGATTAAACTGGTGGATATCGCACCGGAAAATGACGGCGCACTGGAGTTCATCCGTGAGGTAAAAGACGAGGTTGTGATATCCATAGCCCATACGGTAGCTGATTATGAGGCTGCATCAAAGGCCCTGGCGGAAGGCGCAAGCCATGTAACGCATCTCTACAATGCGATGCCGCCCCTCAATCACAGAGAGCCGGGAGTGATAGGAGCTGCCCGTGATGACGAAAAGTGTCACGTGGAGCTGATTTGTGACGGGGTTCATATCCATCCGTCAGTAGTGCGTGCAACATTTGCCATGTTCGGGGCAGACAGAGTGATTCTTATCAGTGACAGTATGAGGGCTACAGGCCTTACAGACGGACAGTACACACTGGGGGGACAGGAAGTGTTCGTAAAGGGTCCGAAAGCAACGCTGGCTGACGGAACGATCGCCGGATCTGCGACTGATCTTATGGGATGTATGCGTGTGGCTGTCAGGAAGATGGGGATTCCGCTGGAAGATGCCGTCGGATGCGCGACAATGAACCCTGCAAAAGAGATTGGAATCTATGATCACTGCGGAAGCATTACACCGGGTAAAGATGCGGATTTTGTTTTACTGGATGCGGATCTGAACGTTAAGGCTGTATATGTAAACGGCAAAAAACAGTGACAAATTCATAAATAAAAAATAAATTGTATAAACAAAAAATAAAAAACAGATTGACTTTGACAGGTGAATCTGATATATTATAAACAATAAGTAAATACGGTAGGATTGTTACTGTATGGCAGGCAAAACCAAATTTTGTAAACATAGCGTTTACTGGTATGTTTATGAAGTTTGGTTTTTTTGTCTCCTGAAAGGTTCAATATGCTAATAGAAAAGGTAATAAATAATAATATCGTTTCTGCTTTTGATGACACAGGGAGAGAGATTGTTGTAATGGGCAGGGGACTTGGTTTCGGGGTTCGGCCGGGACAGCCTGTCAATGAAAAGAAAATAGAAAAAGTGTTCCGGATAAAGAGCCGGGATACAGCGGATCAGCTAAAAGAACTTCTTGCAGACATGCCGCTTGAGAGGGTGCAGATATCGGCGGACATTATTTCCTATGCAAAGAGCAATCTGAATCTGAAATTGAATCAGAGCATTTATGTAACGCTCACGGATCATATCAATTTTGCGATCGACCGTTTTGAGCAGGGGATTAATCTGCAGAATGCTCTGTTGTGGGAAATCAAAAGATTTTATCCGCATGAATTCGATCTCGGACGGTACGCGTTAAAGCTGATCAAAGAGCGGCTCGATGTGGAACTGCCGGAGGATGAGGCGGGGTTCATCGCTCTACATTTTGTAAACGCGGAATATGGAACGGATATAAGAGATGCGTTCCGGTTCCCTAACCAGCTCAGAGATATTCTTGAGATTACAAGCAATGAGCTTGGTATAGTGCTTGACGAGAGGACGCTTCATTACGAGCGCTTCGTGACTCATCTGAAATTTCTGCTCCAGAGAGTGTACCGCAGGGAACTCCTGCCGAACGAAGAAAATGAGCTGGCGGAGTTGATGCGCACGAAATATCCGAAAGAGTATGCGTGCAGCTGCAAGATAGCAGAGTATATAGAAAAAAATACGGACTGCCGGCTTTCCGGAGAGGAAGTAATGTATCTTGCGATCCATATCAGGCGGGTAACTATGGCGGAAAACTAAAGGCAGCTATTCGCGGATATCTTGAGGGAAGGAGGAAGCAATGTTCAATTTATTCAAAAAAAAGGAAAAGAAACATGTGATCGGGTCTCCTGCAAAGGGAAAAGCGGTATCGCTTAAAGAAGTAAATGATCCCACGTTTGCGGAGGAGATGCTCGGAAAAGGAGCGGCGGTCATTCCGGAGGAAGGAAAGATATACGCCCCGGCAGACGGTGAAATCGGGATGGTGTTTGACACGCTTCATGCGGTCAGCATGACAACAGATTTCGGCGCTGAGATCCTGATCCATATCGGGCTGGATACGGTCAAGATGAAAGGGGACGGATTTACCGGCCATGTAAAGGCGGGGGATCATGTAAAGAAAGGTGATCTTCTTCTGGAGGTTGATCTTGAAAAAGTGAAGACGGCAGGGTATGACACGATCACACCTGTGCTTGTCTGCAATACACCGGACTATGCGTCTGTAGAAGGAATTCAGGCAGATGCCGTGAATGCCGGCGATGATCTGATCATAATATCATAATAGAAGTTAAAGTGATTTTAACCGGAAAGACCGGTTGAAATAGAAAAAGGGATTATGACGAGAGTCAAAAAAAGGAGGGAAACTAATGAAGTTTTTACAGAAATTAGGTAAATCTTTGATGCTCCCTGTTGCTTGTCTGCCTATCTGCGGTATCCTCATGGGTATCGGATACGCTCTGTGTCCGGCGACAATGCAGGGTGGTGAAGTAACAGGAATTATCCAGCAGATCGGTTATTATCTGGTGAAAGCAGGCGGCGCCCTGATTGATAATATGGCGATTCTGTTTGCAATCGGTATCGGCGTCGGTATGTCCGAAGAGAATGACGGTACCGGCGGTCTGGCGGCTCTGGCTTCCTGGCTGATGATCACAAACCTGCTTTCTACAGCAAATGTTTCTGTCATCAGAACACTGTCAGAGGATGCTACACTTGCATTCGATAAAATCCAGAACCCGTTCATCGGTATCATCGCAGGTATCATCGGAGCTATGTGCTACAACAGATTCAAGAGCACAAAACTTCCGGACTGGCTTTCATTCTTCAGTGGTAAGCGCTGTGTTGCTATCGTAGCCGGTGTTGTATCTATTATTGTTTCCGTAGTTCTGCTCTTCGTATGGCCGATCCTCTTCGGTGCACTCGTTGCACTTGGCGAGGGAATTGCAAGCCTTGGAGCAGTGGGAGCCGGACTGTATGCATTCTTCAACAGACTGCTCATCCCGTTCGGTCTGCACCACGCGCTGAACAACGTATTCTGGTTTGACACGATCGGCCTCGGCGACCTGACTCACTTCTGGGCAGGCGAGACATCAGCAGATGTATCATGGAGTCTTGGTATGTATATGTCAGGATTCTTCCCGTGTATGATGTTCGGTATCCCGGGTGCTGCTCTGGCAATGGTACATACAGCAAAGAGCAACAAGAAGAAAGTTGCTATCGGTCTTCTGAGCTCCGCGGCTATCGCAGCATTTGTCTGCGGTGTTACTGAGCCGTTCGAGTTTGGTTTCATGTTCCTTGCACCGGTTCTGTACCTGATCTACGCACTGCTCTACGCAATCTTCACAGTGATCACAGTAGTAGTAGGATTCCGTGCAGGATTCAGTTTCTCCGCCGGTCTGACTGACCTCGTATTCTCTGCTTCCCTTCCGGCAGCTCAGAATACATGGATGATCATTCCGCTCGGTATCGCAGCGTTTATCGTATTCTACGTTGTATTCCGTTTTGCGATCGTGAAATTCGATCTGAAGACACCGGGACGTGAGGATGATGACGACACAGATGCAGAGATGAAAGCAGTTCTTGCAAACGACAACTTTACGGATGTGGCAAGAATTATTCTGGAAGGTGTCGGCGGCAAGGAGAACGTAACATCTATCGATAACTGTATTACAAGACTTCGCCTTGAAATCAAGGATTACACAAAGGTTGATGAGAAGAAGATCAAATCTGCGGGAGTTGCAGGTGTGATCCGTCCGGGCAAGAATTCCGTACAGGTTATTGTCGGAACAAAAGTACAGTTCGTTGCAGACGAATTCAAAAAACTCTGCAAATAAATGAAAAATAATAAATAATCCCTTTTGAGTGCGGTTGGGGACGTAGTAAAATCCGATTTTACTACGTCCCCAATCGTGTTTTGCCCTGTCCCTAAATACTGTTTTGTGAGAAATGACGCTTGACAAACCATTTTAGATACGCTAATATCACCATATGATTTATCATGAAAGAGACAGTGAAGAGAAGAAGTAGCAGGTATCGGTGAAAACAGAAAGCAGCCGGCGGATGAGAGGCGCGTGATACTGTATCTGTGAATACATCTCAGAGTCCCGCACCGAAATCCTGCGCCGGATGGAAATGCCGGAAACGGAAGAGAAAGTAGGCTGCGGCGGAGCGGCGCACGTTATCGCGTCTGAATGAGGCCGGGAGACGATTGCTTCCGGTGAATTAAGGTGGTACCACGGTTTATATTCGTCCTTATTGCGAGAGCAGTAAGGTCTTTTTTATTTTGCAGAAAAGTCTTCCGGACTTTTGATATTACAGTTAAAGGAGAGAAAAGATGGGAATTTATGAAGAACTTCAGGCCCGCGGCCTGATCGCCCAGGTGACGGACGAGGAGGAAATCAGAGATCTTGTAAACAATGGGAAAGCGGTATTCTATATCGGATTTGATCCGACAGCAGACAGCCTTCATGTAGGACACTTTATGGCTCTGTGTCTTATGAAACGTCTTCAGGAGGCGGGAAATAAACCGATCGCCCTGATCGGAGGCGGCACAGGATATATCGGTGATCCGTCGGGAAGAACGGACATGAGAAGCATGATGACACCGGAGCAGATCCAGCACAACTGTGACTGCTTTAAAAAGCAGATGAGCAAGTTTATTGATTTTTCTGAGGGAAAGGCTCTCATGGTAAACAATGCGGACTGGCTGCTTGATCTGAATTATATCGAGCTGCTCCGCGAAGTCGGTCCCCATTTTTCCGTCAACCGTATGCTGACGGCAGAGTGCTACAAGCAGAGAATGGAGAGAGGACTGAGTTTCCTCGAGTTCAACTACATGATCATGCAGGCGTATGATTTCTATGCACTGTTCCAGAAATACGGCTGTAACCTTCAGTTCGGCGGTGATGATCAGTGGAGCAATATGCTGGCGGGAACAGAACTGATCCGCCGCAAGCTCGGCAAGGATGCGGGCGCTATGACGATCACGCTCCTTCTGAATTCGGAAGGAAAGAAGATGGGTAAGACCCAGTCGGGCGCAGTATGGCTTGATCCGGAGAAGACGTCTCCGTTTGAGTTCTATCAGTACTGGAGGAATGTGGCCGACGCAGATGTGCTCAGATGCATTCGTATGCTGACATTCCTGCCGCTGGAAGAAATCGATAAGATGGATTCATGGGAAGGCGCTCAGCTCAACACAGCAAAAGAGATTCTTGCTTACGAGCTGACCAAGCTGGTACACGGCGAGGAAGAGGCAAAGAAAGCACAGGAAAGTGCACGCGCGCTGTTCAGCAAGGGAAACGCGGCGGAGATGCCGACGACAGAACTGACAGAGAATGATTTCGCAGAAGGGAATATCGATATCTTGACAATGCTTGTAAGAGCCGGACTTGTTCCTTCTAAATCTGAGGCGAGACGTGCGGTGCAGCAGGGAGGAACTTCAGTCGACGGAGAGAAAGTGACAGATATCAAAGCCGTATTCGCGAAAGACGCCTTTGCGGGAGAAGGACTGATTCTGAAAAAAGGAAAGAAAAACTTCCACAGGCTGATTTTGAAATAACATTGTAACAGAAATATACGTGATGCAGCAACGGGGCGCATCTGCTTATTGAAGCAGCGCTCCGTTTTCTGCAAAACAGGGAGGAATTAATATGAGTATGAATCAGACGCCGATGTCCGAACGGGTACACATCGGATTCTTTGGGAAAAGAAATGCAGGAAAATCCAGTGTTATGAACGCAGTGACGGGACAGGATCTGGCGGTGGTATCGGAAGTAAAAGGCACCACGACGGATCCGGTGTATAAATCAATGGAATTGCTTCCTCTGGGACCTGTCGTTATGATGGACACGCCGGGAATTGACGATGAAGGAGAACTGGGAAGTCTGAGAGTAAAGAAAAGTTATCAGGTACTTAATAAAACGGATGCGGCGGTGCTGGCGATCGACGGCACAATCGGCGCGTCAGAAGAAGACAGAGCCCTGCTTGACCGGATCAGAAAAAAGAATATTCCTTTTGTGGTAGTTATTAATAAGAAAGAACTCGCGGATAAAGCTGTGGAGAAAAGAGTGAAAGAAGAACTGGCGCTGAATGACGGCCAGACAGCTTTTGTGAGTGCGTCTACAGGGGAAGGTATTTATGAACTGAAAGAACAGATCGCTGCGATTGCAGCCGTGGAAGAGCCGGAGAAATATCTCGTGCGTGATCTGCTTGATCCTTCAGATATCGCCGTACTTGTTGTGCCGATCGATTCCGCTGCTCCCAAGGGGAGGCTGATTCTTCCGCAGCAGCAGACGATCCGTGACATACTTGAAGCGGATGCCGTATCTGTGGTGGTGAAAGAAACTGAATTGAAAAATGTACTCGGTCAATTCAAAAAGAAGCCTAAGATGGTTATAACGGACAGCCAGGCGTTCGAGCAGGTATCGGCTGATACTCCGGATGATATCCTGCTGACTTCTTTTTCTATATTAATGGCGCGTTATAAAGGTAATCTCGAACAGGCGGTGCACGGCGTGACCGCTCTGGACAGTCTGGAGGACGGGGATATTGTGCTGATCAGCGAAGGGTGTACCCACCACAGACAGTGCGACGATATCGGAACGGTAAAGATCCCGAGATGGATCAGAGAGTATACCGGCGGTAAAGAGATACGTATCGAAACAACATCCGGCACGGAGTTCCCGGACGACCTGACGAAGTATAAGCTGATCATTCACTGCGGCGGATGCATGCTGAATGAAAGAGAAATGAAATACCGGCTGAGCTGCGCGGCAGACCAGGGAGTGCCGATGACAAATTACGGGATCATGATCGCGTATGTGAAAGGAATACTGAAGAGGAGTGTGGAGGTGTTCCCGGATATCTGCAGTTTACTGTGAATCAATTCGGACACAGCGGACGCGGACTGCGAAGAAAGTCGTAAATAAAATGCCGGCAGAGCTGGTGCGGTATTCTGCAAAAGCTCTGCCGGCAGGTGTTTTATATAATATGTAACATATTCAGAATGAACAGAATCAAAAGAATCGGAGAGGAAACGCTGCTGATAATAAACAAAGCAAATTTGAATCCCTCAAGCCGTTCAAACTTCCGGTACTGCTGTTTTACCTTTTCGCTGTAATCATACAGGACGTGAGTGGCTTCACTGACTTTTGTCAGCTCCTTGTCGCAGGAGTCCTTAACGCTTCCCTGGATGGATTTGGCAAGAGCCAGAGTCAGGCGCTGGATCTCTTTATCGATCTTTTCGTCAAGCGATGAACTTGTCTTTTTGATCTTGCGCGCCAGTGATTTGAGTGTATCAAGCTGCTGATTCACTGCAGTATTGTTTTCGAGAACAAGTGTATGTATCAGCTTTTCGTACTCGGAATAGTGCTCTTTGTAACTATCCATGAGGCGTACCAGTTCGGCTGATTCGGCTTTCGCGAGAGCAAGCTCACTGTCTGCCTTGCGCAGATCCGAGAGGTATCTCAGATAATTACTCTGGTTGATCTTGGTTTCCGCATCTTTTTCTGTGTCGATATCTTCTTCCAAAGGTTCTGCTGCATCTTCTTCAAAAAGCTCCGGAGCGGTCGAATCTCTGTTGTGAGCAGGAAATTCGGTTGTGGCTGCGCTGCCCTTCCCGAGCTGAGAATCAGACAGTTCGATGATAGAACTGTCATTTTTATAAAGTATTGTGTTTTCGTTTACTTCTCCCATAGTATGTCCCCTTTTCTTTTGTAACTCCTTATTAATCATATTCTGCTTTATATGGATAGAATATATCTACATTATATTAGACAAGCATAACTTTCGCAACATGTAAAATTGTATTGAAAAAAATACAATATTTCGCAAAAACCTCTTGAAATAAATTGCGCCATCTTATATACTAATAGGGCTGTGACATGATAGCGATGAAGCGTGAGGTTGCTGCCGATGCAAAAACATAAGCAATGGCAGGTTTTCCGTGGAGCGAATGTCAAGTTAAGAAACTGGCGACAAGTCACTGTACTAATCACAACAGTATCTCGTTTTTGCACGCAGAAACAGCACTGCGGCAGGAGTTGAAAAAGCGAGAGCGCCGTGTATGTTTCTCACGACACACACGGGAGAGTGTACAGTCACCGCTTGTCGTACTGAGTTATAAGTACGAAAAGGAGGCGACTTTTTTTATGGCAAGTCAAGTAATGAGAATCACACTGAAAGCGTATGATCACCAGCTGGTTGATGCATCCGCAAAGAAAATCATCGAAACTGTAAAAAAGAACGGTTCACAGGTGAGCGGACCGGTGCCGCTGCCGACTAAGAAAGAGGTAGTGACAATCCTGAGAGCAGTACACAAGTACAAAGACTCCAGAGAGCAGTTCGAGCAGAGAACTCATAAAAGACTGATCGATATCATCACACCGACACAGAAGACGGTTGATGCACTTTCCAGACTGGAAATGCCGGCCGGTGTGTACATTGATATCAAAATGAAAAACAAATAAACAGTAACGTCCTAACATTTAGGATGAGCGCGGGAGCGCTCCGCTGTAAATCACAGGAGGTATTAATAATGAAGAAAGCTATTTTGGCTACAAAAGTTGGAATGACTCAGATCTTCAACGCAGAAGACGGAGTACTGATTCCGGTAACTGTTCTGCAGGCCGGACCGTGTGTGGTAACACAGGTCAAGACAGTCGAGAACGACGGCTACAGCGCTGTACAGGTTGGTTTTGTTGACAAGAAAGAGAAAATCGTCACAAAAGACAACAGCGGAAAGAAAGCAATTGCACACAGAAACGGTGTGACAAAAGCTGAGAAAGGCCACTTCGACAAAGCAGGCGTATCCGGAAAGAGATATGTAAAAGAGTTCAGATTTGACAATGCAGAGGAATATGCTCTTGCTCAGGAGATCAAGGCTGACATCTTCGCAGAAGGCGATCACATCGATGCGACAGCAATCTCCAAAGGTAAAGGTTTCCAGGGCGCGATCAAACGCCACGGACAGAGCAGAGGACCTATGACACACGGTTCCAAGTTCCATCGTCACGCTGGTTCTAACGGTGCTGCATCTGATCCGAGCAAGGTATTCAAAGGAAAGAAAATGCCTGGACAGATGGGTAACAAGAAGATCACAGTTCAGAATCTCGAGGTCGTAAGAGTTGACGCAGAGAACAACCTTCTCCTTGTAAAAGGTTCTGTACCGGGACCGAAGAAATGCCTCGTAACGATCAAAGAATCCGTTAAGAGCTTATAAGGGTGACAATAAGAAAGGAGGAACACACAGATGGCAAAAGTATCTGTTTACAATATCGAAGGTAAAGAAGTTGATACCATCGAACTGAATGATGCTGTATTCGGTGTTGAGGTTAACGAGCACCTTGTACACATGGCAGTTGTAAATCAGCTTGCAAACAATCGTCAGGGAACACAGAAAGCTAAGACACGTTCTGAAGTTTCCGGCGGCGGAAGAAAACCGTGGAGACAGAAAGGAACAGGTCACGCAAGACAGGGTTCAACAAGATCTCCGCAGTGGACAGGCGGCGGCGTTGTATTCGCTCCGGTTCCGAGAGACTACTCTTTCAAGATGAACAAGAAAGAGAAGAGAGCGGCTCTCAAGTCTGCCCTTACTTCCAGAGTGGAAGAGAACAAGTTTATCGTAGTTGATGAACTGAAATTTGATGAGATCAAAACAAAGAACTTCCAGAACGTTCTGAACAACCTGAACGTAAACAAAGCGCTTGTAGTACTGGAAGACGGAAACACAAATGTTGAGATCTCCGCTAAGAACATCCCGGATGTCAAGACAGCACGTACAAACACGATCAACGTATATGACGTCCTGAAATACAACACAGTTATCGCAACGAAAGCTGCTGTTGCTGCAATCGAGGAGGTGTACGCATAATGGCAAACGTTCAGTATTATGATGTAATCCTTAAACCGGTCATCACAGAGAAGAGCATGGATCTGATGGCTGACAAGAAATATACATTCCTTGTACACACAGATGCTACAAAGAATCAGATCAAAGAAGCTGTTGAGAAAATGTTCGAAGGAACAAAGGTAAAGAGCGTCAACACAATGAATCTTGAAGGAAAGAACAAGAGACGCGGTATGACATTCGGAAAGACAGCTAAGACAAAGAAAGCGATCGTACAGCTTACAGAGGACAGCAAAGACATCGAGATCTTTGAAGGACTGTAAGAAGTGAAACTAAACGGTGCAAATCCGTGAAACGAATAATTAGAGCAAACGAAAGGAGAGAAAGTAATGGGAATCAAAACTTATAACCCATATACACCTTCCAGAAGACAGATGACAGGTTCTGATTTCTCTGAGATCACAAAGACAACTCCTGAGAAATCCCTCCTGGATTCCAAGAAAAGAAAAGCAGGCCGCAACGCGCAGGGTAAGATCACTGTAAGACATCGCGGAGGCGGAGCTAAGAAGAAATATAGAATCGTAGACTTCAAGAGAAGAAAAGACGGAATTCCGGCAACTGTAATCGGTATCGAGTACGATCCGAACAGAAGCGCCAACATCGCACTGATCTGCTACGCAGACGGCGAGAAGGCATACATTCTTGCTCCTGAAGGACTGACAGACGGCATGACCGTTATGAACGGACCGGAAGCAGAGGTAAGAGTAGGAAACTGCCTGCCGCTTTCTGAAATCCCGGTTGGTACACAGATCCACAACATTGAGCTTTATCCTGGAAAAGGCGGACAGCTTGTACGTTCTGCCGGAAACAGCGCACAGCTCATGGCTAAAGAAGGAAAATATGCAACACTGAGACTTCCGTCAGGTGAGATGAGAATGGTTCCGATCATCTGCCGCGCATCTGTTGGTGTGGTAGGAAACGGAGAGCACAACCTGATCAACGTTGGAAAAGCAGGACGTAAACGTCACATGGGTATCCGCCCGACAGTCCGCGGTTCTGTTATGAACCCGAACGACCATCCGCATGGTGGTGGTGAAGGTAAGACTGGTATCGGCCGCCCGGGTCCGTGTACTCCGTGGGGTAAACCGGCACTTGGTCTTAAGACACGTAAGAAGAACAAAGCATCCAACAAGCTGATCGTAAGAAGAAGAGACGGTAAAGCGATTAAATAATCAGATTCACAAGGAGGTTAGAACCTATGGCTCGCTCACTTAAAAAAGGACCATTTGCAGACGAACATTTACTGAAAAAAGTAGACGCTATGAATGCATCTGGTGATAAATCAGTTATTAAGACATGGTCACGCCGTTCTACAATCTTCCCGTCATTTGTCGGCCACACATTCGCCGTACATGATGGAAGAAGACATGTGCCGGTATATGTTACAGAGGACATGGTAGGACACAAACTCGGTGAGTTCGTTGCGACAAGAACTTACAGAGGACATGGAAAAGACGAGAAGAAGTCAAAAGTCAGATAAGATTCGTATATTTTGAAAGGAGGGTTCATCCATGGCAAAAGGACACAGATCCCAGATCAAGAGAGAGAGAAACGAGCAGAGAGATACAAGACCTTCAGCCAAGATCTCTTACGCAAGAGTATCTGTTCAGAAGGCATGCTACGTTCTTGATGCCATCAGAGGAAAGGATGTAACAACAGCACTCGGAATCCTTGCATATAATCCGAGATATGCTTCTACAGTGATAGAGAAACTGCTGAAATCAGCGATCGCAAACGCTGAGAACAACAACGGTATGAGCGTCGACAACCTTTACATCGAGGAGTGCTACGCAAACAAAGGACCGACAATGAAGAGAATCAGACCGAGAGCACAGGGCAGGGCTTACAGGATCGAGAAGAGAATGAGCCACATCACAATCGTGCTGAATGAAAGATAGGAGGGCATTATGGGACAGAAAGTAAATCCTCATGGCTTGAGAGTCGGCGTTATCAAAGACTGGGATTCCAAATGGTACGCAGAGAAAGATTTCGCTGACAACCTGGTTGAAGACCACGAGATCAGAAAGTTTTTGAAGAAGAGATTATACAGCGCCGGAATTTCAAGAATTGAGATCGAGAGAGCTTCTGAGCGTGTTAAGATCACTGTTTACACAGCAAAACCGGGTGTAGTGATCGGAAAAGGCGGCTCTGAGATCGAGAAAGTAAAGAAAGAGCTCGGACAGTTTACAGACAAGAAGCTGATCGTTGACGTCAAAGAGATCAAGAGACCGGACAAAGACGCACAGCTTGTTGCCGAGAATATCGCACAGCAGCTTGAGAACCGTATCTCTTTCAGACGTGCTATGAAATCCTGCATGTCAAGAACAATGAAAGCAGGTGCGCTCGGAGTTAAGACTTCCGTATCCGGACGTCTTGGCGGTGCAGATATGGCTCGTACAGAGTTCTACAGCGAGGGAACAATTCCGCTGCAGACACTGAGAGCTGACATTGATTATGGATTCGCAGAAGCTGACACAACTTACGGAAAAGTCGGTGTAAAGGTTTGGATTTACAAAGGCGAGGTTCTTCCGACTAAAGCAGATAAGGAAGGGAGCGATAAATAATGTTAATGCCAAAAAGAGTAAAACGTCGTAAACAGTTCCGTGGTACTATGAAGGGAAAAGCCCTCAGAGGTAACACGATCTCATATGGTGAGTACGGTATCGTTGCAACAGAGCCGTGCTGGATCCGTTCCAACCAGATCGAGGCAGCCCGTGTTGCCATGACACGTTACATCAAACGTGGTGGTAAGGTATGGATCAAGATCTTCCCGGATAAGCCGATCACAGCTAAGCCGGCCGAGACTCGTATGGGTAGCGGAAAAGGTACAGTTGAGTACTGGGCAGCAGTAGTAAAACCGGGCCGTGTAATGTTCGAAATTGCAGGAGTACCAGAGGAAACAGCTAGAGAGGCACTTCGACTTGCAATGCATAAGTTACCTTGCAAATGCAAAATTGTTTCTCGCGCAGACTTAGAAGGCGGTGATAACAGTGAAAACTAATACATTTGTAAAAGAATTAAGAGGAAAATCCGTAGAGGAATTAAATCAGGAATTAGTAGCTGCTAAGAAGGAACTCTTCAACTTAAGGTTCCAGAATGCCACAAACCAGTTGGACAATACAAGCAGAATCAAGGAAGTTAGAAAGAATATCGCTCGTATTCAGACTCTGATTACTGAAGCAGGCAGATAAGAAAGGAGCATAAACCGTGGAAGAGAGAAATCTTAGAAAAACCCGTGTGGGCAAGGTTGTCAGCGACAAGATGGACAAAACGATCGTTGTTGCAGTTGAGGACCACGTAAAACACCCGCTTTATAAGAAAATCGTTAAGAGAACTTACAAACTGAAAGCTCACGATGAGAATAATGAGTGTAAGATCGGAGATACAGTAAAAGTTATGGAAACAAGGCCGCTGTCAAAAGACAAGAGATGGAGACTTGTGGAAATCATGGAGAAAGCGAAATAATTTTTGAAGGAGGTTTACCTGCATGATACAGCAAGAAAGCAGACTGAGAGTAGCAGACAACACAGGTGCGAAAGAGCTTCTGTGCATCCGCGTACTTGGCGGTTCTACAAGAAGATATGCAAGCATCGGTGATGTGATCGTTGCGACTGTTAAAGATGCAACACCAGGCGGCGTTGTGAAAAAAGGAGATGTCGTAAAGGCTGTAGTTGTTCGTTCCGTTAAGGGCGCGCGCCGTAAAGACGGTTCCTACATCAAGTTCGACGAGAATGCTGCTGTTATTATAAAAGATGATTTAAACCCGCGTGGAACACGTATTTTTGGACCAGTAGCCCGTGAGCTCAGAGAGAAACACTTCATGAAGATCGTTTCCCTTGCTCCGGAAGTACTGTAGGGAGGTGCCGAGAATGTCAACTATGAAAATTAAAAAGGGCGACACTGTCAAGGTCATCGCCGGAAAAGATAAAGACAAAGAGGGCAAAGTAATTGCCGTAAACAAAAAAGACGGTAAAGTCCTGGTAGAAGGCGTCAATATGCTGACAAAGCACACTAAGCCGAGCGCAGCAAACCAGAATGGCGGCATCGTACATCAGGAAGGCTACATTGATGCATCCAATGTTATGTATGTACACAAGGGACAGGCAACAAGAGTAGGATTCAAGATGGATGGCGACAAGAAAGTTCGTTTCGCTAAGAAAACAGGCGAAGTGATTGATTAATTCGAGGAAGGAGGTCCAGGACTTTGAGTAGACTGAAAGAACAGTACCAGAACGAGATCATTGACGCAATGATCAAAAAATTCGGTTATAAAAATATTATGGAAGTGCCGAAGCTCGACAAAGTTGTTATCAACATGGGCGTAGGCGAAGCAAAGGACAACGCTAAGGTTTTAGAGTCTGCAATCGCTGATATGGAGAAGATCGCAGGACAGAAAGCCGTTGTTACAAGAGCAAAGAACTCCGTGGCTAACTTCAAGATCAGAGAAGGTATGCCGATCGGATGCAAGGTTACACTTAGAGGCGAGAGAATGTACGAGTTCGTTGACCGTCTTGTAAATCTTGCGCTTCCGCGTGTGCGTGACTTCAGAGGCGTTAACCCGAACGCATTTGACGGAAGAGGAAACTACGCACTTGGAATCAAGGAGCAGCTGATTTTCCCGGAGATCGAGTATGACAAGATCGACAAAGTCAGAGGTATGGATGTAATCTTCGTTACAACTGCCAAGACTGACGAGGAAGCACGTGAATTATTGAGACTGTTCAATATGCCGTTTGCAAAGTAAGGAGGGAAATTCATGGCTAAGACATCAATGAAAATCAAACAGCAGCGCAAACCGAAATTCTCTACAAGAGAGTACAGCCGCTGCAGAATCTGCGGACGTCCGCACGCGTATTTGAGAAAATATGGAATCTGCCGTATCTGCTTCCGTGAACTGGCATATAAAGGACAGATCCCTGGTGTTAAGAAAGCAAGTTGGTAAGGAGGATATAACACATGACTATGAGCGATCCGATTGCAGATATGCTTACAAGAATCCGTAACGCAAACACTGCAAAACATGATACAGTTGATGTACCGGCATCCAAGATGAAAATTGCTATTGCAAACATCCTGCTCGATGAAGGTTATATCGCAAAATATGATCTTGTAGAAGACGGACATTTCCAGACAATCCACATTACACTGAAATACGGTGTAGACAAGAATGAGAAAGTTATCTCAGGACTTAAGAGAATCTCCAAACCGGGACTTCGTGTTTACGCAAGCACAGAGAATATCCCGAAGGTTCTCGGAGGACTCGGAACAGCGATCCTTTCTACAAACAAAGGTGTAGTAACAGACAAAGAAGCAAGAAAACTCGGCGTAGGCGGAGAGGTTCTCTGCTTCGTTTGGTAAAAATCCCCGCGCCGGAAGGCGCATGCAACTGAAAACAGAGCGAACTAAAGCATTCGCTCCGAAAATCTAAGTTAAGGAGGAAACAGGTATGTCACGTATAGGAAGACTGCCCGTAGCAATTCCTGCAGGAGTAACTGTAGAAGTTGCAGAGAACAATGTAGTGACTGTAAAAGGTCCGAAGGGAACTCTTACAAAAGAGCTTCCGACAGAAATGGAAATCAAAGTTGAAGGCGAAGAAGTAACTGTAACAAGACCGAACGATCTCAAGAAAATGAAATCTCTCCACGGCCTGACAAGAACACTGATCAACAACATGGTAATCGGTGTTACACAGGGATACGAGAAAGTTCTTGAAGTAAACGGTGTAGGTTACAGAGCAGCCAAATCAGGAAATAAACTGACACTGAACCTTGGATACTCTCATCCAGTTGAAATGATCGATCCGGAAGGCGTTGAGACAGTTCTGGAAGGTCAGAACAAGATCACTGTAAAAGGTATCGACAAAGAGAAAGTCGGACAGTATGCAGCAGAGATCAGAGACAAGAGAAGACCGGAGCCGTATAAGGGCAAAGGTATCAAGTACGCTGATGAAGTGATCAGACGTAAAGTCGGTAAGACTGGTAAGAAATAAATAAGGAGAGTGTGAAAATGGTTAGTAAGAAATCAAGAAGCGAAATTCGTAGAAAAAAACACATGAAATTACGCAACCGTTTCAGCGGTACTGCTGAAAGACCGCGTTTAGCTGTGTTCAGAAGTAATAATCATATGTATGCTCAGATCATTGACGACACAGTTGGAAATACTCTGGTAGCAGCATCCACTCTTCAGAAAGATGTGAAAGCAGAGCTTGAGAAGACAAACAATGTTGATGCAGCAGCATACCTTGGAAAAGTAATCGCTGAGAAAGCGAAAGAAAAAGGCATCACAGAGGTCGTATTCGACAGAGGCGGCTTCATTTACCAGGGTAAGATCAAAGCACTGGCAGACGCGGCTAGAGAAGCCGGGCTGAATTTCTAGGGAAGGGAGAACACAGATGAGACAGGAACGTATTGATGCTAGTCAGATGGAATTATTAGAAAAAGTGGTATCAATCAAACGTGTTACCAAAGTTGTTAAAGGTGGTCGTAACTTCCGTTTTACAGCTTTAGTTGTTGTCGGTGACGGCAACGGCCATGTTGGTGCAGGTTTGGGAAAAGCTACTGAGATCCCGGAAGCAATCCGCAAGGGTAAAGAGGATGCTATGAAGAAAATGATCACAGTATCACTTGATGAGAACGCAAGTGTGATCCACGATGTGATCGGAAAATTCGGAAGCGCATCTGTACTCCTTAAGAACGCTCCGGATGGTACCGGTGTTATCGCCGGAGGTCCGGCTCGTGCCGTGATCGAGATGGCGGGAATCAAAAATATCCGTACAAAATCTCTCGGATCAAACAACAAACAGAATGTTGTACTTGCTACAATCGAAGGCCTTAAGAATACAAAGGCTCCGGAAGATGTTGCAAGACTTCGCGGAAAATCTATTGAAGAGATCATGGGCTAAGCAGACAGAATCTGTTATGATATAGTCAGATCTGTCACACAAGGAGGTTAGATTGAAATGGCAAACTTAAAAGTTACGTTAGTAAAGTCTACAATCGGCGCCATACCAAAGCATAAGAAGACAGTTGAGGCTCTTGGTCTCAAGAAGACAGGCAGAACAGTCGTACTGCCGGACAATGCAGCTACCAGAGGTATGGTACAGCAGGTTAGACATTTAGTTAAGGTTGAAGAAGAGGCATAAAAAGATAAGGAGGTAACGTCATGGACTTATCAAACTTAAGACCGGCAGACGGTTCTAAACAGAGTGATAATTTCAGAAGAGGCCGCGGACATGGTTCAGGAAACGGCAAGACAGCCGGCAAAGGCCACAAAGGACAGAAAGCCCGTTCAGGTGCAACAAGACCTGGATTTGAAGGTGGTCAGATGCCTTTATACAGAAGAATACCGAAGAGAGGTTTCACAAACAGAAACTCTAAGACGATCGTGGCAATCAATCTGGGCGCGCTGGAGAGATTCGAGGACGGCGCTACAGTATCTGTAGAGACACTGATCGAGAGCGGTATCGTTAAAAACCCGAGAGACGGGGTTAAAATTCTTGGAAATGGAGAGTTAACTAAGAAGCTTACAGTTCAGGCTAATGCGTTCAGTGCAAAAGCAGCCGAGAAGATTGAAGCACTTGGTGGAAAAGCAGAGGTGATCTAATGCTTAAGACAGTACGCAGAGCATTTCAGATTGAAGACATCAGAAAGCGTATTTTCTATACATTTGCAATGCTTATCGTTGTGAGGCTTGGATCACAGCTCCCGACGCCGGGTGTAGATCCAACTTTCGTTCAGGAATTTTTTGAACAGAACACCGGTGACGCATTCAATTTTTTTGAAGCGTTCACCGGCGGTTCCTTTACAAACTTTTCCGTATTTGCACTGAGTATTACACCGTACATCACATCTTCCATTATTATGCAGCTCCTTACAATCGCGATTCCTAAGCTTGAGGAAATGCAGAAAGAGGGAGAAGAGGGAAGAAAGAAGATCGCGGCGATTACAAGATATGTTACAGTAGGGCTTGCGCTGATTGAATCCACAGCCCTTGCAGTAGGACTTGGACGTCAGGGACTTCTTGAGAATTACAGTTTTGTCGACTGCGCAATTGTAGTATGTACACTGACGGCAGGAAGTGCTTTCCTGATGTGGATCGGTGAACGTATTACTGAGAACGGCGTCGGAAATGGTATTTCGATCGTGCTTCTGATCAATATTCTTTCCCGTCTGCCGCAGGATTTTTCAAGACTGTATACACAGTTTGTCGCAGGCAAAAAAATTGCCCAGGCCGGTCTTGCAGCGCTGATTATCCTGGCTGTAATACTTGCAGTCGTTATTTTCGTCGTTATTCTTCAGAGCGGCGAGAGAAGGATTGCGGTTCAGTATTCCAAGAAAGTACAGGGACGTAAGACATACGGCGGACAGTCCACTCATATTCCGCTCCGTGTAAATACTGCCGGAGTTATTCCGGTCATCTTTGCATCCTCGCTGATGCAGACACCGATTGTCATCGCACAGTTCGTCGGAGCTGGCAATGGAACCGGTATCGGAAGTCAGATACTCGCGGGTATGAATTCCAACAACTGGTGTGATCCGGAACATCCGGTTTACTCGATCGGACTTGTGATTTATATTCTGCTTACTATATTCTTTGCTTATTTCTATACGTCGATTACTTTCAATCCGTTGGAAATCGCAAATAATATGAAGAAGAGCGGAGGATTTATACCGGGTATCCGTCCGGGAAAACCGACTGTAGAGTATCTGCAGAAGATTTTGAATTACATTATTTTCATAGGCGCATGCGGCCTGATCATCGTTCAGGTGATCCCGTACTTCTTTAACGGAGTATTCGGGGCAAATGTTTCTTTCGGAGGAACATCACTGATCATCATCGTCGGAGTTGTACTTGACACGATAAAGAAGATTGAATCGCAGATGCTTGTGAGAAATTATACAGGGTTTTTAAATAACAAGGGAAGTAACATGAGTAACAGCTTCCTGGGATATTAAGCCATTCCAAGCTCGCCTTGTTTTACTCGAAAAAAGAGTGAAATATCGCGGGCTCATGGCTTATTATGAAGCAACAGTTTGCCCATGCAGTGTGCGACTTTACGAATGGCGCGGGGCAAACGGAGCTAATATACACAATTAACAAAAGGATCGGAGGTAAGATTATGAAGATTATCATGCTTGGTGCACCGGGTGCAGGAAAAGGAACTCAGGCAAAGAAGATTGCGGAGAAATATTCGATTCCGCACATTTCTACTGGAGATATCTTCCGCGCTAACATCAAGAACGGTACAGAGCTTGGGAAAAAAGCCAAGACCTACATGGATCAGGGACTGCTCGTGCCGGATGAACTGGTAGTTGACCTGGTAGTGGACAGAGTACAGCAGGATGACTGCGCGAACGGCTATGTGCTCGACGGTTTCCCGCGTACGATCCCGCAGGCAGAGGCTCTTGACAAAGCGCTCTCAGAAATGGGACAGAAGATGGACTATGCTATCAATGTGGAAGTACCGGATGAGAATATCGTCAACCGCATGGGCGGAAGAAGAGCCTGTGTAGACTGTGGAGCTACTTATCATATCGAATATGCTCCTACAAAAGTGGAAGGCGTCTGCGATAAATGCGGCGGCAGTCTTATTCTCAGAGATGACGACAAGCCGGAAACAGTACTTAAGAGACTCGGTGTATATCACGAGCAGACACAGCCTCTGATCGATTATTATACACAGGCAGGTATACTTAAAGAAGTTGACGGAACGGTCGATATCGATGATGTATTTGCAGCAATTGTGAATATTCTCGGAGAGTAAAACGGAATGAAGCTGCAACCGGGTATGCTTGCCAGGTCAAAGGCAGGACATGATAAAGATCGGATATATGTGGTTATCCGTACAGAAGATAAGTATGTATATGTGGCGGACGGGGATTTAAGACCTCTCCGCCATATGAAGCGTAAAAATGCCGGACATCTTCAGCCTGTCCTGAAGATGCGGCTTGAAGGAGAGCCGGACGACGCGGCTGTCCGCAGTCTGATAAGAAAATATACCCGACAGGGGGAACTGGTTTAGGAACGGGAGCCGGAGGGCTCTGATTTGCAGGAGGATTAAATATGTCAAAAGCTGACGTGATCGAAATCGAGGGAGTTGTAGTAGAAAAACTTCCGAACGCAATGTTTAAAGTGGAACTGGAGAATGGACATATCGTACTTGCCCACATCAGTGGAAAATTGAGAATGAACTTTATCAAGATTCTTCCGGGCGACAAAGTTACGCTGGAAATGTCTCCGTACGATCTCAGCAAAGGAAGAATTATCTGGAGAGATAAATAAGCCGGAACTTCCTTACAAAACTTCTATAGAAAAAGAAAATTAGTTATTGACTTTGAAAAGTATTTGATGCTATACTATGAAATGGTCACTTTTGGGGTGGTGTGCCCGAAAATGGCCGGAAAATGTAGGCAAAGCACATAAGGGAAGGAGGATTTGACATGAAAGTTAGATCATCAGTAAAACCAATTTGTGAAAAATGCAAGATCATTAAAAGAAAAGGAAGCATCAGAGTAATCTGTGAGAATCCGAAACACAAACAGCGTCAGGGTTAATTTCGGATCATGATTAAGGCGGCTGACAGCGCGACACACCAGGTAGTGTGTAGAGCTGTTTAATATACAGTAAGGATACACCGCATCTGTACACAGGTACCGCAGAGCGGGTGGTCTGGCATTTCTGTATATTGCTTCTAATACCCGGCGTTTGCATTGGCGGAATATTTAGAAAAATCCGTGCCGGGAAAGGGCGTGGGTAACTGACACGCCTGGGCTGGGATATCGGGAGAAAGATACCCCGGTAGGATGCATGACACCAAGTGACAGAATTATTTTCTGTACCGCATCCGCAGCCTCAGTTAAAGTAGATATCAACAAAGAAAATGGAGGAAAGACACATGGCTCGTATTGCAGGTGTAGACTTACCAAGAGACAAACGTGTAGAAATCGGTCTGACTTATATCTACGGAATCGGTAGAACAAGCTCAAACCGTATCTTAGCAGAGGCAGGAGTAGATCCTAATACTCGCGTAAGAGATCTTACTAGTGAAGAAGTAAAGAAGATCAGTGCAGTGATCGATGAGACTCAGGTTGTAGAAGGTGATCTCAGAAGAGAGATCCAGCTCAACATCAAGAGACTTAAAGAGATCGGATGCTACCGTGGAATCCGTCACAGAAAAGGACTTCCGGTACGTGGTCAGAAGACAAAGACAAACGCAAGAACTTGCAAAGGTCCGAAGAGAACTGTAGCAAATAAGAAAAAATAAGCTGAAAGCAGCTTAATCCAGAGAAATAAGAAAGTAGGTTAGTTTAAATGGCAAAGAAAGTTGCGAAAAAAGTAACAAAAAAACGTGTCAAGAAAAACGTTGAACGAGGACAGGCACACATCCAGTCATCTTTTAATAATACAATCGTTACATTAACAGATACACAGGGAAATGCTCTTTCATGGGCAAGTGCAGGCGGCCTGGGATTCAGAGGTTCAAGGAAATCTACTCCATATGCAGCACAGATGGCAGCTGAGACAGCAGCTAAGGCAGCATTAGTACATGGTCTTAAATCAGTAGATGTCTTTGTAAAAGGCCCGGGATCAGGAAGAGAGGCAGCAATCCGTGCGCTTCAGGCATGTGGTATCGACGTAGTCAGCATCAAAGATGTGACTCCGGTTCCGCACAACGGATGCCGTCCGCCGAAACGCAGAAGAGTCTAATCTCAGTGAGAATGTAATCTGGTATAAATACAAAAGTAATTAAAGCAGCGGGCAGCCGCTGATATGTATAAAATTAGGAGGATAGACATGGCAGTAAACAGAGTTCCTGTTCTTAAAAGATGCCGTTCATTAGGCATGGATCCGATTTACCTCGGAATCAGTAAGAAATCTAACAGACAGCTGAAGAGATCAAACAGAAAAATGAGTGAGTATGGTCTTCAGCTTCGTGAGAAACAGAAAGCAAAATTCATCTACGGCGTTCTTGAGAAACCGTTCAGAAATTACTATGCAAAAGCAAAACAGATGGAAGGTATGACAGGTGAGAACCTGATGAGACTTCTTGAGTCCAGACTGGACAATGTTATGTTCCGTATGGGATTCGCAAGAACAAGAAAAGAAGCAAGACAGATCGTTGACCACAAGCACGTTCTTGTTAACGGCAAACAGGTAAACATTCCGTCTTACCTTGTAAAAGCCGGAGATGTGATCTCTATTAAAGAAAATAAGAAAGGCTCACAGAGATACAAAGATATTCTCGAAGTGACAGGCGGAAACATGATTCCGGACTGGCTTGAAGTTGATTCAGAGAATCTGACAGGTACAGTAAAAGAGCTTCCGAACAGAGAAGCAATTGATGTTCCTGTAGACGAGATGCTGATCGTCGAGCTGTATTCTAAGTAATATCGGCTGCAACAGCGTACCCCTTCAACATTTTAAAACCCATAAGGAGGGTCTGTGTAGTGTTTGATTTTAATAAACCAAATATTGAAATTACGGATGTTTCAGATGATAAAAAATACGGAAGATTTGTCGTAGAGCCGCTTGAGAGAGGTTACGGAACGACACTTGGAAACTCCCTGAGAAGAATCATGCTTTCTTCTCTTCCGGGAGCTGCCATCAGTTCTGTGAAGATTGACGGCGTGCTTCACGAGTTCAGCTCCATCCCGGGAGTTAAGGAAGATGTGACAGAGATCATCATGAATCTGAAATCTCTGGCGATCAAGAACACTTCCGAATCTGATGAAGTCAAGACAGCTTATATCGAGTTCGAGGGCGAGGGCGTTGTTACAGGCGCTGATATCCAGGCAGATTCTGATATCGAGATCGTCAACCCGGATCAGGTCATCGCTACATTGAGCGGCGGAAAAGACTGCAAACTGTATATGGAGCTTACCATTACAAAAGGCAGAGGATATGTGAGTGCAGACAAGAACAAGACAGAGGACATGCCGATCGGCGTGATCCCGATTGATTCCATCTATACACCGGTTGACCGCGTAAACCTCACTGTAGAGAATACCCGTGTCGGACAGATCACTGATTATGATAAGCTGACACTTGACGTATGGACAAAGGGAACAATGCTTCCGGATGAGGCAGTCAGCCTTGCGGCAAAAGTACTGAGCGAGCATCTGAAGCTCTTTGTTGATCTTTCAGAAGTTGCCCAGGCAGCGGAAGTAATGATCGAGAAAGAGGATGATGAGAAAGAGAAAGTTCTTGAGATGAGTATCGATGAACTTGAACTTTCCGTGCGTTCCTACAATTGTCTGAAGAGAGCCGGAATCAATACCGTGGAAGAGCTTACAAACAAGACTCCTGAAGATATGATGAAAGTCCGCAACCTTGGACGGAAATCTCTCGAGGAAGTGCTTGCTAAGCTTAAAGAGCTTAATCTGGAGCTAAATCAAGGCGACGAATAACATGAGGCGTCTTGGTGCAGCTTTTTGAATCATAGGATTAAGAAGATATCATTAGCAGGGCGACGGATAATTCTGGAGCTCTGCAAGAAACATTGAAATATTTCTCCGCCGGTAAGACCGAAGAGCACGGCGGGGACATTTGATTAATAAGACCGAAGATGCATAACCAAATGGAGGAAATTAGAAATGGCAAAGTATAGAAAACTCGGCAGAACATCCAGCCAGAGAAAAGCGTTGATCAGAAATCAGGTAACTGCTCTGCTCAACAACGGAAAAATCGTTACAACAGAGGCTAAAGCGAAAGAGATCCGCAAAGTTGCAGAGAAACTTATCGCAATGGCAGTAAAAGAGAAAGACAACTTTGATGAAGTAACTGTTACAGCTAAAGTTGCCCGCAAGGACAAAGACGGCAAGAGAGTGAAAGAAGTTATTGACGGAAAGAAAGTAACTGTTTACGATGAAGTAGAGAAGAAGATCAAGAAAGATCAGCCGAGCCGTCTCCATGCAAGACGTGAGATGATGAAGGTTCTCTGCCCGGTTACAGAGGTTCCGACAAAGTCTGCAGGAAAGAAAGCAGGCACAAAGAAAGTTGACGTAGTAGAGAAACTCTTTACAGAGATTGCACCTAAATATGCAGACCGCAATGGTGGTTACACAAGAATCATCAAGATCGGACAGCGTAAAGGTGACGCTGCTATGGAAGTTCTGATCGAGCTTGTATAAGTGAATAAAAAATAAGATTTATTATTTACCGCCGGGTAAATATAAAGCGTTGAATCTGTATCGGCAGGCCATAGAAGATGCAGATTTGGCGCTTTTTTTATTTATCTGACGAAATGAAACAAATGACAAAAGGAAAGAAAAGAGAGGATTTTATTATGGAATGGATATGTCTGGTGATAGCAGGCGGACTGGAAGTGTTCTGGTCTACGTGTATGAAGTTTTCAAATGGATTTACAGAAATTAAATTTACAATATTAACAGTCGTGGGAATGATATTGAGTTTTCTTTTCCTGTCACAGGCGACGAAGACACTGCCGCTGGGAACTGCCTATGGTGTATGGACAGGAATCGGAGCGCTGGGAGCCGTGATCGTAGGTATTGTGCTCTTTAAAGAACCGGTGACAGCAGCGAGAATTTTCTTTGTATCACTTCTGCTGATCGGAATTATCGGTATCAAAGCGACATCCGGACATTAAGATGATTTGTACATAATGCACAATTAATGTTAAAAAATTAACGTTAATATTTTAACAAATAATATATTGACAATATTTTAACAAACTCTTATACTTAATATTGTGGTTAGCAACCAGAATAATTCAAGTACAGGAGGATTTATCAATGGCTGGGAAAGAAAAAACGGAAGTGCCGGAGATTATCGACAATGTGGAAGCTCTTGAAGCGAAGATGAAAGCTATGCGCGAGGCGCAGAAGATCTTTGCGACATACACTCAGGAGCAGGTGGACAAGATCTTCTACGAGGCGGCTATGGCAGCTAACAAGCAGCGTATTCCGCTTGCAAAGCTGGCAGTCGAGGAGACGAAAAGGGGCGTGATGGAGGATAAGGTTATCAAGAATCATTACGCTGCCGAGTATATTTATAATGCATATAAAGATACAAAAACATGCGGTGTGATCGAGGAAGACGCTGCATACGGCATTAAAAAAGTAGCGGAACCGATCGGACTTGTTGCTGCCGTTATTCCGACAACGAACCCTACTTCTACTGCAATCTTTAAAACACTGATCTGTCTGAAGACGAGAAACGCCATCATTATCAGCCCGCATCCGAGTGCGAAGGCGTGTACCATAGCAGCGGCAAAAGTGGTCCTCGACGCTGCTGTAAAGGCAGGAGCCCCCGAGGGAATTATCGGATGGATCGACACCCCGTCTCTGGAACTGACAAATACGGTAATGAGAGAGTCCGATATCATCCTAGCAACGGGTGGACCGGGTATGGTAAAAGCCGCATATTCTTCAGGAAAACCGGCTCTGGGTGTAGGTGCCGGAAATACACCGGTTATTATCGATGATACGGCGGATATCAGAATGGCAGTTAACTCTATCATCCACTCAAAGACATTTGACAATGGTATGATCTGTGCGTCTGAACAGTCTGTTACCGTTCTTGACAGCGTGTATGATGAGGTGAAGAAGGAATTTGCATACAGAGGATGCTATTTCCTCAAACCGGGCGAGGAACTGGATAAGGTACGAAAGACAATTATCATCAACGGCGCGCTTAACAGCAAGATCCCCGGGAAATCAGCATATGAGATTGCTCAGCTTGCCGGTGTCGATGTCCCGGAAAACACTAAGATCCTTATTGGCGAGGTAGAGTCTGTAGACATCTCGGAAGAGTTTGCTCATGAAAAATTATCTCCTGTACTTGCGATGTACCGGGCAAAGACATTCGATGAAGCTCTTGAAAAGGCGGCTCAGCTTGTAGCTGACGGCGGATACGGTCATACGTCATCCCTCTTTATAGATCCGGCGGAGACTGAGAAGATCCGGAAGCACTATGAGGCGATGAAGACCTGCCGTGTCCTGATCAATACTCCGTCTTCTCATGGCGGTATCGGTGACCTGTACAACTTCAAACTTGCTCCGTCACTTACCCTTGGATGCGGATCATGGGGCGGAAACTCCGTATCTGAGAACGTTGGAGTAAAGCATCTTTTGAATGTGAAGACAGTTGCCGAGAGGAGAGAGAATATGCTGTGGTTCAGGACGCCTGAAAAAGTATACTTTAAAAAAGGATGCACACCGGTTGCGCTGGCAGAACTTGGAAATGTGATGCACAAGAAAAAAGCGTTTATCGTAACTGATACATTCCTTTACAAAAACGGATATGCAGATCCTATTGAGAAGAAACTGGACGAAATGGGAATTCAGCACGCGTGCTTCTATGACGTGGCACCTGATCCGACGCTGCAGTGCGCAGAGGAAGGCGTAAAACAGATGCGTTCTTTTGAACCGGATACGATCATTGCTCTGGGCGGTGGTTCGGCTATGGACGCGGCAAAGATCATGTGGCTTATGTATGAGCATCCGGAAGCAGACTTTGAAGATATGGCGATGGATTTCATGGATATCCGCAAGAGGGTATTCACATTCCCGAAGATGGGAGAAAAAGCATATTTCGTGGCAATCCCGACATCCTCTGGTACAGGATCGGAGGTGACACCGTTCGCTATTATTACGGACGCCGAAACGGGTGTGAAATGGCCGATCGCAGATTATGAGCTGATGCCGAATATGGCAATTGTGGATGTGGACAACGCAATGACGGCTCCGAAAGGACTGACAAGTGCTTCCGGTATAGATGTTATGACGCACGCGATTGAAGCATACGTATCCATTATGGCAACCGACTTCACAGACGGACTTGCGATGAAGGCTGTTAAGCTGGTGTTCGACAACCTGCCGTCTGCTTATGAAAACGGAGCAAAGGATCCGAAAGCGCGCGAAGCAATGCACAATGCTTCCTGCATGGCAGGTATGGCTTTTGCAAATGCGTTCCTCGGAGTAAACCACTCTATGGCTCATAAGCTCGGCGCATTTCATCATCTGCCCCATGGCGTTGCAAATGCCGTAATCCTGACAGAGGTAATGAGATATAATGCTGCGGAAGTACCGACAAAGATGGGAACATTTTCACAGTATCAGTATCCGCATGCTCTTGCAAGATACGCTGAACTCGGACGTTTCGCAGGATGCCCGGGCAATACAGATGAGGAAGTGTTTGAGAACTTCATAGCAAAACTGGAAGATCTGAAGGAGAAGATCGGTATCAGGAAGACAATCAAAGACTATGGAATTGATGAAAAATATTTCCTTGAGACTCTGGACGAGATGAGCGAGCAGGCATTTAATGATCAGTGTACGGCGGCAAATCCAAGATATCCGCTCATTAAAGAAATCAAAGAGCTTTATCTGAAATGCTATTATGGAAAATAAAATAGTATAAAATCCGAAAAAGCAGATATGGGTGAAGACCGGAACAAAAGCCTGTATCTGCTTTTTTACAGTCAAATATGTTAATAATTTAACAATAAAAAATACATAAAAAATATAGTTAAAAAATGCACAAACTTTCGTCGGATACTTTTTTTACACACTTCTATGAGGTATAATAAGACCATCATATTATAAAAACTTCAATAAGGAGGGCCGCATTTATGAAGCTGGAAGAAAACAATATCATCGTAAAACGTCCTTATAAAACTGTCTACAGATGCGATGACAGTATTGTGAAGGTATTTGCAGAGACGCACCCGAAATCAGATGTCTTTAACGAAGCGCTTCTGACTGCAAGGATCGAGGAGACTGACCTTGATATCCCGAAAGTAAAAGGTGTGACTCAGATTGATGGAAAATGGGCGATAGAGATTGAATACAAAGAAGGAAAAACTCTGGAAGAGATGATGAAGTCTGACAGGAGTAACATAGATAAATATATGAGCGATTTTGTTGACCTGCAGATTAAAGTGCACAGTCAGAGATCGCCGCTCCTTAAAGGGATGAAAGATAAGATTACCCGCCAGATCAACAGTCTGAAGATACTTGACGCAACGACAAGATACGAACTTCTGACACGCCTGGAGAGTATGCCGAAGCACAATAAAGTATGCCACGGAGATTTTAATCCCAGCAATGTCATTGTCGGGAAAAACGGTAAAATGACTGTAGTTGACTGGGCGCATGCGACACAGGGAAACGCAAGTGCAGACGCGGCCATGACCTACCTGCTCTTTGCATTGAAAGATCAGGAAACCGCAGATCTGTACCTCAACATGTTCTGTAAGAAGAGCGACACTGCAAGGCAGTATGTACAGCAGTGGCTTCCGATAGTGGCGGCGTCACAGCTGGCAAAAGAAAATGAACTGGAGAAAGAATTCCTCATGAGATGGATTGATGTAATTGACTATCAGTAAGAAGAAAATTTCGATTTTTCGTACCGACTCAGGAAAGGAAAATCGTTTGAAAAGGG
>CAMLYF010000009.1:0-85742 GCA_946491795.1 uncultured Lachnoclostridium sp. | reverse complement strand
GATAACTACAAATTATCCTCTACTTCTCAAGCGGGATAATTAGATATTATCCAATTTTGAGCTTCCTTTAAAAGGAGGATTACAGCGCTGATTTGTCAAAGCTTAAAGTTTATGCTAATTTCATTTTTGGAATTTCATCAGATATTACGAAAATGCTTGCTTTATAGGGATTTACGTGATAAATTTAAAGTGATAGTTGATTTTAATGTGGTTAGACCGCATAAGCGTATTTGGTTCTGGTATTTGCCGGAAGTTATTTTTTAAGCAGATATTGTGAAGAGGAAGAAGGTACAAAGAAAGGCATTCTTTTGTATCTTTTTTTGTTTTGGTAAAAGGTCAGTTGGCTGAAAGAAGTATAAAAAGAATGGCACTGAAAATCTCCGGGTTTTTGGTGCCTTTTGCTATTCTCAGGAAAAAAACTACAGATTTAACCTATTTTTAGATGAAAGAAAGAGGAGGTATGATCAGAATGCGTGATATGACTTTTCAGTATGGAGGGAAGCATTTTATGCCGATAAGAAAATTTGAACAAAAGGATGGAGATTTCTACCAGATCACCCGCAGGCTCCGTCTGGACGTTGCATTAGGAATCTATAGAGAAGGCTATAGTCTTACAGAGGGTGAGGGAATTGTCCCTTACACTCCTGAAGCGTTTTATCAGGAATCCACGGATAAAACCTGTGATATTTTCCGGTGTATGGAAAATGGAAAGCTGTATGTCCCATGCGAATATGGACTACAGGAGTATGTGATATAAAAGAGGAGGAGTGCTATGAAGCATTACGAGGTGGGAAGTGTGCAGTTTGACGGTAAGACATATTTTCTTATCCGGAGAACAGAAGATACGAGTATCTGTGTGATCCCGACCAAATATTTAAAGCATAAAACGAAAGCGAACTGCTCTCCCAACACCGTAGAGCGGAGTGCCAGGGCGCTGTCCTATTTTATGGAATATATGTGGGAACGAAAATTGCAGTTTGAAGATGTCTACGACTTAGCATACAGCAGGCAGATGGAACTATTCCAGCAGTTTTTGTTCTGGATCAAGAGCGGAAAACATCTGGAGACACCTTCAGCAAAAACCTGCTTAAATGCAACTTGTAACAGCTATTTGCGTGAAGTGCTCGGGCTTTATCAGTTCATGGAACTGGAATATGAACAGTTTGGCAGCCTGAAAGTGCTGTCGGATCGGACGATTACCTATACGACATCCGTAGGTATTAGGAAAACAATGGTATGCAAATCGTTTACAGGTTACCTTAAAGAGACGAAGACGAAAGGGCGCAGCATTGAACGGGAAAAGATTATACAGCTTTTGGATGCATGCACTAATTGCAGGGACCAGCTTTTGCTTCTTTTGTTGGCAGAAACAGGATTCCGGATTGGAGAACTTCTGGGAGTACGCTATATAGAAGATATCGACTATCAAGGCTGCCGGATCCGTGTACAGCCAAGAGAAGACAATGAGAATGAGGCAAGGGCTAAGAATGCAGAGGACCGCTGGGCGAAAGTCAGCAAAGAAACGTTTGATATTCTGTTGTTTTACTATGCAACTTATCATGAGCTTATGAAGGAATCTCAATATCTGTTTATTGTGATCAAAGGAGAGACGGCTGGCAGCGCACTGACAGCGAATGCGGTCAGCGCACTTCTTCGCAGGCTTACAAGGAAAACTGGGATTAAGGTGACGCCTCATATGCTTCGGCACTATTTCGCAAACGAAAGGAGGAAAAATGGCTGGGCATTGGAAGTAATCAGTAAGGCACTGGGGCATAAAAAACTGGAAACGACAATGGACTATATCAATATTGGTAATGAGGAACTGGTTGATGCGACGGATGAACTGTTCCGGAAAAATAAGGCTCTATATATGGCAGACAAACTGTTGTAAGGGAGGGTGCAGTACATGGGATTAGTAAAGCAATATTTCGAAGAGGAAGGAAATGTAAAAGAAGCATATCTGAGAAGGCAGATCGAGGATTGTGGGCCGAGGAATAAAAGCTTTCTAAATCATGGATTTGAATACCTTTGCTTCTGTGGAATCTATGAGCTTAAGGAAATAACAGATCAGGCCGTGGATCAATACCCTTTATGGCTTAGACAGCGTGGTGTTACATATGAACCGTTATTAAAAGCCTATCAGGGTTCATTAAAGAAATGGAAACAGCATTCGCAGCTTCTTGACTATGCAGAACTTGTGGAAGAACTGAGAGAATGTAAGGAAGTAAATCCTTCTTTGCTGAATAAAGTACAATATTTTTTGGTACAGGAAGGGGTTCATCATTTAAGAGAAATGGACTGTGAATTGCGGGAAAGATATGCAAAATTCCTATCCCATGAGATAAATGGGAAAGTAAATCAGTCTACATACTTAAAAGAATTTGACCGTATTAAATTACATCAGATCAAAGAAGCTGCTTATGGGCCGTTTGTAGGAAAAGTCAGGCTGCGGCTGGAAGAAAAGAAGATTTATCTTGCTTATCACCCAGATTATAGGATAGCGAAAAAATTGTTCAATGTGAAGAATAAAGAAAGACTGGTCTGGGACTTTTCCCTGCCGGCTGAGAAAAAACTGAAGCAGCAGACTTTAGATGTGATCAACTACGCATTGGAGCATACGGAGACGCTGAAGGAATTAGATGTATATATCTGTCCTTTAAAAGAATTGTATCTATTTTGTGTTCGGGAAAAAATACCGGCGCTTGATCTTTTGGAATTAGAGCAGAAAGAAAAATTTCTTATGCAGCTGCATGTCAATAAAAAACTTATGGTGCAATGCCGGCAGATTCCGGATAGGGTATTTAAGGTATTATTCCTCATGGCACCGGAAATAAACTGGAAAGCTAATGTCTGGTATTTAGAACGATTCAGTGCAGATGAAACACGGTATAATCCGGCAAGAATTGTGAACCGTATTTCTTTTTTAGAAATAAGACAAGGGAGAAATCGGGATATTGCAAAGGAGTATCTGAAATATCAGTTAGGGGTTAGCTGCTGTTCCATTCAGAATATTTTTCAGGGATTTTATATTATTAAAGCGTTTCTGATTTATTTGGATGGGAAAGGAAAGTATGTGGATGCATTAAGCGGGACAGATATTGATGCGTATTTCCGACTTTTAGGAGAAGAAAAAAACAAAGTGGAAACTTTTAACGATAAGGTGGAACGTATTTATGCTTTTTTTCGTTTTCTGACAGCACGAGGATATTATAAGAAGATTCCTTTTTACCAGGAGTATTACCGGAAAAAAGCTATCTATGAGCACCATAACCGGACAGTACCAGAGAACACGGTGACACAGATCTTACATTCCTTGGTGGATTGTCCGGAAGACTTAAGATTGATGTATCTACATTTATGGTGTTTGGGATTGCGAATTAATGAGGTTTGTATGATCCGTAAAAACGGGTACTATACCCGGGAAGATACGGCTTGGCTGCGAATCTATCAAAGCAAGTTGCGAATGGAGAAGGTCATCCCAATTCCGGTGGTGCTTTATAAATTGATGATGTTTTACATAAAGAAAAAGGGAATCGAAGGTAATCAGTATGTATTTCAAAATAAGCAGGGAGGACCATACTCAGCTAACGGGTACTGGCATCAGATGGTGGATTTTTGTAATGCACATCAGATCCGTTGCAAAGATCACATATTTCAAACCCATGACTATCGGCACAGTATCGCAACAATGTTGTATAAATACGGTGCGTCAATCCAGGTGATCCGTGATTTTTTAGGGCATAAACATGAGAACATGACAAAGCAGTATATAGACTGCATACAGGAAAGTATTGATCAATCCAGCCAGGAATATTATGAATCGAAAGAAAGCCTGGCAGGAGAATGGAAAAGGAGGTATGGTGCATCTGAAGAATAGACTTTATGTAAAAGATCTTCCATGTTGTGAGAAGGCAGGGAAAGTCACAAAACATAAGCAGGAGATCATGAAGCAGCACTATTTTGATTTTGACCTTCTGCCGACACAGGGACAACGGGAAGAGATGCGTACATTTATTGTAGACTGTGCAGAACGGTTAAGCCTGTCATCCATAGATGGAGCTATCCGCCAATATAAAATTGTGGCACGCTTTATGAAAGAAAGATTTCCCCATACAGAAAGTTTTCTCCAAGTGGAGGAAACAGAATTACTGATACGCTTAAAAGCATGGATGATAAAAAACGGCTATAAAATTACCTGTCATCATCGAACAAAAGAACGGGAAAATGGGTCGATAGAAGAGGCTCAGCCAATTAAATTTTTGAAACATCTCATCCGTTTTCTTCATCCGGAAGAGGAACTTCCAGAGGAAGAAAAGGATATATGGGTTCTGGACCATTTTGATTTCCCGATCCGTCAAAATCCGATAGGACCAATTCGAACATTGAAGTTTGGAGAAATTCGGCAGGAAGGGATTCGAAAAGAAGTGAAGCAGGCATGTTATATTTTCCTAAAATATCAGTCTACAGGAACGATTGTATCTGACATTCGTGCGGCTAGGCGGTTTGCTGACTATCTGTTTGAGAAGTATCCCAAGGTGCAAAGCTTTGGTGAAGTAGGGCGTAAGGCGATAGAAGGCTATCTGATCCATATGAAAACAGAACCTTCAAATCGTAAGAATAAAAAAACGGAACTGGCCCATTTAAAGAGGATATTAACACAGGTAGGGAAGAACATTGAAAAGCCTTATTTGGGAAAACTGTTTATAAAGAATGATATGCCGAAAATGCCGGAAGCTGTTTTTCGATATTACTCAGATGCAGAAATTGAAAGGCTGAACCGCCATATCGTGAATCTGGAAGAACAGATAGCAAGGGCATTGATTCTGCACCAGATGCTTGGTGGGAGAATATCGGATACCTTAACATTAAGAACAGACTGCTTATATAAGGAACATGGGCAGTATATTTTGAGAATGTATCAGGTGAAGACTTCGTATTATGAAAAGCCAATTCCAGATTACGCTGCGGCGCTTATTAAAAAAAGCATGGAATATACTTTTAAAAAATATGGGGAAACAGAGTATATTTTTGTAAATGAACAGAATCCTAAAATGCCATTTCAGTATTCCATGTTAAAACATCAAGTGTATGTGATGATCTATGAAAATGATATCCGAAATGATGAAGGTGAGCTGATGGGTTTTGGGACACATCTATTCCGTCACACCTATGGTGTGAAACTGACAGAGCTTCATTTGGATGATGCTGCGATAGCGCATTTGCTGGGGCATAGAGGAGTAAACACGGTATACCGTTATCGAAGGACAAGCGGGCAGCTGCTGAAAGAGGAGACGAAAGAACTGAGAAAGACGTTAGATGAGATACTCAAAGATATTGTGAAGGAGTGGGACGGATATGAGCAAATATTCGAAAATGGTTGAAAAGAATAAGCAGGAGAGCAAGGAGAGAGTCGCTCGTGCAATCCGTGTGATCCAGGAAATGTCGGAGAACGGAGAGCAATTAGTTGTATGCGATCTGGTCAAGAAAACGGGCTATTCCCGAACTTTTTTCTATAAGAATCAGGAAGTAAGGGATTTTTTGGAAGAAGCAAGGAAACAGCAGGATGGGATGGTGTTCTACCATAAAAAGAAAATGGTGCTTGATCATGCGATTCTGCGGCAGAATGAAATCTTGAAAATTGAGATTGCAAAGATGAAGAAAGAAAACGAAGACCTGAAAAAAGAGAATGAAAAATTGAAAAAAGCGCTGAATCGTAAGGATGTGAATTTTATAAAAGGGTTGTAATAGTTTTATATAAAGAGGGGGCTCAGATAAGAAACTGGGTTCCCTTTTTCCAGTTTATTTGCTAAAACAAAAGATGGAGGTGAGGATAGTAATGTGTCTGTCAAAGAATCAAAATTATAGCCTGCGACATGGAAGCGACAGGGGTGCGACAGATTTGAAACGAAGAAGATACGGCGCTTCCAACAGTTTCCACTTTGTTTGGTATGTAGGGGTTTTATAGAAAGTGAAATTACCCGAAGAGGGTACGAATCATTGCCATTTCCGGCCTGCATATGACGTTTCTGGGCATGGGCATCTATAATCTTCTGCGGAAAGCCGGATGCGGATTTATTGTCTCAGGTCTTGCGGGAGGTGTCCTCCTGGTTTTGTACAGTATGATGATCGGAGCCGGCGTCTCCAGCCTCCGGGCTCTTATCATGTTCCTTGTGAGGATCGGAGCAGAGATCACGGGCAGAGACTATGATCTTCTGACCAGTCTGTTTCTGTCTGCTGCAATTCTCTGTTTCCGGCAGCCGCTGTATCTGACGGATGCAGGATTCCAGCTTTCTTATGGAGCTATCCTCGGGATTGCTCTTCTTGGTCCGGTATTCTCCGAGATGTTCGGATGCGCGAATATCAGTGTCTGGAAGAAAAGGCTCGAGCATAAGAAAAAAGGACGGTTCCTGAGCCTTCAGAGAAAAGTCCTTGCGGCAGTTCTGTGGATCATGAACGGTCTGTGTGCCAGTCTTGCCGTCAATGTGCTGCTGCTTGGACCTATGCTCTGGTTCTATTTTGAGATCCCGCCATATTCTGTTTTCCTTAATCTGATCGTGATACCTGTCATGCCGGCTGCCATGGGAGCAGGAGTCATAGGTTCCGCGGCGAGTCTTCTGTCTGATGCAGCAGGCGGCGTTGTGCTTCAGGTCTGCCGCTGGGTGCTCCGGGCATATGACCAGATATGTACATGGGCATGCAGGCTTCCCGGTAACCGTTTTGTCGCGGGAAAACCGGAAATGCTCTGGCTTGCGGTGTATTATCTCGTGCTGGCCGCATTCTGGCTTTCTTACCGGTATATAGTACTGAAAAGAGAACGGGCGGAAGAAAAGGAGACAGACAGGAACAAAATTCCGAATGAAAGCCGGAAATTATGCCGGCTTCCGGGGTGCGGTATGCTGTTGTTTGCAGCCTGTATGGCTCTGCTATGCAGAATCAGCTTTCAATGGCAGAGCGAAGTGCAGGTTACAGTATTGGATGTGGGACAGGGAGACGGAATCCACATCCGGAACGCTTCTTTAAACTGTCTCATCGACGGCGGAAGCAGTGATGTCACCTCAGTGGGGACCTACCGTCTGGAGCCTTATTTTCTCTCTCAGGGAGTAGATACGATTGATTACATATTTGTGACCCATGGGGATGATGACCATATCAGCGGAGTGCAGGAAATGCTCGAGAACCAGATGTTTGGAGTGAAGATTCGGAATCTGGTGATGCCGTCTCCGGAACATCAGGATGAAAAACTTATCGCACTTGCACAGACTGCCGTAAAAAACGGGATCAGAGTGGCTGTCATGGATCCGGGAGATGAGATCACATCAGACGGGGCAGAAGAGGAGATCGGACTGATTCTCACCTGTATCGGACCGGAAAGCGGTCTGGGAGTGAATCCGGGAAATGAGACCTCTCTTGTGCTGGATCTGTCTTACGGGGAATTTGACATGCTGTTTACCGGTGATGTGGAAGGCGCCGGGGAAGAGAAACTAATCAGCTCCGGGCGGCTGAGGGACTATGACGTTCTGAAAGCCGCCCATCATGGATCGAAAAATTCCGGTATAGAAAAATTCCTGGAACTTACACAACCGGAGTATGCCGTCATTTCAGCCGGCGTGGACAACCGATACGGACATCCTCACACAGAGACGCTGCAGAGATTTAGCGCTGCCGGGTGCGCGGTCTGTTCCACACAGGATAACGGGGCGGTTACGATACGAAGCGACGGCGAGAAGATGACAATACAAGGTTTTATAACAGAGTGACAGTTCGGCTTGAACTGTTATTACAAACCTCTTGTCAAACAGGGGCCCCTTCCTTTATAATACAAGAGTTATGAAAAGCCTGAATGAAGATTTAAAAACAGGACAATTTAAACAGATTTATCTCCTCTATGGTCAGGAGTCCTATCTGAAGAAACAGTATAAGGAACGGTTTATTAAAGCAATGGTTCCTGAAGGGGATACGATGAACTATTCCTATTACGAAGGAAAGAAGACAGATATCAAAGAAGTCATCGATCTGGCGGAGACCCTGCCTTTTTTTTCAGAGCGCCGCCTGATCGTGTTCGAGGATACCGGATTTTTCAAGACCGGAGGAAATGATCTGGCGGATTATATTAATGACGGCCTGCCCAGGACGACGCATTTTATTTTCATAGAAAACGAGGTGGATAAGCGGAGCAAACTCTATAAAGCCGTGAAAGCAAAGGGACATATCGTGGAGCTCGCCGCTCAGGATGAGAATACGCTCCGGAAATGGGTATCCGGACTGGTCCGAAAAGAGAAAAAAGAGATGTCACAGCCGGATATCGCGTATTTTCTGAATAAAGTGGGCACGGATATGGAGAATATCACGAAAGAGCTGGAAAAGCTGTTCTGCTACTGCCTGGACAGGAATGTCATTACGAGGGAAGACGTGGATGCCATCTGTGTGACACAGATCACAAACCACATCTTTGATATGGTAAATGCGGTGGCAGCAGGAGACCAGCGCCGGGCGCTCGATCTGTACTATGACCTGCTCGCGCTGAAAGAACCGCCCATGCGTATTCTGTCACTTATGTCGAAAGAATACAGGGATCTGTTCCACGTAAAGCAGCTTTCAAGGCAGGGCTACGGAAGAAAAGATATTGCGTTGAAAGCCGGCCTGCATCCCTTTGTGGCGGGGAAATACATGGATCTGGCAAAACGTTTTCAGGCGGATGACCTGAGAAATGTTATGGAGGAAAGCGCAGATCTTGAACAGCGGGTGAAGACCGGACTTATGACGGACCATCTGGCTGTCGAATTGTTTATCGTAAAACATTCAGTATAAATTCAGCTAAAACATGGAGGAATGAAATTGGCAGTAATAGATCAGAGTAAAATCAGAAATTTTTGCATTATCGCACATATCGATCACGGCAAGTCCACTCTGGCGGACCGTATCATTGAGATGACAGGACTTCTCACGAGCCGCGAGATGCAGGCTCAGGTCCTTGACAACATGGATCTGGAAAGAGAGAGAGGTATCACGATCAAAGCTCAGGCGGTCCGTACTATCTATAAGGCGGACGACGGTGAAGAGTATATGTTCAACCTGATCGACACGCCGGGACATGTGGATTTCAATTATGAAGTATCCAGAAGCCTTGCGGCATGCGACGGGGCGATTCTGGTGGTGGACGCGGCACAGGGAGTGGAAGCGCAGACTCTGGCAAATGTCTATCTGGCGCTGGACCACGATCTGGACGTAATGCCGGTTATCAATAAGATCGACCTGCCCAGTGCGGATCCGGAGCGCGTCAAAGAGGAGATCGAGGATGTCATCGGTATTGACGCGGAGGACGCTCCGCTCATATCGGCCAAGACAGGACAGAATGTTCATGAAGTGCTGGAACAGATCGTGAAAAAGATACCTGCGCCCACGGGAGATCCCAAGGCGCCTTTGAAGGCATTGATATTTGATTCCAAGTATGATCCCTATAAAGGAGTAATTGTTTTCTGCCGGATCAAAGAGGGAACCGTGAAAAAGGGAACCCCCATGCTCATGATGGCTACCGGCGCGAAAGCGGAAGTTGTGGAAGTGGGAACATTCGGGGCAGGACAGTTTATCCCCTGTGATGAGCTGAGCGCCGGAATGGTAGGCTATATTACCGCAAGCCTGAAAAACGTAAAGGACACTCATGTGGGCGATACGATCACAAACGCAGAGAATCCGTGCGCAGAGCCTCTGCCCGGATACAAAAAAGTAAATCCCATGGTATACTGCGGACTTTATCCCGCGGACGGAGCCAAGTATCCGGATCTGAGAGATGCGCTTGAAAAGCTTCAGCTCAATGATGCGGCCCTCCAGTTCGAACCGGAGACATCGGTTGCCCTTGGTTTTGGGTTCCGGTGCGGCTTTCTCGGACTTCTTCATCTTGAGATCATTCAGGAACGTCTCGAGAGAGAATATAATCTGGATCTGGTGACAACGGCTCCCAGTGTTATCTACAAAGTCCATAAGACGAGCGGCGAGGTCATCGACCTGACGAATCCTACAAATATGCCGGACCCGTCCGAGATCGACTATATGGAGGAACCGATGGTGAAAGCGGAGATCATGGTTACTTCAGAATACATTGGGGCGATCATGGATCTGTGTCAGGAGCGCCGCGGAATCTACCAGAGTATGGAATATATCGAGGAGAAACGTGCCGTGCTTCATTATCATCTTCCACTCAACGAGATCATTTATGATTTCTTCGACGCGCTGAAGTCGAGGTCAAGAGGATATGCATCTTTTGATTATGAGATGATGGGCTATCAGAGATCTGAGCTTGTGAAGCTGGATATCCTTATTAATAAAGAAGAGGTGGATGCTCTCTCCTTTATTGTATTCGCAGGCAGTGCTTACGACAGAGGCAGAAGAATGTGCGAAAAGCTGAAACAGGAGATACCGAGACAGCTCTTCGAGATTCCGATTCAGGCAGCCATCGGCAGTAAGATCATTGCACGTGAGACTGTGAAAGCCATGAGGAAAGATGTGCTGGCGAAGTGTTACGGCGGAGATATCTCCCGTAAGAAGAAGCTGCTGGAGAAGCAGAAGGAAGGAAAGAAGCGCATGCGTCAGGTGGGCAATGTAGAGATCCCGCAGAAGGCGTTTATGAGTGTGCTGAAACTGGATGATGATTAAAAAAGAGCTGGAACTGTATGTGCATATTCCGTTCTGTGTGAGAAAATGTGCATACTGTGATTTTCTGTCCGCCCCTGCAGATATGCAGGAGCGGACACTTTATGTAGATGCCCTGACAAAAGAGATATGGGCGGAGAAAGAAGAATATAGAAACTATAAGGTGAGCACCATATTTCTGGGCGGAGGCACTCCGTCTGTTCTGGGTGAAGATGAGATTGCAGAGATATTCCGCGCACTATATGAAAGCTTTGACATATCCGACAGTGCGGAGATTACTATGGAAGTGAATCCGGGAACTGTGACGGAAGGAAAAGCTGCGGTATGGAAGAAATGCGGTGTCAACCGGCTCAGTATCGGACTGCAGTCTGTAAATGACGATGAACTCCGGATGCTCGGGCGCATTCACACATACAGGGAGTTCTTAAATACATGGGAGACTGTGCGCACGGCAGGATTCCGGAATGTGAATATTGATCTCATATCGGCAATTCCCGGACAGACATTGGAGAGCTGGTGCAGGACACTGCGCACGGCGGCGGAGCTGGAGCCTGAGCATATCTCTGCCTACAGCCTGATCATAGAGGAGGGTACTCCGTTTTATGAGCAGTACGGAGAGGAAGCGGGCTGCAATTTTGAAATGGAGAACGACAAGGCCAGAGAAGCGGACGGAGGTCAGACTGTCCTCCCGCCGCTTCCGGACGAGGATACTGAGCGTGAGATCTATAAAGCTACGGAAGAGATTCTTGCCGGGTACGGTTATCACAGATATGAGATATCCAATTATGCAAAAGACGGATATGAGTGCCGGCACAATCTGGGTTACTGGGAGAGAAAAGAGTATCTCGGACTTGGACTTGGAGCATCCTCACTGATTGATGAGTGCAGATTCCATAATACGGAAGATATGAAAAAATATCTTGAATTTTTTGAAAAGTCAGCTTCAGATCCGGCAGGACTGTCGAACAGCACGGACTGCTTGTCAGGTATCCGTGAAGAAGTCGAATCTCTGTCCCGTGAAGATCAGATGGAAGAGTTTATGTTCCTCGGCCTGCGCAAGACCGAAGGAATCTCTATGAATGAATTCTGCGAGGCGTTTGACAGAGATGTCTTTGAAGTGTACGGGCCGCAGATCAGGAAAATGGAGGAGCAGGGGCTGCTGATCGTGCAGGATGGGAGGATCCGTCTGACAGAGCGGGGAACCGATGTGAGCAATTACGTATTCAGTGAATTTATACTGTAGTAACAGTTCAGCCATGAAGCAGTCCACTCGAAAAATCATGCGAGCATGATTTTCTCTCCCGGACAGCTCCATGGCTGAACTTATTTCGATAAAAAATCTATAAACATGGTTGACAAACGGAAATGTGAGTGCTATCTTAATATACGAAAGGTGTTAGCACTCGAAACAAAGGAGTGCTAATAGCGGGAAAGGAGGAAACATAATGGCGGTCGATACATCATTAAGCGAAAGAAAACTGATCATATTGAAAGCCATTATCCAGAATTACCTTGAGACCGGTGAACCGGTCGGCTCGCGTACTCTTTCAAAATACACGGAACTGAACTTAAGTTCCGCGACGATCCGAAATGAGATGGCAGATCTGGAAGATCTCGGATATATTTTCCAGCCCCATACATCGGCGGGAAGAATTCCTTCGGATAAAGGATACCGGCTGTATGTGGATATGCTCATGGAGGAGAAAGAACAGGAGATCACAGAGCGCGAGGATGCGATGCTGGAGAAAGCCGACAAGGTCGAGAAGGTACTGCAGCAGGCGGCAAAGGTGCTTGCTTCCAATACCAATTATGCGACAATGGTTTCGGCTCCGATGAACAGCCGCAATACATTAAAATTCATCCAGCTCTCGCAGGTGGATGAGGAACAGATCGTGGCGGTCATCGTGCTCGGCGGAAATGTGATCAAGAATAAGATCATCGAGGTCGGTGAAACACTAAGCAATGAAACTCTGTTGAAGCTGAACATGCTTCTGAACACAACACTGAATGGAATGTCGATCGATCAGATCACACTCGGGCTGATCGCCAGACTGAAAGAACAGGCAGGCATCCACAGCGAAGTGATCGGACATGTGCTGGATGCGGTGGCAGAGATCATTCACGTGGAAGATGACATGAAGATCTACACGAGCGGCACGACGAATATCTTCAAATATCCTGAGCTGAGCGATAAGCAGAGCGCACAGGAGATCATCAGTGCATTTGAAGAAAAGCAGCAGCTTGAAGATCTGGTCACTGAAACCCTTGCAAGCGGAGATGATCATGCGATTCAGGTTTATATCGGCGACGAGGCACCTGTAAAGAACATGAAAGACTGCAGTGTGGTGACAGCCACATATGAGCTGGGAGAGGGTATGAAAGGAACCATCGGTATCATCGGTCCGAAACGAATGGATTATGAACATGTCATGAAGACGCTGAAGACTCTTCAAAGTGAGTTGGATGCGATTTATAATAAAAACCCGAAAGAATAGGAAGGTGGAAAGCTGGTGAGTGACCAAATGAGCAAAGAAGATATGGTAAAGGAAGCTGTCGAAGAAGCAAAGGCTAAAGCCGCTGAGGCGGAGGAAGCCGGAAAAGATCAGGATGAGGCGGCAGAGAAGGCAGGAGAGACTGCCGGAGATGAAGCCGCACAGACTGAGACGGAGGGAACGCCGGAAACAGAAGAGAATAGTTCGGAGACCGGAGATACCGGCGAGAACGGCTCTGATGCGGATGGAGATTCAGAAGATCAGTCTTCCAAAGCTGAAAAAAAGAAATTCTTCGGCAAGAAGAACAAGAAAGACAAAAAGGATGAGAAGATCGATGAACTTACAGATCGGCTCACCCGTCAGATGGCAGAGTTTGATAACTTCCGCAAGCGTACTGAAAAAGAGAAATCTCAGATGTACGAGATTGGAGCGAAAGATATCATAGAAAAAATTCTTCCGATTGTCGATAACTTCGAAAGAGGTCTTGCCTCGATGCCGGAAGATGAAAAAGCCACTCCTTTTGCAGAGGGGATGGAAAAGATCTACAAACAGCTTATGACCACGCTGGAAGGAATCGGAGTAAAGCCGATCGAAGCAGTGGGTCAGGAATTCAATCCGGATTTTCACAATGCAGTGATGCATGTGGAGGATGAGGAACTTGGCGAGAATATCATCGCAGAGGAATTCCAGAAGGGTTATATGTACCGTGACAGTGTCGTGAGACACAGCATGGTAAAAGTTGCAAACTGACATTATCAAAATTTAGAATAAATAAGAATATTTAAAGGAGGAGCATTACTATGGGCAAAATAATTGGTATTGACCTTGGTACGACAAACAGCTGCGTGGCTGTTATGGAAGGCGGTCAGCCGACAGTCATCGCAAACACAGAAGGCGCAAGAACTACACCGTCAGTTGTGGCATTCACAAAGACAGGCGAGCGTCTGGTAGGTGAGCCTGCAAAACGTCAGGCTGTAACAAACGCAAACAGAACAATCTCTTCTATCAAGAGAGAGATGGGTACAGATTATAAGGTAGACATTGACGGAAAGAAATATTCTCCGCAGGAGATTTCCGCAATGATCCTTCAGAAACTGAAAGCAGATGCAGAAGGATACCTTGGCGAGAAAGTGACAGAGGCTGTTATCACAGTTCCTGCTTACTTTAACGATGCTCAGCGTCAGGCTACAAAGGATGCCGGAAAGATCGCAGGTCTTGATGTAAAACGTATCATCAACGAGCCTACAGCGGCTGCACTGGCATACGGACTTGACAATGAGAAAGAACAGAAGATCATGGTATATGACCTCGGCGGCGGTACATTCGATGTATCTATCATCGAGATCGGCGACGGTGTCATCGAAGTTCTCTCCACAGCCGGAAACAACAGACTGGGCGGTGATGACTTCGACCAGAAGATCACAGACTATATGCTGGCAGACTTCAAGGCAAAAGAGGGCGTAGACCTTTCAGGCGACAAGATGGCTCTCCAGAGACTGAAAGAAGCAGCAGAGAAAGCAAAGAAAGAGCTTTCTTCAGCAACGACAACAAATATCAACCTTCCGTTCATCACAGCTACATCTGAGGGACCGAAGCACTTTGATATGAACCTTACAAGAGCAAAATTCGATGAGCTTACAAGAGACCTTGTAGACAAGACAGCAGAGCCGGTTAGACGTGCGCTTTCCGACGCGGGAATTACAGCTGCAGACCTTGGCCAGGTACTTCTGGTCGGCGGATCTACACGTATCCCGGCTGTACAGGAAGAGGTTAAGAGACTGACAGGCAAAGAGCCAAGCAAATCCCTGAACCCGGATGAGTGTGTTGCACTCGGTGCTTCCGTACAGGGCGGTAAACTTGCAGGCGATGCAGGCGCAGGCGATATCCTTCTTCTGGATGTTACTCCGCTGTCACTTTCCATCGAGACGATGGGCGGTGTCGCTACAAGACTGATCGAGAGAAATACTACGATCCCGACAAAGAAGAGCCAGATCTTCTCCACAGCTGCTGATAACCAGACAGCCGTTGATATCAACGTAGTACAGGGCGAGAGACAGTTCGCAAAGGACAACAAGTCACTCGGACAGTTCAGACTGGACGGAATCCCGCCGGCTCCGCGTGGAGTACCGCAGATCGAAGTTACATTTGATATCGATGCAAACGGTATCGTAAATGTATCCGCTAAGGATCTTGGTACAGGTAAAGAGCAGCACATTACGATCACTGCAGGCTCCAACATGTCCGATGCAGATATCGATAAAGCAGTAAAAGAGGCTGCTGAGTTCGAGGCTCAGGACAAGAAGAGAAAAGAAGCGATCGATGCGAGAAATGAAGCAGACGCTATGGTATTCCAGACAGAGAAAGCCCTCAAAGATGTAGGCGACAAGCTGGATGCAAATGATAAAGCAGCAGTTGAGGCAGATGTTCAGGCACTGAAAGACGTACTTGCAAAATCTACTCCTGAGACAGCGGCAGATGCTGATGTTGCTGAGATCAAGGCTGCAAAAGAGAAACTGATGGAGAGCGCACAGAAACTGTTCACAAAGATGTATGAGCAGGCAGGCGCAGGTGCCGGTGCAGCTGGCGGCCCGAATCCGGGAGCAGGCGCAGGTCCGAACCCGGGAACAGGCGCAGGTCCGGCTCCGGACGGTTTCCAGGGTGATGATGTGGTAGACGGAGACTATAAAGAAGTCTAAGCTGCCGGATTTAAATAGAGCACAGGGAATCTTCCCATTGTTTCATGATAAGAATAAGAAAAATTCTACGGAACCACTGGGTGGTTTCGTAGATTTTTTCGTGAAAGGTAGAGTATTCCAGTTATGGCAGAGACAAAGAGAGATTATTATGAGGTGCTCGGAGTAAGCAGAGACGCTGATGAGGCGGCGATCAAGAAAGCTTATCGTGCACTTGCAAAAAAATATCATCCCGACATGAATCCGGGAGACAAGGAAGCCGAGAAGAAATTCAAAGAGGCTTCCGAGGCATATGCTGTCTTAAGTGACGCTGAAAAGCGGCGTCAGTATGATCAGTTCGGTCATGCGGCATTTGAAGGCGGCGCCGGCGGTGCGGGCGGATTCGGCGGCTTTGATTTCAGCGGTACGGATTTCAGTGATATTTTCGGCGATATATTCGGAGATTTGTTCGGCGGCAGCCGCAGAGGCGGCCGTGCGGGAAACGGACCGATGAAGGGAGCCAATATCAGAAAGAGTATCCGCATTACATTCGAGGAAGCTGTATTCGGCTGCGAAAAAGAGATCGATCTGATCTTGAAAGATCCTTGTGAGGATTGTCATGGAACGGGCGCAAAGCCGGGTACATCGCCTGAGACCTGCCCGAAATGCGGCGGCAGGGGACAGGTTGTCTACACCTCACAGTCTTTCTTCGGAACAGTACAGAATGTGCAGACCTGTCCGAACTGCGGAGGTTCCGGTAAAGTGATTAAAGAGAAATGCCCGAAATGCGCAGGTACAGGATATACATCAAGTAAAAAGAGAATCAAGGTTACAATTCCCGCAGGTATTGACAACGGACAGAGCGTCCGCATCCGCGATAAGGGTGAGCCGGGAGTAAACGGAGGTCCGAGAGGAGATCTGCTTGTTGAAGTGAATGTATCTCATCATCCGATCTTCCAGAGACAGGATGTCCATATTTTCTCGACTGTGCCGATCTCATTCGCAGTTGCCACACTGGGCGGCGATATCCGCATCAAGACGGTAGACGGTGACGTGATTTACACTGTTAAGCCGGGAACAAAGACAGATACAAAAGTGCGCCTGAAAGGAAAAGGTGTGCCGTCGCTTCGTAATTCCCAGGTAAGAGGCGACCACTATGTAACACTCGTGATCCAGACTCCGGAGAGACTGAGCGCGGAGGCAAAAGAAGCCCTGCGCAGATTCGACGAGCTGACAGGAAATACACTGCACCAGAACGAAGATGCAGAAGAGAATAAAGGCGACAAGAAGAAAAAGAAAGGCTTCATGGATAAGATGAAGGAAGTCTTTGAGGATTAAATTCGTGTTTGTCGAAGAAGACATTTCCGCCGGGAGACAGGTATTGCTAACGCACTCGTTTTCACTCGGTCTCAGCGCAACGGTACATAAGAACGCAAAAGACGCGCTCTAGGTGCCGGCGCTGCTCCAACGGTGCGTACGCAATACCTGTCTTCCGGCTGCTTCCTTTCCTAGTCTGAAAATTGAATTTAAACGGAAGGGTCAAAATCGTTACTTTTCCGACTAAAATTGAACATAAAGCAGACAAGCGGAACCAGAAATCATCTTCATTGGCATTCAGTCAGACAAATACGAAGTTACAGTACCAGTGACGGAGCAGCATATGTGCGTGCCGCGAGTTCCTGATCCAGCAGATACAGACTCTTCGGATCGGAACCGAACAGGTTCATTTTTTTGATGAGGTCAGTTGCATTTGTCTCTTCTTCGCCCTGCTCTTTGACAAACCAGTCAAGGAACTGCATGGTGCGGAAATCTTTTACATCATATGCAGATCCGTAGATATTGTTGATCAGACCGGTCACATAGCGCTCGTGTGCCAGACCTGCCTCGAGAACCTCCATATGGCTTTTGAATTCAGAATCCGGTTTATCAATTGCCTCAAAGGTAATTTTTGCATCATTGTTCTGCATGTACTGCACAAAAAGCATGGCGTGATCGCGTTCCTCCTGTGCCTGTACATTATACCAGTTGGCAAATCCGTCCAGCCCTTCATCGGAAAAATAATTAGAGAAGGAAAGATACAGATATGCCGAATAAAATTCTTTATTAATCTGTGCGTTCAGAAGTTCAGCTACTTTTTCGTTTAACATGATTACGATCTCCTTTCTGGATATAAAATTTTCACTGTATAATATAGTCCGAAAAAATCTGAAAAGCAATACACAAATCGGGAAAGATGGGAAAAAATACCGTACAACCTATTGATTTTTCTGGAAATTATAATATAATAAGCTTGTAAATTAATCCTAGTAAAAAACTAGGATTAAAACAAGGAGTTATGCGACCATTAAAAAGGAGGAAAAGAGAATGGTAAATATACAGAAAGCAGCAGTGATAGGTTGTGGATTTGTGGGATCGACGATCGCATATACATTAATGCAGAAAGGCACTTTTTCGGAGCTTGTTCTCATAGATGCGGTGCAGGCAAAGGAAGAGGGAGAGGCGATGGATATCAGCCACGGACTTCCGTTTGCCCATGCTATGGATATTATTCCGGGCAGCTATGAAGATATAGCGGATGCGGCGGTCGTGATCATTACGGCAGGGGCGAATCAGAAGCCGGGAGAGACAAGGCTGGATCTTGTGCAGAAAAATTCAAAGATCATGAAATCTATCATCAGTGAGATTAAACGGGTGAACTGCGAAGGAATTCTGATGATCGTATCAAATCCGGTGGATATTCTGACGCAGGTTGCCCTGAAAGAATCCGGATTTCCGAAAGAGCGCGTGATCGGTTCCGGTACGGTGCTTGATACAGCAAGATTGAAATACCTGATCAGCGAGAAGCTTGATGTAGACAGCAGAAATGTACATGCCTTTATTGCGGGAGAACATGGCGACAGTGAGCTTGCGGTATGGAGCTGTGCAAATGTCTATGGTATTGGCATCAGAGATTTTGCCAAAATGCGGGGATTTAGTGATTTCTCTGACGAGATGGACGAGATTTACCATGCAGTGCGCGACAGTGCATATGAGATTATTGAGAGAAAAGGGGCTACGTATTATGGGATTGGAATGGCGGCGTCCAGAATAGCGGAGGCAATCGTCAGGGACAGTCACGCAGTAGTACCGATATCTGTTTCACTTAACGGAGAATACGGACTGGACGGACTGTGCCTGAGTATTCCGACGATCATAGGAAACAAAGGCGCGGAGCAGGTGCTGGAGATCAATCTGAGCGACGAGGAGAAGGAGCAGCTTAAGAAATCCGCAGAAGAGCTGAAAGCAGTGCTTGCACAGATTAAAGAGTAAAAAGGATCAAAGATAAGCGGTATCAGTGAATGGCTGATACCGCTTAATTAATATACCTGTATTTTTATTTGATATGTCTTTTTATTGCTTCAAAGCTCTCAGCGCTGATCACATGCTCAATCCGGCAGGCGTCTTCTGCGGCAACTTTCGGATCTACTCCGAGGCGTGTGAGCCAGGAGGACAGAAGCGTGTGGCGTTCATAGATACAGTCGGCAATCTCTTTTCCGGCTTCGGTAAGGGTGATATATCCCTCCGGTGAGACTACGATATGTCCGCTTTCTCTTAATTTTTTCATGGCAACACTTACGCTGGATTTCTTGAAGTTCAGTTCTGTTGCCACGTCTACGGAACGTACGACAGGGAGGCGCTGGCTTAAGACCAGAATTGTTTCCAGATAATTTTCAGCAGATTCATTTCCATGCATAGTTTTCACCTCGCTCTTTCAAAATACTTTCCATTAAGTATACCATATTCGACTAGTTACGGCAAACGCTGATTTGCGCTGGAAAAAATTGAAAAAAATGCAAAAGAGTTCTTGACAACTAATAATAGTTAGTATATACTAACTAATGGAAAGAAGATAAATGAAAAATATTATCAATCTCAATAAGGAGATTTTTAATATGATTGGAAAGAGGGTTTTCTTATGCCACTTACAATGGCAGCGATAGGCGAAATTAATACCATCCGGAGAGTCGGAGGAAACGATGAGACGAAAAGATTCCTTGAAAATCTCGGGTTTGTTGCGGGGACGGAAGTCACCGTGTTATCTGCAATCGGCGGCAATGTGATCGTAAATATTAAAGATTCACGTGTCGCCATTAATGCTGATATGGCGCGGCATATAATGATCTGATGCATTATGTCCGCTGTATATTTATACATAGTAAGCTAAGGAAAGGAGATAACGGTTATGACATTAGGTGATGCAAAGGTGGGAAGCACTGTTGTTGTAACAAAGATAGAAGGTGACAGCGCCTATAAGCGCCGTATCATGGATATGGGGATTACAAAAGGCAGTGAACTCTACATCAGAAAAGTAGCGCCGCTCGGCGATCCGGTTGAGATCACAGTCCGGGGATACGAGTTATCCGTAAGGAAAAACGACGCACAATGCGTTCAGGTGAAATAGACTGGCACGCAACCCAGACAGAGGCAAGGTTAAAGGAGGTATAAAGGAATGGCAATAAGAATTGCACTCGCCGGAAACCCGAACTGTGGTAAGACGACGATGTTCAACGCGCTGACCGGCGCGAACCAGTATGTCGGAAACTGGCCGGGAGTTACGGTTGAGAAGAAAGAAGGTAAGGTGAAGAGCAGGAAAGCAAAAGGGGAAGAAGTCATAGTAACCGACCTGCCGGGAATCTATTCCCTTTCCCCGTATACGCTGGAGGAGGTTGTCAGCCGCGACTATGTGCTGAATGAGAACCCGGATGTGATCATCGATCTGGTGGATGCTACAAATATCGAGCGTAACCTGTATCTGACAACACAGCTTATCGAGACGGGAGTGCCGGTGGTCATCGCGCTTAACATGGCTGACCTGATTGACAAGAGAGGCATGAAGATTGATACAAAGCGTCTTTCCATGCTGCTGGGATGCCCGATCATTGAGACGTCTGCCCTGAAACAGACGGGGCTTACGGAACTGATCGACGAGGCGGTGAAAGTGGCGAAGAAAAAAGAAATCAGTCTTCCGGGAGAGATCTTCTCCAAGGAGATGGAAGGCGCGGTTTCGGAAGTGAAGGGGCTCCTTCCGGAAACGATCACCGATGATAAGAAAAGATGGTATGCCGTCAAGTTCCTTGAGAATGACAGTAAGGTAGTCGAAAGCGTAAAACTTCCTGCGTCGGCAGCGTCAGCGGTAGCTGATCTCAGAGGAAAGATCGAGAAAAAGCATGACGATGATATGGAAAGTATCGTGACGGATGAACGCTACAGATACATACAGCAGATTGTAAAGACAACGGTTCAGAAAGGAAAAGAAAAGCTTACCACATCGGATAAGATCGACCGTATCGTTACAAACCGTATTCTCGGAATCCCGATCTTTATCGTTATTATGTGGGCTGTATATTATGTGTCTGTCACGACGGTAGGTACGTGGGTGACAGACTGGACCAACGATGTATTCGTTGTGGCAATTCAGGATGCCGTAGGCGGATTCTTAGGAAGCATCGGCGCGGGAGATCTGGTGACGGGACTTGTAGTGGATGGTATCATTGGCGGCCTCGGGGCAGTGCTTGGATTTGTCCCGCAGATGGCGGTATTGTTCCTGTTCCTGTCCATACTTGAAGACTGCGGTTATATGGTGCGTATTGCATTTGTCATGGACCGTGTATTCCGTCATTTCGGACTTTCGGGCAAGAGCTTTATCCCGCTTTTGATTTCTTCCGGATGCGGTATCCCGGGAATTATGGCGTCCAAGACGATCGAGCAGGATAATGACAGACGTCTGACGATCATGACGGCAACTTTTATCCCGTGCGGCGCTAAGCTCCCGGTTATTGCCCTGATGGGCGGTGTGATCGCAGGTGAGGCAGCCGGATACACAGAAAGCTCATTTATCGCTCCGTTGATGTATTTCATCGGTATCATCGCGGTTCTTGTTGCGGCGATCATCTTAAAGAAAACAAAGCCGTTCTCAGGAAAGCCGGCGCCGTTTGTTATGGAGCTTCCTCAGTATCACGTTCCGCAGGTCAGAACAGTTCTTCTCCATGTATGGGAAAGACTGAAAGGCTTTATCATCAAAGCCGGAACGATTCTGTTCCTTGCGTGCGTAGTAATGTGGTTCCTCGGCGGCTTCGGATTTACCGACGGCGGCTTTGGATTGGTAGAGGACAGCGCAGACAGTCTTCTGGCGACGATCGGAGGAATCATTGCACCGATCTTCATTCCTCTCGGATTTGGCGAGTGGCAGCCGGTTGCTGCATCCCTTTCAGGATTTACTGCGAAAGAAGCGATCGTTTCTACCATGGGCGTCCTTGCAAACGTAGCAGGAGATACGGAAGATGCGGTAAATGTAGCCGGTGGCGTTGTAGCATGGTTCCCGAGTGCGATGGCGGCATTCTCATTCCTGCTGTTTAATCTGCTCGACTCTCCGTGTCTGGCGGCGATCGCTACGATGGCACAGCAGATGCAGTCCAGAAAGTGGTTCTGGTTTGCAATCGTGTTCCAGAACGTGTTTGCATACGTGATATCTCTTACAGTATACCAGATCGGTACATTCATACTGGGCGGAGGATTTACAGCCGGTACGGCGGTCGGATTTATCTTTGCGATCATTCTGCTCGTACTGCTGTTCAGACCTGATCCGTATAAGAACCAGAAAGTATACTCCAAACGTTCTGTACAGAACGCATAATGCTGCAGATTTTTGAATTGAAATATTTCCGGCGGAACAGAAATACCGCTTGATGAAAGAGGATACAGCCGGATACTTTACAGGTGTCCGGCTTTTCCGTAAAATAGTATAAGTAATAATATATTTATCAGATAAACAGAAAGAAGGTGCGGGCATGATCGCTGATATTGTGATACTGGCCCTGATTCTGGGGTATTGTATCTTCCTCATTTATAAAGGATATAAAAACAAAAAAGCAGGAAAACCTGTGGGCTGTGCAGGATGCAGCGGGAACTGCGGGTCGTGCGGCGGATGCCCGGCGCATCCGGATCCCACGCCGGATAAGAAATGAAAGGCGGGCGTGACATGGGAGATTCAACAGGATCTATGTTCTATGCATTTGGAGCTTTTCTGCTCATATATATTATAGGAGCCACAATCTATCAGATTTACCTGTGGATCAAAAAAAGAAAAGACCGCAGGAAATTTGAAGAAGACTGACAGAAGATTTTGGAAGAATAAACGTAAAGAGGGATGGCTATGGTTGATGCGGTTATTATACTTATCGTAGTAGTATTGCTGATATTTGCACTGAAAGGATCGATCAAACATTTTAAGGGCGAAGGCGCATGCTGCGGAGGCGGTTCTGTTCCCGACAGGAAGCCGAAGGCAAAGACACTTGACGGCCCGGTGATCGGGAGACGCACGATCAAAATATCCGGCATGCACTGCCAGAACTGTGCCAACAGCGTGACGCGTGCGCTTAACGCCATTGACGGAGTAGTGGCAAAAGTAAATTTGCGCCATAACTGTGCGGAGGTTTCCTATGACCGCACGGTTGATGAGATTGAATTGAAACAGGCAGTGGAAAAAGCAGGGTATGAGGTCGTCAGTATTTCGTAAACACGGACACCGGAACGTGTGCGGAGAAGAAAGAGGTTGATGTCAGGAGGCTGCGGTGAACAAGAAAGATCAGATAATCGAAAAGCTGAAAGAAAACGGATGCCGCATTACAAAACAGCGCCTTATGCTCATAGACATTATTCTGGAAAATGACTGTTCAAGCTGTAAGGAGATTTTTTACAAAGCATCAAGGGCAGACCACAGGATCGGTGTCGCGACAGTCTATCGTATGATCAATGCCCTTGAGGATATCGGGGCAATCAGCCGGAAGAATATGTATAAGGTGGAATGTTCCGATAACTGCGGGGTACAGGGAGGCTGTGAGATCATACTGGATGACAATACGATCTGCCGTCTTTCCCCCGGTAACTGGAATAAAGTGGTGCGTGAAGGAATGCGGCGGTGCGGATATCTGAAGAACCAGAAAATAGCAAAAATAAAAGTTGAGAATTAACAGATACTTTTGAAGATTTCTCCGGGATTACCGGATCGTCATTGGAAAAAGTATCTGTTTTGTTTTCAGCATTTTTCGGATTTCCCATGTATCGATAAGATTTATCAATAGAAGGTGTTAGATTTGACTACCTAAGAATATGGCTGTTATGCTGTAGCAGAACCCAGAAGGTTTACATATTATTAACAAGGGAGTGGTGAACTGTGAAGCAGCACAGATTCTGGGCGTGGGCTGCAGTCTTTTGTTTTGTGATGGTCTTTTACACCGGATATAAGCACAAATAATATCCGAAGCTGTCACGGAAGACAGAGCAGACATGAACGGGTACAGCAAATATTACATATATGACGGGAGGTATTTTAACATGGTAAGTGTATCTACATTAAAAAAGATCGGTTTATTCGCAGGGGGCGTCCTGTTCGGAACAGCGGGAGTGAAAGTGCTCTCAAGCAAGGATGCGAAGAAGGTATATACGAACTGCACAGCAGCTGCACTGCGCGCGAAAGACTGCGTGATGAAGACAGCGACGACAGTACAGGAGAATGCAGAGGATATCCTTGCGGAAGCTCAGCGGATCAATGAGAAGAGAGCTGCGGAAGAAGCTGCGGCTGTTCAGGCTGATGAGAGCGGCGCAGAGGATAATGGTGCGGAAGACAGCAGTGCAAAGACTGTATAGCAGGCTATGAAATTTATCATAAAGCATGAGATAAAAGGCCGTCTGCGTATACATGCCGTTCAAGGGAGAATGACGTGTGCGCAGGCGGATACTCTTTGCTGGTTTCTCGGTAAACAGGAATATGTGACAGATGCAAAGGTATATGAGCGCACCGCAGATGCCGTGATCTGTTACACGGGGAGCCGTGAAGAGGTGATCGCAGTGCTCAAAGGATTCAGTTATGAGAATACGAATGTCCCCGAAAATGTACTGTCCAGTTCAGGAAGAGAGCTGAATTCATCATTTCGGGAGCAGCTGATCACAAGGGTGCTTCTGCATTACGGCAGTAAGCTTATCATTCCGTATCCGGTCCGAAAGGTATGGCTGACGTTTAAGGCGCTGCGTTATATATGGAAAGGTCTTAAGTGCCTCGCAAGGCGGAAAATCGAGGTGCCGGTTCTTGACGCGGCAGCCATCGGTGTGTCCGTAATCCGGGGAGACTTTGACACGGCGGGGTCCGTCATGTTCCTGCTCGGCGTGGGAGAACTGCTGGAGGAGTGGACACATAAGAAATCCGTGGGTGATCTTGCAAGAAGCATGTCACTCAATGTAAAGAAAGTATGGCTGAAGAAAGACGATCAGGAAGTGCTTGTCAACGCATCGGATATCCGGCCTGGTGATACGGTAGTCGTTCATATGGGAAATGTGATCCCCTTTGACGGTGAAGTGTCCGGTGGAGAAGGCATGGTCAATCAGGCGTCTCTTACAGGTGAGTCCCTTCCGGTAAGAAGAGAAAAAGGCAAGACTGTCTATGCAGGAACGGTTCTGGAAGAAGGAGAACTTGAGATACTTGTAAAGGCAGTATCCGGGTCGACCAGATTTGAGAAGATCGTGACCATGATCGAAGACTCCGAGAAACTGAAATCCGCACTGGAGAGTAAGGCGGAACATCTGGCGGACAGACTGGTGCCGTATACACTTCTCGGCACAGGCATTGTAGGACTTGTTACCCGCAATGCGACAAAGGCGCTTTCCGTCCTGATGGTAGACTTTTCCTGCGCGCTGAAGCTCGCTATGCCCATCGCAGTGCTTTCGGCTATCCGTGAGGCCGGTCAGCACGGTATCACAGTAAAAGGCGGAAAATATCTGGAGGCAGTGGCAGAGGCCGACACGATCGTATTTGACAAGACCGGTACGCTGACAAAAGCAAAGCCGACAGTAAAAGAAGTTGTCGTTTTTGGAGACTATCCCGAAGACGAAGCGCTCCGCATCGCGGCGTGTCTGGAAGAGCACTTCCCTCACTCGATGGCGAAGGCAGTGGTGGACGCGGCGAAAAAGAGAAAGCTCTATCACGAAGAGATGCACTCGAAGGTGGAATATATCGTTGCCCATGGCATTTCGTCTTATATTGAGGACAAGAAAGTCGTTATCGGCAGCAGTCATTTTGTCTTTGAAGACGAAGACTGCAGGATACGGCAGGAGATGCAGGAGCGATTTGATACTCTTCCGTCAGAGTATTCCCATCTGTATCTGGCTATTGACGGCGAGCTGACAGCGGTCATCTGCATCGAAGATCCGCTCCGGGAAGAGGCGGCGGATATGGTAAGAATGCTGAAAGAAGAGGGCCTGAAAAAGGTCGTGATGATGACGGGAGACAGTGAGCGTACAGCTGCATCCATTGCGGGACGCGTGGGCGTGGATGAATACTATTCCGAAGTCCTGCCGGAAGATAAAGCCCGGTTCGTAGAGAAAGAGAAGGAAGCCGGTAAGAAAGTCATTATGATCGGAGACGGCATTAATGATTCTCCCGCACTGTCTGCTGCGGATGCAGGTATTGCCATCAGCGACGGGGCAGAGATAGCCCGGGAGATCGCGGACATCACTATAGCAGCGGATAACCTGCGGGTGATCGTGACTCTGAGGAGACTTGCCAATGCCATGATGAAACGGATCCAGAGTAATTACAGAGGAATCGTCGGAATCAACTCGGGACTTATCGCCCTTGGCGTGGGCGGTGTGATCCAGCCGACAACATCGGCGCTCCTGCACAATACTTCGACGCTGGCTATCAGTCTGAAGAGTATGCAGAATCTGCTGCCGGATGATAAAACAGATCCGGACAGAACAGCTAAAAAATAGTGAAAAAAAGTATGCAGAGATGATATAATAGTTCGCGGTATAGAATGCAGCAGTGCATCATACCGCGAACTTTATTTTGCAGGGGAGAAAATACAATGGATAAAAAGATCTATGATACTTATGTACGGATTCTGAAGGAAGAACTGGTGCCTGCCCTTGGATGTACAGAGCCTATTGCGCTTGCTTACGCTTCCGCAAAAGCAGGAGAGACACTGGGGACTTTCCCGGAACATCTTACTGTGGCGTGCAGCGGAAATATTATCAAGAATGTAAAGGGAGTTACAGTGCCGAACTCCGGCGGGATGAAAGGCGTTGAGGCGGCGGCTGTGCTTGGACTGACCGGAGGGGATCCGGGGCAGGCTCTGGAAGTGCTGGAGACGGTCAGAGAGGAAGATATCAGCAGAACAAAAGAACTGATCAATGAGGGATTCTGCGACTGTGTCCTGAAAGAGGGAACAGCAAATCTTTATATAGAGGCCAGAGCCGTCTGCAAGGATGAAGAAGCACTTGTCGTTATAGAGAATGAGCATACTAATATCACTCGAATCGAGAAAAACGGGAGAGTACTGTACCAGAAAGAAAAAGAGGAAACTGAAGTGTCAGAGGCACCGGATCAGGAAACAGTGGACAAGGATCTGCTGAATCTTGAAGATATCATTGCATTTGCGGACGAAGTCCGGATGGAAGACGTAAAAAATACACTGGAGCGTCAGGTAAAGTACAATATGAAGATCGCGGACGAAGGACTGAAAAACCCATGGGGTGCACAGGTGGGAAGGGTAGTGCTGGAAGAATTCGGCAACGATGTAAAATGGAGAGCTGTCGCAAAAGCCGCCGCGGGATCTGATGCAAGAATGAGCGGATGCTCTCTGCCAGTTATTATTAATTCCGGATCAGGCAATCAGGGGATGACCTGTTCGCTTCCGGTGATTGAATATGGAAGAGCGCTTGGAAAAACAGAAGAAGAAATATATCGGGCGCTGTGCGTTTCAAACCTCACGGCACTGAATCAGAAGAGATATATCGGATCACTTTCCGCATATTGCGGGGCTGTATGCGCAGCGGCAGGCGCAGGAGCGGGAATTACGTATCTGCATGGCGGTACGCTGGAACAGATTGAGAATACTGTTGTCAATACGATCGCAGATGCGGGAGGCATTGTGTGCGACGGAGCGAAACCGAGCTGTGCAGCCAAGATATCGACCGCACTGCAGGCGGCGATCCTGAGTCATAAGATGGCGATGAAGGGGCTTACGTTTGGAAGAGGGGAAGGATTAGTTATGGACTGCCCGGAGAATACGATCAAAGCGGTCGGATATGTAGGAAGAGCAGGAATGAAACAGACAGATGTTGAGATCCTGAACCTTATGATTGGCAAGACGAAGCTTGAAGAAATTTCATAGCCGGACATATCCTCTGCACAGGCCGGAGAGTACCGGGAGATATGTCCGCACTATGATGGTCATATAGAGACGTCTGATAGAAAAAGATTACGAGAAATTCTTCTTATAAATCTGTATGGATAGCAGACAGCTCAGTACAAAGATCACGACTGAAGCCGGCAGGAAAAACCAGAGGCGCACGGTTGTATCCATTGAGGTATAGCTCTCTATCCCGAAGAGCACAGTAGAGCTTCCATACAGTCCGGCGAGGATTACAGCTGTTGCGACATATATGAAAGTTCCAATCTTTTTCCCCAGCAGAAAGTAGCAGACATATACGACAGAAGTAAAGACAAGAGATCCGCAGATACTCAGCCCCCATACCGTCAGGGCCTCCCTCAGTGTGACCAGGCGCCAGAAATATACATTCGCCAGTGCGTAGATCAGGGAGATCAACAGACTGATACCAGTACAGATCAAGGACAGAAGATATTTTGATAGTACGATTTCTGCCTTTGTCAGAGGAAAAGTAATCTGAAGCTTGCCGAAATTCGCTTTTTCATCCTGTTCACAAGGAGCTTCCAGTGGAGCTGAACCGAATATAATACTCAAAAACATCGTATAGAGTATGAAAGTATAATATGTATTTATAAATATCATCGCAAGTCCGATGAACAGTGCTCCGAATATATAGGATGCGAGGTTTTTCTTTATGTAAAAATTCTCATATAAGTCTTTGAGCATGATTCCTTTCATTTCACTTTTTCTCCTTTTACGTAGAATAGCATGATATCTTCGACAGATGCGTTTTCCATCGGAATATCCTGGAATACCTGACGCAGCTTCGCACGGTTTTTCACAAGCACACGGTAGCTGTAGGGCTCCTTTTTGTATGCTGCGATGTCATCCCGGCTTAAGGTGTTGAAGAGTTCCTGCCCGCAGGTGATGATGCCGTAGTCATCGCGTATCTCATCATAGGTCTTGATAAACTGCATCTTTCCTTCATGGAGATAGGCGATGTAGTCGGCGATCTTATCAAGGTCGCTGGTGATGTGGGAGGACATGAGCACCGCATGATCCTCATCCTCGGTAAATTCTCTTAAAATATCCAGAATCTCATCGCGGAACACGGGATCCAGTCCGCTTGTAGCTTCATCGAGGATCAGGAGCTTCGGATGGTGGCTTAAGGCGGCGGCGAACTCCAGTTTCACCCGCATACCGGTAGAGAGCTTCTTGAGCTTCTTTTTCTCCGGAAGACCGAACCGTTCCAGATATTCAGAGAAAAGAGGAGCATCCCAGTTTTTATATACTTTTGAAAGAATGTGTCCGATGATCTTTGGAGTCAGGTTGACGTCATAGTGAGAGTCGTTGAAAATGGCGGCAATGTCTTCCTTGATCTTCTTACTGTGAGTCTTCATGTCCAGATCCAGCATCGCTGTGAGGACAGACTGGCTGTCCGTGATTCCGAGAATCGAGTTGATAAGCGTTGATTTTCCGGCTCCGTTCTCCCCGATCAGGCCCATGACCGTTCCCCGGGGCAGTGCGAATGAGATGTCATCCAGAGTAAAACCTTTATAACGTTTCGTCAGATTCCTGACTTCGATTGCATATTCCATAATGCTGCTCCTTTATGTGAAAGTATTAAGAAATTCATTCGTCTTCATACACGACTTCCAGTGTCGCTTTCAGTTCGTCCAGAGTCAGACCGTTCTCACGTCCGAGGGATGCGGCGTCGGAGAGAAGTTTCTCGATCCGCCGCAGGTTCTCCTCTTTGATGAAATCCTGATTCTGTGTGGAGACGAAAGTGCCTTTCGCAGGTACAGTGATGATAAAGCCGTCCCGGGAAAGGTCGTCATAAGCACGCTGGGTGGTGATGACGCTGACATGGAGATCCTTCGCCAGCTTCCGCATAGAAGGCAGGGCTTCCCCGGGCTTTAAGATCCCTTTCATGATCATTTCCTTGATCTGGGAAGTGATCTGTTCGTAGATAGGCCGGTCGCTTGCATTGCTTAAAATAATTTCCATATGATCACCTCTCGAATCCGTTTCTGCGGTACAGGATGAGAAAAAGGATCACGGAAAGGATAAATTCTGCCGCAAGTACGGCGATTCCCTTTACGTCCACAGCGGGAAGACCGTTTGAGATGTTTGCAATGGCGTCAAACGCGATTCCGGTAAAGAAGAACATACTGATCTTCTGGAGCGTCTCGCTGAAACCGGTAAACATGGGGATCATCATAAATACAAGCACGACGGGAGTAGTGAGCGTACTTGCTGACACCTGATTCTTTGCAAAGATTCCAAGGAGCATCCCGCCTACAGATGCGATGACTGAAGCAGTTGTTGTGACAGCAAGGTAAGCAGCCCACTGCATCGGGCTCATGGTCATATGCACGATAAAGACGCAGAGTACATTGACGACTTCGGTCATCAGTACGATCGGGATGAGGCTTCCGAGGAAGAACTCAAGTCCGTTGACAGAAGAGGTCATCAGGGTTCGCAGCGTATTTTTTTCTTTTTCTTCTGCCAGAGACGCGGCAGTGCAGTAAAAGCCCATCATGGAGACATTCATGAGCATTCCCATGGCAAGGGCGTAGGCGTTCATAGCTGCCATGCCTCCGGAGGCTTTCTCATAGATGACCTGCATCAGAAACGTAAATCCCAGAGAGAAGACGGGCATGATGATAAAGTTTTTACTGAAGAGCGCCCGGCTTTTCACATCTATGATGGCGGCAAGTTTCCGCATATGCACGGGCTTGAGCGTGAGTGCCCTGGGGGCGTCTGCTTTTTTCTTTCCTGTAGATCTTGCTGTACTGTTCACTGTAGTATTCATTGTAATTCCCTCCCTGTTACTTCTAAAAATACGGTTTCAAGTGTGGGCTCGCAGGTGTGGAGCGTCTCAATCTTATCTTCGTTCATCCATGAGCTGATGCGTCCGGCGGTCTCAGGACTCTGCAGGAGAACGTGTTTCGTGCCGTCGGTGAGCTGCACCCGGTATTTCCTGATCCGGTTGTACTTCAGGCAGATTTCCTGCGGTGTGCCGTATTCCACGATCACACCTTCGTTTAAGAGAGCCACATGATCGCAGAGTTTTGTGGCTTCTTCCATGTTGTGCGTAGTCAGGAAGATCGCCATGCCTTCATCTCTGAGCTCCTTTAAGATGCGGTGGATTTCGAGGGCCGTGGACGGGTCCAGTCCGCTGGTGGGCTCATCGAGAAAGAGGACTTTCGGCTTATGCAGGAGCGCTCTTGCAAGGATCAGTCTCTGGGTCTGCCCTTTGGAGAGCTTTGACGCCGGTTTCTTCCTGTGTTCATAGAGACCAATGCGCTTCAGGAGCGGATCGATATTTTTAAGAGGTACATTCAAGATACGGGCAAAGTATTTCAGGTTATCAAAGACGGTCATCCGTTCATACACGCCGCTGGAATCTGTGACGATGCCGATCTGCTCATAGATGCGCTCATCGATCTTCCGGCAGTCGATGCCGAGGATTTCCGCTGTGCCTGACGTGGGCAGGAGCTGCCCGGTCAGAATTTTGATCGTAGTGGTCTTTCCGGCTCCGCTTGGTCCGAGGAAACCGAGGATTTCTCCTTTATGGAGAACGGCATTGACATCTTTTAACACAAAGTCTTTATCATATTTCTTTGAAAGGTGGTCGATAGAGATATATGCTTCACTCATTTTTCTGCTCCTTTGTTTATACTGTACTTGTTTGATAAGCACAGTATAGCATCACATGTACTGACTGTCAATACTAAATATATACAGTTTGAAAAATCGATATCGCCAAAAAAAGGATCTCCCGGTTCCCCGGAAAATCCTATGTTCCTGATTGTTATATACAGTTCTGACTGTATGATATTGTAAATGATCTATTCGGCAGTATCGGCTGCGTCATCGGCAGGTGCATCCGTATCGTCTGCAGTGTCGTCAGACGGCATAAATTCTCTCGAGGCAAGCTCGTTACCGTCGCTGTCAAGATAACGTACGACTACAACAGGGTTGTCCACATCAATCGCTGTAGGCAGAACTCCTGCAACAGATTCAAAAGTAGAAGCCTGAGAATCAAGTGAGGATTCAAGAGCTGATGCGTCCATTGCTGCAGAGAGATCAGGATCGTCGATCTTAAAGTTGTAGATCAGTTTGTTATCTTCTGCCGTGAGTTCCATGGACATCCCTGATCCTTCAAGAGATTCCATCTGGGATGCCAGTTCTTCCTGCATCATATCGGAATCAATGAACTCCTGAATGGAAGAAAATTTCCCCGATACCGAACTGTCATCTGCAGTATCGTCCGCAGATGCGTCGTCCCCGGCAGCCGCGTTATCCTCTGTCTGTGCAGTGTTGTCGTCAGTGTTGTCATCATCCTTGGAACCACCACATGCAGTGAGAGCAAATGCGAGCATCATGGCACACAAGAGCAGAAGTGTTTTACGGATTTTGTTTTTCATATTTTTTTTCCTCCTCATAACTTTTTCCGTTAGAAATATTATGTCATACCGGTATAGTGTTATCAAGTAGCCGGGGGTAAAAATTTATTAAGAATTATGGAAGATGGCGGTACCTGTAAATTCAGGAGAGTTCCGGGTTTGCATTTTCAGGAAAAGAAGTGTATATTACTACTGTGAAAGTGATAAATATACAGATACAGGCAGCGTTTTTACAGCGCTGCCGTTCGTGTATGTACAGAAGGAGATAACTTGAGATAATATGCCATTACATACAATTTTGATCAAACCGGTTTCCGGTCTGTGCAATATGCGGTGCGATTACTGTTTTTACTGTGATGAAATGGAGAAGCGGAATATACCTTCTTATGGGATGATGTCTGAGAAGACGCTTAAGAACCTGATCAGAAAGGCTATGCATCAGGCCGGCGGGGAGATCTGTTTCGCTTTTCAGGGAGGAGAGCCTACTCTGCGGGGAACAGATTTCTATGTAAAGGCGATGGAACTGGAAGAGAAGTTTAACCGGAACGGTGTCCGTGTGATAAATACGATTCAGACTAATGGGCTTGCGCTGAATGATGAGTGGTGCCGGCTGTTTCGGAAGTATGATTTCCTTGTGGGGGTATCTGTCGACGGTATCAGGGCTGTACATGACAGATACCGTCATGACGCATCCGGAAATCCTACTTATGACAGAATCTGTGAAAATATAAAAAAACTGGATGAGTATGGAATTGAATACAATATCCTGACTGTAGTGAATGCGCAGACGGCAGAGCATATTGAAGATATCTGGTACGAATACCGTCAGAACGGGTGGAAGTATCAGCAGTATATTGCATGCCTGGATCCTCTGGGAGAAGAGATGGGGAAAAGAGAATACTCACTGACCCCTGAACTGTACGGAGAATTCCTTATCAGACTGTTCCGGCTCTGGGACAAAGACTGGAAAAAAGGAAGGGCGCCTGTTATCCGGCAGTTTGAGAATTATATCGGGATACTGATGGGATATGAGCCGGAGGCATGCGAACAGCGCGGAAGATGCAGCCTGCAGTGCGTTGCGGAGGCGGACGGCAGCGCATATCCCTGTGACTTTTATGCCCTTGATAAATACAGACTTGGAAATTACAACACAGATACTATTGAGGAAATGATGTCCTCACGAAATGGAAGAGAGTTTGTCAGAGAATCATACAGGACAGACCCGGAATGTGAGGCGTGCAGATGGTATAGTCTGTGCAGAGGCGGATGCAGGCGGCACCGGATCAGGGATGACGGTTCAGAGATATACAGAAATTATTTCTGCGAAGGATATCGGATGTTTTTTGAAAGATGTTATAAACGGATGTCTGAGATAGCGCAATACGCAAGAATTATAAAAATGTGAGCAATGTGCGGATTGACGTTGGAGCTGTTTTCAAATATGATGTAGAAAAATCAGTGAAAATTTAATGAGAAAGGAGAATGGCGGTGAAAGAGCATACAAAGGGAAGGGTAACGATCCCGACAGATTTAGACGTGGTGCCTGAGACTCTGGAATTACTTGAGAGATGGGGGGCTGATGCGATCCGTGACTGCGACGGAACAGACTATCCGGAAGAACTGAAAAACGTGGATGCAAAAGTATATTCTACGTATTATACGACAAGGAAGGACAATGCATGGGCCAAGGCAAATCCGGACGAGATCCAGCAGATGTACATCATGACGCCCTTTTATACGGCTGTAAACAGTGAACTGTCCGTGCATCTTATGGATCATCTGTATCCGGATATGCTTAAGGTGAACGACCATGACGATATCACAAGATGGTGGGAAGTAGTTGACCGTACTACAGGCGAAGTGGTTTCACCGGAGATGTGGAGTTATGACAGCGTGTCGGGAAATGTTACGATCCACGGCGCGGAGGCATTTCATGATTATACAGTCAGTTTCCTTGCCTATATTATGTGGGATCCGGTACATATGTACAATGCAGTGACAAATGGCTGGAAAAATTTTGAAAAACAGATCACTTTTGACGTACGTCAGCCTAAGACACACAAATATTCTATGGAGAGGCTGAGAAAGTTTATTGCGGATAATCCGCATATCGACGTGATCCGTTACACTACGTTTTTCCATCAGTTCACCCTGATCTTCGACGAGTTCGCACGGGAGAAGTATGTGGACTGGTACGGGTACTCTGCATCGGTAAGTCCGTATATCCTTGAGCAGTTTGAAAAAGAGGCAGGGTATAAGTTCCGTCCGGAATATATCATCGATCAGGGGTATATGAATAATACCTACCGCATCCCTTCCAAAGAATTTCTGGATTTCCAGGCTTTCCAGAGACGGGAAGTGGCAAAGCTTGCAAAAGAGATGGTAGACATTACGCATGAATGCGGTAAAGAAGCAATGATGTTCCTCGGCGACCACTGGATCGGAATGGAACCGTTTATGGACGAGTTTAAGACTATCGGTCTTGATGCAGTTGTGGGAAGTGTAGGAAACGGAGCGACATTAAGACTGATCAGCGATATCGAGGGAGTAAAATATACAGAGGGCAGGCTGCTGCCGTATTTCTTCCCGGATACGTTCCATGAGGGCGGCGATCCGGTAAAAGAAGCAAAATATAACTGGGTGACTGCAAGAAGAGCAATCCTGCGCAAGCCTATCGACAGGATCGGGTACGGCGGTTATCTGAAGCTGGCAATGCAGTTCCCGGAATTTATTGATTATGTAGAGAGCGTCTGCGATGAATTCCGCACTCTTTATGAGAATATCAAAGGCACGACGCCATACTGTATTAAAAAAGTAGCTGTACTCAACTGCTGGGGTAAAATGCGCGCATGGGGAAATCATATGGTGCATCACGCGATTTATCACAAACAGAACTATTCCTATGCCGGAGTTATAGAGACGTTGAGCGGAGCGCCGTTTGACGTGAAATTCATCAGTTTTGACGATATAAGAAAAGATCCTCATATCCTCGACGATATAGATGTGCTCCTCAATGTCGGTGACGCGGATACAGCATATACGGGCGGAGAGAACTGGACTGATGAAAAGATCGTCACAGCTGTAAAGGGCTTTATCTATAACGGCGGAGGTTTTATCGGCGTCGGAGAACCGGCGGGACATCAGTATCAGGGCCATTTCCTGCAGCTGGCGACAGTGATGGGTGTTGAGAAAGAGACAGGATTTACGCTCAATGTTGATAAGTATAACTGGGAAGAACACGATCACTTTATCAAGGAAGACTGTACGAAAGAGATTGACTTCGGCGAGGGCAAAAAGAACATGTATGCGCTTGACGGGGCCGAGATCCTTGTTCAGAGAGACAAAGAAGTCCAGATGGCGGTCAATGAATTCGGAAAAGGACGCTGCGTATATATCAGCGGACTGCCGTACAGCTTTGAAAACAGCCGTATCCTGTACCGTTCTATTATCTGGGCGTCCCATGATGAAGAAAATGTGTACAGATGGTTCAGCACGAACTTTAATGTAGAAGTTCACGCATATGTAAAAAACGGAAAGTACTGTGTTGTAAACAATACATATGAACCACAGAGCACTACGGTATACCGCGGCGACGGCTCGAGTTTCGATGTGGATCTTGAGGCAAATGAAATCCGCTGGTATGAGATATAAGCTATTCTTCCGAATGTGACTGACGGTATTTTATAGGGGTGATCCCGTAATGTTTCCGAAAGATCTGTGTGAAATAGGACTGTGAGGAAAAGCCTGTCTGGCTGGAAATATCGGATACGGAGTAGTCCGTATCTCTTAAAAGCTGGCAGGCTGTTTCCAGGCGCCGCCGGTTCAGATACTGAATAGGTGACAGTCCTGTGAACTTTGTGAAAGAATGCGCCATATAGTATTTATTCATATGAGTGAGGCTGGTCAGTGTTTCCAGCGTGATATGCTCTGCATAGTTAGTGTCCAGGTATTCTTTTATCTGGGCACATTCTTTTGTCATTCGGACAGACGTGATGGGCACGGGCACCACATGACGGGAGCGCATGATCCGGAGAATCAGGATCTCAAGAAGATGCTGGCAGATTAGATCGGAGCCGTCCCGCTCGGTTTTGACTTCATAATACATCTGGGCGAACAGATCGGCGATCAGCATGCGGTTGTCAAAGCTGCAGAATATCTGCGCGGTGGACGCGCTGTTTTTTGGCTGGAAAGCGATTCCGTCGATACCGATCACATAATATTCGAGGGGCATACCCGGAATAGACTGTTCCGTATGCTCCAGATAAGGCGGGACGATAATAAGGTCTCCTGTTTTAATCTGATGAATGTCATTGCGGAAGAGGAAATTCCCTTTTCCGTTCACTACGAAGAAAATTTCCGTAAAATGGTGTGTGTGAAATACGCTCTGCCAGTCTTTTTCATCTTTTGAAAGAGATACTGAGAGAAGTCTGCAATTCATTCTCGGAATATCCTGCATTTTTATCGAATAATGTCTGTGTCCCATTGAAATCCTCCTCCAAACCAATAAGCATAAAATATAAGCAAGAATTCGATTGTATATATTATACAAAGCTCCGGTGAATAAAAGCAAGGAAATATAGCCAGAAATTACAAAAAAGATTTATATATTTCAAAAATATATGGTAAAAAGAGCAATAAATATAAAATGAAAGGCAATATCCATATTGATATAATATATTTAATAAGATATGATAAATCTATCAAATAAAAGGAGGAGGTACTTTTTATGAAAAAGAAAATGGTGAAAAAGCTGATCTCTGTATCGCTTGTTTCCGCGATGGCAGTCTCCATGCTTGCAGCATGCGGCGGAGGCGGAAACGACAGTAAAGAAGGAGGCGGAAGCGGCGATGGTGACAGCAATGTACTGAAGGTTGCAGCCTTTGAGGGCGGTAACGGAGCTGAGATCTGGGAGAAGATTGCAGACGCCTTCGAGAAAGAGACAGGCTGTACAGTAGACCTTACGTTGTCCTCCGAGCTGGATCAGGTTCTTACCAAGAACATCCAGAACGGCGACATTCCGGATGTTGTCTACTACAATCTCGGACAGGCAAGCGGATTCACAGAGACAATGCTCAAAGAGGAAGCAGTAGCAGATATCTCTGATGTGTTCGACGATGAGCTCAAAGGCAAGATGCTGGATGGTATCCTGGACGGAACAGCGGCTCAGCCATATGGAGATGGAAAGATCTATCTCGCACCGATTTTCTACACCCAGACAGGTTTCTGGTACAACGCGACACTTGTAGGCGAGGGCAAGGAGTATGCGCTCCCGACTACATGGGACGAGATGTTTGAACTTGGAAAACAGGCTAAAGCAGACGGAAGAGCACTCTTTACATACCCGCAGCCGGGATACTTTGACGCTACGATCTACGCTATGCTGGCACAGGCAGGCGGAACGGATTTCTACAACAAAGCTCTGACATATGATGCAAACACATGGACATCAGACGAGGGAAGAAAAGTTCTCGATACGGTAGCAGAGCTTGTATCTTCAGATAACATCTGGGCTGATACAGTATCCAATGCAAACACGGACGGCGGCTTTAAGATCAACCAGCAGGCGGTTATCGACGGCGAGGCGCTCTTTATGCCGAACGGAAGCTGGGTAGTTGGTGAGATGGCAAACTCCACTCCTGCAGATTACGAATGGGGAGTAATGGGTGTTCCGAAGTGGAGCGCTGACGAGGATCAGGCTGTATATACATTTACAGAGCAGATGTGGATTCCGGCAGATGCTGCAAACATTGATCTTGCAAAAGAATTTATTAAATTTATGTATTCTGATACAGTTGTAGATCTCTGCCTTGCAAATAAGACAACAAATGCAGAGACTGGAGAAGAGTCTGACTCTCCGATTGTTGTACCGGTAAAAGGAGCGGCTGATAAGCTTCCGGACGGTGTGATCAAGAGCAGTTTCCAGACTGGAGACGATGTAGTGGCTGTAACAGGTACATGGGCAACAACAGCTCCGATCGAAGGACTGGATATGAAAGGTTCTGTATACGGACCGATCGATTCCATCAGTAACGGCGCCATGACAGTTGACGAGTGGCAGAAGCAGCTCGTAGATGTCTGGAAACAGTGTGCAAACGCGATGGAGTAGACTATCAGAATATAGCATGCAGATATGCTGAGAAAACGGTGAGTTGTTACAGCTCACCGTTTTTAACAAGGAAAGGAGACGTAATATGAATCGAAAACGGTCTCAGGGACGGTTTGTCTTTTTCTGTATCGCACCGGCGGCTATTCTTGTTACGCTTTTTATATTCATTCCGACTATCAATGTGTTCAGGATGTCTCTGTACCGTATGGGCGGAATTACAAACAGAAAAGAATTTGTCGGTTTCAACAACTTTAAATCACTGATCGCGGACAAAAACTTCCTGCAGGCGATGCAGAATTCAATCGCGATTATCGTGCTGGTCACATTGTGTACGGTACTCTTTGCGATCCTGTTTGCCGCGATACTTTCCCGCGGTAAATTTAAAGGGAAAAACTTTTTCAGGATTATTTTTTACATACCGAATATTTTGAGTATCGTAGTTATCGCCGGTATTTTCGGCGCGATCTACAATCCGAGTACGGGACTTCTCAATACATTCCTTAATGCGATCGGACTCGGCAAACTCACACATCAGTGGATGGGTGATCAGAATATTGTACTTTATTCAATTATATTTGCCCTTGTATGGCAGGCCATCGGTTATTATATGGTAATGTATATGGCGAGTATGGCTGCGATCCCGCAGGATCTCTATGAGGCCGCTTCTCTTGACGGCGCGACCGAGATCCAGATGTTCTTCCAGGTGACGCTTCCGCTTGTATGGAGTAATATCCGTACAACGCTGACATTCTATATTATCAGTACTATTAATTTGAGTTTCCTGTTCGTACAGATTATGTCGGACGGAGGTCCGAACGGACATTCAGAAGTATTCCTGAATTATATGTACAAGCAGGCTTACGGTGCAGGTGTATACGGATACGGTATGGCGATCGGTGTAGTAGTATTTATCTTCTCATTTGCGCTTGCCGCGATTGTAAACAAGATCACGGACCGTGAAGTACTGGAGTTCTAGGAAGGGGGCATAGATAAGATGAAAAAACAGAATCCGATCGTAAAGATCATCTTTAAAATCATTGTCTATGCGGCTCTGATCGCGATGACGGTGTCCATTCTGGTGCCTGTGGCATGGGTATTTATGGCAAGTTTCAAACGCAATGCGGAATTTATCGGACAGGGAACAAATCCGTGGGCGCTTCCGGAACAGCTGCAGTATCAGAACTACATTACAGCGTTTATTGATGCAGAGATGGGAAAATATTTCCTTAATTCAGTGATTGTTACGGCATTGTCGCTGATTCTTCTGCTTGTGATCGCTCTTCCTGCGGCATATGCGCTGTCCAGGTTTGATTTTAAAGGGAAAAAGATCCTGAATATTGCTTTTATGGCAGGTCTTTTTGTAAATATCAACTATATTGTCGTTCCGATCTTCTTGATGCTCAGTGACGCGAACAAAGCGCTTGGAGTTGATTTCTTTCTTGACAACAGGTTTGTCCTGTCAGTCATTTACGCATCCAGTTCGCTTTCGTTCTCAATCTATCTGCTGAGCGGATATTTTAAGACGCTTCCGAAAGGCTTTGAAGAGGCGGCGTATATTGACGGATGCGGATATTTTAAGACAATGGTGCAGATCATGATACCGATGGCAAAGCCGAGTATTCTTACAGTCATCCTGTTCCAGTTCCTGTCGTTCTGGAATGAGTATATTATCGCGTTTACGATTATGGACGATAACAGCACACTTGCTGTGGGACTTAAAAACCTGATGGCAGTTGAGAGAACCGCGACTAACTACGGCATTATGTATGCAGGTCTGGTTATCGTAATGATTCCGGTACTCATCCTCTATATCTGTGTACAGAAACAGCTTACCAAAGGCATGACACTCGGCGGACTGAAAGGATAAGGAGGGAATAGTATGAGTAATGTTATCAGAAATATTATCCTGTTGATCATCTTTGTTGTCTGCATTGCGCTGATCATTATCGGACAGAAAAATATCGGTGCATCGGGACTGGTCATGGAACTGGTCGGGCTGGCAGGACTGCTGGCTCTGTTGTATCTGTATAACAGGAAATATAAATAATGTTCAGAAAGAGCGGCTGCTCCGGTATTGATATCGGAAGCGGCCGCTCTTTCAGTTAAATCAGGTATTTTTTATTTATCACGGCAGAGTGGCTGCCGGAAGTGTCGGCGGATATGGACGTCCCGGGATCAGCCGGCTGCCGTCCGTGAACTTTTCCGGTCTGTCTCTGAGAGAGAGGATCAGGCGGGAGCGGAGTTCGCTGATACGTTCGGCGTATCCCGGATCATCGATCAGATCGCTGAGCTCATGCGGGTCGGAAGACAGATCAAAGTATTGTTCTGTGCCGGACTGAGAATGCCAGATGAATTTATCCCGTTCCGTAACGATCCAGTGGTTTGAAAATTCGCCGTAGGAATGTTCTCCGTGCAGCCATGAACGCTGTACCTTGTCCGGTGTCTCCGTAAGGGGCAGGAGACTGCAGCCGTCTACAGAAGAAGGAATTTCCGCTCCGGCTATATCGAGAAGTGTAGGCATGATATCACGAAGTTCGGCAATACTGTGGCAGGCTGTTCCGGCTTTCAGATCCGGCAGTACATTCTTTCCCGCGGTAATGAACAGGGGGATATGACAGCTCCCCTCATAGGGACGGGATTTCCGGAACATATGGTGGTCGCACAGTTCCTCACCGTGGTCGGAAGTAAAGATAAATACTGTGTCATCATATACTTCCTGTTCGATCAGCGCCATGATAAGACGGCCGATCTGATGATCGAGATGAGTGATGCAGGCATAGTATCCGATCTGTGCCTGCCGGATAAGTTCCGGGTCGGAGGGACCTGTTTTAGAGTCGAAGATCCGGCCGTCCCTTTTCAGATATTCATCGGTCTCCCAGGAACCTACAAAAGGCGGGCGCAGATCTTTGCCGCTGTACAGATCAAAATAGTGCCGGGGTGCATCAAACGGCGGATGCGGGCGCAGATAGGATGCCATCAGGAAGAATGGCATGCGCGGATCGCGCCGCCGCAGAAAATCAATACTTCTGTCGGTGACCCAGTTGGTGGGATGGTATTTCTCTTCGTGCGTCCACGGGCGGGCAACCCAGCTGTTGCAGTCCAGTCCTGTGTCCGTCACATCTGCATCGGTTCCGAGTTCCTGTTTCAGCCAGTGAAAATAATCGTCTGCCACAAACTGGGACTCGCGGTAGGGAACGCTTCCGTACCGGGCACAATGGAGATATCCGTCGTGAAGCTCTACATTGTGAAAACCGAGATAATTGCGAAGCGGATGTACATGCATCTTTCCCACACACTGGGTATAGTATCCAGCTTTTGAAAGTTCGCCGGCCATAGTGTGCGTGTAATTCCATGGCTGATTGTCTTCATAGCCGACTCTTCCGTGATGACTCTGTTCTCTGCCTGTGTGCAAAGCGGCGCGGGCAGCAATACAGCTGGGACACGCACTGTATGTGTGATCAAAAATAACTCCCCGTGAGGCAAGCGTATCAAGATAAGGCGTTTTGACGTCGGGGTGTCCCGCATATCCAAGGCAGTCTGCCCGGAGCTGATCGGTCATGATAAATACAATATTTGGCTTTGGCATTTTGTGTGCTCCTTGTATATTGATTTAAATAGCTTCTGTTCCCTGAAGATACGGGAACAATGTTTCTCCTTCAACCATAATACAATAGGAAATAAAAAGCAAGCGAAAAGGCATGAATCCATGATTTTGATTGATTGAATCGGTAAAAACACTATATTTTGTGGTAGAACACATAATTTTAGTTTGTCAAGTCTTGATATTTTTATTATTAGATGTTACCCTTTTCTACAGGCGCGTGTAACCCTGTTAAAAAGAGGGGACACTTTTGTATATTAAGAATACGAAAAGAGGTACGGGAGAATGACAGTAGAAGAATGGCTGGGAGAAGATAATCAGCTGGGAACAGATATCTGGACAAAAAAGTATTGCAATGACGGTGAGAATTTTGAGCAATGGCTGAAGCGTATCAGTGGAGGAAACGAGGAGATCGCGGAGTATATCCGCCAGAAGAAGTTTCTCTTCGGCGGCCGGATCCTCTCCAACAGAGGGCTGGATCAGCAGGGAAGAAAAGTGACATATTCTAACTGCTATGTGATTGATCCGCCGGAGGATAACATCGAGAGCATCTTTGACTGTGCGAAGAAGCTGGCGCGCACATACAGCTATGGAGGCGGATGCGGCGTGGATATCTCAAAACTGAGTCCCCGTGGCGCAAAGATCAACAATGCGGCCAAAGAGACGAGCGGCTCTGTGTCCTTCATGGAACTTTATTCTCTTGTGACTGCATTGATCGGACAGAACGGCCGGAGAGGAGCTCTTATGATCTCTATCGACTGTTCCCACCCGGATGTGAAGGAGTTTATCGATCTGAAGACAGATCTGGAAAAGGTGACGAAGGCAAATATTTCTGTCCGTATCCATGAAGACTTTATGGAAGCAGTAAAGAACAACGAGGATTACCTGCTTCACTATACACGAGAGGCAACGGGAGAGGTTATTGAAAAGACGGTTAACGCCCGTGAACTGTTCCGCCGTATTGCCGAGACAAACTGGGACTACGCCGAGCCGGGCGCGCTGTTCTGGGACCGGATCGAAGGATGGAACTTACTGAGCAACACAGAGGAGTTCTCATATGCAGGCGTGAATCCGTGCGCGGAAGAACCTCTGCCGGCGGGAGGAAGCTGCCTGCTCGGAAGCATCAATCTCTCCGAGTTTGTTCAGGATCCGTTCACCGACCATTCACAGTTTGACTTTGAAGGGCTGAAACACTGCGTTGCGGTCTCTGTCCGCGCGCTGAATGAAGTTCTGGAGGAAGGACTTCCCCTGCACCCGCTGAAAGAACAGCGTGACAGTGTGGGAGAGTGGAGACAGATCGGGCTTGGCATCATGGGACTGGCGGACTGTCTGATCAAGCTGGGACTTACCTACGGTGAGGAAGACGCCGTCAACATGTGTGATAATATCGGTTTTGCCATGGCGGATTCCGCAATCGCGGCGTCAGCTCTTCTGGCAAAAGAGAAAGGCGCGTTTCCAAGGTGCAATACGGAAGAGATCATGTCTACTCCGTATTTTGAGGCCAATACATCAGAGAAGACAAGAGAGCTGGTACGCAAGTACGGGCTGAGAAATTCACAGCTCCTTACGATCGCTCCGACAGGAACACTTTCCACTATGCTCAGCATATCAGGAGGCATCGAGCCTGTTTACGCAAATTACTATGAGAGGAAGACAGAATCCCTGCACGGCACGGACGTCTACTATAAGGTATATACGAAGATTGTTGAAAATTATATGAAGCAGCACGGTCTGAAGAGCGATTCGGAACTTCCGGATTATTTCGTGACAGCCATGACGCTGGATTACCGTCAGAGGATCGACATGCAGTCTGTATGGCAGACCCATATCGACGCTTCCATCAGTTCGACTGTAAATGTACCGAACCGCTTTACAGTCGAAGAGACCGAAGGGCTCTATATGTACGCTTATGAGAAAGGACTTAAGGGCATTACGATATTCCGCGACGGATGCAAGAGAATCGGAATCCTCAATACGAGTGAGAAGAAAGAATCGAAGAACGTCTCTGCCGGAGAAGGTCTGAAGAGAGGAGAGATCCTGCTTGTGACAGACGATGTGGTCGGAAAGAAGAGAAAGCTGACTACGGGCTGCGGCAGCCTGCACTGTATTGCCCTGTTCGATCCGCATACGGGCGCTCTTTTGGAGACTTACCTGAGCAAAGGTTCCACAGGCGGCTGCAATAACTTTATGGTAGGACTCTCCCGTATGATTTCCATCAGCGCGAGAGGCGGTATCAGTATAGAAACGATTGTTGATCAGCTTAATTCCAGCGGCTCATGTCCGTCCTACACGGCGAGACGAGTATCAAGGAAGGATACAAGCAAAGGGGCATGCTGCCCGATGGCGGTCGGCAACGCGCTCATGGATATGTACAATGAGATGCAGGCGGAGCTGGCAGAACGTCAGGGAGGCGCAAATGTAAAAGCTGCCCGAAAGACAGAGAAGGCGCCGAAACCGAAAGCCGTGAGCACAGAGGCGGAGACAGATAAGATGTACTGTCCGGAATGCGGCGAGCCGCTTGTGTTCGAAGAAGGATGTAATATCTGTAAGTGCTGCGGATGGAGCAAGTGCCACTAAATAATAAAATAACCTTACCTAGGAGTGCGTTCGGCCATCGCCTTGATGGATGAAGCGTACTCCGATGGGGTCATGCCGGTGAGTTTTTTGAACTGTCTGGAGAAATAGTGAATTGAAGAATACCCCAGATTTTCGGCTACCTGCGTGAAATTCATCTGCTCATCGCGGATGAGCTGCTTTGCGGCGTCGATTTTCATATGAGAGAAGTACTCTATGATCCCCTGACCGCATTTCTCATGAAACAGTTTCTGCAGTCTGGAACGCCCGATAAGGTTGTCGGAACATATTCTTTCTATTGTGAGACGGGATGTCAGGTTATCCGTAAGGTATGCGGTGATTTTCGAGAATATCTCCTCGTCGGCATTTTCTTTTGTTGTTTTATCCGGGATAAAGGGCCGGACAGTCTGCACGGACTGTCCGGTATTTTTTTTGAAGCGGCGCACCAGTCCGATCAGAAACTGTTCCAGACAGGTCCGTATAATCTGAGCGGCGCCCTCAGGCGCGTCGCTTCTGACGGTCAGAGTGGTCTGATAAGGGTCGTCCAGTCTGCCGTTCAGGAACGTGCGCGCTTCATTTACTATACGGGCGAGCAGCCGGCGGTCGGTTTCCGTGATATGCAGAACCTTTTCCCTGAAGAAATCCATCATCGGACTTTCAGACGAGAAAGAAATGACGATAAGATTGGGAGCAGATCCTCCTCCGGCTCTGACCCAGTGAAATTCGTCCGGTTCGTGAAATGCGATCTGCCCTCGGGTCAGCACGAAAGAACGGGATCCTGCTCCGATCGTGACCTCGCCTTTATCTACGCATATAAATTCCCAGAACGGATGTGATTCACCCGGAAAATAAAAACTGTTCATATATTCAAAATAATGAAGTGAAAACAATTGATCGATCTTCAGTTCATCCTTCAGTGATATTCCCTGATAGCCCATATGAGTCTCCTTTTTTTCTTTAATAATATCCCAGTTGAGACAAAAATGCAAAGGACAAAAGCTGATTGTGCAAATCAAATAGAACATTAGATAAAGCATTTTCGGATGCTCTGTCTTAAAATAAATACAGAAACTTAAAAACCCGGTAAAAAGAAAGAGGAGTACGAAGATGGGACGTGTGTCTGAACTGCAGATCAGAGAAGCAATTGCTAATTTTAATTTTTCAGGAAGACTGAAAGGCCGGAGACCATTCGGAAGCGGTCATATTAATGACACGTATCTGCTTACCTTTGAGATCGGAGATATGGGTGATGTGAATGTGATCCTCCAGAGGATGAACCGTGAGATATTTACAAAACCGGTGGAACTGATGGAAAATATCGTCGGGGTCACATCCTATCTCAGAGAGAAAATTATTGAAAACGGGGGAGATCCGGAGAGAGAAACACTGAACATGATTCCCGCTAAGGACGGCAAAGCATATTATGTCGATTCAAAAGGCGAATACTGGAGATCTTATAAGTTTATCACTGATGCGACAAGTTACGATCAGGTCGAGAAGCCGGAAGACTTTTATGAAAGCGCTGTTGCGTTCGGACATTTCCAGAGGCTGCTTGCCGATTATCCGGCAGAGACGCTTTACGAGACGATCGAAGGATTCCATGATACAAAAGCAAGGTTCGGGACATTTAAGAATGCTGTTGAAAAAGACGTATGCGGACGCGCTGCGTCTGTTCAGAAGGAAATCGATTTTGTCCTGGCTCATGAAGATGTCGCAAATGTATTCGGCGATCTTCAGGAAAAAGGAGAGATACCGCTGCGCGTTACCCACAATGATACAAAGCTGAATAACATTATGATCGATAATGTTACAAGAAAGGGAATATGCGTGATTGATCTTGACACTGTAATGCCCGGACTTGCGATGAATGATTTCGGAGATTCCATCCGTTTTGGCGCGAGCACGGCTGCGGAGGACGAAACAGATCTCAGCAAAGTGTCGTGCAGCATGGAGCTGTATGAGCTTTATGTCAGGGGATTTCTTGAAGGCTGCGCGGGAAGCCTTACGCAGAAAGAGATCGAACTTCTTCCGATGGGAGCAAAGGTGATGACATATGAGTGCGGCATGCGTTTCCTTACGGATTATCTGGAGGGGGATCACTACTTTAAGATCCATAGGGAAAACCATAATCTTGACAGAGCAAGAACACAGTTTAAACTTGTGGAGGATATGGAAGCCAAATGGGATACTATGCATGATATTGTCCGGAAGTACGCCGGTTTTTAATACATAGTGCCGAAAATAGTGAAAAAAAGGAAGCGGAGCCTGATGATACAGGACTTCGCTTCCTTTTACAGAGAGATTTTTACAGATAACCGCGTCTTTCAAGAGTGTTCAGGATATTTCTTCCTTCTTCCGTACCGTCGATGATCCTTCTTGCGCGAACACTGTCTCCAATGTTGACAATTTCAATCTGGTCATCCTCTCCGAAAGCATCACGGAGATTCTGAAGAACCGGATGTTCCGCTTTCATGCCGAGGCAGACAAAACCGTAATCAAACGGAAGTTCTTTCTGCTCACCGTCAGCTTCTACAAGGAAATTATCCGGGCGTACTTCTTTGAGGGCAGTGCTTGGCATCTGTTTTACGCCGTATTTGTTCATCAGTGTATTGATATCAACTTTGGATACCGGGTCAATGCCGTTTCCGATGATCGGCAGCATCTCAACGATACTTACATCAGCGCCTCTCGGGGCAAAGTATTCGACTACGTCAAGTCCGACGGCGCCTCCGCCGATTACGACTACTTTCTTTCCGGTCATATCTTCCGGATACTCTCCAAGATGAGCGATCATGTCAAGGATCGTATACACTTTGCTTCCCTCTTTTCCGAGGTTTTCATGAAGTCCGGAAATCGGCGGGAGAAGCGGTGAAGATCCGGTCGCGTTTACAATGATATTCGGTTTCAAACTTCTGATAAAATCAACATCCGCTTCCATATTTGTGAATGTGAATAAGTTCTTCAGTTTTGTTGTGCGATGGATCATGTACTGCGGAAAGTCGGACAGTCTCTTCTTGTCCGGAATCTTGGAAATCTCTGCAGCCAGTCCTCCGAGATACGGCTTCTTTTCGATGAGGAATGTGGTACATCCTACTTCTGCGGCCGTACAGGCAGCCTCCATTCCTGCTGTTCCTCCGCCTACGACAACTACGTTGCACGGTTTCGAAATATGGCGCTTTTTGTATTCTTCTCCGTCGGTTACAGCCGGATTAATGGTGCAGCGGATCGGACGGTTAATGCCGATACGGTTGCCGGCGCATCCGATATTGCAGGAGATACATTTCCTGATATCGCAGATGTCGCCGAATTCTACTTTGTTGACCCATTCCGGATCAGCGATCAGACCTCGGCCGATACCGATCAGATCTGCGTCTCCTCTCGCCAGGATTTCCTCCGCCACATGTGGATCCCTGATATTACCCATTGTTACACAGGGCTTGTTATAGCGGTCTTTGATTGCTCTGGCCATATAGGAACGCCATCCGTCCGGGAAATGGTTAGAGTCAATCTGGTACTGAATGGAACCGTTCAGGCCGCATGATACGTCGATGACGTCTGCCTCTTCCTGGATATACTGGAGATAATCCAGGCAGTCGTCCAGTGTATTGCCGCCCTCCATGAATTCGTCAGCGCTGATACGAAGGAAGATCGGGAAGAAAGGTCCTACCTGTCTTCTCACTTCTTCCATCACAAGGCGTGCGAAACGCGCTCTGTTTTCCGGGGAACCGCCAAATTCGTCAGTTCTTTTATTTGTGAGAGGAGAGAGAAACTGGCTGAGCAGATAGGAGTGTCCGGCGTGAATCTCGACACAGTCAAATCCGGCTGTCTGGGCACGTTTTGCGGCTTCTCCGTATTTTTTCACAATACGCATGATCTCATCTTTTTCCAGCGGACGTGGGATATCTCCGCCCTCTTTGGATGGAATATCAGAAGCTGAGACCGGCTGCATATTGGTGCGCGCCCACTGTGCGGACGCACCGGCATGGTTTAGCTGGATACCGATACATGTGCCGTGTTTATGGATCGTCTCTGTCAGTTTGAAGAGACGGGGAATATAGTTGTCATGGTCAATGCGCAGCTGTGTCGTTCCATTGGAGCCTTCCGGAGAATCTACACTTGCATTCTCTACCATGATAAGACCAGTGCCGCCTTTGGCACGCTGCTCGTAATAATTAATATGAAGGAAGCTCATCTCGCCGTTCTGCTCACCGTAATTTGTGCCCATCGGCGTCATCATGATCCTGTTTTTGACAGTCATGCGGCGTACAGTAAAAGGTTCAAATAAATGTCTGAATTCTTTTTTCATATGATCAATCTCCTGTAAAAACTATTGTTTTCTGTTGAAATTGTTGAGAGGCTGTTTTCAAACGGAATTCTGTACCGGCCTCTGCCGGTCTATCGTCATCATATTAACAATCCGTTTACAAGCCGTATTATAGTGAAAAAATAAATATAAAACAAATGTATATTTATGGCTGAAATTATAGATATAAACTATGAATTGTGATATTTTATATAAAAGAGGAGTGATTATATGAACTTGAACCAGTTACATTATTTTGTAAAACTTGCCCAGATTGAGCATTATACCAGAGCTGCGGAGGAACTCAATATCTCCCAGCCCTCCCTGAGTCACGCCATCGGCATGCTTGAGAGTGAACTGGGAACAAAGCTGTTTGAAAAGAGAGGGCGTAATGTAGTGTTGACCAGATATGGGAGTTTTTTCAGGGAATATGCAGAACAGGCGTTAAAGACCCTGGATACAGGGGTCAGAAAAGTGAGAGCGCTGACCGGCCAGACAGAGGGAGTGGTCGAACTTGCCTATATCTATACACTGGGAAGTGAATTTGTCCCGCAGCTTGTAAGCGATTTTATACACACATATGAAGAACTGAATGTAAAATTCCGTTTTACGGTAGGTAATACGTCCGAAGTGGTACAGGGGCTGAAGGATGAAAAATATGATATTGGTTTCTGCTCTATGGCGGAAAAGGAGTCCGGTATACAGTTCACACCGGTCGGAACGGAAAATCTGGTCGTGGTCGTGCCGAAAGGACATCCGCTGTCTTATTCCGAATCAGTTGATCTGGAACAGGCAGCTGCATATCCGCAGATATTCTATACACCGAACAGCGGCCTGCGCCCTGTAGTGGACAGGATGTTCGAGCGGCTTAAGATAAAGCCGGATATCGCGTATGAGATCGAGGAGGACGGATCCATGGCGGGGCTTGTGTCCCGGAATTTCGGGATCGCGGTGATGCCGGAGATTCCTGTACTGAAGATGCTGGATGTGGATGTGCTCAGAATACGGAACCAGCATGAAAAACGGTATGTCTATATGGCGAGGAACAAGGAACAGTATGAGCCCCCGATCGTACGGCGGTTTGAGGAGTACGTGAAACGACGGGGACTTTGACAGTCAGATATTTGATCCTTCCTTTAGTATAAAAGAGATAAAATTGCGTACGGCAGGGATCTGGTAACGGTTTTTAATATATGCCATATATACGGTATGACGCAGGTTGACGTCTGTCAGACGGAGCTTTTCCAACGGAAAATGGTCCAGGATATCCACGTCCGCAACAAGAGCGATTCCGAAATTCTCTGCAACCAGCGATGCAATCGCATTCTCATCCGGTGATTCACAGATGATATCGGGATTTACGGAATAGGACGAATAGATCCGGTTTGTAAAACCGCCCAGACCTGATGTCCTGTCATATCCCATAACCGGATATCTCTCCAGATCCCGGAGAACCGGGTCGGGTTTTCCGGCAAGCGGGTGCCCCAGCGGGGTGATCAGGATCATTTCCTGATTCAGAATGGGGACGAACTGGATATCAGGTTCATTTTCCACATAGGATCCGAAAATAACGTCATACTGGCCTGCCTTCAGTCCGTTTACCATTTCACGGGTGTAAGTCTGGTGAAAACTGAAGCTGATCTGTTTATTTTTTCCCTTTTTAAGGAACTGTCTTACTGTATGGGGAATGTACTGTGCGGCAAGTGGAAATACATAGGCGATGTCTACATGTCCGGCGTTCCCGGACAGTTTCTCCATCTGTCTTTCTGCAACTTTTACATCATTCAGAATCCTGTCCGCATGTTCCAGAAAGATCTTGCCGTATTTTGTGAGTGAAACAGTACGTCCTTTACGCTCAAACAAGATGATACCGAGTTCATCCTCCAGATTGGCAATGGCCCGGCTCAGGGACGGCTGGGAAATGTTCAGCTTTGAAGCTGCCAGATGGTAGTTCTGGCACTGTGCGACAGTATGAAAATAGAGAATCTGATTTAAAGTCATGTCTGCCTCCTTTTTGTTGATTATATCATAAACCAATAGCTTTAAGCTATCAAAAAATATAAAAAGATGTATTGGAACTATTAGTGCGATTTACGTATAATGAAGACAGAGAGGTTGTTTGATATTTAACAAACAAAGAAAATGAAAAGTCAAAGGAGAAAGAACTATGGCAGAGAGAATTACAGGACACACAGAATTAATCGGTCTGATGGCTTATCCGATCAGGCACTCAAGTTCCCCGGCGATGCACAATGAAGCATTTGCCACATTGGGACTGGATTACGCTTACCTTGCGTTTGAAGTGGACAACAGCACATTGGAGGATGCCATTAAAGGCCTGCGCGCATTAAAAATGGTAGGTTCCAATATATCCATGCCGAACAAGACTGTAGTAGGCCAGTATCTGGACGAACTGTCACCGGCGGCACAGATGTGCGGCGCTGTCAATACAATCGTAAATGACAACGGAAAACTGATCGGACATATCACAGACGGTATCGGATATATGCAGTCCTTAAAGGATAATAATATCGACGTGATCGGCAAGAAGATGACTATTGCCGGAGCCGGCGGCGCTGCGAAAGCTATCGAGGTACAGGCTGCTCTGGACGGAGTGAAGGAAATCTCTATCTTCAATATTAAAGATAAATTCTGGGAAGCGGCAGAAAAGACAGTCGAGACAATCCGCAATAATACAGACTGTGTTGTAAATCTGTACGATCTGGATGACAAAGAGAAGTTAAGAGAAGAGATCGCGGACAGCTATCTTTTCGCACAGGCAACAGGTGTTGGAATGAAACCGCTGGAAGGCCAGTCTGTAATTCCGGACAAATCTTTCTTCCGCCCGGATCTGATCGTTACAGATACGATCTATGCTCCGAGAGAGACACTGACTCTGAAGATGGCAAAAGAAGCCGGATGTAAGACGATGAACGGTCTGGGAATGATGCTTTTCCAGGGCGACGCGGCATTTTATCTGTGGACAGGCAAACATATGCCGATTGACCACATGAAAGAAGTACTTGACATTAAATACGACTAAAATGACAATGAGAGGAGAGGGAAACATACATTATGAATAAAAAATATCTGCCCAGTGCAATTATTCTTTATTTAAACTATTTTATTCATGGCATCGGATGTTCTATCTTAAGCCAGCAGCTTGTTAAAGAACTTCTGGCAGAACAGTGGGGCATGAGCGATGTAATGGGAGTTACGGCAGTTGCCGCGGCACTCGGACTGGGACGTCTGATCTCCCTTCCGTTCGCCGGCCCGCTGTCCGATAAGTTCGGACGAAGAGTCTCCGTGCTGATCGGATGCTTTTCCTATGTGATTTTCTTCGTGGGAATCGCGTTTTCACCGAATATGGCGGTTGCTTACGTGGCGGCAGTACTTGGAGGTATTGCCAACTCATTCCTTGATACAGCTACATATCCGGCAGTTGCGGAGATCATCTACAAATATACCGGTATAGCTACAATGGGAATCAAGCTGTTTATCTCAGTAGCACAGCTGCTCCTTCCATTCTTCCTCGGAATCTGCGTGGGAACTTCCATGTCATATCTGATGCTGCCCCTCGTATGCGGCATTGTGATCGCAGTACTTGGTGTGCTTGCAATCTTTGCACCGCTTCCGAAAGTGGAGGGCGTAGGAAAAGGAGAGTCCTTTATCAACAATTTAAAGAGCGCTCATTTCTCTCTGGAGAGTGTCGCCCTGATCCTGATCGGATTTACATGTACAGCGACATTCCAGCTCTGGCTGAACTGTGCGCAGACATTCGGTACGGATGTCGCGGGAATAGCATCTGAAGATGTCTCCATGATGCAGACCTATTATTCGGCGGGAACACTGGTTGCTCTGTTTGTGACAAGTATTCTGATCACGAAGTTCAAACAGGTTCGTTTCCTCGTGATCTATCCGGTGATCTCACTGGTAATGCTGGTGCTTGTTTACATGGTCAAGAGCCCGCTGATCTGCTATGTCGGCGCGTTTGTGATCGGCTACGCGGGAGCCGGCGGAGTGCTCCAGATGGTGACAGCTGTCGCAAACGACCTGTTCCCGAAGATCAAAGGTACGCTTACAAGCCTTGTTATGATCGCGTCCAGCCTGTGTAACTACACGATCCTGACAGCGGCATCCAATATGAGTGCATCAGGTGTTATCGTGATGAACATCGTGATCACGATTATCGGTATCGTACTTGCAGTCTTTGTAAATGTAAGATACGGTGTACTGCTGAAAAATGCAGACACATCCAAATAAGTAATACAGCAAGACAGGCAGCCTGCGGACAGAGCCTACATAGAACGGATCTGTCCGGAACGCTGCCTTCCTGCGGTTAATAAAAACATAATTAAAAACAGGAGGATAATGAAGAATGAATCCGGTAAAAGTAAGAAATGTAGAGATCGGCACGGGAATTCCCAAAATCTGTGTCCCCATTGTCGGTGTTACAAGAGAAGAAATCTTAAAGGCGGCAGAGACAATTAAGACTACCGCGGCGGATGTGGTAGAATGGCGCGTTGACTGGTATGAGGATATTTTTGATTTCGGCAAGACAGAGGATACGATGAAAGCATTAAGAGATGTGTTGGGCGAGATTCCGATTCTTTTTACATTCCGTACTTCCAAAGAAGGCGGTGAGAAAGCAATCGAGACAGATGCTTATGTAGAGCTCAATCAGAAAGCGGCACAGACAGGACTTATCGATCTGGTGGATATTGAGGCGTTCACAGGAGACGACGCGGTAAAAGCAGTTGTTGAGACAGCTCATGCATGCGGCGTAAAAGTCGTTGCGTCCAATCATGATTTCCATAAGACGCCGGACAAAGATGAGATCGTGTCACGGCTTCGGAAAATGCAGGATCTCGGGGCAGATATCCCGAAGATCGCTGTTATGCCGGAGAATAAGAAAGACGTGCTCACGCTTCTGGCAGCTACCGAGGAGATGGCGTCAGAGTATGCAGACCGCCCGATCATTACCATGTCCATGTCCGGGACAGGCGTTATCAGCAGACTGTGCGGAGAGGTGTTCGGTTCTGCACTGACATTCGGAGCGGTAGGAAAAGCATCCGCACCCGGACAGATGGGAGCAGAGGACCTTCAGACAGTTCTGGGACTTCTTCACAAAAGTCTTTAATCCGATTTAAGGAGGTATATAATGGCAGGATTTAACAACAGAGAACAGTTTCTGGCTTCCGAGCCGGAGATGGACATGACTCAGTTCAGACATGTTGAACTGGATCTGCGATATGCGGATCAGTCGGAAAACCAGATTCTGGATATCATATATCCGGATGAGGGAGATGGGCCGTATCCGCTCGTTATCGTGTTCCACGGCGGCGCATTTGCCATGGGGCATAAAAGGACGCATCATATCAAATCAATGTGTCTCCCTGTGACACAGGGGTATGCCGTTGCTACAGTGGAATACCGTCTGGTGCAGGAAGCGCTCTGGCCGGCACAGCTTATTGACGGAAAGGCTGCGATCCGGTATCTGAGAGCCAATGCAGACAAGCTGAACCTTGATCCGGAGCGCTTTGCCGTATGGGGAAATTCCGCCGGCGGTACTGTAACCCAGCTTCTGGCGGTAACTGGCGACCGTGAAGAGTACGATGACCTTTCCGTGGGAGTAAAGGCGTCTTCAAAAGTACAGTGTGCGCTTGCGTGGTATACGATCAGTGAGCTGTGCTCTGCGGAACAGTTCGGTGTCGATATCGAGGACATCAGGACAAGGACAGGCGCGGGAAAAGGCATGATGCCGGGAGACGGCGTGGGGACTTCATCACTGTTTACCATGCTCCTTGGCTATAATCCGATCCAGTATCCGGAAAAAACATGCAGGGTAAGCCCGATCTGCCAGGTGAGAGAAGACTGTCCGCCGATGCTCCTTGAGCACGGGACGGATGATCTGATCATCGATCACCACCAGTCCATCTATATGTATGAGAAAGTGAAGGCGGTCTGCGGCGAGGATCGTGTAGAACTGGAACTTTTTGAGGGAGAACCGCACGGCTCCCAGAAGATCAAAGACAATGAGAATATCAGCCGGTGCATAGACTTTCTGGACAGGCATCTTTACAACGGGAAGAACCCGTACAGAAAAGAGCTTGGAAAGATCCGTATCATCGGTGAAGAAGAATAAGATAAGGAGAAGCGGGAATGGAAACTATAATATCAGTGATCGGCCTTCTGGTGGCAGCGGTAGTATTTATTGTCGTGATCTGGAAAGGCCTGGATGTGTTTACATCTACAATTCTTGTCTCCTTTATTATCATCCTTACAAGCTGGATGCAGTGGTGGGACGCGCTTACGGCATATGTAGACGGCTATATCGGATTTATAGGAAACAATCTGTTCGTACTGGTGATCGGTGCTGTGTTCGGCGAGCTGATGGGATCATCGGGATGTGCCGAGTCTATTGCTAACGTGATCACGGAAAAGCTGGGTGTGAAGAGGGTCATTCTCTCTATCACAGTGCTCAGTACGGTGTTTGTGTACGTGGGAGTATCAGGATTTGTCGTGCTATTTGTGCTCGCGCCGATAGCCACAGTTATGATGAAACAGGCGGGATATCCGTACCGGATGATCCCGGGTATCATTTTTATAGGAGCTACATGCTCGGCTATGATTCCATATGCCATCAACATTACGAATATCATGCCGGCACAGTATCTTGGAACATCTATGGGTTCCGCCCCGATCCTCGGATGGATCGCATTTATTGTCTCAATCGCGGTCGGATACTTTTACATGGTCCATGCGGCAAAGAAAGCCGCGATAAAAGAAGGAACCGTAGTTGACGCGAGCCAGCCTGTCAAGATTGAGCCGTCCAGAGATGATCTGCCTCCGTTCGGCATTGCGCTGATTCCGTTTGTGCTGTCAGTGGCTCTTGTGCTGCTCTTTTCAAATGTTACCGATATGAATACCAATGCGGTGGTTGTTCTGAGCCTCTTCATCGGTTCCGCAGTCATCGTGCTCCTGTGTTTTAAACAGCTCAAAGGTGTGACTAAGGTAATCGGCAAGGGAGTCGACAACGGTATCGGGGCGACGATCATGGCGGCAGCTATACTGGGATTCTCAGGTGTACTGCAGTCCTGTCCGGGATTTCAGGCAGTCATTGATTTTGTCCTGGGACTGAAAATGAATCCATATATTACAGAGTTTATCGGCCTGAATGTACTGGCAGGAATCATGGGAAGCGGTACTTCCGCTATTGCCATGTTCTTTGAGCACCTCTCCGGCGGGCTGATCGCCAATGGCGCAGATCCGGGAGCGCTTCACAGGCTTGCTCCGGCGTGCGCGACCGGTATGAATACGCTTCCGAATGCGGGCGGTATGGTCGCTCAGTTGAGATGGATGAATCTGTCTCTGGCAGAGAGCTACTGGTACGTGTTTGTGACAAGTGTGCTGGCGCCGATGATCGGTTCGGCAGTGGCTGTCGTGGCAGCGATTATATTATACTAATCAGATAAATGTGAAATGTAACACGAATTATACCGTCGGAATCAGAAACCTGCTTATTATTGACTGTACGTGCATTTATCTGGTACAGTGTACCTGATACATAAATGAGCGGTTTATTGAAAGGTGAGGTGAGCCTTTGCTTTTTCGACAGATGAGATATTTTGCCGCTGTTGTGGACTGTAACAGTTTTACTGAGGCGGCAGAGCAGTGTTATATATCCCAGTCCGCTATCTCCCAGCAGATACGGGCGCTGGAAAAAGAACTGGGAGTGGAGCTGATCCACAGAGAAAACAGAAAATTTACCCTTACTCCGGCCGGAGAATATTTTTACAGCCAGAGTAAGGGTATTCTGGAAGAGGTGGATAATGTTCGCCGGGAAACGATACGGATCGGGCAGGATGACGAGTTGCAGCTGCGCATCGGCTATCTGCGGTGCTACAGCGGTCAGGAGCTCCATCAGGCTGTTGCGGAGTTCTCTCAGCTTTATCCTGAAGTGTCCATCAGTATTGTCAACGGCACTCACGAAGAGCTGTATGATCTGCTTCGCTTCGGCGGAGTGGACGTGATCTTAAGCGACCAGAGACGGGCCTTTTCCAGCCAGTATGAAAACTATCAGCTTCTGCAGTGCGGCTGCTATGCAGAACTCTCGGTACGAAGTCATCTGAGCAGTCAGGAATCTGTGGAGCTGGAAAGCCTGAAACGGCTCCCCTGTATCCTGATCTCTTCCAGAGAACAGCAGAATACAGAACAGGACTATTTTCAGAACACTCTGGGGTTCGGTGGGAAATTCCTGTTCGCGGAGAATCTGGAGGAGGGGAGGCTTATGGTGGCCGGGAACCGGGGCTTTCTCCCCATTGAGAGTGTGGGAACACTGCCGCCGGCAGGAGCCGCTATCAGGAGGCTGCCCATTGTCCGGAACGGACGGCAGCTTCAGAGAAACTACTGCGTGTTCTGGCTGAAAGAACAGACGAATTATTACATTGAAGAGTTTGCCGCAATCCTCAGGAAGCTTCTTACATCTGAGAATACACAGAAGAAAAACTGAAAAGTAAGAGAGTATGGACGGATATCAGAAAAATATTCTGGTATCCGTTTTTTCAGAATAAACCGTCTGTAACGTATGGATAAAGTCCTGCAGTTCTTTTCTATGATCATAACTGTGTGTACACAATACACATTCAAAATGTTCTTCACAGTCAAAAGGAATCCATGCGGAAAGAGGCATATCCAACGGACTATGATGCTTGCGTGCGAAAAGTCGGTCGCGATGGTGCGACCTATGAGCCGGAACTGGTGGGGAACCATCGCCAATCCTGTGCGGACCTTCCTGCATCAAAACGATTTTTCCGGTAAGACGGTCGTTCCATTTATGACCCACGGCACCAGCGGCCTGCATGTGCAAGATGTGACAAAACTTTGTCCTGGGGCTAAGGTATTGAACGGACACGGAATTTTCAATTCTTATCAGGTATCCACAAAGAAAAACGCGCCGGAAAATATGGAAAATTACCAGGCGGATATTGACAGGTGGCTTGGAAAAATCGGGTACTGATATAAATTTTCTTAGACGACCAACAATCTTCAATAAAAAAATATAAAAAGTTTCTATAATGCGGCACAGTTACTACAGAAGAATTTTTTCCCATAGTAGCTGTGCCTTTTTATATTATTAATCAATTATACATATACAGAATTTACATATTATGATATTCGCATAAGTTTTACTAATCATTTCCATCTAAAATTGAAATTGATAACTTGTAAAATAAATTTAAAATAGATAACAGAAAAATAAGTGGAGGAATTAAAGATGAGTGATACATTAATCGTATATTATTCCCGCAAGGGCGAGAACTACTGGAATGGCAATATTAAAAATCTTTCCAAAGGAAATACAGAAATTGTTGCAGAGATGATCGCAGACATTACCGGCGGAGATTTATTTCAGGTGGAAACTGTAAAGGCTTATCCAGATGATTATTATGAATGTATCGATGAGGCAAAAAAGGAACTTCGGGAGGGCGCAAGGCCGGAACTGAAGAAGTTTTGCGATAACCTTAATAACTACAAAAATCTGATTATCGGTTACCCAAATTGGTGGGGAAGTATGCCGATGGCTATGTATACTTTCTTAGAGCATTATGATCTGACAGGTAAAAGGATTATTCCTTTCTGTACCAATGAAGGGAGCGGAATGGGAAGTAGTGAACGTGATTTAAAAAAAATCTGTAAAGGAGCTACAGTCGAAAAAGGGCTCTCCATCCACGGCGCCGAGGCGGCTCAGTCCCGTTCCAAAGTTGAGGCATGGGTCAGAAAGATGATGTAATACACGGAAGTGCTTCAGTATAAGAATGGAGGAATGAACGATGAAGACCAGAATTCTTGGGAAGGACCTTAAAGTATCCGCCGTCGGTCTGGGAAGTATGGGGTTGAGCCAGAGTTATCCGCCGTTCCCGGATAAAAAGGAAGCAATTTCTTTTCTGAGAAGAGCCGTGGAGATGGGAGAGAATTTCTTCGATACCTCAGAACTTTACGGCATTTATGCCAACGAAGAACTGGTAGGAGAGGCTTTGGAACCTGTCCGTGATCAGATGGTTCTTGTTGATCTCTACTATCAGCACCGGGTAAATCCGAATGTTCCGATTGAAGAAGTGGCAGGGACCATGAAGGAACTGGGCATCGGTTTTGTACCGTTCAGGTGCGGCATATGTGAAATTAAAAGACGAGGACTGGAAGAAACAGGATGATATCCTTGACCGGACAGAAGTCTATGGAGCGCGCTATTCTGAGAGTATGCTGATAATGACAGGAAGATAGACAGTACAGATATCAAAAAGAAAGAGGTGTATTCATTATGAAAAAAGATGTAATGATTTTAACAGGCGCGGGCCAGATCGGGATGGCGATCGCCCGCCGTATGGGATATGGCAAGAAAATCGTGATCGGAGACAAGAAACCGGAGAATGCTCAGGCAATCGCAAAGATCATGAATGACGCAGGATTTGATGTGGAGGCCATGGAGATGGATCTTTCCTCAAGAGAGTCTATCAAGAATCTGATCGCAAAAGCTCAGGAGTATGGGGATATCTCCATGCTGGTAAATGCGGCGGGTGTTTCCCCGAGTCAGGCTCCCATTGAGGCAATCCTGAAAGTAGATTTGTACGGCACAGCCGTACTTCTCGAGGAGGTCGGCAAGGTGATAAAAGAAGGAGGAGTTGGTGTGACAATCTCAAGCCAGTCCGGACACAGAATGCCGGCACTTACACCTGAGGAGGATGAACAGCTTGCCTGCACACCGACAGAGGAACTGCTGAAGCTTGATATCCTTCAGCCGGAAAATATCAAAGATAGGCTGCACGCTTATCAGATGGCAAAACGCTGCAATGAGAAACGTGTCATGGCAGAGTCCGTGAAATGGGGCGAAAAGGGTGCGCGTATTAATTCAATCTCACCGGGAATCATTGTAACGCCTCTTGCAATCGACGAGTTCAACGGTCCGCGCGGAGATTTCTATAAAAATATGTTTGCAAAGTGCCCGGCAGGACGTCCGGGTACGGCGGATGAAGTCGCAAACGTAGCCGAGCTTCTCATGAGCGATAAAGGAGCATTTATCACCGGGGCAGATTTCCTGATCGACGGAGGCGCGACGGCGTCTTATTTCTATGGACCGCTTAGACCAGGAAAATAATTAATTGTAAGCAATAAAAGAGAACATTATGTCGAGAGCATGGTTAATGCAGGCGCTACCCTTATTTTGGTATGCGGAAAAAGAATGGTTTTTCATAACAGACAGGTATTAGACATCCGGCGGAAACTGTAGGATAATGAATACAGAGAATTTGATAAGTCGGATTAGACTTAATGAAGTTAATGTGTGAAAAAAGGATTGGTGAATATGGAATACGCAAAACTTGGAAATACGGACATTGAGGTGTCGAAGATCTGCGTGGGCTGCATGAGCTTTGGAAAACCGGGAACACTGCATGACTGGACATTAGATGAAAAAGGAACAGAGGAAATCGTAAAACATGCGCTTGACCTGGGGATTAATTTTTTTGATACTGCAAACGGATATTCAGAAGGAACCAGTGAAGAATATCTTGGGAATGCACTCAGAAAAAATGTTTCAAGGGATAAAGCTGTTATTGCATCCAAAGTCTATTTTAATCCCGGAAGACTTTCTTCCGAAGCGATCCACCGGGAAATTGAAGGCAGTCTGAAACGGCTTGGTACAGACTATCTGGATCTGTACATTATTCATCGCTTTGACTATGATACGCCGATTGAAGAGACGATGGAGGCTCTGAATGATCTGGTGGTGTCCGGGAAAGTACGGGCAATCGGAGCGTCAGCTATGTATGGATACCAATTCTATAATATGCAGCTCGCTGCCCGGGACAACGGGTGGGCACAGTTTGTGGCTATGGAGAATCATTACAATCTTCTTTATCGGGAAGATGAGCGTGAGCTGATTCCAATTTGCCGTCAGATGAATGTATCTCTCATGCCCTACAGTCCTCTTGCGGCCGGACATCTGACCCGGCCGGAATGGAACTCAGATTCTATTCGCAGCAAAACAGACCGGGCAGCTATGGGAAAATATGACCGAACTCAGGAGCAGGATATGGAAATTGTCCGCAGGGTTCATCTTCTGGCAGAAAAATACGGCGTAAAAATGCAGCAGATCGCATTGGCATGGGAATGGGCAAAAGGAGTGACAGCACCGATCATCGGAGCGACAAAAGCATCTCATTTTGATGATGCCGCCGGAGCATTTTCGGTGAAATTAACAGAGGAAGACATTGCATTTCTGGAAGAACCATATATACCCCACAGAATCGTAGGCGCGATAGACAGCAATCCGCCGGAGGGTACCAAGCTGTTGGACGTGAAGAAATAATTCGAATAGATCTATTAAAGATCAAACGTTCTCTGTATCCGCTGCTCCGTCTTTCATATACTGAGAGATCAGGGTCAGGAACCTTTTTAATACCGGCTGATCGTGTTTATGCTGGCAGTACACCCCGAATGAGATCCGGGGAAGATTGGTGATCGGGATATAACGCAGTTCCGGATCTCTGGCGGGAGCAATATTCGGATATAAAGTATAACCCAGCTGTGCCTTTGCAAGAGCAAAGGCACTTTCTATATTTTCGGCAAAGAATCTCTGTTCCGGCAGCAGATTCACAAGGATGCTGTTCTGCATTGTAAAGATTGAATCCGGGATCTGCCGCGGAGAACAGGCAATAAAATTTCCTGTCAGCTGGTTTTTTGTAAGCGACTCATATTTTGACAGCGGATGTTCCGGAGAACAGACACATGCTACAGGAGCGGAGCAGAGCTCTTTGAAAAATAGCGGGGACATTCTCTGGTCATCTTTAATGCCAAGCGCCGCGTGGATCTGGTTGTTTTCGATGAGGCTTAAAAGCGAGGGAAAAGGAACCAGATGGATATTTGGCCGTAACAGCGGAAATTCGTCTGAAAGTTTTTTTAATATGGGAGGAAAGAGATTCAGTTCCATATAGTTATGGCACCCCAGTTCCAGAGAAATAAAATGCTCATGGCTGCCCAGACGCTGTTTTGCGGTCAGGGCAGTCTTTAAGATAAGCTGTGCATCCGGCAGGAACAGACCTCCTTCATGAGTGAGGGTAACGCTTTTGCTTGTACGGTTAAACAGTTTCACACCCAGTTCTTCTTCCAGAGTCTGGATCTGATGGCTGACCGCCGGCTGTGTGATCTTAAGCTCCCGGGAGGCTTTTGAAAAATTCAGATATTCCGCTACTGCGATAAAACATTCCAGCTGTATTGTATTCATAATATATTTCCTTTCAAGATAATACAAAATAATAATTGATAACTATAAAAGATGTTTATTGATTATAGCACTTTTGAATTTCACATTCAATGAATTCTGAGCTAAAATCTCTAATGGACAGAAAATAAGGATACGAACTGTTCGGTTAAAAACAATTACGGAAAGATTACAGAATTACAGGAGGTGCTCACAGGGAATGGAAGAAAGTTTCAGAACAGAAGAGCTGCTTTTCAGGATCAAGAAGATCGGACTGAATCTGGCAGCGCTGATGGAACTGAATTTAAAGAATGAGAGTATAACCGGTGTACAGGTCTATTTTCTGGTCTATATCCTGAGACATCATCCCAATGGAACATACCTGACGGAGTTATGCTGTGAAATAGGGGTGTCAAAGCCAACGCTGTCTGCGTTGATCAAAAAAATGAGGGAAAAAGGTTATCTTTATTTTCTTGCTGACCCGGACGACGTCCGGAAAAAGAAAGTGCTTCCTACGGCGAAATTGATCGCTGAGGGTGATAAGTTCATAGAAAAGGCAGATCAGATGGAGTCAGAAATCTGCAGTGCACTCGACCGGAAGGAACAGACACAGCTCTGGGATCTGGAACAGAAACTTATCAATCAGCTCGCCAGAATGGAACACGATGAAAATAATGAAAAAACAGACAGGAGGTTTATCTACAGTGAGAAAAGTATTACAACAACTGGGAAAGTATAAGCGGGACACCTTTCTCTGCATAGGTCTGACCGCCCTTGAAGTAATTATGGAAATACTGATGCCCTTTGTCACCGCGATCATTATTGACCGGGGACTTGAAGCGAGCAACCTTCCGGTTGTATACCGCTATGGAGCCCTCATGGTGCTTATGGCATTTTTAAGTCTTGCTTTCGGCGCATTTGCAGGAAAGAACGCCGCAAGCGCCGCATCAGGGCTTTCGGCAAATCTGCGTGAAGCGATTTATGCCAACATCCAGACATTTTCATTTTCAAATATTGATAAATTCAGTGTACCCGGTCTGGTCACACGTATGACGACAGATATCACAAACGTGCAGAACGCGTACATGATGATTATCCGTGTGGCGGTCCGTGCGCCGCTGAACCTGATCTTCAGTTTCGCAATGTGCCTGATCATCAGCCCGCGCTTAAGCGCAATGTTCCTGATCGCCGTTGTATTCCTTGTGATCGTGATCGGTTCGATCATGGTGGTGACACTGAAGATATTCAGACAGGTATTCCGCAGATACGATGACTTAAATGCCAGCGTACAGGAAAATGTTACCGCGATCCGCGTTGTAAAGGCGTTTGTACGTGAGGATTACGAGAATGTGAAGTTTTCCAAAGCGTCAAAGATGCTCTATGACCTTTCCGTTAAGGCCGAGGGCCTGCTGGTGTTTAACAACCCGACCATGATGGTGGCAGTTTATTTCTGTATCATATCGGTTTCATGGTTCGGCGCCAAGTTTATCGTCGGCGGTTCACTGACAACCGGTGACCTGACCAGCCTGTTCAGTTACATTATGGCACTGCTGATGAGTCTGATGATGCTCTCCATGGTTGTCGTTATGATCAGTATGTCCATGGCAAGTATCCGCCGTATCAGCGAGGTGCTGAATGAGAAAGCAGACCTGACAGATCCGGAGAACCCGGTTATGACAGTAGCTGACGGAAGCATTGATTTCAACCATGTGAACTTCTCATACAAACACGGAAGCGGCAAAAACTCCCTTTCCGATATTGATCTTCATATTAAGAGCGGCGAGACCATCGGCGTCATCGGCGGCACCGGTTCGGGAAAGAGCAGTCTGGTCAACCTGATCTGCCGGCTCTACGATGTGGACGAAGGAAGCGTCTGTGTGGGCGGTGTGGACGTCCGTAGATATGATACGGAAGTCCTGAGAAATCAGGTGTCCGTAGTGCTTCAGAAGAACACGCTGTTCTCCGGTACGATCCTTGATAACCTGCGCTGGGGCAATCCGGATGCCACAGAAGAGGAGTGTATCGAGGCATGCAAGGCAGCCTGTGCCGATGAATTTATCGACCGGATGCCGGACGGTTATGAGACGAGGATCGAGCGCGGCGGTTCCAATGTATCGGGCGGTCAGAAACAGCGTCTGTGTATCGCCCGCGCCCTGCTTAAGAAGCCGAAAGTCCTCATCCTCGATGATTCTACAAGTGCCGTGGATACGGCTACAGATGCAAGCATCCGCGCCGCATTTGCAAAGAAGATCCCTGGAACGACGAAGATCATCATTGCACAGCGTGTCTCCAGTGTTGAGTCCGCTGACCGGATCCTTGTGCTGGATGATGGAAAGATTGACGCATTTGATACTCATGAGAATCTGCTTAAGAATAATGCGATCTATCAGGATATCTACAACTCACAGCTGGAAGGCAGCGGTGACTTTGACCAGCCGGCATGATCCGGACAACATAAAAACATGGAAAGGAGAACAACTGATCTATGAACAAACAACAGAATGAGAAGAAATCAGGAGGCCGGGTCAATACAGCTACAAAGCTTATAAATCGTGTCATCCGGTATATGCTCCATTATTATAAATATCCGTTTATACTTGTTATTGTCTGTATCCTGATCACTGCCATCGCGACAGTAGTCGGGGCCACGTTTCCGCAGACACTGGTGGATGATTACATTACTCCGATGCTCCAGAACGGCACCGATGATTTCAGCGGCCTTGCTTCGGATCTGATCCGTCTGGCATGTATCATGGGCGTGGGCGTTATCACTGCATTTTCCTACAACCGTATTATGGTCAATGTCAGTCAGGGAACGATGCGTCATTTAAGAGACGACCTGTTCCGCAGGATGGAATCTCTGCCGATCAAATATTTTGATACCCATGCCCACGGAGATATTATGTCTGTGTACACAAACGATGTGGATACGCTCAGACAGCTGTTGAGCCAGAGTATTCCGCAGATCATTAACTCAGTCATCACGATGGCGGCCACACTGATCACGATGATCATCCTGAACCCGGCGCTTACGGTGATCTCTATACTGACTGCAGTGGTTATGCTGTTTGTCACATCGAATTTCTCCAAGCTGTCCGGCAGATATTATATCCGCCAGCAGATCGATCTGGGTGCTGTGGACGGCTTTATCGAGGAAATGCTGGACGGACAGAAAGTGGTAAAGGTATTCTGCCATGAAGAAGCGGCTATGAGAGATTTCCACGAAGTGAATGAGAAGCTGAGAAACAGTACCAACAAGGCGAACCGTTATGCGAACCTGCTGATGCCGATCAATGCCAATATCGGATGGATCAGTTACGCGTTGGTCGCAATCGTGGGAGCGATTCTGGGGATCAACGGTCTGGCAGGAGTGACTATCGGTACGGTTGTCACATTTGTCGGACTGAATAAGAGCTTTACGAACCCCATCACTCAGGTCAGCCAGCAGATCAACTTTGTTGTCAACGCCGCAGCCGGCGCACAGCGTGTATTCGATCTGATGGATCAGGAACCGGAAAAAGACGAGGGATATGTAGAGCTTGTCAATGCCGTGGAAGACGAGAACGGCAACCTGACGGAGTCACCGGTCAGGACGAATATCTGGGCATGGAAACATCCCCACAAGGCAGAAGGAACTGTAACCTATACAAAACAGGAAGGCGCAGTTGTTCTTGACGACGTAGACTTCGGTTATGACGAGAATAAGATCGTGCTTCACAATATCAGCCTGTATGCGAAACCGGGACAGAAGATTGCCTTTGTCGGCGCAACAGGAGCAGGAAAGACGACGATCACCAATTTGATCAACCGTTTCTACGATATCGCCGACGGAAAGATCCGTTACGATGGTATTAATATCAACAAGATCAAGAAGCCGGATCTGAGAAGATCTCTCGGTATGGTGCTCCAGGATACCCATCTGTTCACCGGAACCGTTATGGATAACATCCGTTACGGTAAGCTGGACGCAACCGATGAGGACTGCATCAAGGCCGCGAAACTGGCTAACGCGGACGGATTTATCCGCCGTCTGCCGGACGGATACGACACGATGCTCACGGGAGACGGAGCAAACTTAAGTCAGGGCCAGAGACAGCTTCTTGCCATTGCCCGTGCGGCAGTTGCAGATCCGCCGGCGCTGATCCTCGACGAGGCGACGTCATCCATTGATACACGTACCGAGAAACTGATTCAGGCAGGTATGGACGCACTGATGAAAGGGCGTACTACATTTGTCATCGCCCACCGTCTGTCTACAGTCAAGAACTCCGACTGTATCATGGTCATGGAGCAGGGACGTATCATTGAGAGAGGAACCCACGATGAGCTGATCGCTGCGAAAGGAAAGTATTATCAGCTGTATACAGGAAATTTTGCTGCATAGGAAACAGAATAAATAACATCTGCCGGGACAGAGGAAGACCAATGTATGGTAGTTCCTGTGTCCCGGCAGTTTCCTTCAGAATAATCCGGGCAAGGATACGGCGGCGGATATTGTGGAACTGCGTATGCTGTCCAAAGGAGCGGTGTCCAAAGGGGTGGACTCTCTGATCCGGAAATCACTGCTGGAGCGGATCCCCGATACAGAAGACAGGAGGAAGATCCATCTGAAACTCATGCCAAAGGCAGGCCCCGTAACGGCTACAGTCGATGAGGTGAGAGATGAATTTCTGGCAGCAGTCCTGGAAGGGTTTACAAGGGAAGAGCTGGAGATGCAGGACCGGTTTATGCGCAGGTTGTTTGATAATACAAAAAAGGCAATGGAAGGAAGGAAATGGTCATGAAACAGAGTGAACAGGATCAGAGAAACGTACAGTCAGCGCAAAACGGCGGTACCGGAGAAAGCAGCGACAAAGAATTCCTCCGGACGGAGCCGCTGGGCAGACTGCTTCTTAAGCTGGCGCTGCCGACTGTGGCTGCCCAGCTGATCAATATGCTTTATAACATTGTAGACAGAATCTATATCGGACATATTCCGGAGATCGGCGCAACGGCCCTGACAGGTGTGGGCGTCTGTATGCCGCTGATCATGATCGTCTCGGCTTTTGCAGCGCTGGTGGGCTATGGCGGAGCTCCCCGTGCCTCTATATTCATGGGAAAGAAAGATAAAGAATCAGCAGAGAAGACGCTGGGAAACTGTTTTGTACTCCAGATTATCATATCTGTCATACTTACGGCTGTCCTGCTGATCTGGAACCGGGATTTCCTTATGGCATTCGGTGCGAGCGAGAATACCATTGAATACGGCGTCAGCTATATGAACATCTATGCACTTGGAACAATCTTTGTAGAACTTACGCTCGGTATGAATGCATTCATCACGGCACAGGGATTCGCGAAGACAGGAATGCTTTCCGTGCTGATCGGTGCAGTTGCCAATATCATTCTGGATCCTATATTCATCTTCGGATTTAATATGGATGTGCGGGGAGCCGCGCTTGCCACGATTATCTCTCAGGCGCTTTCCTGTATCTGGGTTGTCAGCTTCCTGTGCGGGAAGAAGACTTTCCTGAAGATAAAGAGAAGAAATCTGGGGCTTACGCCGAAGATCATTCTTCCCTGTCTGGCTCTGGGAGTTGCAACCTTTATCATGCAGGCAAGCGAGAGCGTGATCTCGGTGTGCTTTAACAGCTCTCTCCAGAATTACGGAGGAGATATTGCCGTAGGAGCCATGACAATCCTGACAAGCGTAATGCAGTTCGCCATGCTTCCCCTTCAGGGGCTGGGACAGGGAGCGCAGCCGATCATCAGTTACTGTTACGGAGCCGGAGATTCCGGAAGAGTGCGTGCGGCTTTTAAGCTGCTGCTTAAAGCAAGCCTGTGCTATTCGGTTGTCCTGTGGCTTCTGGTCATGGTATTTCCGGGAGGATTCGCGGCCATGTTTACTTCGGACGCACAGCTGATGGAATATACGAAGACGGCGCTTCGGATCTATATGGGTTCCATGTTCCTGTTCGGCATACAGATGGCATGCCAGATGACATTTAACGCTCTGGGAAAAGCGGCGGAATCTATCATAGTCGCTGTGATGAGAAAGTTTATTCTTCTGATCCCGCTGATCTATATCATGCCCCGGATTATCAGCTCAAACCAGACAATGGCTGTATATATGGCAGAACCCATCGCGGATCTTCTGGCAGTGACATTTACAGCAATCCTCTTTGCAGTCCAGTTTAAGAAAACGCTGAAAAATATAAATAAACAGGCAAAAGGAGATTTCGCATGAGCAGAACAGGAATCCGTGAAGAAAGTAAGAGAGAAGACGTATTAAGATATGTACTGCAGAAGTATGGTACAAAACCGGAATATCCGTGGCGGACTTCTCCCGATAATCTGGTGCTGCGCCACGGAGACAACCGGAAGTGGTACGGACTGATCATGGCTGTAAAGCGGGAAAATCTGAGACTGCCCGGAAACGGGTACATAGACATTCTGGATATTAAGTGCGATCCGGAGATGGCGGGATTTCTGACTGTGGAAAAGGGAATCCTGCCCGGTTATCATATGCACAAGGGGAACTGGATTACAATCCTGCTGGACGGCTCCGTGGAGATGGAACAGATCTGTTCTCTTCTGGATCAGAGCTTCCTGCTCACAGCCGGCAAAAAGACATTGGCAAAGCTGTGTCTGGCCAAGAAGAAGGAGTGGCTCATTCCCGCAAATCCGAAATACTTCGATCTGGAAGAGGCCTTTGCAAAGAGTGATACGATCAGCTGGAAGCAGAGCAGTAATATCAGTGCGGGGGATATCATTTACATTTATATGGCGGCGCCTGTTTCCGCGATCCTGTATAAATGCGAGGCGGTAGAAGTGGATATCCCATATGATTATGAAGATGAAAATGTCCATATGAGCCGTGTCATGAAGATCCGTCTGCTTCATCGGTTTAACAGAGATCAAATGACCCGGGACAGGATGAAAGAGTACGGAGTGTATGCCGTACGGGGACCAAGGAGTGTTCCTCCGGCTCTGCAGGAGGAACTGGAAGTTATGAGCAGTTAACCGTGGAGGGATATCTATGACTCAGTTTACGATTGAACAGAAACATATATCTGTCTATCCATGTGACGAACCGGACAGGCCGGTGATTTATCTAAATACTTTCGAGGGAGAAGGTGGGCAGGTGCTGCGTCTTCTAAGGAACGACGGCTGTCCGGCGTTTACGCTTGTATCTGTCAGTAATCTCGACTGGAATCATGATATGTCGCCGTGGGAGATACCGCCGGTCTTCAAAAATGCCGAACCGTGCACCGGAGGGGCGGATGATTATTTGAAACTTCTAATTGAAAGGATTGTGCCGGAAGTGGAAAAGGAGATAAAGGGATCTGTATTATGGCGCGGCATTGCAGGGTACTCACTTGCAGGACTATTTGCACTGTATTCTCTGTATCAGACTGACATTTTTTCAAGAGCTGCCAGTATGTCCGGATCCCTGTGGTATCCCGGAATTTCAGAATATATTTCATCGCATACGATGAAAAGGATACCGGATTGCTTATACTTTTCACTGGGAAGCAAAGAAGCCAGAACACGCAATCCCTATATGAAAACCGTGCAGGAGAATACAGAGAAAATTGAAGAGTATTACAGAGGAAAAGGAATCAGAACAGTCTTTCAGCTGAATCCCGGAAATCACTATAAAGATGCTGAAAAGCGGACTGCGGCAGGGATTCACTGGCTGCTGGACAGATAGAAGAGCAGAGGAAAAACATCGGCAAAAGTAAGCCCGAAATCATTGACAAGTCCGTGGATTCGTCCTATCATCTTACCCATACGACAGGATGAATTATATGGGAGGAAATGAATGAAACCTGAATCAGGAAATATGAAAGAAGAAATAAAATCTCAGAATACAAAAGAAGGAAATACAGGCAGTTCACAGAGCAGGATACTGACAATACCCAATCTGCTCTCGCTTTTCCGGTTATGTTTAATTCCGGTATTTATGTGGCTGTACTGTGTGGAAAAGAATTATCTGTGGACGGGAATCGTGCTGATCATATCCGGACTTACAGATACTGTAGACGGGATCATCGCAAGAAAGTTTAATATGATAAGTGATCTTGGAAAAGTCCTTGATCCGATCGCGGACAAAGTGACACAGGCAGCAATGCTGTTCTGCCTGCTCACACGTTTTCCGCTGATGATCGCACCGCTTGCTCTTATGGTAGTGAAAGAGTTCTTTATGGGAGTAACCGGTCTTATGGTGATCCAGAAGACGGGAAAGGTATTCGGTGCGGACTGGCATGGAAAGGTCAATACATGGCTTCTTTACGCTATGATGATCCTTCATGTGTTCTGGTATAATATTCCGGACATTGTATCAAAAGTGCTGATCGGAATCTGTGTTGCCATGATGCTGATCTCACTGGTGCTCTATGGACGCCACAACCTGAAAGCTTTAAGAGAGACGGGAACAGAAAAATGACACTGACCCAGTTGAACTATATTATTACAATAGCTGAGACAAAATCTATAAACAAAGCTGCGGAACAGTTATATGTCTCCCAGCCCTCCCTGACCAGTGCTGTGCAGGAACTGGAGAAAGAGCTGGGGATCACGATGTTTAACCGCAGCGGCAGGGGAGTGACGCTGACCAATGACGGAGCAGAGTTCCTTCTATACGCAAGACAGCTCTACGGGCAGTACGAGACGATCCTGGAGAAATACGGGGAGAACGGATCCCTGAAGAAGAAATTCGGCGTCTCCACCCAGCATTATTCCTTTGCCGTGAAGGCATTCGTGGATATGGCGAAACAATTCGATATGTCAAAATATGAGTTCGCTATCCGGGAGACAAAGACCGCGGAAGTGATCAGTGACGTCAGCACTATGAAAAGCGAGATCGGTGTTCTCTATCTCAGTGATTTTAACCGAAAGAGCATGGAGAAACTGCTTCGCTCGTCCGGACTGGAGTTTCATCATCTGATCGACTGCCAGGCATATGTGTACTTGTGGAAAAATCATCCGCTGGCAGGAGAAGAGTCTATCAGCTTCAGCCAGCTTTCCGACTATCCCTGCCTAGCGTTCGAGCAGGGAGACAACAGTTCTTTTTATCTTGCGGAAGAGATTCTCTCTACCAATGAATATCCAAGAATCATCCGTGCAAATGACAGGGCGACCATGCTGAATCTGATGGTCGGGCTGAACGGATATACGCTCTGTTCCGGTATCATCTGCGAGGAACTTAACGGCAATGAATTTGCGGCTGTTCCGTTCCGGGACGATGAGGAGAATCACAACAGCATCATGGAGATCGGTTATGTTGTGAGGAAAAATACGATGCCAGGGAAAATGGGAAAGCTGTATATCAAGGCGCTGAAGAAGTATCTGGGGATTATAAATAGCTGATGCCTCCTCTGGACAGGATTTATCTTCTTGTTGCAAACAGGACATCGCCGTCCGAAAAATCACCAATATTTACTATGAAACTTTCTGGTATATCTATTCCTAAATTACGGGCGGTGAGAAGACACAGCTGCTCATTAGCTACAATTTCTTGTAAACGGACATGGCTTTGCTTTACAATATGGGTGCTTGGCGCATCACCTACAGGGAGATACCACTGATTGTTCTTTTTATCGTAATGTAAGCCTGCGATATTCAGGCGGAAGATACGGACTGTTTTGTGCGACTATCCTTACAGCTCCGAGACATTCATGTCCTAAACCTGCAAGAATAGACAAATAATCGTTCTCGTCCATATGCATCCAGCTTGCTACACAGCGGCGGGTAAAACCTTCCGGAAGGAGACCGTCAAAAAATGTTTTTGTCTGTTCTGGAGAAAAGGATGCTCTGGTTAGTGGCAAACTATCCTCGCTTTTCTATCAGTATGTCTAATCCGAGTATATTAATGATTTTTAGCGTTTTTTCTAATTCAACCGTAGGTTTTCCACGTTCCAGGTCAGAAATAAAGCTGACACTGAATCCCATGAATTCGGATAAATATGTCTGAGTATAGTTGAGCTCTTTTCTGCGGTCGCGTATTGCTTTACCAAGTGATTTTGCATCAATTATTTTCATTTTAACTTCCTTTTTTAGCCGAACGGCTTGATTTTAAAAATTAATAAATGATTTAGCCGTTCGGCTATATTTTTGAACGCTTTCGAAAAACTTAGCCGAACGGCTAAATTTGTATATAGTATACTTTAAATATAGCTTTTTTGCAATAAAACATTATTAGTTCTCTTTTCCATGTTACTGTAAATCGACATTTTTACTAATCATAAAGAATCGGATTTCATGCTTGCAGATATTGAAGCTGGGAAAGTAGGTACGGTTATAGTCAAGGACATGAGCCGGTTTATGGCTGTCTCATGGACGAGGACGAGAACTATATCGTTGCCGCGGAAACAGCGGGACTGCTCACAGCAATCCTGTGATGCGGCTCGAGGATATGTGGTACGAGAATAATATGTATCACATATTCATAAATCCCATGCAGAGATAGTTAATATTTTTTTAGAGTAATTTAATTGAGCCTTCCGGTTCGTGCGCTAAAATAGTAACAGAGTACAGAAACAAACAGACAGCGGATATGCTGGATAGTGTTCTCGATAGATATCAATTTTATGTAAGAAAAGCCTGGTTATAGGATGAACCTATAACTGGGTATTTTTTTTGCGTATTAGCGGGAAAACATAGACTGTGATAGGATGAATCCAGCAACAAAAAGAACTATAATACACCGATAATCGTTTTAATATATGATCGGATGAAAAAGGAGGAGACCATCATGACAGACATCAGAAATTCACAGAACTGGAGCTTTGAAACAAAACAGGTACATATCGGACAGGAGCAGCCGGATCCGGCGACCGGAGCAAGAGCGGTTCCGATCTATGCGTCCACATCCTATGTGTTTGATGACTGTCAGCACGCGGCGGACCGTTTCGCTCTGAAGGATTCGGGAAACGTATACGGGAGAATGACCAATCCCACGGAAGATGCATTTGAACAGAGGATAGCGGCTCTGGAGGGCGGCACGGCAGCTCTTGCAACAGCTTCGGGAGCAGCGGCCATTACTTATACGTTTCAGGCGTTGGCGAAAGCCGGAGAGCATATTGTCGCTTCCAAGACCATATATGGAGGATCCTACAATCTTCTGGCTCATACGCTGCCCCTTACAAGCGGGATCACAGCAACATTTGTGGATCCGGAAGAAGAGGGCGCATTTGAAAGGGCGATTCAGGAAAATACAAAAGCAATTTTTGTAGAAACGCTGGGAAATCCGAATTCCAACGTGGCGGATCTGGAAACTCTTGCAGGGATTGCTCACAGGCATAAGATCCCGCTTGTCGTGGATTCTACATTTGCCACACCGTATCTGGTACGTCCGATCGAGCATGGAGCGGATATCGTTGTACACTCTGCGACAAAGTTTATCGGCGGACATGGCACGGCTCTGGGCGGAGTGATCATTGACAGTGGAAAGTTTGACTGGAAAGGTTCGGAAAAATATCCGTGGATCTCAGAGCCGAATCCCAGTTATCACGGAGTCTCATTTACAGAGGCGGCGCCGGCAGTAGCGTTTGTCACCTATGTGCGCGCCGTACTTCTTCGCGATACAGGAGCTACCCTTTCCCCGTTTCACGCCTTCCTTCTGCTGCAGGGGCTGGAGACTCTGTCTCTCAGGGTAGAACGCCATGTGGAAAATGCTCTGAAGATCGTAAAATATCTGGCATCGCATCCTTTGGTTGAGGCAGTGCATCACCCGTCCCTTGAAAGCGAATCAACCCATGCGCTGTATGAGAAGTATTTTCCACAGGGCGGCGGCTCCATCTTTACATTTGAGATCAAAGGAGACGCAGGGACGGCACAGAAATTTATCGATAATCTGCCGATCTTTTCACTGCTGGCAAATGTGGCGGATGTAAAATCTCTCGTGATCCATCCGGCGACAACAACTCACAGCCAGTGTACGGCACAGGAGCTGGAAGAGCAGGGGATCAAACCGAATACGATCCGCCTGTCCGTCGGGATCGAGAAGGCGGAGGATCTGATCGCAGCGCTTGACACAGCGTTTGCCGCGACAGAGTAATACAGATTCGGACGGCAGAAGTCTGCACACAGACCGATTCTGTTATTCGAAAGGAGAAAGAAAAGATGACCCATTATTATAAAAGCACACTTGATCTTATCGGGAATACCCCTCTGGTGGAAGTAATAAATATTGAGAAAGAACAGAACCTGGAGGCTTCCGTCCTTGTCAAACTTGAATATTTCAATCCGGGCGGAAGTGTAAAAGACCGCATTGCGAAAGCGATGATCGAAGACGCGGAAAGCCGGGGAGCATTAAAAGAAGGTTCCGTTATCATTGAGCCTACATCCGGAAATACAGGGATCGGGCTTGCGGCAATCGCTGCGGCGAAAGGATACAGGATCATCCTGACTATGCCGGAGACTATGAGTGTGGAGCGCAGAAATATTTTAAAGGCATACGGTGCAGAGCTGGTGCTGACGGACGGTGCAAAGGGGATGAAAGGAGCGATTGCCAGGGCGCAGGAGCTGGCGGCAGAGATTCCGGACAGCTTTATCCCGGGACAGTTTGAAAATCCGGCGAATCCGGCGGCGCACAGATCAGCTACCGGTCCGGAGATATGGCGTGATACAGACGGAAAAATTGATATCTTTGTAGCAGGAGTGGGAACCGGAGGAACGATCACAGGAGTCGGAGAATACTTAAAAGAACAGAACCCGGATATTAATATCGTGGCTGTAGAGCCGGAAGGCTCTCCGGTTCTCACTGAGGGAAAGGCAGGAAAGCATAAGATCCAGGGAATCGGCGCAGGTTTTGTGCCGGAGACTTTGAACACTTCTGTATATGACGAGGTGATCCGGGTGACCGATGAAGATGCATTTGCCGCCGCAAGGCATCTGGCGCGAAAGGAAGGAATCCTGACGGGAATATCCTCCGGGGCGGCACTGCACGCCGCTGTTAAATTGGCGCGAAGACCGGAGAATAAAGGAAAAACGATCGTGGCGCTGCTGCCGGATTCGGGGGATCGATATTACTCCACGCCGCTGTTTACGGATCTGATATAAAATGCCGCCAGCAGTTCAAACCGCTCCTGCACACTATCAAGGGGCAGTCCAAGTGTCTCTTTTAGAATCCGGACGCGGTAGTTGACCGTGTTCCTGTGGCAGAACATAGCCTCGGCAATCTTCTGAATGCTTCCGTTGCAGAGCAGGTACTGATACAGTGTTTCCAGGCAGCAGCTTTTATGCGTTTTATCATATGCAATCACGGGGGCAAGTTTTTCTCTCCAGTAGTCGTTCAGAACATTAGGGTCGTTGACAGAAAAAAGTATTTTGTAAAATCCCAGATCATCAAAAGCACGGAAAATCTCTCCGGATGCAGCAGATGCGCCCAGAGCAGAACGGGCCTGCGAAAAGCTTTGCGGGAAATCTCTGAGCTCTGAAACAGAACCCAGTCCGGAATGGATGTCCCAGTGAGGAAATGACCGGCTGATACGGCCGGCAAGCTCCCGGACTGCATCTCTCAGTTCAGCGGGAGCCCCTGCTTCTGAGGTGTTATGTTCCGGATTCCCTGTACCGGGAAGGATGACAAGAATATCCTCTCTGAACCGGCATACATGGCTGCCGGGGAAATGAATTTTCAGCTCCAGTTTTAAAGCGGTTTCAAACCGTTGCTTTTCCTGTTCCGGTCCATCCGCGTTTACACAGTATGCGAGATAACAGCGGTCTGTTGAGAAGCCGCTGCGCAGGAGAACGCTCATGGCATGTTCCGGGTCGGAACCGCTGATAAGATCCAGAACTGCTTCAGTGACCGCGTCAGAAGACTGGGTGTCACGGAAGATCCGGTTGTAGTAATTGCGGGTGATATCGTAGATGTGGATTTCCCACGGCATGGTAAAGAGAGGATAGGAGTGTTCTTCGCAGAAGCTTCGGATTTCCGGAGTGATGTCGCCTTCAGAGAGATACATCCCCGTGTTAAGGATAAGACCGCAGGTGCCCTGCCGGAACAGTTCGTGTATGAAATCAGCGAGCCATCCGGGAGAAGCCTGCTTTCCCATTCCGGTTGTGATGATCAGCTCGCCGCCGTGCAGAAAGTCAGTCGTAGCAATATCTTCCGCCACATAGACCCAGTTCATAAGACGGTTCAGTCCGCCGGCTCCGCAGACCAGTTTCAGATGGTAATTATCTTTTGTTTCAGAATAAATATCCTGCAGTAATAATGACATTATGAAACCTCCGCATGCTTTTGCCGTAAGAATAGCATGAAAATAATATGTGAGTCAACGAAAAATGTGCTGACAGCACATATATAAAGCGGAAATTCGTGCACTCAGACTATTGGAACCATTGGATTGTTGTGCGATACTTATAAGCGAAAGAACGAGGAAGTACTTTTCGGAGAGACTTTCTCGTTTTTTGTTTTATCGAAAGATTGAAGTGACAGACACAGGAGGATGATATTATGCTTAGAACAGATTTGCCCGAGATTGTAACAGAGACGCTTCCGGGACCGAAAGCGAAAGCGATGATCGAGAGAAGAAAGAATGCAGTGCCTTCAGCGATCGGCTGCGTTTATCCGGTAGTCATCGAGCGCGGCAAAGGTGCCATGGTGGAAGACGTGGACGGCAACAAATTTCTTGACTGGGTCGGCGGCGTAGGCGTCCTGAATATCGGCTACTCACAGCCGGAGATTATCGAGGCGGTGAAAGAACAGTCCGAGCGCTATTTCCATGGAATGTTTAATATAGTAACCCACGAGGGGTATGTGGCCCTTGCGGAGAAGCTGGCGCAGATCACACCGGTAAAAGGAGAAAAGAAAAAGGTATTCTTCGCAAACAGCGGCGCGGAGGCAGATGAAAACGCGGTCAAAGTGGCCAAGGCGTATACAGGAAGACCGAACATTATTGTATTTTCGGGCGCTTTTCATGGAAGAACCCTGCTGACGATGACCATGACATCCAAGAAAGCATATACAACAGGACTCGGCCCTCTGGCTACAGGAGTGTTCCGCGCAAGATTCCCGTACTATTACCGCAATCCGGAAGGCATGCCGCAGGAAAAAGCGCTGGACTATTATATGCAGTCCATTGAGAATGTTTTCGAAGAATGTGGCGCGCCGGATACCATCGCGGCAATCGTAGTGGAACCGCTGCAGGGCGAGGGCGGATTTATTCCGGCGCCTATTGAGTGGGTAAAAGCGGTAAGGGAAGTCTGCGATAAGTACGGTATTCTTCTGATCGCGGATGAAGTGCAGAGCGGATTCTGCAGGACCGGACGGATGTTTGCAACGGAATACTGGAAAGAAGCAGGGGTCATGCCGGATATCCTGGCAACGGCAAAATCAATTGCAGCCGGAATCCCGCTCTCTGCAATCGTTGCAGGTGAAGAGATCATGGAATCTGTTGCGCCCGGGACGATCGGAGGAACATTCTGCGGCAATCCTCTGGCGTGCGCGGCGGCGCTCAAGACCATCGAAATCATGGAACGGGATCATCTTGCCGAGAGATCCTGTCAGATCGGAGAAAAGGTTATGGCGAGATATCAGGCGATGATGGAAAAATATCCGGTGATCGGAGACGTCCGCGGTCTTGGGGCTATGGTAGGCATTGAGTTTGTGAAGGATAAGGTTACAAAAGAGCCTGCTCCGGAGCTGACATCGGCAGTAATCCAGGCCTGTGCGTCCATGGGACTGATCGTGGAGGGCGCCGGCACATACCACAATGTCATCCGTTTTCTTGCGCCGCTTGTCATCACCGACGAGCAGCTTGAAGCAGGTCTTGACATCTTTGAAAAAGCCGTTGAAATGTCTATTTAGCGGATTTATAATAATCCCGGAAACTCTTATGTAAAAAGAGCTGCAGGAAGACTATGCAGTCGGGAAGGAGAGAAGGGATGGATTATTTATCGCACAATGTTGCTGTTAATCTTAAAAGGATCCGCAGGTCGAGAGGGATGAGTCTGGATCTGGTCGCAGAGCAGACCGGCGTGAGCAAGAGTATGCTTGCGCAGATTGAAAAAGACAGGGCCAATCCCTCTCTCGGCGTTCTGGGTAAGATTTCCAGCGGACTGCGTGTAAAAGTAGAAGAACTGCTGGGACCGCCTCCTCTTAGCAGCAGCCGGGTCCGGGTTAAGGATATGGTTCCTACGAAAGAGGTAGAAGGCAGATATAAAGTCTGGACCTGCTTCCCTTACGAGGACAATCAGATCCTGGAGATCTACCGGATTGAAATCGAACCGGGACATACATATGAGAGCGGCGGACATGGCGAGAAAACCATGGAATATATCTCCGTATCCGAAGGCGAGCTGGTCATACAGTGCGGCGACGAAAGACACTGCCTGACAAAGGAGGATATTCTGAGGTTTGAGACTGACCAGATGCACAGTTATATCAATGAAGGGACGGAGAAAGTAAGCTTCCTGTGTGTGTTTATAGATCAACATTAAAATGTATAATATAATGCACAAAAGAATTCTAAATAGTACTTTTCTTGATTATGAAATTAAAGATTGATAACAAAAAACATTAAAAAAACGTGAAAATACGTGACATTTTATAAAAAATAGATATCTGAAGAAAAGATATTGACATAAATCAACTTCCGTGATAATGTTATAAATGTACAATATATTGAATGAAAAATGAAAGGCGAAGGCGCTTGTTTTAATGAGCGTCTTCGCCTTTTTGTTTTTCCAGGAAGGGAGATCGCTATGAGATTAAAAGACACAGGTTTAACAGTACAGGATATCAAGGACAAGGTAAACAAATATATGATCGAGACATACGAGCGTTTCGATTTTCTGGCGGAGACGGCAAAGGGAATGTACCTCTATGATGAAAACGGAACTCCTTATCTTGATTTTTACGCAGGAATCGCCGTGAACTCTGCCGGAAACTGCAATGAGAAAGTTGTGGCAGCCGTGAAAGATCAGGTGGGCGATATCATGCACACCTTTAATTATCCGTACACGATTCCCCAGGCTCTTCTGGCGGAAAAGATATGTACCACACTGGATATGGACAAGATCTTCTTCCAGAACTCCGGAACCGAGGCAAATGAGGCCATGATCAAAATGGCGAGAAAGTACGGAGTGGAGAAATACGGCCCTCACAGGTACAATATCGTGACAGCAAAAGAATCCTTCCACGGACGTACCTTCGGATCCATGAGCGCCACAGGACAGCCGGACAATGCATGTCAGGTGGGCTTCGGTGATATGACACCGGGATTCAGCTACGCGCCTTTCAATGATCTGAAAGCATTTGAGGAGGCATGCACAGAGGATACCATTGCGATCATGATAGAGCCGGTACAGGGAGAAGGCGGCGTGCACCCGGCAACACAGGAATTCATGCAGGGACTCCGGAAACTGTGCGATGAGAGAGGCATGCTGCTGCTCCTTGACGAAGTGCAGACCGGATGGTGCAGAACCGGAGCAGTCATGTCCTATATGAATTACGGGATCAAGCCGGATATCGTATCTATGGCAAAGGCCATGGGAGGCGGAATGCCGATCGGAGCGATCTGCGCTACAGCAGAAGTGGCGGCAGCGTTTACTCCGGGAACCCATGGATCTACATTCGGCGGAAGCCCGGTAAGCTGTGCAGCGTCACTTGCAGAGATTGACGAGCTTCTGAGCAGAGACCTGGCCGGAAACGCAAAAGAGATGGGTGCTTATTTTATGGAAGAGCTGAAAAAACTTCCTCATGTAAAAGAAGTCAGAGGACAGGGACTGCTTGTAGGTGTTGAATTTGACGATACAGTTAACGCAGTGGAAATCAAGCACGGATGCTTTGACAGAAAGCTTCTCGTAACTGCAATCGGAAGCAGCATTATCCGTATGGTTCCGCCGCTGATCCTGACAAAAGAGGACTGTGACAAGGCGTTTGCCATTCTGAAAGAAACCGTGGAAGCGCAGTAAGCAGATCCGCGAACACAGACTGGTAACACAAGGAAGGAGAATGACAGATGAGCCATTTTGTAATAACGCTGGGCTGCGAGTACGGCAGCGGGGGACCGGATATCGGCCGGATGATCGCCGATTCTCTGGGAATTGAATTCTATGACAGAGATCTTATAGATAAAGTTGTGGATGAACTGGGCGTAGACAGGGAACTGGTGGAGAAAGCGGACACCGGAGACAAGGTCAGATATGAGTTTGACACAAATCTGGGTCCCAGATACGCAAACCTGACGAACCGGGTCATTGCCGCGCAATTTGATGTAATACGGAAGTTCGCAGATAAATCGTCCTGTCTGATCATCGGACGATGCAGCGATTATGTCCTGAAAGACCGGGACGACTGCCTGAACGTTTTCGTTTATGCGCCGGAGGAGTACAGGATCCGTCACATCATGGAACAGAAGCATATAAAAGAGAAAGAGGCCCGGGACCTTGTGAAATACAATGACGACATGCTCCATGCCAGATATAAGTATCTCACAGGAACATACCGGGGAGACAGACACAACCGTCATCTGCTGGTTGACAGCAGTGTTCTCGGACTGGAAAAGACGGCAAAGTATATTATGCAGTTTATTGATCTCAGATTTGAGGACATGTAGGAAGAAAGGGGTGGACACAGATGGAAAATAAGAAAAAGTCAGAATTTAATAAAGTGTTCAGCGCCTGGGATATCCTTGTAATCGCGTTCGGCGCCATGATCGGATGGGGCTGGGTCGTATCTACCGGAGACTGGATCAAAACAGGTGGCGTAATCGGCGCAATCCTCGGGTTTGTGATCGGTGGTATTATGATTTTCTTTGTAGGACTTACCTATGCGGAGCTTACGGCTGCTCTTCCCCAGTGCGGCGGAGAACATGTATTCAGTTTCCGCGCCATGGGACCGATCGGCTCATATATCTGCACATGGGCCATTGTCCTTGGGTATGTCAGCGTTGTGTGTTTTGAAGCCTGCGCGCTTCCTACGATTATTACATATATTTATCCGAATTTCCTTCAGGGATACATGTATACGGTAGCGGGATTTGATATTTATGCATCGTGGGTTGCTGTTGCGGTAATTGTGGCAGTCTTTATTACTTATATCAATATAAGAGGCGCAAAGACCGCAGCCCTTCTGCAGACAGTCCTGACTGTCATAATCGGAGTGGTGGGCATTCTTCTGGTGGTGGCTTCTCTGTTCAGCGGGGATATGTCAAATATGGAGAATCAGCTTTTTGTCGGAGATACTACCGGGACGATGGCACGAAACGTATTCGGGGTTGCAGCCCTGACGCCGTTCTTCTTTATCGGCTTTGATGTAATCCCGCAGGCTGCGGAAGAAATCAGCGTTCCGTTGAAAAAGATCGGCGGTATCATGATCCTTTCCATCCTTCTTGCAGTCGCGTTCTATGGTCTTGTGATTTTCGGAGTAGGCTATGTCATGAGCCCGTCGGATATTGCAGCTTCCCAGGCGGGAACAGGGTTGGTGACAGCCGACGCCATGGCGAAAGCTTTCGGCAGCGAGATGATGTCAAGAGTGCTGATCATCGGAGGTATGTGCGGAATCATTACAAGCTGGAACTCCTTCCTGATCGGAGGAAGCCGCGCTATGTATTCTATGGCGGAATCCTATATGATCCCGAAAGTATTTGCCACTCTTCACAAAAAGTATAAAACTCCTACCGTTGCCCTTTACCTGATCGGAGCATTATCCGTACTCGCGCCTTTCTTCGGCAGACAGATGCTTGTATGGGTGGTGGATGCAGGAAACTTCGGATGCTGTCTTGCATACTGCATGGTGGCGCTTTCCTTCATCATCCTGCGTTCAAAAGAACCGGAACTGAAGAGACCGTATAAGGTAAAACATTATAAAATCGTGGGCGTAATCGCAGTGATCATGTCCGGTTTTATGGTAGCCATGTATATTATCCCGAATTCCGGATGCTCACTGGTGCCTCAGGAATGGGTAATGGTCGGCGGATGGTCCCTGCTCGGAGTTGTATTCTTCATCATCTGTAAACTGAAATATAAAGAAAAATTCGCTACTCTTGTAGACATTGTTGATGAGGATGAAATAGAAGAGAAAAAAGACGAAGGTGCTGTGGCAGCAGCTGTTTCCATTGCGAAGAGCAAAGAAGTGGCAGCCGAAGCGGAAGCAGATACGGTCTTTTCTTATTACCTTCCGGTAAATATTGAGTTCGGATGCGGAAAAGTGGATCAGGCCGGCAGCTTTGCAAAACCATATGGAAAGAATGCCCTGATTGTTACCGGACGCAGCAGTGCGAAGAAGTCCGGACTCTATGACAGGGTAGCGGCCAGTCTGGATGCGGCGGGCATGACCCATCTGCTCTTTGACAAAGTAACCCAGAATCCGCTGACAACTACAGCTGAGGAAGGAGCGGCATATGCAAAAGAGCACGGATGCGACGTGATTCTTGCCATCGGCGGAGGAAGCGTTATGGACTGCGCGAAAGCGATTGCGTTCCTGGCTGTAAATTCGGGAAATATCAATGACTATATTTTCAACCGGCTGACCAGCGATAAAGCCCTGCCGCTCATCCTGATCCCCACTACATGCGGAACCGGATCGGAAGGTAACGGGTTTGCGGTTCTCACCAATCCCGAGAATGGAGACAAAAAATCTCTCCGATGCAATGCAATTGTTCCGAAGGTATCCATTGTAGATCCGGAGTGCATGATGACCATGCCGAAAAAGGTACTGGCGTCTGTCGGATTTGACGCGCTGTGTCATTGTATGGAGGCATATACTTCAAAGATCGCTCAGCCGTTTACAGACGCGCTCTGTGAATATGCAATGAACCTGATCGCTCACAATCTTGTAAAGGTTTACCGGGGCGAAGGGGACAAAAGAGCATGGGAGAAACTTACTCTTGCAAGTACCATTGGTGGTATGGTGATCAATACGGCGGGAGTTACGCTGGCTCACGGAATGGAACATCCGGCAAGCGGACTTAAAGATATCGTTCACGGGCAGGGACTGGCAGCGCTTACGCCTGCGGTGATCGAGGCTTCACAGAAAGGCAGTCATTTTAAATTTGCGAAGATTGCGAGAATCTTCGGAGGAATTACTGCGGAAGACTGTGCACCTGCGATCCGTATGCTCCTTAAGGATCTGGATCTTACCTGTACCCTGTCTGATCTGGGACTGGAAGAGAAAGATATTCCTTGGATGGCTGAGAACTGTATGAAAGTTTCCGCGGCAGGCGTGGCGAATAACCCGGTGGTATTCACTGAGGAAGAGATTGCAGAGATTTACCGCGCCGCAATGTAAAGAAAGAAATAAACGAATAGAGTATGCGGGCCGTCATGTGATGTGGCGGCCCGCATTGTCAGTTAAAAACAGAATCAGAGAGAGGAGAATATTATGAGTACGAGACGTTTGAGCTGTGCAGACTGCGGCGAAAGTGGAATATGAAGGATATCTGAGATGGTGCCGTGTGCGGGAGACCATTGAATTTGCATCCCGGATGGGATTTCATAAGATCGGGATCGCTACCTGTGTCGGTCTGATCCGTGAGACGAGGATTCTCACGGATATCATACGTTCCCATGGTTTTGAAGTCTATGGAATCGCTTGTAAAGCCGGAGCAGTTCCCAAGCCGGAGATGGGCATTGATGAAAAATGCTGTGAAATCGGAGTGAATTCCTGCAATCCGATTCTTCAGGCAGAGCTGCTGAACAAAGAAAAGACAGATATGAATATCGTAATGGGCCTCTGTGTGGGACACGACAGCCTGTTTTATAAATATTCAGACGCCATTGTTACAACGCTTGTCACGAAAGACCGGGTCACCGGACATAATCCGGCAGCGGCCCTCTACACGGCAAATTCATATTATCATGATAAAATGTATCGGACAGAAGAACAGGAGGAGAAAAATGAAATTCAGAACAGCGGTAACGGAAGACTTTGAAACGGCGTTTCAATATATACAGGCTCTCTGGACATATAATACTTACGATAAAGAGGAAATCCGAAGGGTTTATGAGCGGGTGATCCGGGAAGAGAATTCTTTTGCCTTCTTTGTTCTGGATGAGGGAGAGTATAAAGGATTCTGCCACGGAGATTATTTTGACACGTTCTGGATGTCCGGCAGAACCTGTTATATATCCAGTCTCATAACAAATGAAAAAGATCGGGGAAAAGGATACGGCAGAGCACTGGTGGATCATGCCCTGCAGCTGGCCCGCCGGGAACGGTGCAAAGCTGTGATACTGGACTCCGGATTCCCAAGAGAGCAGGCGCACAGATTTTATGAGAAATACGGATTTAAAAAGAGCTGTTACGGGTTTGAACTTGAATTAAAATGATAGAAGACGTATAAGACGGATCAGTACAGAGGTGGGCAACAGGAGATGCACTATAAAAAATAACTATACAAAATGATTAATTATAAATATTTGAAATATAATCTTCTCCGCTATACAATAATTACAGAAAAAGATAACAGAAAAGGAGCTGAAAATAAAAATGCTTGGGAATTTTGAATACTGTAATCCGACGAAACTTTATTTTGGAGAGGATTCACTGAATTACTTAAATACGGAACTTCCGAAATACGGAGACAATGTAGTTTTGATCTACGGCGGCGGTTCCATCAAAAAGAACGGGATCTATGACGACGTATGCCGGATCCTGAAAGACAATGGGAAAAATGTAGCGGAGATCTCCGGTGTAATGCCAAATCCGACTCTTGAGAAGCTGTATGAAGGCGTAGAGATCGCAAGAAATCATCACGCAGACTTTCTTCTTGCCGTAGGCGGCGGCTCTGTCTGCGATTATGCGAAGGCAGTATCGGTTTCTGTAAACTGTGAGGAGGATCCGTGGGAGAAGTATTATCTCCGCTTTGAAGAACCGGACTGCGAGACCCTGCCGGTGGGATGTGTTCTGACGATGGTGGGAACCGGATCAGAGATGAACGCGGGAGCGGTTATCACAAACCATGAGTCAAAGCTGAAGATCGGCCATGTCTTCGCAGACGAGAAATCATGCCCCGGTTTTCTATCCTGAATCCGAAGTATACGCTGACACTGCCTCATTATCAGATGGCAGCAGGAATTTATGATATTTTTAATCATATCTGTGAGCAGTATTTTTCCGGAGAGGACGACAATACCAGCGATTATATCAGTGAAGGCCTGCTGCGCTCCCTCCTTCATTCCAGCCGGATCGCCAATAAAGATCCGCAGAATTATGAGGCCCGGAGCAACATCATGTGGACTGCTACATGGGCGCTGAATACCTTAGTTTCCCGCGGAAAATCCACGGACTGGATGGTTCACATGATCGGGCAGTCTGTAGGTGCTTATACCAATGCAACCCACGGCATGACGCTGGCAGCGGTTTCCCTGCCTTATTACCGTTATATCATGCCATATGGACTGGCGAAGTTCAAACGCTTTGCTGTCAATGTATGGAATGTGGATCTGGCAGGAAAGAGCGATGAGCAGATCGCAGAAGAAGGTCTCAAAGCCGGGAGTTTGACAGTTGAATAATTAAAAATACGTTCGCAGGCCTTGTAAAACCT